>NZ_JBFOCQ010000001.1:0-73337 GCF_040907805.1 Aeromonas sp. s3
ATGTTCCACTACCAGTTCGACTCCGTGATGTCGATGGGGGTCATGCTGTTTCAGGTCTACATGGCGGTGCTGTTCGCCTGGCTGGCGGTGGTGTTCAGAGCCGAGATCGAGGCCCTGCGCCGACGGCTGCTGGCGAACAGGCTCGCCTTTGTGGATGGGGTGATCGGCTGGTTCGCCCGTCTCGAGGGGCTGCTGGCGCCGCTGCTGTTGCTGCTTGCCGTGCTGCTCGGGGCCTACACCGGCTTTCTGCTCTCCGCGCTCAAGACCTACCCCATGCTCAACAACCCGATCCTGCCGGCGCTGTTTCTGGTCTCTGGCATCAGCTCGGGGGTGGCTTCCACCATCTTGCTGGCGGTCACCCTGTTTCGGGAAGATGGCCACAGCCAGGGGGTGAGCTTTGTGCACCGCTTCGAGCGGCCCATCGTCGCCATCGAGCTGTTCCTGCTGCTCTGTTTCTTCACCGGCCTCTACTTTGGTGGCGGCCAGCGGGAAGCGGCCATGTGGGCGGCCATCGGCGGCGGTTTCTGGTCCCAGGTGTTCTGGTTCGGGGTTATCGGGCTGGGGATCCTGCTGCCCCAGCTGCTGGGGCGGGTGGGCAGTCCGGCCAAGGCCCATCAACCGGCCCGGCTGGCGCTTATCTGCAGTCTGAGCCTGGTGGGGATATTGCTGCTGCGCTACTTCATCCTCTACGCGGGGCAGATGACGGTGATGTAGCTGGTGTGTAGCCACTGCGCAGACAAATCGCAAGCAAACAAAAGGCGGGATCTTCCCGCCTTTTTTATTGTCGCCAGCCGGCTGGATCAGATCAGCGCGCGCTGCTCGAGGCGCTGCTCGCCGGGGCGGCAGATCAGCACCGAGCCCTGCTCGAACCAGTCCCCCAGCACGATGCGCCGGGCAGGCGCGCCGTCGAGTTGGAAGTCGTGGATGGCGGGTCTGTGGGTGTGGCCGTGGATCATCATCCGGCAGTCGTGCTGGCGCAGTATCTCGTCCACCGCCGCCGGGGTCACGTCCATGATGGTCTGGCTCTTGTGGGCATTTTCCATCTGGCTCTGGCCGCGCATCTTGTGGGCGATGGCCTGGCGGCGGGCGAGCGGCAGCCGCAAAAAGAGCCAGCGCAGCCACTTGAGCTGGGTGATGCGGCGAAACTTCTGGTAGCCCTCATCAAGGGTGCAGAGCAGATCGCCATGGCTCAGCACCACCCGCTCGCCGTAGAGCTCGATGACACAGGGATCCCCCAGCAATGTCATGCCGGCGCGCTTGGCAAAGGCCTGGCCCAGCAAGAAGTCGCGGTTGCCGTGAATGAAGTAGAGGGGCACCCCCTGCTGGCTCAGGGCCGCAAAGGCGTCGGCCACCTCGCCGTGGAGGGGGTTGGGATCGTCGTCGCCAATCCAGAATTCAAACAGATCGCCTAACACATAGAGGGCATCGGCGCCGGGGGCGTCGTGCGCCAGAAAGCGCACCAGGGCGGCGGTCATGTCGGGCCGCTGGGCACACAGGTGAATGTCGCTGATAAAGAGGGTGCTCATGAGAAAGTGCGCTGGGCCCTGTTGAGGTGGCTGGAAGTGGAGGTAGAAAGGGGGCCCGTCGCCTTCGGCTGCCACGCCAGCGGGGCCAGCTCGCCGCCCTCCAGGGTGAGCAGCGCGGCATACGGGTCGCCGGCAAGGCCCAGCAAGTGGCACATGGCCGCCTCTCCTTTGAGCCCTTCCTCGAGGCGCAGGCGCAGCACTTGGTGATAAAACGCCGCGCCGAACTGCTCAAGCAGGGTGGCCATCAGGCTGAGGTGGCGCCAGCCGTTGAGGCGCTCGAGGGGATCCGGGGTGAGGTAGAGCTCAAGGGGCCAAGGGTGACCATCGGCGCCGGTGACGCTCTGCTCAGCCAGCCAGATGGCAGCGCCCTTTTGCGCAACCTGCCAGCCTTGGTTTGCCAGCGCTGCGGCAAACGCGGCCGGCTCCGGATGCTGGCAGACGATGTCGAGATCGCTGCCGGGGCGGTCGAGCCCGATGGCGACCGTGCTCACCAGCGCCAGATCGCTGCACTGCGCTGCCAGCTTATCCCACATCCCGATTGTGAGCAGGGCATGGGCCGAGCGTTGGCGCGGGTTGCCGTGGGCCAGGTAGTCAAGACGGCGCCAGTCGATGGGGCTGGCCTTCGCAGATGGAAAAACTGCGGCCGGGGCCGCAGTCAGTTCATCTCGCAGAAGGCAGAGATCACTCGGCAAGGGTCACCTTGGTGATCACGACGTCTTCGGTCGGTACGTCCTGGTGGATGCGGCCGTAGTTGCCGGTCTTGACGCCCTTGATCTTGTTGACCACGTCCATGCCGGCGGTCACTTCACCGAACACGCAGTAGCCGAAGCCCTGGGTGGTGGCGGATTTGAAGTCGAGGAAGTCGTTGTTGTTCACGTTGATGAAGAACTGGGCGCTGGCAGAGTGCGGCTCCATGGTGCGGGCCATGGCGATGGTGCCGACCTTGTTGGACAGACCGTTGGCCGCTTCGTTCTTGATAGGGGCGCGGGTGTCTTTCTCTTCGAAGCCAGGGGCATAGCCGCCGCCCTGGATCATGAAGCCGTCGATGACGCGGTGGAAGATGGTGTTGTCGTAGTGACCGTCACGGCAGTATTGCAGGAAGTTGGCCACGGTTTCCGGGGCTTTTTCAGCGTTCAGGGTGAGGGTGATGTCGCCGTGATTGGTGTGCAGAGTGACCATGATATGTCCTTTCATTTGATGCGGGCGACCAGGTGCCCGCAGGTGTATGGCATAAAGTGGTGGCAATTCTAGCCCATCAGGGCCCTGCGGCATAGATGGTGCGCCTGATCCGGCACGTTTTCTGCCTCGTTTTCTACGCGCGATGCGGGTAGAATGGCAGGCCATTTTACTCACAGGCAGTGGTCATAAGATGCTGAAGATATACAACACACTCACTCGTCAAAAAGAAGAATTCAAACCTATCCACCCGGGCAAGGTGGGCATGTATGTGTGTGGCGTCACTATCTACGATCACTGTCATATCGGCCACGGCCGCACCTTCGTCGCTTTCGACGTCGTCGCCCGTTACCTGCGCTACAGCGGCTATCAGCTCAACTACGTGCGCAACGTCACCGACGTGGACGACAAGATCATCAAGCGCGCCGCCGAAACCGGCGTCACCTGTGACGACCTGACCGAACGCCTGATCGGCGACATGCACGCCGACTTCGATGCCCTCGGCATGGTGCGCCCGGACGTCGAGCCGCGCGCCACCCAGCACATCGGCGAGATCATCGAGCTGGTGCAATCCCTGCTGGATAAAGAGCACGCCTACGTGGCGGACAACGGCGATGTCATGTTCATCGTCGACTCCTACGCCGACTACGGCAAGCTCTCCGGCCAGGATCTGGAGCAACTGCAGGCCGGCGCCCGCGTCGACGTGGTGGATGCCAAGCGCAACCCGCTCGACTTCGTGCTGTGGAAGATGTCCAAACCGGGCGAGCCGACCTGGGACAGCCCCTGGGGCCCGGGCCGTCCTGGCTGGCACATCGAGTGCTCCGCCATGAACTCCAAGCACCTTGGCAACCACTTCGACATCCACGGCGGCGGCTCCGATCTGCAGTTCCCGCACCACGAGAACGAGATCGCCCAGTCCTGCTGCGCCCACGGTGGCGACTACGTCAACACCTGGATGCACAGCGGCATGGTGATGGTGGATAAAGAGAAGATGTCCAAATCCCTTGGCAACTTCTTCACCATCCGCGACGTCTTGGCCCACTACGATGCCGAAACCGTCCGTTACTTCCTGATGTCTGGCCACTACCGCAGCCAGCTCAACTACTCGGAAGATAACTTGAAGCAAGCCCGCGCCGCGCTGGAGCGCATGTACACCGCCCTGCGCGATTTGCCTGAAGCCGCCGCTGCCGGTGGCGACGAGCAGGTGGCTCGCTTCAAAGAGGCGATGGACGACGACTTCAACACCCCGGAAGCCTACTCCGCCCTGTTCGACCTGGTGCGCGAGATCAACCGCCAGAAGGGTGAAGACATGGCCGTTGCCGCTGCGCTGGGCGCCCGTCTGCGCGAGCTGGGCGCCGTGCTCGGCATCCTGCAGCAAAACCCCGAAGCCTTCCTGAAAGGGGACGAAGCGGACGAAGAGGTCGCCGAGATTGAGCGTCTGATCGCCGAGCGTAACCAGGCCCGCGCCGACAAGAACTGGGCTACTGCCGACGCCGCCCGCAACCGTCTCACCGAGATGGGTATAGTGCTGGAAGACAGCGCCGGCAAGACCAGCTGGCGCCGTGCCTAAGGCCGGTGGCGCTGTTGGTGCCTGATGCCAACAGGTTGACCCAATAAAAAAACCGCAGCCTTAGGGCTGCGGTTTTTTTATGGCCTGTCGTGAAGCCTCGGCATCCTTCGGTCTGATCCCCTCGCCCCTTGGGGGAGAGGGTTAGGGTGAGGGGGGCTCATGTCATTACTCGCTGGAGTGCCGCTAAACCGTTTGTTTCTAGACCCCCAAGTTCATACCTAACCTGGTTGGAGCCTCTGATTATGGCTGGTCCAGCAGTGCGTTCAGGTCTTTGGTGCGCAGCTCGGTGAGATTGGTGAGGCAACTGCTATGTACGAGGGGCGCGATAGTCCCTCCTTCATAGACACCAGCCTCGTAACGGCATTGTGCATCACGAAATGTGATCCAAGCGCGCTGTGCTGTTTTCAGCCTGCCAAGTTGGTCCTTATCAAGCATTGCAACCAGCTTCCTGTAGGCGGCGTTGAGCTTGGCATCGGCCTGCTGGTAATCCTGAAACGCACAGATGTTCATGTCGGTTTGTGTCACCGGCGCAGTACAATCCTGCTCGGCCTGAACGGCAGTGGTTGCCAGCAAGAGCAACAGGGCGGGATAGAGTCTCAAGAGGCTGTTCCTTTGTGGTAGCGAGAGGGCCAATATACGGCATAAACCGGCCCGATAGCGGCTCTGTTTTTCAAGAATAACAAGGAGATGACGTCATGAAGCTGAACTTGGGGCCGTTTCTCGCCCTGCCTCTGCTGGCGTCCGGGCTGCCTGTGGCCGCCACTGCCCCCGATATGCAGGCCCAAGCACGCGCCAAGGTGGCCGAGTTTCTGGTCTGGGAACGCGAGGTCAAACCGAGTGGCCTCTATCAGGCAGATCTGGGCGGTGCGTTGCCCAACATCGTCTCCCCCGAGCTGCTCTGCCTGCTCAATGCCGCCTCAAAGGCGCGGGAGATAGCCACTCGCGAGGCCCCCGACGAGAAGCCCCCCTTTGTCGAGGGTAACCCCTTCCTACCCAACGCCTGGGATCACCTGCTGGGCTCGCAGATCCTCTCGCCGCGCACCATCGCCGGCAGCAGGGATCGCAGCGAGGTCAAGGTGCGCTTCACCTTTGGCGAGCCGGGCACCCCGCTAGACGCCCCTCGCGGCACCTACCGTTTTGTCAGCACCTATCTGGTGAAGGAGGGGCCGCAAGGGAAGCGCAGTGCAAGAGGTTGAGGAAATAGAAATCAGGAATAAAAAACCACAGCCATTGTAAAGTGAACCTCATTATATTGAACCGGTTAGCTGGCGGATGACATAGCCTGGGTTCAGTATTAGACCGGGCTCCGGCATATATTTATTTCCCTTTATGATGCGTTTTTATTGTTATTTTTTCTCTTTTGATAATCTTCTTCTGCTGCATTCAAAACTCTATCAATAATTGAAACATGCCACACTCTTCCAAGGTCTGACTCATTATTGACTCTTCCACTGTAAATTCCTAAAAATTCCCACTTTGGGGTGGCAGACATCACTGAAGAGATCGTACCATCACGATATTGTCTATATCCTCCAGCCCTGTAAGCTACAACAGGAGAACCTGATTGGCCTTGCCTTGCTCTACAATCAATTAAAAAAACTGGATTGTCATCTGTCATTAATAGTAATTCTTGAGCTAGGAAACCTGTAGCCCAAATAGGAAATTTGCCAAAGCTACTAACTCCAAAAGGAAAGCCTATCACACTGACAGTATCTCCTGGTCCTACATATAAGTCATCTCGGTCTAAATTGGTTTTTATATAAAATGGAACTTTGGAAACATCGCGTCCCCAGTTCAAGTTTAAAGCAACAACGTCCGCTTTAGCACCTAGAATAGGGTCTTCAATCCAGAATGGAGTTTCATCATCACGATAAAGAGGAAGCTTCACTTTGAGCCATTCGCCGACAGAGTTATTCTTATGGAAATGTATGACTATGTTATTAGGCGTAGCACACATATTACTGAGACACTCACCTGTTTCTTGGTTCCTTCCAGTGACATTATGCCGATTAGTGATCAGGGCACAATGAGATTCTCTGTCATTTGCAGCAAGAAATGCAGTGCCCGAACTAAGCTTGTGTTCATCAAAATACATTTCGATAAATAATGATTTAAATGTCAGTATTTCTATTGTACCCATCATGGAGTCATTGATAATAAATTGCTTCTTGAAATTAGAAAATTCAGAAACTTCCATATCTTTCACCTCGGGTGCGTAGTAGCGTTCGCTAAGGATGTTTGTTGGTACAAGAAAGGGGGGTAGGTTCGATTAGCGAAGCGTAATCTGACGTTCGAGAAATAAGCTGTTATTGCGGTAGTATACATACTATCTGGCCTTAAATATAAAGCCGTTTCCCAATAGAAGTATGCACCGCTTACTGCTCTGCTTACCATGATTTTTCACCTATGCAACCATGTTGATGATACCTATTGCATAGGGGCGATATTCTGATCTCACCATAGGGTGGGTGAGGGGCTGGCTCTGAGATAAGGGTCCTCAATAGTTGCCCCGATCCCACTGGGATGGGGGCAGTAAACGAAGTACATTGCCCCGCTGTTTCTAAGTACGGCTTTCAACTTTCCAATGATCACCTTCATTAGATGGCTTGTTGTTTTTTTCACCACTCATACATCGGGTTACTTTATTTTTTCCTGTGTCCATTATGAGCGAAAACCAGATAAGCTGTGATTCTTGTGGGTATATAAAATAGGCGGGATTTTCAATGCTTATGTTTTGTGGCTCTTTTGGGCTGCAAAGTAAAAAGTGAGGCCTTACATTTGGCCATGTATCTTCATTACCGAAAATAGCCTTGAATCGTTTGTTTTTACTGTTTAACTGAGCGTTGTTAAAATAGCTATCGCCTTTAGCTTCAATCATCACAATATGGGTTGTATTTTCGTGATCAATAAAAGCAAGAAGAAAATCGACATCCTCTTGAGTGCCTGATATTTGCAAGTCCACCTTTTTATCATTATCGATGAAGTTACGTGGAAATATATTTTCATCATAATCTTGGGTGAGAAACAAGCTGGCATAGATCCAGTCAAGGTGATAATCCATCGCTGCAAAGTATTCACTAGGTATTTTTACTTTGATTAGCTTAGATATCTCATCAAGCTGTGTGTCATCCATGCGAAAATCTGGGTTTCCCAGCATTTGGCCAATTAGATAAAACCGCTCTTTTCGGTTAAATGATTTCAAGTTATCAATTAGGCTGTTACTCATATAAATCTCGAAAATGTATCTTGTCTGATAGGAAATAATGCAATAGAAATCGGTGTATATCGTAGGGTGTAATGAACGAAGTGAATTACACCTCTATCTCAGATCGGCATGAATCCTGTATCTGATATTTTCCTCGGGGCTATGGGTTGGGTGTTGCCCCCTGTTGTTCGCCGAGGTGAGCCCGTTTGTCCAGGCCGCGAGGCAGGATGCCGAGCGAGCGCCGCTGCGCCAGGGGCCAAACCGGAATTGGACGAGCAAGGCTCGGCCCGGTTTGGCGCAAGGACAAGGATGTCCGTAGCGGACTTTGACCGACGCCAGGGATGGCGAAGGTCAAAGCCCATCGGCGCGTGCCGTGGGACAAACGGGTGAACCTAGGGAACCCGACGCAGGAGGGCGAACAAGTGGGGGTGGCCTTTCTTTTGGTGACTTTTCTTTGGCCACGCAAAGAAAAGTCACTCGCCCCAGCCCGAAGGGCGGGCGAAACCCCGTCGAGGACGGCGTCCTCGCATCCTGCATGGCGAAGCCATGCCATTCAGACGTTGGGCGACATTCCGCCGGGGAATGACATTCGCCCCCCTCACCCTAACCCTCTCCCGCAAGGGGAGAGGGAACGGTTACCGCGGACGATTACGCTCCGCTTATTGCACCCTACCGCTCACCCGCCAGGGAGAGGGGATGGTTACCGCGGACGATTACGCTTCGCTAATCGACCCTACACGCTTATTGCACCCTACTCGACTTTTACAGATTGCCCCACGCGTCGCATCCACATGGGGCATGGGCAAAGCCCCGGGGCCGACGGGGGCATTCGTCGAGGGTGCAACCCTCGCACCTTGCCGCAGGCGCGGGAGACCGGTTGGTCTCCGTGAAAGACGCTGCCGCCCCTGACTGTCGCCGTCACCTTGCGCCCTTGACCATCCATGAATACTCGGGGCCAACGGGGGCCAATGGTCATCTTACGGAACCCGCCTCGGCGGGGCCATCCAAATCCATGAAATTAGTGATGCAACCATCAGAATTAAATGGTTTTTCTCCTTTGCTGCAGAGTGGCAACCGGCGGTTGACCCAGGTTCGGGGTGTGATGGAAGGTGAGCCCCAAGCCCCAAGCCCCAAGCCCCAAGCCCCAAGCCCCAAGCCCCAAGCCCCAAGCCCCAAGCCCCAAGCCCCGAGCTGACCTGGTAGCCGAGTCGAGACAGGGGAGAGTGGCAGGCCGAGAGCTGAACCGAGTGGCGAGCCAAGTGAGGGGAATGGCAGGGGAGCGCCACGAATAAAGGTGGTCAGCGACAGGGGCCATCAGGATACCGAGCTCGCTTGAGCGCCACCGGCAAGCCGCCGCAGCCAATGGCTTCGCACGACAGGCTCTGCTTGCTTCGGCAGTGGGTGCTGATAACCCCTCAGATGGGGTTATCTCGTGTTGGCTGCAAATGGAGCACGTTGCCGAACAATCGAGGGTCGTTCGGCGACAAAGGGCGGCAAAAGCGCAGAGATAGCGCCGCGATGGGGGCGGGCGGCGGGTGAAGAGGCTATGGTTTCAGGAATAGACATGCAAGCAGGGAGGTGTGCATGGACAGAATATTGCAGGCGTTGTCGCTGCAAGTGACCGGGGCGCGGGATCTGGAGAGCCTGACCCGCCCGCTGCTGGAGATGCTCGAAACGGTCACCGGGCTCGAATCCACCTATCTGACCGAAATCGACCTTGGTCACGACACCCAACATATCCGCTATGCCCGCAACAGCGCCGACCTGCAGATCCCCGAGGGGGCCTCGGTGGCCTGGGGCGATACCCTCTGCCGGCGGGCCCTCGACGAGGGGCGCTTCTACACCGACGATGTGGCGCTCTGCTGGGGGGATTCCCAGGCGGCGCAGGCCCTTGGCATTCGCACCTATCTGAGTTGCCCGGTGCGCACCCCCTCCGGCTCCCTCTATGGCACCCTGTGCGCCGCCAGCGCCGAACACAAGCAGCTGCTGGCGGGCTCGGATCACCTGATCGCCTTCTTCGCCCGGCTCATCGCCGAGCAGGTGGAGCGCGAACAGCTGCTGCAGCAGCTGCAGCAGGCCAACAACGAGCTGTCGCGCCAGGCGCTGAGCGACCCGCTGACCGGGCTGCCCAACCGGCGGGCCTTGATGCTCGAGCTCAACCGCCTCTTTTCGCTGGCAGAGCGGGTCGAACATCCGCTGCTGCTCGGCTTTATCGATCTCGATGGCTTCAAGGCCATCAACGACACCCACGGTCACGATGCGGGTGACCTGCTGTTGCAACGGGTGGCGGCGGCGCTCTCCTGCGTGCTGCGCGGCGGCGATCTGCTGGCGCGGGTGGGGGGCGATGAGTTCGTGGCGGTGGGGATGGGGCCGCAGTGCGGCGACGAGACGCGGGAGGCGGCGGTGCAGGGCTTTCAGCGCCGGCTGTTCGAGGCGAGCCTGGTGTCGCTCGAGCTGCCCGCCGGAGTGCTCCATTATGCCGGCGCCAGCGTGGGGGTGGTGGCCACCGATCCGGCCCTCAGCACGGTGGATGAGGCGCTGAGGTTGGCCGATGCCTGCATGTATGAGGTCAAGCGCCAGCGCCGCAGGCCGAGCTGACGCGTAGGTGAGACAGGCAAACAAAAGGGGCCCCGCTGGGCCCCTTCTTCATGCCGCCCCTCAGCGGGCGGGGAAGTACTTGCTCTGGATCTGCTGGAATTCGCTGCTGGCCAGCACCTGGGTCAGGCCGCTCTGGAACTCCTTGACCAGTTCGTCGCTCACCGGGTGGCTGAAGGCGAAGCAGAACTGCTCCGAGCTCAACATCCAGAACACCTTGAACTGGGCGGGATCCAGCTGCTGGGAGGCGATCAGATCCAGCATGGTGGTCTTGTTGGTGGAGATGAGATCGACCCGGCCCGAGGTGAGCATCTTGAGCGCCTGGGGCAGGCGGTTGGCCGGCAGGATCTTCTGCTCGTCGAAGCCGTTGTTGAGCAGCAGCTGCTCCCCCACGTCGGCCCGCACCGCCCCAATGTTGTACTGCTGGGCATCTTCCAGCCTGGCTATCTTGACCGGGTTCTTGGCCAGTCCCATCAGCACGATCTCGGCGTAGCCGATGGGGCAGGCCCACTTGAACAGCGGATCCCGCGCCTCGGTGCGGGCGGTGGAGAAGAGTACCACGTTGGGTTTTTGGGTCAGCAGGTAGTAGCCCCGCGCCCAGGGCATGATGGTGACGGTCTGCGGCGGGGTGTTGGTCTTCTTCCACACCTGTTGCAGCAGCTCGACGGCGAGCCCGGTGGGGGCGCCCGCCTCGTTGGAGAAGTTGTAGGGTTTGTACTCTTCGCTGAGGTAGTGCAGTTTGCCAAGCTCGGGACTGGCCTGGGCCAGGGTGGCAAACACGAGTGCGGCGAATCCGGTCCATTTTTTCATTTTGGCCATCCTGGTGGGGTGTTGCGTCACTCTCAAGTGTTATCAAAGCCGGCCAAATCGCCAGCCGTGGCACGGCTCACGGCATGTATTGGCGCCGCAGGGCCTGATAGTCCGGCGAGGCGAGCGCCTGGTTGAGGGCGCGCTGAAACTGCTTGATCACCCCGTCATCCACTTGGCGGCTGAAGGCGTAGCAGAGCTCCTCGGCATCCAGTACGAAGGCCACCGTGAACTCTTTGGCATCGAGCTGCAGCTCCTTGATTGCGTCGTAGCCCGCCAGCTTGCCGGTCGCCAGCAGATCGGCGCGGCCCGACACCAGCATCTTCAGCCCCTGGCTCAGCCGGTTGGCGGGGATGATGCGGTTCTCGTCCATGCCGCGGTTGAGCAGCAACTGCTCGGAGGCATCGGAGCGCACGGCGCTGATGCGGTAGTCGTTGATCTGCTCGACCGCACTCAGGGTAATGGGGCGGCGCTTGTAGGCCAGCAGCACGTACTCGGCGTGGCCGATGGGGCAGGCCCATTTGAACAGGGGATCGCGGGTGTCGGTGCGGGCGGTGGAGAAGAGCACCACGTTGGGTTTCTGGGTGAGCAGGTAGTAACCCCGCGCCCAGGGCAGGATGCGGATGGGCTGGGGGGGCGTCTGGGTGTTTTGCCAGATGCGCTGCAGCAGCTCCACCGCGAGGCCACCGGGCTGGCCGGCGGCATCGGTGAAGTTGTAGGGGGGATACTCCTCGGTCAGGTACTCCAGCTTGCCGAGCTCGGCCTGCGCCGTGCCAAGGCATGACAACAGCAGCAGACAACCGAAAAAACCTCTCCTCATGGGCAATCCTTGGCGTAGCGCGGGCGATCATCTTGCCCAAGTGTGGGCAAAAAAGCCTGATATTGCCAGCAGTTACCAGCGCGCTCTGGGGTTGCCCAGCGGTTTTAGCTGCTCATCGCGCAGCCCCACCAGCAGGGCCTTGCCGCTCTCTTGCAGGCGAAATTCGCCGTAGCGCGCCGCCTCGTACTGCTCGCCGGTGCCCTCTTCGAAGAAGTAGGCGTCGGGGCCGATGCGCCACTGGCCATCGCTTTGGCGCACCTGCAGCCGCCGCTCATCCGGGGCCAATCGATCAGGCTTGCCCCCTTCTACCCAGCTGGCGACCTGCCGGTCGTCGAGGCGGATCACCAGGGTATCGGCGGGGGCCTCGTCGTGGCGCCGGTTGCCGAGCTGGCGGGCGAGTTCGTAGTTGAGGCGCATGTAATCCCCCTGCATCAGGGAGCGCGGGTCGACCGGGGCGAGGCGCAGCAGCACCACCTCGCCACTGCTCATGGCGTGCTCGTAGCGCCAGACGGTGACATTGATGGCCGCCAGGATGGTGATACCGGTCAGCAGCAAGGCGAGTCGTCTCATGAGGGGCTCCGTGGGCTCAGCCGTTTGAGCAGCTGGCGGGCGCCGAGCAGCAGGGCGCCCGAGCCCAGCAGCAGCCAGGATTTGGTCATCAGGGTCAGCCCCAGATCGTAGTAATAGAGGGAGCCAAAGCCGACCAGCAGCAGGCCGGCCAGGGTCATCAGGCCGACGCTGCCGGCATAAAAACCGAGCACCAGCACCAGGGCGCCGGCCCCCATGCCGGGAATGAGGGCGCTGAGCAGCACCAGTGGCAGCCCGTACAGCAGCGGCAGTTTTAGCCTGATCATCAGCCCCAGCAGCAGGGCGGCGCAGAGCAGCGGGTTGAGCCAGAGCGGCAGGCGGGAGTGGCCGAGCTCGTCGAGCATGCTGGCGCCGCCCTCCCACAGCGGGTGGTGCAGGCGCCCCAGCACCAGCAGGGAGAGCGCCAGCCCCAGGGTGAGGGATTCATAGAGCTGATGGCGCACCGGATCGCGCTCGGCCTGCAGCCAGCTGAGGGCCACCGCCGTCATCACCAGCGGCAGGGCCAGCAGTTGCAGGCCGAGGCAGGCGAGGCCCAGGGTGAGCAGGATGGCGGTGGCGAAGCTGTGGAACAGCCGGATCAGCCAGTGCTCGAACAGGGCGGCGATGGCCAGCGACAGCAGGGCGAGGCCGAACCAGAGCGGGGCCGAGTGCAGATCCAGCCGATCGAGCAGGCCATAGAGCAGCCAGGCGTCGCCGGCCAGCGCCAGCGCCAGCACGAACTGATCCCACAGATCGCTGCGGGTGGCGAAGCGGTTGAGGCAAAAGGCGATGGCCATCAGCACGGTGCCCATCAGCAGGGCACTGTCGGCATCCCGGGTGAGCTGGGAAAACGACATGAACAGGAAGAATAGCAGGAACAGGGCGGCAATCCAGCCCACCATGCCGAGCAGAAAGCGGCTCGACCAATGGGGCTGGTCGTCACGGGGGGCATCCCCTTCCACCAGCTGGGCCCGTTGCAGTCGCTGCCAGGGGGTCAGATCACTCATGGGACCTCCGTTGTTGTTGCAGCCAGCGGCTGGCGGCCACCGACAGGCCGATGGCGATGAGGCAGAGCAGCAGGAAGCCGTCGACGTCCGGCTCCATCCATTTGCCGAGCGCGGTCAGCAGCACCACGATAAGGCTCAGGCAGCCCATGGCGAGCCCGGCGATGAACCTGTGTTGCCAGCGCAGGTAGGCGGCCGCCAGCCAGCCGAGCCAGGCCGGCCAGACCCAGGGGGAGGCGGCATCGAACAGCGCCAGCAGGGTCAGCAGGGTGACGCCGAGCCCGGCGGCCAGCCCCGCCAGCCAGGAGGGCATCAGCCGGTAGTGAGCGGGCACCAGCAGCAGTATGCCCCAGAGGGCGGCGTTGAACAGGGTCAGGCTCCAGCCGAGGGCCTCCTCGTCGAAGGCGAACAAGAAGTTGAACAGGCCGAGCCGCCAGTAGAGCACCAGCGCCAGCTGACCGAGGAGCCAGCTCAGGGTCCACAGCAGCGGGCTCTGGCCGAGCGCCGCCAGCGGCAGCAGCATCAGTGCCCAGGTGGCGAACAGCTGCCAGGGATCGGCGCCGGTCTGGTAGGTCTGCCCCACCAGCGCCAGCAGGGCGCCGATGTTGAGGGCGATGGCGAGCAGCAGCGCCTGGCGCTGGCTGTCGGCGAGAGGCTTGCGCCACAGCAACAGCAGCATGGCGAGCAGTGGCAGCTCCAGCAGCGCGAGGCGCGAGAGGCGGCCGAGCTCCTGCCAGTTGAAGGCGACGAAGAACACCAGACCGGCGCCGAGGCACAGGCAGCCGAGCCAGAGCAGCAGCCGATCGAACAGCCATTGCCAGCGGGCGGGGCCGGGGGGCAGCTCGCACAGGGCGAGGGCAGCGGGCAACTGGGCCCGGTCGAGACGCCCGCGCCTGACCCAGTCGAGCAGCGTCTGTCTTGAGGTGAAGTGCATGGGATGCTCCATCAGGTTTGCCGCATTATGCCACGGCCATGGCGCCGGTTGGCAGCCCCCGTCTGCGGGCCGCCATGCGGGCAGTAAAAAGCCCCGTCACGCGGGCAGCAAAAAGCCCCGCCTTTGGCGGGGCTTGCGTGCAAGGAGACGACATGGGCGCGGGAGCGGCGTAGGCAAGTGCTCACCCTTGCCTCGCCACCTTCTGATCCGGCCGGGTCAGGCGAACAGTAGGGTGCTCACCCCGAGGCCCACGAACAGGATGGCGCAGGCGATGCGGATCCCCTTGAGGGGCAGGCGATCGGCCCCCAGCTTGCCGAGCAGCACCACGGGCACGTTGGCCAGCATCATGCCGAGGGTGGTTCCGGTGATGACCTGGGTCAGGGAGTCATACTTGGCTGCCAGCAGCACGGTGGCGATCTGGGTCTTGTCGCCGATTTCGGCGATGAAGAACAGCACGAAGGTGGCCATGAAGGGGCCGTACTTGTCGAGCGGGCTCTCCTCATCGTCCATCTTGTCCGGCACCAGGATCCAGGCAGCCATGGCGATGAAGGCACCGGCCACCAGGTAGGTCATCACCTTGGGGTCGAGCCAGCGGCTGATGAACTCGCCAAGCCAGGCGGCGCCGGCGTGGTTGAGCAGGGTGGCTGCCAGCATGCCGGCGATGATGGGCCATGGCTTGCGAAAACGACAGATGAGCAACAGCGCCAGCAGCTGGGTCTTGTCGCCGATTTCGGCGATGGCCACGCTGAGGGTTGAGGTTAACAAGGCTTCCATAAAAATGACCGGGGGACGGAATTGTTATACCTGAGACAAGCCTGCGCCATCCGTCCCCGGTATTGGCACTGGCCCGTCAAAGGTCTTGTCAAATCCGCGGCTGGCGTGGATCACCCTGACCATGGTGAGTTGGCACCAAGTATGTTGATCAGGGTCGCGAACCGGTTTGGGGCCGGCTGGCGAGACTACTCCCCCTCGATGGGAGCGGGCATTCTAGGGAAAAAGCGAAAGTGACGCAAGCCGGGCGGCGTCGGGATCAGCCACCCACCAGCTTGACGCTGAAACCGGCCTTCTCGAGCTCGGCCTTGATCAGATCCCGTTTGTCCCCCTGGATCTCGATCACTCCCTCTTTGAGGCCGCCGCCGGTGCCGCACTTTTTCTTGAGCAGGGTGGCGATGCTCTTTTGCTGTTCGGCCGGGACGCCGTGGATGGTGATGACCCCGGCACCCTTGCGCCCCTTGGTTTCGCGGCGGATGCGCACCACCCCGTCGGTGGGGAAGGGGGAGGCGGATTGCGGCTGGCTCTGTTCTTTGATGATGCCGCCGTCCGTGCTGTAAACCAGGCGGCTGTTGTTGTCGTGACTCATGGCAGTTATTTGTGAGTTAGCTAAGCGGAGTTTGATTTTACTCAAATAAGCGTTGAAAACACGGATTATAATGCCCCAAGTAAAAGAGAATTATTATTGTTTAACTTCAGGAGTCAGTCATGGTACTCGCGCAGTTGTCACCGGGACAGAGTGCTCGCATCAAGAACATGAATCAATTGACCCGTCCCCTGCGGCGCAAGCTGATGGTGATGGGCTTGTTGCCCCAGACTGAAGTCATCTATTTGCGCGCGGCCCCGCTCGGGGATCCGCTGCAGATCCAGTGTCAGGGGATCTGCCTCTCCATGCAGAAAAGCCTTGCCCAGCAAATCGAGGTCGAGCCGGTATGAACTACTCCCTGGTAACCGTCGGCAATCCCAATAGCGGCAAGACCTCCCTGTTCAACGCCCTGACCGGGGCCCGCCAGCAGGTGGGCAACTGGAGCGGCGTCACCGTCGACAAGAAGATGGGCGAATTCAGTGCTCAGGGCCACGACTACAAACTGATGGACCTGCCCGGCATCTACAGCCTGGCCAACCAGGAGGGGAGCCTGGACGAGCAGATCGCCAGCCGCTTCGTGGAGGGCCAGCAGCCGGATCTGCTGCTCAACGTCATCGACGCCGCCAACCTGGAGCGCTCCCTCTACCTCACGCTGCAACTGCGCGAGCTGGGGCTGCCCATGGTGGTGGTGCTCAACAAGATGGACATCCTGCAAAAGCGGCGCATCACCATCGACGAGAGCAAGCTCGCCAAGGCCCTCGGCTGCCCGGTGGTGGCCCTCTCGGCCCACAACCGCCAGCAGGTCGCCGCCTTCAAGAACCAGATCCAGCAGTTCATCGGCCAGCCGCAGCCGGCACTGTTGCTGGACTACGGCTGCGAGCTGGAAAAAGATCTGGCGGAGCTTGAGACCCTGCTCGCCCCGCACCACCTCACCGCCCGTGGCCGTGCCCTGCGCCTGCTGGAAGAGGATGCGGTGATGCAGGAGACCCTGCTGCCCGGCCAGCAGGCCGCCGCCGCCAACGTGGTGGCCCGCGCTCATCACGGGCAGGATGTGGACCTGCAGCTGGCGGATATCCGCTACGGCCACATCCACCAGTGGGCTGCCCAGGCGTGCCAGCAGAAGGGCAAGCTCACCGCGGCCCAGAGCGAGCGGCTCGATCGGGTGCTGCTCAACCGCTGGTTCGGCATCCCCTTCTTCCTGCTGGTGATGTACCTGATGTTCATGTTCGCCATCAAGGTGGGCAGCGCCTTCATCGACTTCTTCGACATCATGGGCGGCGCCCTGTTTGTCGATGGCGTCCACCACCTGCTGGGACTGGTCCAAGCGCCGGACTGGCTGGGGGCCATCCTGGCGGACGGCTTCGGGGTGGGCTTGCAGACCGTCGCCACCTTCATCCCGGTGATCGGCTGCCTCTATCTGTTCTTGGCGGTGCTGGAAAGCTCCGGCTACCTGGCCCGCGCGGCCTTTGTGGTGGATGCCCTGATGCGCCGCCTCGGCCTGCCGGGCAAGGCGTTCGTGCCCATGCTGATGGGCTTTGGCTGCACCGTGCCCTCGGTGATGGCGACCCGCACCCTCAACTCCGAGCGTGAGCGGCTGATGACCTCGGCCATGGCTCCCTTCATGTCGTGCGGTGCCCGCCTGCCGGTCTACGCCCTGTTCGCGGTGGCCTTCTTCCCCGAATCTGGCCAGAACCTGGTGTTCGGTCTCTACCTCATCGGCATCCTGGTGGCGGTGCTCACCGGCCTGTTGCTGCGCAGCACCCTGCTGCCGGGCAAGAGCGACTCCATGCTGATGGAGATGCCGGACTACGAGTGGCCGCGCCCGGTCAACGTTGGCATCAAGACCTGGCAGAAGCTCAAGTCCTTCGTCTTCGGCGCCGGTAAGACCATCGTGCTGGTGGTCGCCGTGCTGAGCGTGCTCAACTCGCTGGGTACGGATGGCAGCTTCGGCCACCAGGATCAGGAGAGCTCGGTGCTGAGCAAAATCAGCCAGGCGGTGACTCCGGTGCTGCACCCCATCGGCGTGCGCGATGACAACTGGCAGGCCACGGTCGGCATCGTCACCGGCATCTTCGCCAAAGAGGCGGTGGTCGGTACCCTCAACAGCCTCTACGCCGGCAGTGGCGACGGGGAAGAGGAGGCGAGCGAGTTCTCCCTGGCGAACAGCTTCCAGGAAGCGATCGCCGCAGTGGCCACCAATCTGGCCGATATCGACCCGACCGACCCCATGGGGCTGGCGGTGGGCAATCTGGATGACCAGCAGGCCGCCGCCGAGGCGCAGGAGGTGGACATCTCCACCTACGGCAACATGCAGAGCCACTTCGACGGGGCGGCCGGCGCCTTCGCCTACCTGTTGTTCGTACTGCTCTACATGCCCTGCGCCGCCGCCATGGGCGCCCTGGTACGGGAGACCGGCCGCCAGTGGGCCCTGCTGACCGCCGCCTGGTGCAACTACATGGCCTTCATGTGCGCCACCGTCTTCTATCAGCTGGCCACCTTTGCCGCCCACCCCGAGCAGAGCCTGTTCTGGGTGGCGAGCTACGGCCTATCCCTGCTGCTGCTCTGGTGGCTGGGCCGTCGCCACGGCGACATCGTCGCTCGCAAGGTGGTGGCCCTATGATCCTGCGCGAGCTGGGGGAGTACCTCGCCGCGCAGCAGAAGGCGAGCCGGCGCGAGCTGGCCCGCCACTTCCACACCTCGGAAGATGCGGTGGAGGCCATGCTCGGCGTCTGGATGCGCAAGGGGCGGGTCGCCAAGCGGGAGACCCAGGTGTGCGGCGGCTCCTGCTGCGGCAAGAGCCAGGAGGTGATGTTCGAGTGGTGCGAGCCGGGTCAGATTGGTCTGGTGCAAAAGGGCTGAGCTCACGCCCGATAGCCCGCATTCGAATATAAAAAAAGACCCGCCACTGGCGGGTCTTTTTATTGGCGCGTGTTCGCCCTGTTCGCTGGATTGGCGTAGAAGGGGGGCAGATCAGCGCCCCGGCCAGCGCTGGCCCACCTCGGCGTGGCGATACCAGGCCATCAGCGCCTGCTGGCCCTGGATGTCGTCTACTGCCGGTGACCAGGGGGCGAAGTCCTCTTCCCGAAAGGGGGCGTAGGGGCCGTGTTTCACCTCGAAGATGACGGCGCCGGGATCCAGAGATAGCACCGCATGCCAGCTGGCGACGGGGGTCTCCAGCACCGAGGTCTCTTCCCCCAGCACGGCGCGAGCAATGACAGTCCCTTCATCATCGAAATTGAGCACCACGAAGCGGCCTTGCAGCGAGGTCAGCAGCTCCCAGGTCTGCAGGTGGCGATGGGGGCGGATATAGGTGCCCGGCTCCATGGCGATGGCCAGGCGCTGGATGGGGTCGGCCAGCTCCTGATGCAGGTTGTGGTTCATGCGCAGGCGCGGGGAGTGGGCGGCCTCGTCGGCGAGGCTGGCAAGGCGGGCAACATCCAGTTTTTTCATATGCGATTCCATGGTGAGACGAAGGCAAGGGCCGAGGGCAGAGTAGCACGCACAGGGGGCAGCCGGACAAGGCGCGAGCGGTAAGCAAATGTAAAAAGGGAGCCGACAGAGCTCCCGCTTGCCGGCGCGGCGGCATCACAGCCTGGCCAGCATCTCCTGGGTGACCAGCACTATCCCCTGTTCGGAGCGGTAGAAGCGACGGGCATCCTCGCTGGCGTTTTCCCCCACCACCAGTCCTTCCGGTAGCTTGCAGCCCTTGTCGATCACCACCCGGCGCAGCCGGCAGCCCGGGCCTGTCTCGACTCCGGGGAAGATCACCGCCTGATCCAGGGTGCAGAAGGAGTCGACCCGCACGTTGGTAAACAGCACCGAGCTCACGATGAAGGAGCCGCTGACGATGGTGCCGCCGGCAAACATGGAGTTGATGGTCATGCCGTGCTGGCCGTTTCTGTCCTGCACGAACTTGGCGGGCGGGGTCATGTTCTGGCTGGTCCAGATGGGCCAGTCCTGATCGTAGATGTCGAGCTCGGGGGTGACGGAGGCGAGATCCATGTTGGCCTCCCAGAACGAATCCACCGTGCCCACGTCGCGCCAGTAGGGGCGCTTTTGCGGGCAGCAGCCGACGCAGGACATGCCGAACGGGTGGGCGTAGGCGGTGCCCTCTTGCACCACCCGCGGGATCACGTCCATGCCGAAATCGTGGTGGGAGGCCGGGTTGGCGAGATCCTCTTCCAGCAGCTGGTAGAGGTAGTCCGCCTCGAAGATGTAGATCCCCATGGAGGCGAGTGCGGTATCGGGCTTGCCCGGCATGGCGGGCGGGTTGGCGGGTTTTTCGACGAAGGCGTTGATCTTGCGATCCCCATCCACCGCCATCACCCCGAAGGCGCTCGCCTCCTGGCGCGGTACCTCGATGCAGGCCACCGTTACCCTGGCCCCCATGTTGACGTGATCGAGCAGCATTGCGGCGTAATCCATCTTGTAGATGTGATCCCCCGCCAGCACCACCACATACCTGGGGCCGTGATCGCGAATGATGTCCAGGTTCTGGTAGACCGCATCGGCGGTGCCGCGATACCAGGTGACCTCGTCCACCCGTTGCTGGGCGGGCAGCAGGTCGATGAACTCGTTCATCTGGTAGCGCAAAAAGGACCAGCCGGACTGCAGGTGGCGCAGCAGGCTGTGGGATTTGTACTGGGTCACCACTCCGACCCGGCGAATGCCGGAGTTGATGCAGTTGGAGAGTACGAAGTCGATGATGCGGAACTTGCCGCCGAAGTGTACTGCCGGTTTCGCCCTGTTGTCCGTCAACTGTTTGAGGCGACTGCCCCGCCCTCCTGCGAGAACCAAGGCCATGGTCTCGTTCAGCAACTGTCTTGACTGTGCTGTATTGGCAGGTTGTAACGACATTTAATACCCCTTTATTGATAGAACTCTTTGATAGTGCCTCCTTTGAAGCCGGTATGAAAGAGCTTTCACTCACACTTCTTGCATGGTTTTTCGGTCAAATGATGGTTTTGTTATTTTTGATGACAAAATCTGTCGCAGATGGCGCGATAGTTCACCAGATGTCACGGCGGCGCTGGGCAGGCGGGGAGGGCGGTGGCGTTGAAGGGTGGTCAGATGCGGGCGTTTCTTGTGTAAACACCCGCCGAAGCGGGTGTTTGCAGGTGCCGTCAGGGGCGGGCGAGGTCAGAACAGATCGTCCTTTTCGTCCTTGGTGGGCTCCAGGCTCCAGCCGGTGGCATCGCTGCTGCTGGCGATCTGGCCCTTCTCCTTCCATAGCTTGATCTTGAGGCGCAGGTTGTTGGCCGAATCGGCGTTCTTCACTGCCTCCTCCTCGTCGATCACCCCTTCCACCACCAGATCGAACAGGGCACTGTCGAAGGTGACCATGCCGAGGGCCTTGGACTTCTCCATCACCTCCTTGAGGCCGCCAAACTCGCCGCGCTTGACCATGTCGCGGATGGTGTGGGTGCCCAGCATGATCTCCACCGCAGCCCGGCGGCCGCCATCAGTGGTTTTCACCAGCCGCTGGGAGACAAACGCCTTGAGGTTGTTGCCAAGATCGTTGAGCAGCTGGGGCCGGCGCTCTTCCGGGAAGAAGTTGATGATGCGGTCCAGCGCCTGGTTGGCGTTGTTGGCGTGCAGGGTGGAGATGGCCAGGTGGCCGGTCTCCGAGAAGGCCAGCGCATGCTCCATGGTTTCGCGATCGCGAATTTCGCCGATAAGGATCACGTCCGGCGCCTGGCGCAGGGTGTTTTTCAGGGCGGCGTGGAAGCTGCGGGTATCCACCCCCACCTCCCGCTGGTTGATGATGCTCTTGCGGTGGCGGTGCACGAACTCCACCGGATCCTCGATGGTGATGATGTGGCCGCCGCTGTTGCGGTTGCGATGGTCGATAAGGGCCGCGAGCGAGGTGGATTTGCCCGAGCCGGTGCCGCCGACGAACAGCACCAGCCCCCGTTTCTCCATGATGGTGTCGAGCAGCACGGTGGGCAGTTTCAAATCCTCGAAGCGGGGGATCTCGGTCTTGATGTTGCGCGCCACCAGGGAGACTTCGTTGCGCTGCTTGAAGATGTTGATCCGAAAGCGGCCGATCTGGGGCAGGGAGATGGCGAGGTTCATCTCCAGCTCCTTTTCAAACTGCTGCTTCTGCTCGCCGTCCATGATGGCGTCGGCTATGCTGGCCACCTCGCCGGGCTCGAGTGGCGTCTCGCTCAAGGGGCGCAGGCCGCCGTTGAACTTGGCACAGGGGGGCGCGCCGGTCGACAGATAGAGGTCTGAGCCGTCCTGCTTGGCCAGGATCTGTAGCATGTCTCGCAATTCCATGGTTTTTGCCTCGTCTATCAAGGAGATGCCTTGCTGGGGATGTTATTGAGTGTACAGCGTCAGGCGCCGGTGAGTTTCTCGCGAAAGACAAAAAAGACTGCGCCCAGGATGCAGAGGCCAGCCCACAGGTAATCCCATTTCAGATCCTCTTTCAGATAGAAGATGGAGAAGGGGACGAACACGGTGAGGGTGATCACCTCCTGCAGGATCTTGAGCTGGCCGACGGAGAGCACGGTGTGGCCGATACGGTTGGCGGGTACCTGCAGCAGGTATTCGAACAGCGCTATTCCCCAGCTCACCAGGGCGGCGATGATCCAGGGTTTGTGATTCATACTCTTGAGGTGGGCGTACCAGGCGAAGGTCATGAAGACGTTGCTGCACAGCAGCAGGCCGATGCTGGTAAAGATAGGGTTCATTAGGTTCTCCTTTAAAATCAATCGCATTTTATCGCCGAACCATGGGTTCTCATAAGTGGGGCGGCAGGGTATTTTTAATCCATCAAGGATGAAGAGACAGAGGGTTGTACGAGATGGGCAAGACAAGCTGGGGTGTGCTTGGTCTGCTGTTTGCCTGCCAGGTGCACGGTGCGCCGACCCTGACGGTAGCCACCGATGTCTGGCCACCGTTTCGAATTGAAATGCCGGACGGTCGGCTGGGCGGACTGGACATGGATATCTTGCAGCAGTTGCAGCGGCGCAGCGGCATCCGCTTCGAAGTGAAGCAGGTCCCCTGGGGGCGGGCGCTCAAACAGATGCAGACCGGTCAGGTGGACCTGATGATCGGGCTGGCCATGACGGCGGAGCGGGCGACCTTCATCGACTATCTGCAGCCGGCCTATTACCAGTGCCGGCCCGCCTTCTATGGCAAGGGGACTGAGGTCTCGACCCTGCGCAGCTATGCCGATCTGCAGGGGCACAGGGTGGGTTACGTGCTCAATTCGGCCTATTTCGAACCGTTCGATTCCGACAGCCGGCTCGACAAGCACGGGGTGCCCACCGAGGAGCAACTGCTGCGCATGGTGCAGCGCGGCCATCTGCCGTTGATGATCGGCACCGACTGCCAGGTGGACTATGCCCTGAGCCGGGGCAAGGAGGCGGGGCTGCGCAAGGCAGCCTACCAGCCATCCCAGCCCGTGGTGCTCTATCTGGGCATGAGCAAGCGCTCCCCCCACCAGGCGCTGCAGCAACCGCTGGCGCTGGCCCTGCAGGAGCTGGTGGCAAGCGGTGACATCGCCACCCTCGCCAAGCCTTACCAACCTTGACCTTGGGTGGTAACACGCTGTTATCATGACCTTTTCATGCTGGTGCCCGGTGGCTGATGCCACCCGGGCACGGGTCACTCTCACCTTCGGGGAGCCTCTGTGTATCTCTCTTTGCTCGCCCGCCAGCAGCGCTGGCAGCGGCGCTGGTTGCTCGGCCTGCTGCTGCTGACCCTGGCGCTGTTTCTCTTCTCCCTGATCTGGGGCGAATTCCTGCTGTTGCCCTGGCACCCCTTGGGGGAGCTCGAGCAGCGCATTCTGCTGGAGCTGCGTCTGCCGCGCGCCCTGCTGGCCCTGCTGGCGGGGGCGGCGCTCGCCTGCGGCGGCGCCGTGCTGCAGGTGATGCTGCACAACCCGGTGGCCGAACCCGGCCTGCTCGGCGTCTCGAGCGGGGCAGGACTGGCCGCCATGGTGGCGATGGCGGTGGCCAAGGCCCTCGGCGTCTATCTGCCGGGTTGGGGGTTGTCGCTGGCGGCCTTCGGCGGTGCCCTGCTGGTGACCATGCTACTTATCCGGCTGGCGCGCCGGGCCCGGCTCGGCCATGCCAGGCTGCTGCTGTTCGGGGTCGCCATCGGCATCCTCACCAACGCCGCCATGACCTGGCTGATGTACTTTGCCGATGACGGCTCCTTGCGTGAATTCATGTTCTGGATGATGGGGAGCCTCGCCTATGGCAGCCAGCAATTCACCTGGTGGTGGCTGCTGTTCCCGCTCGCCCTCGGCTGGCTCGGCTGGCAGGGCAAGGCACTGCAGCAACTGCTGCTGGGAGAGACCCAGGCCCGCCTGATGGGGCTCGATGTGGACAAGATGCGGGTGCGGCTGGTGCTGGCGGTCTGCCTGCTCACCGGCATGGCGGTGGCGCTGTGCGGCGTCATCGGCTTCGTCGGGCTGGTGGTGCCCCATCTGCTGCGCCTGTGCGGCGGCAGCGATCAGCGCTTCCTGCTGCCCGCCTCGGCGCTGGGGGGCGGCGCCCTGCTGCTGGCGGCCGATCTCATCGCCCGCTCCGCCCTGCAGGCGGGGGAGCTGCCCATCGGGGTGATCACCGCCTCGGTCGGTGCCCCGCTCTTCATCTATCTGTTGTTGAGGCAAGATGCCCATGCCAGCGCCTGATCACCTCGGGGGCCAGCCACCCTTGCTGGCGGCCCGCGCCCTCGCCGTCGTCAACCGGCTCGCCCCCCTCGACCTTGCCTGGCAGGGTAGCCAGCTGGTGGCCCTGCTCGGACCCAACGGCAGCGGCAAGTCGACCCTGCTCGGCGCCCTGGCCGGCCTCTTGTCGGGGCAAGGGGAAGTGCGCATCGGCGGCGAGTCGCTGGCGGACTTGAGCTGGCCGGAACTGGCGCAGCGGCGCGCCATGCTGCCCCAGCGCCAGCCCCAGTTGTTCCATATCCCGGTGTTTCAGGTGCTGAGCCTGGGGCTCGATGAGGCTCAACCTGCGGCCAGACAGAACGAGGCTATTCAGGCGCTGTGCCAGGCGCTGGAGCTGGAAGCCTTGCTGGCGCGGGACTTCAGCCGGCTGTCTGGCGGAGAGCAGCAGCGAGTGCTGATCGCCCGCACCCTGCTGCAGGTGTGGCCGAGCCTCAACCCGGACGGCCGGATACTGCTGCTGGACGAGCCGCTGGCCGGGCTGGATCTGCACCATCAACTGGCGCTGCTGCGGCTGCTCAAGCAGCTGGCCGGGCAGGGGCTGCTGGTGGTGCTCGCCATCCACGACATCAACCTGGCCATCGACTGGGCCGATCGCCTGCTCTGTCTGCAACAGGGGCGGGTGGTACGGGAGGGGGGCGTCGAGCTGGTGGACGAGGCGCTGCTGGCACAGGTATTCCAGATCAAGACCGATCGCATCGAGGCGGGCGGCCGGGTCTGGTTTATGCCCAGTTTGTAGGAGCGGGGCGCGGCCTAGTCGGCCGCCCAAGAAAAAGGGGCCAGTATCGAACATACTGGCCCCTTTGCTTATTGGCTGTTCAGCCCAGCTTGTGCAGGCGCACCTGGGCGGCCTCGGCCAGCATGGCCAGCAGGGTCTCGGTGTCGCTCCAGGAGAGGCAGGCATCCGTGATGCTCTGGCCGAAGGTGGCGGCGCAGCCGTTCTCCACATCCTGCCGCCCTTCCACCAGGAAGCTCTCGGCCATGATACCGGCGATGCCGGTGCGGCCGCGGCGCAGCTGATCGCAGATGTCCTGCGCCACCAGCAGCTGGCGACGGTGATCCTTCATGCTGTTGCCGTGGCTGAAATCCACCACCAGCCGCTCGGGCAGGCCGACGTCGGCCAGCGCTTCGCACGCTTCATCGATGCTGGCGGTATCGTAGTTGGGTCTGTGGCCGCCGCGCAGGATCACGTGGCCATAGGGGTTGCCGGCGGTGCGGTAGATGGTCATCTTGCCGTCCTTGTCCGGGGAGTAGAAGATGTGGCTGTGACGGGCGGCACGCACCGCATCGATGGCGATGCGGGTGTTGCCGTCGGTGCCGTTCTTGAAGCCGACCGGGCAGGAGAGGGCGGAGGCCATCTCGCGGTGCACCTGGGATTCGGTGGTGCGCGCGCCGATGGCGCCCCAGGTGATGAGGTCGCTGATGTACTGGCCGGTCACCATGTCGAGAAACTCGGTGGCGGTGGGCATGCCGAGGGCGTTGATGTCCACCAGCAGCTTGCGGGCCAGTTTCAGCCCTTCATTGACGTCGAAGCTGCCATCGAGGCGCGGATCATTGATGAGGCCTTTCCAGCCGACGATGGTGCGCGGCTTCTCGAAATAGGTGCGCATCACGATGCACAGGCTCTCTTTATACTGCTGGCGCAGGGCATTGAGGCGCAGGGCATACTCGTGGGCGGCGGCCGGATCGTGAATGGAACAGGGACCGACGATGACCAGCAGGCGCTGATCCTCACCGGCCAGGATCGCTTCCACTTCGCGGCGGGCATCCAGCAGGTTCTGGGCTACGGTGTCGCTTAACGGGAAGGCGTGCGCCAGCTCGCTGGGAGTGATCAGGGACTCCAGGCGACGGGTGCGCAATTCATCGGTGTGAATGGACATACGACTCGATTCTCGAAATGGGTGGCGTGGGCAGTAGCAAAGACTGAGTGCCAGAAAAGGCAAAGGGATAAAATAAAGCAAAAAACCCCTGATGGAAACCTCGAGGGGCTCTGATAGGATGTGAGCCCCAAAACGATTCCAAATGAGGTAGATAGCGTGGCAAAGCCAGGGGCAACCGGGGTCACCCGCATCATCAATGCAACCGGTTACAGCATGAAGGGGCTCAAGTCAGCCTGGATCAACGAGGCCGCTTTCCGGCAGGAGCTGATGCTGATCCTGCTGCTGATGCCGCTGGCGTTCTGGATCGGCGATACCCTCGATCAAATCCTGCTGCTCATCTGCATCAGCTGGCTGGTGGTGATCGTCGAGGTGCTCAACTCCGCCGTCGAGGCGGTGGTGGATCGCATCGGCTCCGAACATCACGAGCTCTCCGGTCGCGCCAAGGATCTGGGCTCCGCCGCCGTCTTCATCGCACTGGCCCTCAACGCCCTGGTGTGGGGCGCCCTGGTGGGCCGCAACCTGCTGGGGTGGTGGTAAGCCGGGCCTCATTGTCTGTCGCGTATTTTCCCGTTCTCTTGGCAAGAGGGCAGGATGAGGGCGGTTTCATCTCCCCCCTCGTTCCCAACCCTGCTCCCGCGAGGGGAGAAGGGGACAAAGGCGCCGCGACGCGGATCTGCGCTGAGCATCGCAGCATAAAAAAGCCCGTCGTTGCGACGGGCTTTTTGCTGTTCTGAGAAACGGGTCTATCAGTGGAGGATGCGGGCACGGATGGTGCCGCCGATCTCCTTGAGCTTGGCCAGCGCCTTCTCGCTGTGCTCGGTCTCCACGTCGATCACCACGTAGCCGATGTGGCTGCTGGTCTGCAGGTATTGACCGGCGATGTTGATCCCCTCGTCGGCGAAGATCTGGTTGATCTGGTTCATCACGCCTGGCTGGTTGCGGTGAATGTGCAGCAGGCGGCTGGAGCCCTTGTGACCCGGCAGGGAGACTTCAGGGAAGTTGACGGCGGAGAGGGTAGAGCCGTTGTCGGAGTATTTGACCAGCTTGTTGGCCACTTCCAGCCCGATGTTTTCCTGAGCCTCCTGGGTGGAGCCGCCGATATGCGGGGTCAGGATCACGTTGTCCAGCCCGCGCAGTGGGGTGAGGAACTCCTCGTCGTTGGACTTGGGCTCGACCGGGAAGACGTCGATGGCGGCGCCGGCGAGGTGGCCGCTCTTGATGACGTCGGCCAGGGCGTCGATGTCCACCACTGTGCCGCGGGAGGCGTTGATGAAGATGGCGCCCGGTTTCATCATGCGCAGCTGCTCGGCACCGATGAGATCCTTGGTGGAGGCGGTCTCAGGCACGTGCAGGCTGATGACGTCGGACATGTTGAGCAGCTCGACCATGCTCGGCACCTGGATGGCGTTGCCGAGCGAGAGCTTGTTCTCGATGTCGTAGTAGTAGACCTTCATGCCGATGCTCTCGGCGATGATGCCAAGCTGGGTGCCGATGTGGCCGTAGCCGATGATGCCGAGCTTCTTGCCACGGGCTTCCACCGAACGGTTGGCCAGCTTTTCCCACACACCGCGATGGCACTTGGCGTTCTTCTCCGGGATGCCGCGCAGCAGCAGCAGGATCTCCCCCAGCACCAGTTCGGCCACCGAGCGGGTGTTGGAGAAGGGGGCGTTGAACACCGGGATGCCGCGCAGGTGGGCGGCATCCAGGGATACCTGGTTGGTGCCGATGCAGAAGCAGCCGATGGCCACCAGCTTGTTGGCGGCATCCAGCACCTTCTCGGTGATCTGGGTGCGCGAGCGCAGCCCCACGAAATGCACGTCACGAATACGCTCGATCAGCTCTTCTTCGGAGAGAGAGGTCTTCAGATACTCCACACTGGTGTAACCTGCGGCACGAAAGGTTTCCACCGTGTTGGGGTGAACCCCCTCCAGCAGCAGCACCTTGATTTTATCCTTGTCCAGTGAAAACTTGGCGGTCATGACGATCCCTCTATGTTTGCAAAAGTGAGTGCAGATATGGTGTGTGAAGAAAACCGTAAAGTAGCAAAAACGTTGGGGAGAGGGAATATTTGTGACGAAAGTCAAATTCTTTGAAGTTTTCAACGATAGTTGTAAACGAGGGTTTGCAACTCATTGAGCAACAAATAAAAACGGCGCCATGGGGCGCCGTCTTGCATTGCGAAGGGATCATGGGTGACCTGATCCTGTCCATCGAAGGTCAGCTGATGATCACGCCGTCCGGGGTGCCGATCACCACCACGTCTGCACCGCGGTGGGCGAACAGACCGTTGGTGACGGTGCCTACCATGATGCCGTTGAGCTGCGTTTTGGCAGACAACCTTATTGGGTGATGACCCCGTCGGGAGTACCAATCACCACCACGTCTGCACCGCGGTGGGCGAACAGGCCGTTGGTGACGGTGCCTACGATAGCGTTGAGCTGCACTTCCAGCCCCTTGGCGTCGGTGATGGCCATGCCTTTCACGTCCAGGATGTGGTTGCCGTTGTCGGTGACCACCCCTTCACGCCAGACCGGGTTGCCGCCGAGCTTCTTGATCTCGCGGGCCACGTATTCGCGGGCCATGGGGATCACTTCCACCGGCAGCGGGAAGGTGCCGAGCACGTCGACCGTCTTGGTGTTGTCGATGATGCAGATGAACTTGTCGGCCACGGCGGCGACGATCTTCTCGCGGGTCAGGGCCGCGCCGCCGCCCTTGATCATGTCGCGGGTGCCGTTGATCTCGTCGGCACCGTCCACGTAGACGGAGAGGGCGTCGATCTCGTTGAGGTCATACACAGGGATGCCGAAGCCCTTGAGGCGTTCGGTGGAGGCCACGGAGCTGGATACCGCCCCCTTGATCTCGTCCTTCATGGTCGCCAGTGCATCGATGAAGTGGTTGACGGTAGAGCCGGTGCCTACCCCGACGATGGTGCCGGGAACCACATACTTGAGCGCAGCCCAACCGGCCGCCTTCTTCATTTCATCTTGAGTCATGATCGATCCTTTGGAAAAAAGCGGCCGCATTATATCCAAGCCGCCCCTCCAGAGCGACCACCCAGCTCACGTTCCGAGCCAAAAACCCACAAGATGTAAATCGTTTGCCTGTTTATTGCGCCATGTCATTGCACACATGGTCGTGTCAGCAAGAGCGGATCAGTGCGGCAAGGGCGCTTCTGGCCTCAGTCGGGAAAGTGCCAGCAGCGGCTGGGGGTGATGATCTGGGGCAGCGGCACGTCCCACTCCTCTTGCGGCACCACGTCTACCTGCTGGCAGTCGTGGGCAATCCCCAGCGGTTTGGGGCCGAGCCTGTGCTCGTGCCAGCAGGCGAGGGTGCGATCATAGTAGCCGCCGCCCATGCCGAGCCGGTTGCCTGCCGCATCGAACGCCACCAGGGGGGTACAAATCAGATCGAGGGTGCTGTGGGGCACCACCTGCTGCATGTCGAGCTCCGGCTCGGCGATGCCGTAACGGTTGCGGGTCATGGGGCTGGTGGCGGTGTAGCGCAAGAAGAGCAGGTGGCCCGGGGTGAAGGGGTGCAACACCGGCAGGTAGACCTCTTTTTGCTGGGCCCACAGCCAGTGGATGGCGGGCAGGGGGTTGAGCTCGCCGTCGTTGGCCAGATAGAGGGCGATGCGTTTGGCCGCCAGGATCTCGGGATGCTGCTTGAACTGGGCAACCAGCTGCTGGGCCGCCTGCTGCTGTTCGGCCTGGGTCAGGCTCTTTCTGCGCTGGCGGATGAGCTGGCGCAGGGATTGTCTTTCAGGCTGGGTATCCGGCATGGGGGCTCCTCTGATGAACGGGCGACGGGGCGATACGTGGATCGCACTGGCAGGCGATCACCTTAACAAGGCCGCGCCGGGTTGAACAGCGCGGCTCGGCCGCCGGGTGGGGCCCGGCGGCCGCACTATCAGGCGTGGGCGGCTTTGCGCATCTGGTGCTTGACGAACACCGCCACCAGGGCGGCCAGCGCCAGCGCCATGGGGTAGAAGCTCATGCTCACCACCGCCAGCGGCGAGAGGGCGAAGATGGAGCCCAGCAGCAGCGCCTGGGCGCCCCAGGGGAGCAGCCCCTGCACCACGCAGGAGAAGATGTCGAGCATGGAGGCGGCGCGGCGCGGGGTGACCCCGTGGTGATCCGCCAGATCCTTGGCCACCTTGCTGGCGACTATGATGGCCACCGTGTTGTTGGCGGTGCAGAGGTTGGTGAGGCCCACCACCCCGGCGATGCCGAGCTCGGCCGCCTTCTCGTTCTGCTCGCCGTCGTGCTGACGGGTGAAGCGGGCGATGAGGGCGCTGATGCGGGTGCTGATCCAGGCCAGTCCCCCCTGGCGTTCCATCAAGGCGCCGAGGCCGCCGATCAACATGGAGAGCAGGAAGATCTCCTGCATGCCAGTGAAGCCCTGATAGATGTCCTTGCTGAACTGGCCGAGGGGGTAATCCCCCAGCAGACCGACCCCGCCAGCGGCCACAATGCCGAGCCCCAACACCATGAAGACGTTCATGCCAGAGAGGGCCAGTACCAGGATCAGCAGGTAGGGCATCACCTTGAGCAGCTCGATATGGGCCTCGGTGGCGGGGGCATCCCCGACCGACCCCAGGGTCAGATAGAGCAGGATCACCCCGATGGCGGCCGGGGCGGCAATCTTGAAGTTCTCGCGAAACTTGTCCTTCATCTCGCAGCCCTGGCTGCGGGTGGCCGCAATGGTGGTGTCGGAGATGATGGAGAGGTTGTCGCCAAACATGGCGCCGGAGAGGATGGTGCCCGCCATCAGCACAGGATCGATGCCGGCGGCCTGGGCCACACCCAGCGCCACCGGTGCCACGGCGCCTATGGTCCCCATGGAGGTGCCCATGGCGGTGGCGATGAAGGCGGAGATGAGGAACAGCCCAGGCAGCAGGAACCAGCCGGGGATGAGGGAGAGGCCAAGGGCGACCGTGGCATCCACCCCGCCGGTGGCCTTGGCCACGGTGGCGAAGGCGCCTGCCAGCAGATAGATGAGGCACATCGCCATGATGTTGCTGTCACCAACCCCCTTGAAGAAGGTCTCGAGGTTCTTGTTGAACCCCTCCTTGCCCAGTACCAGCGCCAGCATGACGGCGGGGAGGGCGGCGACGGGGGCGGGCAGCTGATAGAAGGCGAACTCGACCCCCTGCAGGGTCAGCCAGGTGCCGGTACCGATAAAGAGAGCAAGAAAGACCAGCAGAGGCAGCAGGGCTCTGGCGCTGGGTTGAGTCTGGATCATGTGTTCCTCGATGGTTGTACATGACCTCCCTGTCTCAGCCAGCCCGCAGTGGGGTGAGCGTGGCGGGCATCCTGCCGCTATGGGGTGCCTACAGTAGTGAGTCGCGCCCGCCCGGTCAAGATAGACGTCCAGATGGATGCTGCTTTTTGTCTGGTGATTTTGTTGAATTGATTAGATCCGTGAAATATTCGGATTTCGTTGAATATGTTGTTGATTTTTCGGGTGGCCAACGACGGCCACGGCGGGCTTTTCAAAGCGGGCGCAGGCTGGTAAAACGGTCTCTTTCCTTAATAGAGATGAGAGGGTGGAGATGGACAATCCGATCCGTGTGGCCGTGATGGGCTGTAATGGTCGTATGGGCAAGGTGCTGCTGGAGGCGATCAGCCATGCCGAGGGCGTGGTGGTCGGGGCGGCGCTGGAGCGACCGGGCTCTGCCGTGATCGGGCTGGATGCCGGCGAACTCAACGGGCTGGGGCGGCTTGGCGTCATCATCAGCGACAGCCTGGACAAGGTACGGGACGAGTTTGATCTCATCATCGACTTCACCCGCCCCGAGGTGACCCTGGCCAACCTGGCTTTCGCCCGGGCCCACCACAAGCAGATGGTGATCGGCACCACCGGTTTTGACGACGCGGGCAAGGCAGCGCTCAAGGCTGCCGCCGGCGAGATCGGCATCGTCTTCGCTTCCAACTACTCGGTGGGCGTCAACCTGGTGTTCAAGCTGCTGGAGCAGGCCGCCAGGGTAATGGGGGATTACACCGACATCGAGATCATCGAGGGGCACCACAGACACAAGGTGGATGCACCGTCCGGCACCGCTCTCTCCATGGGCGAGGTGGTGGCCAAGACGCTGGGACGCGATTTGAAAGAGTGCGCCGTCTACGGCCGCGAGGGGATCACCGGCGAGCGGGATCGCAACACCATCGGCTTTGCCACCATTCGCGCCGGCGATCTGGTGGGGGAGCACACAGTCATGTTTGCCGACATCGGCGAGCGGGTGGAGATCAGCCACAAGGCCTCCAGTCGTCTCACCTTCGCCAACGGTGCGGTGCGCGCCGGCAAGTGGCTCAAGGGGCAGGGCGCCGGCCTCTATGACATGCAGGACGTACTCGGCCTCAAGTAACCACATCCACTGACATCACGGCACCCGTGGTGTGCACGAAGGGGCTGCCCGGCCCGCTTGTCTGCTCAAAACCTCGCTCATGCGGGGTTTTTTATTGGTGATTTTGTATAAATGCCGCTTACACGATGATTTTTGCACGAAACGAGATAAATCTCCCCTCTCTGCTGTTTTACCGGATCCTGCATTGCATGAATGTCATCGGCTGGTAACGGAAATGGGCCTCAATAGCCCCTGTCAGGGCATTTTTTTACATCCACCAAAACAGACTAAAAATTCAAACGCAGAAAAACGTTTTCCATTTTCCAAGGCCACTCATCCTCCATAAAAAAGCTGATTGCAGGCGTTGAGATTTTTTATATGAAACTTCATTGCATTGTTTTTTAAGGATTTAAAATTGGTTTTTGTATCAATGATGGTCTCTTGGTCTGGATTGGTAGCAACTTTTGCCTTTTCTTTTCAGGGAGGGGGTTGCAAAGCAATGAAGTGCATAGATAATGGGTAATGTTGCTTGTTTATTGAATTTAGATGCATTTCGAATGAGAAAAGACGTTGAAATGCGATCGTTTTTAAGTAGAATGCGCCCAATTTGCCAGAAATCTGCCGGGTTCGAGTCCTGTCCAAGGCCGGAACCGAGCCCGCAACACCCAGGTAAATTGCTGAATTTAAAGCTAAATAACTGGAGGTTGTCTTGAATCACACTGCATTGCTAGTGCTGGAAGATGGAACTGTGTTCAAAGGCGTGTCGATAGGCGCCGAGGGATGTTCCGTTGGTGAAGTGGTTTTCAATACGTCGATGACGGGCTATCAGGAAATCCTCACCGATCCCTCTTATTCCCGTCAGATAGTCACCCTCACTTACCCCCATATAGGCAACACCGGCACCAACAGCGAAGATGAAGAGTCCAGTCAAATCCACGCTCAGGGATTGATCATCCGGGACCTTCCGATACTTGCCTCCAATTTCCGCAATCAGCAATCCCTCTCCGATTATCTCAAGTCCCACAACATCGTTGGCATCGCCGACATCGACACCCGCAAACTGACCCGCATCCTGCGCGAGAAAGGCGCCCAGGCCGGCTGCATTCTGGCCGGGAAACAGGTTGATGAAGCCTATGCCCTCGAACAGGCGCGCGCCTTCCCCGGTCTGAAGGGGATGGACCTGGCCAAAGAGGTCACGGTTGGCGAGGCGTACAACTGGACCGAAGGCAGCTGGCAGCTTGGCAAGGGGCACGTCACCCCGGATGCCGACCAGCTCAAATACCACGTAGTGGCCTACGACTTTGGCGTCAAGCGCAACATCCTGCGCATGCTGGTGGACCGCGGCTGCCGCCTGACCGTGGTGCCGGCCAAGACCCCGGCTGCCGAGGTACTGGCGCTGAACCCGGATGGCATCTTCCTCTCCAACGGCCCAGGTGACCCCGAGCCGTGCGACTACGCCATCGAGGCCATCAAGACCTTCCTTGATACCAACACCCCGGTGTTTGGCATCTGCCTGGGTCACCAGCTGCTGGGTCTCGCCTCTGGCGCCAAGACCGTCAAGATGAAGTTTGGCCACCACGGTGCCAACCACCCGGTGAAGAGCCTGGACGACAACACAGTCATGATCACCGCTCAGAACCACGGCTTCGCGGTGGACGAGAACAGCCTGCCGGAGTGCCTGCGCGCCACCCACGTCTCCCTGTTCGATGGGTCCCTGCAGGGCATCCATCGCACCGACCGTCCGGCCTTCAGCTTCCAGGGTCACCCCGAAGCGAGCCCGGGCCCGCACGACTGTGCCGGTCTGTTCGACCACTTTATTGAATTGATTAAGCAGTATCGCGCCTAAGAGGATAAAGAGAGCCATGCCAAAACGTAACGACCTTCAGAGCATCCTGATCCTCGGCGCCGGCCCCATCGTCATCGGCCAGGCCTGCGAATTCGACTACTCCGGCGCCCAGGCGTGCAAGGCCCTGCGCGAGGAGGGCTACCGCGTCATCCTGGTGAACTCCAACCCGGCCACCATCATGACCGACCCGGAGATGGCCGACGCCACCTATATCGAGCCTATCACCTGGGAAGTGGTGCGCGAGATCATCAAGAAAGAGCGCCCGGACGCCATCCTGCCCACCATGGGCGGCCAGACCGCACTGAACTGCGCGCTGGATCTGGAGAAGCACGGCGTGCTGGCCGAATTCGGCGTCGAGATGATCGGTGCCACCGCCGACGCCATCGACAAGGCCGAAGACCGCTCCCGCTTTGACAAGGCGATGCGCAGCATTGGCCTGGAGTGCCCGCGCGCCGGCATCGCCCACAACATGGAAGAAGCCTGGAAAGTGCAGGCCGAAGTGGGCTTCCCCTGCATCATCCGTCCCTCCTTCACCATGGGCGGCTCCGGTGGCGGCATCGCCTACAACACCGAAGAGTTCGTCGAGATCTGCGAGCGCGGCCTGGACTTGTCGCCGACCAAGGAGCTGCTCATCGACGAGTCGCTGATCGGCTGGAAAGAGTACGAGATGGAAGTGGTGCGGGATCGCAACGACAACTGCATCATCGTCTGCGCTATCGAGAACTTCGACCCCATGGGCATCCACACCGGTGACTCCATCACGGTCGCGCCAGCCCAGACGCTGACCGACAAGGAGTACCAGATCATGCGCAACGCCTCCATGGCGGTGCTGCGCGAGATCGGCGTCGAGACCGGCGGCTCCAACGTCCAGTTCGGCATCAACCCCAAAGATGGCCGCATGGTCATCATCGAGATGAACCCGCGGGTCTCCCGCTCCTCCGCGCTCGCCTCCAAGGCGACCGGTTTCCCCATCGCCAAGATCGCCGCCAAGCTCGCCATCGGTTACACCCTGGACGAGCTGATGAACGACATCACCGGCGGTCGCACTCCGGCCTCCTTCGAGCCGGCCATCGACTACGTGGTCACCAAGGTACCGCGCTTCAACTTCGAGAAGTTCGCCGGCGCCAACGACCGTCTGACCACCCAGATGAAGTCCGTCGGTGAAGTGATGGCCATCGGCCGCAACTTCCAGGAGTCCCTGCACAAGGCGCTGCGTGGCCTCGAGACCGGCAAGACCGGCTTCGACCCCATGCTGGATCTCAATGCCCCTGACGCCCTGACCCGCATCCGCCACGAGCTGCAGGATGCCGGTAGCGATCGCATCTTCTACATCGCCGACGCCTTCCGGGCCGGTCTCTCCATGGACGGCGTATTCCGCCTGACCAAGATTGACCCCTGGTTCCTGGTGCAGATTGAAGAGCTGGTGAAGCTGGAAGAGCAGGTGAAAGAGCGCGGCATGGCCGGCCTGGATGCCGACTTCCTGCGCAGCCTCAAGCGCAAGGGCTTCGCCGATGCCCGTCTGGCCAAGATCCTCGGCGTGGCCGAAAGTGAAGTGCGTAAATTGCGCGCCCGCCACAACATCTTCCCGGTCTACAAGCGGGTCGATACCTGCGCCGCCGAGTTCGCCACCAACACCGCCTACATGTACTCCAGCTATGACGAGGAGTGCGAGGCCAACCCCACCAACCGCGACAAGATCATGGTCATCGGTGGCGGCCCGAACCGTATCGGTCAGGGCATCGAGTTTGACTACTGCTGCGTGCACGCGGCGCTGGCCCTGCGCGAAGACGGTTACGAGACCATCATGGTCAACTGCAACCCGGAAACTGTCTCCACCGACTACGACACCTCGGACCGCCTCTACTTCGAACCGGTCACCCTGGAAGACGTGCTGGAAATCGTGCGCGTCGAAAACCCGAAAGGCGTCATCGTCCAGTACGGCGGCCAGACTCCGCTCAAGCTTGCGCGAGCATTGGAGGCCAACGGCGTGCCGGTGATTGGCACCAGCCCCGATGCCATCGACCGCGCCGAAGATCGCGAGCGCTTCCAGTCCGCCGTGGAGCGCCTGGGGCTCAAGCAGCCGGAAAACGGCACCGTCACCGCGCTGGAGCAGGCGGTGCTGACCGCCGAGCGCATCACCTACCCGCTGGTGGTTCGCCCCTCCTACGTGCTGGGTGGCCGTGCCATGGAGATCGTCTATGACGAGCAGGACCTGCGCCGCTACTTCGCCGAGGCGGTGAGCGTCTCCAACGAATCGCCGGTACTGCTGGACCGCTTCCTGGACGACGCCACCGAGGTGGACGTGGACGCCATCTGCGACGGCACCGACGTAGTCATCGGCGGCATCATGGAGCACATCGAACAGGCCGGTATCCACTCCGGTGATTCCGCCTGTTCCCTGCCGCCCTACACCTTGTCCAAGGCCATTCAGGACGAGATGCGCGAGCAGGTGCGCAAACTGGCGCTGGAGCTTGGCGTGGTCGGTCTGATGAACGTGCAGTTCGCGGTCAAAGACAACGAGATCTACCTCATCGAGGTGAACCCCCGTGCCGCCCGCACCGTGCCGTTCGTCTCCAAGGCCACCGGTGCCCCGCTGGCCAAGATTGCCGCCCGCGTCATGGCCGGTCAGAGCCTGAAAGAACAGGGCTTCACCAGCGAGATCATCCCGCCTTACTACTCGGTGAAAGAGGTAGTGCTGCCGTTCGCCAAGTTCCCGGGTGTCGACCCGCTGCTGGGGCCGGAGATGCGCAGTACAGGTGAAGTGATGGGGGTGGGCAGCAGCTTCGCCGAGGCGTATGCCAAGGCGCAGCTGGGTGCCGGTCACCAGGTGCCGCGCGAAGGTCGCGCCCTGCTCTCCGTGCGCCACAGCGACAAGGAGCGGGTGGTGAACCTGGCCGCCAAGCTGCTGGAGCTGGGCTATGACCTCGACGCTACTCACGGCACTGCGGTGACTCTGGGTGAGGCGAGCATCAACCCGCGCCTGGTCAACAAGGTGCACGAGGGCCGTCCGCACATTCTGGATCGCATCAAGAATGGCGAGTACACCTACATCGTCAACACCGCCGAGGGCCGCCGCGCCATCGAGGACTCCAAGCAGCTGCGCCGTGGCGCCCTGCAGCACAAGGTGGCGTACACCACCACGCTGCACGCGGCGTTCGCCACCTGCATGGCCATCACAGTCGATGCTACCGCCAACGTGAGCTCGGTGCAGGAGCTGCACCAGAAGGTCGAGAGCCAGCTGAAAAGCCGCTAAGAGCGCGTGATGGAGGAGGGACGCCTCCTTCGTGACCCGAGACAACCCCGCCAGCGATGGCGGGGTTTTTTATTGGCCGAAGGCTGCGGGGTAGAAGGGAAAGTGCCTGGTCAGGGAACCTGAGGGAGATAGTCACTCAATAATCAGATAAAACATCACAATGATTGTGCAATAGATGTATTTGACAGCGTTCTTTGCAATCTCTCGCCCGCGTCGCCTATCTATACTGGGTTCTCGTCACAGGAGTCAACGGATCAGATCGTCTGCGCCTGCCGATGCAGGGGTGAACAGATCGGGCCCGCAGCCTTATCGGGTTGTGCGGCCGACCCTTCTTACCGGGAAGGGCCACAGGATACCGGGCGTGGGGTTACCGCCTCGCGACTCGTCAGGGCCGGCGTTACCGCGCCGCCCCGCTTCCCTCTCTTCGTCCCTCTGTCAGCCGCCAGTCAGCCGTTCGTCTATCAGCCAAGGGAATCAGAATATGAGCTTCGATCATCGCAAATACCGCCGTGCCCCCGTCATCAATCTGGCGGATCGCCAGTGGCCCAACCGGGTACTGGAGCGGGCGCCGCTCTGGTGCGCCGTGGATCTGCGCGACGGCAACCAGGCGCTGGTCGAGCCCATGACGGTGGCCCAGAAGCTGCAGATGTGGGCGCTGATGGTGCACATCGGCTTCAAGCACATCGAGGTGGGCTTCCCGGCCGCCTCCCAGCCCGATTTCGACTTCGTACGCGAACTTATTGACCGCAACCTGATTCCGGACGACGTCACCATCCAGGTGTTGGTGCAGGCGCGCGAAGATCTGATTGCCCGCACCTTCGAGGCCCTCAAGGGGGCGAAGCGGGCCATCGTCCACGTCTACAACTCGGTCAACCCGACCCAGCGCAACTATGTGTTCAACTCAGGGCAAGAAGGGGTCAAGGCCATCGCGGTGCAGGGGGCGCGCTGGGTGCGCGAGTATGCGGCCCGCAATTCGGGCACCGAGTGGAGCTTTCAGTACTCGCCGGAGAGCTTCAGCAGCACCGAGGTGGAGTTTGCCGTCGAGGTGTGCGACGCCGTTATCGATGAGTGGCGCAGCTCTGCCCGCCCCATGATCCTGAATCTGCCCGCCACGGTGGAGGTGAGCACCCCCAACGTGTTTGCCGATCAGGTGGAGTGGTTCTGCCGCAATTTGAAGGCGCGCCCCGAGGTGAGCATCTCCATCCACACCCACAACGATCGGGGTTGCGGGGTGGCTGCCGCCGAGCTGGCGGTGCTGGCGGGGGCGGATCGCATCGAGGGCACCCTGCTCGGCAACGGCGAGCGCACCGGCAACATGGACATCGTCACCATGGCCATGAACCTCTACAGCCAGGGGATCGACCCCGAGCTCAACCTCTCCGACATGGATGCCATCGTCGCTACTGTGGGGGCCTGTACCCAGATTGCCCTGCACCCGCGCCACCCCTATGCCGGCGAGCTGGTCTACACCGCGTTTTCCGGCAGCCACCAGGATGCCATCCGCAAGTCTCTCGCGGCAGAAAAACCGGATCACTACTGGGACGTGGCTTACCTGCCCATAGACCCCGCAGACTTGGGGCGCAGCTACGAGGCGGTGATCCGCATCAACAGCCAGTCCGGCAAGGGGGGCGTCACCTACCTGCTGGAGCGCGACCTTGGTCTGCAGTTGCCGCGCTGGCTGCAAATTGACTTCAGCCGCCGGGTTCAGGCCGAGGCCGAAGCCAGCAGCAGCGAAATCAGCCCGGAGCAGATCCGCACCCTGTTCGAGCGCCACTATCTCGAACCCGCCCACGGCTATCGCATCGGTCGCTTCCAGCTCGGTCGCGACAGCCAGGAGAGTTTGCGCCTCGAGCTGCAGACCCCGACCGGCTCGCTGCAGCTGAGCGGTGAAGGGGAGGGGGCCATTACGGCCCTGGTCAACGGCTGGCAGCGTCAGACCGGCATGCACATCGACGTGCTGGATTACTCCGAGCATGCCCTCACCGCCGGCACCGAATCCCGCGCCGCAGCCTATGTGCTGCTGAGCGTGGACGGGACCCGCACCTGCGGGGTGGCCATCGGCCGCGACGTGGTCAGCGCCTCCCTGCAGGCGGTGATCAATGGCGCCGCCCAGATAGAGGCGCTGCGCCAGAGCGCCTGATCCTGCTCACCTCTGCCCGATAGCAGCGCTACCGCAAGGTGGCGTTGTTATTGGTGTCTGCCCGGTTCAACCGGATGGCGGCTGTGGCCGGCGAGGAAGGCATCCACCGCCGACTCGGCGCTGCGGCGCATCTCGGCGGGGCTCGGGATGGTGTCGGCGTAGAGGGCCTCGAAGTGGCGGTTGCCCCGCAGCGCCCCGAGCAGTTGCTCGCAGGCCAGATCGGGATCGTCGAAGCGCAATGTGCCCTGGCTGTCGAGCGCCTTGAGGAAGGTGCCGAGCACGCTCTGGGAGTGGTAGGCGCTGCGCTCGAGAAAGAAGTGGATGAGATCGGGGTCCTTGTGCACCCGGGTCATCACCAGGCGGCACAGCTTGAGACGGCGCGGATCGTAGACAAAGTGCAGGTAGTTGACGGCGAAGCTCATCAACTGCTGGCGCGGCGGGCGCGCGTCGGGCAGCGGCAGGGCCAGTGCCTCGCCGGAGGGCTCGGTCAGCTCGGCCACCACGGCCCGCAGCAGCCCCTGCTTGTCGCCGAAGTAGTTGTACAGGGTCAGCTTTGAGCCGCCACAGCGCTCGATCAACTGCGCCATGTTGGTGTTGTCATAGCCCTGCTCCAGAAACAGCTCGATGGCGCTTGCCAGGTAGCGTTGGCGCTTCTCCAGACTCGATGGACGCATAGTTACAGTACTCCTTGGTACATTTTTTATCGTCGGGGGCTTGTCACCGTCCACGACGCTCTCTATGATTTTGTACTGTACGGTACAGTATCATGTGCGGAGTGAAGATGAAAGCGACGATGAAGAAGGGGGCTGTGGCCCTGGTGCTGTTGGGGGCCGTGGCCGGTCTCTATGTTTACCTGATGCCCTGCGCGGGGGAGGTGGTCACCGACAACGCCTACGTGCAGGGGGAGATAGCCCAGATCAGCGCCGAGGTAGCCGGCGTGGTGACCCGGGTTCATGTCGCCGACAACCAGTTCGTGCTCGCCGGCGATCTGTTGGCGGAGGTAGATGCGCGTGACTACCAGGCCCTCAAGACTCAGGCGGAGGGCGCACTGGCCGCCGCCGAGGCGGCGTTGGCCAACGTGCGCGAGCGCATCGCCATGCAGGAGATCGGCATCGGTGAGGCGGCCACGCGTATCGAGGCGGCCCGCGCCGATGCCGAGCTTCAGCGCGCCGAGTGGGCGCGCTATGACAACCTGCTCGGCAAGAAGCTGGTGGCCAAGTCGAGTGCCGACGCCCAGCGCACCCGGATGCGCCAGGCCAACGCCAGCCTGGAGGCGACCCGTCTTGGGCTGGCCAGCGCCAAGCGCCAGCTGGGCTCCTTGCAGACCGAGCGCGCCCAGCGGCTGGCACAGCGAGATCAGGCCCGCGCCGCCCTTGAGCTGGCCAGCCTGAGTCTGGAAGACACCCAGATCCGGGCCCCCATCAGCGGCGTGGTCGGCAATCGCAGCGTGCGCAAGGGGCGTTATGTCACCAAGGGAACCAACCTGTTGGCCATAGTGCCGGTGGACGATGTGTGGGTGGAGGCCAACTACAAGGAGACCCAGATCACCCATATCCAGCCAGGCCAGACGGTGGAGGTGAGGCTCGACAGCTTCCCGGACCGCCCGCTGCGCGGCCACGTGATTGGTGCCTCGCCGGCTACCGGCGCGCGCTTCAGCCTGCTGCCGCCGGACAACGCGACCGGTAACTTCGTGAAGATTGTGCAGCGGGTGCCGGTCAAGATCGCCCTCGACATCCCGAGCTCACTGCGCGGTCGGGTGGTGCCCGGCCTCTCGGCCGAGGTGGCGATCGCCGTCGGCGGGCGGGGCTGATCATGCTGCGCATACCCCAACTGCTGGTGTTGACCCTGCTGCTCTTGCTGCCCCAGGGGATCACGGGGGAGGTCTACAGCACGGGGGCGGCCGAGATTGCCGGGGCCCTCGGCCTCTCCGGGGATGAGGCGAGCTGGCTCAAGACGCTCAACATGATGGGCCAGTTGATGACGCTGCCGCTGGCGGCCTGGCTGGCGCGCCGGCTGGGTTATCGGAACATGACCCGGCTGGGCGCCCTGATTGGCCTTGTTGCCGCCCTGCTTGCCTGTGCCGGCAACCGGCGCCACAGCTGCTCGCCTGGTGGGGACACGGGGTGTCGGCCAGTTTGTTGCTGCTGGTTGCCCACGGCCTGGTGCTGCGGGGGCTCGGCTATCGGGCCATCGCACTGGTCGAGGGGGCCATGCTGCTTGGCGTCGTGCTGATCCCCATGGGGCTCTATCCGCTGCTGCTGGCCCATCTGGCCGAGGAGAGCCTGTGGCACTGGGCCTTCGCGGCGCAGGTGCCGGTGTTTCTGGCGCTGCTCTACTGGACCCGCTTCGGCCCCTGGTTCGCGCGCGGTGAACGCTCACCCCTGCGCTTCAACCTGTTGCAGGCGCTGTTGCTGAGCGGTTTCATCGGCGGCCTGACTTACCTGCTGCTGCGCGGCGAGCGCTTCGACTGGTTTCAGGCTCCCCATCTGGTGACCCTGGGCTGGTTGCTGCTCGGCCTCGGCGGACTGACGGTGCTGGCACTGCGCCGGCGCTGGGGGGGCGGCGCCTACCTGCGCCCCGATCTGCTGGCCTCCCCTTTGTGCAAGGCGGGCATGCTGGATGCGGTGATGGCCGGCTTCGTCATCCTCGGCACCAACCAGCTGGTCACCGTCTACGTCACCCAGGCCATGGGTTACAGCCACGTCGAGCTCGGTCGCATGGAACTGGTGGGGTTTGTCGGCATGCTGGCGGGCTTGCTGATCGCCCTCTACGCCACCACGAATCCGGCGCGAGATCCGGAGAAGGTGATCCCCATCGGCATCGTGCTGATGCTCACCGCCTGCTGCCTGCTCACCGGGCGCAGCGCCGGCAGCGGCTTCGACGACTTTTGGCCGGCGCTGCTGCTCAAGGGAGTGGCCGTCGGTATCCTCAACATCACCCTCACGGTGCACGTGCTGCGCAGCCTGCCGTGGGCCTATCTCGACGAGGGGGTGGCCTGGTTCTACCTGTTCCGCAACCTCGGCTCCCTGCTGGCGGTCGCCCAGTTCTCGCACCTGATGCATCAGGAGACGAGCCAGGCCGTCAACCGGCTGGGGGAGCACTACAACAGTGCCAGCCAGGCCTTCCTCGACTATCAGCAGGCCGCCGCTGCCCTGGGGCAGGAGGCTGCGCCGGCCCTGCTGGCCAAGCCGCTGCACACCCAGGCCATGGCGGTGGCCGGGGTCAACAATGTGCAGTGGTTCCTGTTCACCCTGGCGTTTCTTATCCCGGTGGTGATTGGCACCATGCGCTGGGCCCACCACAAGTCGCAGCAAGGAGAATAAGGGGTGCACGGGGCGGCGGTGCTCCTCTACAATGGCGCGGTTTGTTTCTCGCGCCGCCTGCCGGCGCCCGACAGGGAGCCCCCGATGACCCTATTGCCACGCCTGCCGCTGGCCACCCTCTCTCTTGCCTTGCTGCTCGCTGGTTGTGCCAGCGAGCCGCCTGCACCGGCCACGCCGTCGACCTCGGGGACCCCGGCGGGGCGTCCCATTCCCAAGGCGATGCAGCCGCAAAAGCCGGCGGACATGAAGAGCCGCATCGTCACCTTCTTGCCGCGCAATGTGGTGGACAAGCCGGGCTGGGCCAACGACGTGGTGACGGCGCTCACCAGCCAGGGGCTGACGGTGAGCGATCACAACGTCTGTACCGTGCTGGCGGTGGCCGAGCAGGAGGCCACCTACCAGGCTGATCCCGTGGTACCGGGCCTTGGCAAGATAGCCTGGAAGGAGATCAATGCCCGCGCCGGCAAGCTGCTCATTCCCGAATTCATGGTGCGCACCGCGCTCTCCATCAAATCCCCCACTGGCAAAACCTACGCCGAGCGCATCGACAAGTTGCGTACCGAGCGGGAGATGAGCGAGATCTTTGAAGACATGATCGGGGAGGTGCCGATGGGCAAGCAGCTCTTTGGCAACATGAACCCGGTGCGTACCGGTGGCCCCATGCAGGTGAGCGTCGCCTTTGCCGAGGCCAACACCCGCGGCTACCCCTATCCGGTCAAGGATTCCATTCGCCACGAGGTGTTCACTCGCCGCGGTGGCATCTGGTTTGGCACCAAGCACATCTTCGGTTACCCGGCCGACTACCCTGATACCCTCTATCGCTTCGCCGATTTCAATGCGGGCTGGTACGCAAGCCGCAACGCCGCCTTCCAGGCCGCAGTGAGCCGGCTGAGTGGCAAGACCCTGGCGCTGGACGGGGATCTCATTCGCTATGACTCCGACCTGCCGGGCAAGACCGAGCTCGCGGTTCATGCCATCGCCGGCCAGCTCAGCATGAGCAAGCAGGCCATCCACCAGAGCCTCAAGCTCGGCGATACTGCCGAATTTGGCCAGAGCGACCTCTATCATCGCGTGTTCACGCTGGCAGACCAGAAAGCGGGCAAACGGCTGCCGCGCGCCATCCTGCCAGGCATCCAGCTGAAAAGCCCCAAGATCACCCGCAACCTCACCACCGCCTGGTTTGCCAAGCGGGTGGATGAGCGCGAGCAGCGCTGCGTGCAGAAGATGGCGACGATCCGCTGATACCTTTCAACAAAAAAGGCGGCCAATTGGCCGCCTTTGTTTACTGTGCTTTGACTACCTTGCTGGTCAAGGTCGGCAGATGCCATGTTCCCCCCAGTGCAATCATGCGGCAGCTTCCGGTAGTGCTTTGCTCACTCTGCACGAAGTTTTTGCCATCCCACACCCAGCTTTCGAAAGAAAAACAATCTCCTATCCCTCTGCCTTTGTGTGAGGCACTCAGTTCACCCATTCCATAGCCGTTTGCATCAGTGCTGATGAGAGTCGCACTGGCGGTATCAAGGTTTGTATCAAGCACAATGAAGGCCGAACCGTCGTTGTAAGCTGCGAGCCAGCAGGGTAGCTGAACCAAGGCTCGCTTTTGGTTCAGGGGATAGAGCATGCCACCCTCTGAATTTTCATCGACCATGGGACAGGTGTCTTTATCGGTATGCCGTTTCAGCCACTTGCCAATGCTCTGTTGTTCCGGCTTGGTGAGCGGGCGGGAGAGGTTGTCTGAGGTTACGGCGCCAGCGTGGATGACGGGAGCCGCCAAGGCAGGAGGAATGGATGTGGTGGGTAATGGGCCCTGTTTGGTCAGGGCTGTACTGGTATTGAGACGGCCTTGGAACTCATCCATTTTGAGAAAAATGGCATAGGCTCCGGCGCCGGATAGCGGTTCCTGATGTTTGCTCCATTCAAATACCACTTTGCCAGTCCCTTTGATCGCTTGGACGAGTGCTGCGATTTGGGGCTGGCTGAACGGAGTCCGCTCTTTTACGGTGCCCAGCTCTTCACCATTGATGCGCAGTGTGATCAAACCATCGGCGGGGGCTCCCTGTGCCTGTTCATCAACCTCTGCGATGGCAAGTTCTGCATGCAGTGTGCCTTTGGCGCCCGCTTCTCGGGTGAGCAAAACCGAGAGTCCCCCTGATTCTGCGCTATAACCTGCAGCTCGGCATGTGCGTGTGTTGTCACAGACCAGCTCCCAGTCCTTGTGTTGAAAAGAGAGCCCTTCAATAGAGGAGCCGAGAGCGGATGCCAACAGTGTTGTAATGAGCATGGGATGGTTCCAGAAGCATTGGGGCGGTCAGGATAGCATTCTGGACGGTTCAAATTGAATCTTGTTGTGGGTTGATGGAACAGTGCAAAGGGATATAGCCTTTCGATCCGATTAGAAGCTCATCGCCAGCCCGACGCCGTAGCCGCTGGTGTTGTGGCTGAACATATAGCGGGCCACCAGCCGGGTGCGGGTGACGAAGATATCGTACTTGCTGCTGTCGAGCTCCAGTCCGAGGCCGAGGGAGTTGAGGGAGTTGAAGCCGAGCAGGCCGCGCTGCTCGCCCAGATATTCGGTACGGGCCCCCTCCAGCACGTAGCGCACGGGTTTGCCCAGCAGCGTCAGACTGCCGATGGGGGCGCGGCGGCGCAGATAGAGGCCGAGGTTTTCGGCGTTGGCCTGGCCGGTCACGCTGGCGGCGGTGCCGCCAAAACTCTGCAGGTGCTGATAGGAGTAGCGCAGCTCGGCGTCGATGTCCTGAGCGGGGGAGAAGAGCTCGTAGTCCAGCATCATGGCGCCGCCGAGGCCATAGACGTCGAGCCGGCCGCCATCGAGAAAGTCGAGGTTCTTGCCGGTGTACTGGCCCAGCAGCCAGTTGCCGATGCGCAGATCGCTCGCCACCGTGCCAAGGGTCACGTTGCCGATGGGGCGCAGCACCAGGTTGCCGCCGTGTCTGTCCCGGTGCAGCCCTATGTCCCAGCCGATCCCGCCGGTGGCCGTCAGGCTGTTCCACTTGGTGGGGAGGGTGCGGCTCTCGCTGCCGTTGCTGATCACGAACTGGGGGTCGTAGCGGCTGAATCCCAAGGTCCCTTCCAGATAAACCGGCACGCTCTCGCTCATGGTGGCGCCGCCGCCGATCTGGGTCATGTTGAGGGCCGAGGATTGATTGGTGCCGCTGCCGATGTTGATGTTGCTGGCGGTGATGTCGGGCACCACGGTAAAGGTCATCAGGGAGACCACCGCATTGGCGCGTTGTTGCACCCGCGACTCCTCCTCGGCCATGGCCGGCTGGCCGAGGCCAAGCAGCGGGGTGAGCAGCAGGGCGCTGCGCAGCGGGTGAACGAGTGGTGTGAGCATGACGGGCTCCGTGACGCCTCTTGCGCTGAGGCACGGTTACACTGTAGCGATTTTTGGCTGGCTTGGCAGCTCATATGCCGAGTCGAATGAACCTTTCCAGGCGACGTTGTCTCCCCGCGGCGAAGGGCTGAGCGCCCTGGCGAGGTTTTTCGCACACAAGGCGGATGGCGAGGCAAAATCCATTAAACTCAATGGGTCACCTGTCCGGGAGTGTGGGTAAAGATGAAGATCAGCCGCAAGATTACGCTGACCATAGTGCTGACGCTGCTGCTGTTGCTGGGGGTCGGTTATGTCGGCCTCCATTATGTGGTGGGCAACAAGTTCGGCGAGCTGGAGCGCCTGAGCGTGGAGCGCAACCGCGAGCGGGTCAGGGCCGTGGTGCAGGCCGAACTGGATCAGCTCACCATCCTGGGGCAGGACTGGTCCGAGTGGGATGACACCTACGCCTACATGGCGAGCCGGGATCCCGCCTATCTGGCGGCCAACCTCAACGCCCGCACCTTCGAGACCCTGGCGGTGGATCTGGTGGCTCTTTATGACGCCGACAAGCAGCCACAGGTGGCCTTTGCCTATCACGGCGGCAAGCTGCTGGCGCAGACGCCGGACGAGCTCGCGCCGCTCACCGACTATCTGGTGCGCTACGGCAGCCTCAAGCCCAATGGCGGCATCTGGTTCGACGGGGAGCGCTACTACCTGCTGGCCGCCACCCAGATCCTGACCAGCGAGGGGGAGGGGCCGAGCCGCGGCACCCTGCTGCTGCTCAAGGCTTTCAACACCCGGCTGGTTCATCAGCTGCAAAAGCGCACCAATCTGTCGCTCTCGTTTCTCAGCCCGCAGCAGCTGGCCACCAGCCTGGGGGTCACCACCCTGGCCAGGCTCAGGGCCAATGACAGCCTGATCCTGCCGCAGGAGGAGCGGCTGCTCACCCTGGCCCAGATCGATACCCTGCGAGAGGAAGACCCCCTGATCTTTCGCTTCACCCTGCCGCGGGATCTGATGCTGGAGGGCAAGGCTGTCGAGCGGCGCATCTTCTGGCTGCTGAGCCTGGGGGTGCTGCTGTTTGGTGGCCTGGTGCTGCTGATCCTCAACGGCTATATCGCCGCCCGCCTGCAGCGGTTGAGTGCCAACCTGCGGCTCATCGGCGAGGACGGCGCGGTGCGCCGCCTGCTGGTGGAGGGCAGTGACGAGATCTCCCAGGTGGCCGTCGACTGCAATCGGATGCTCGATCATCTCGACAGCCTGCGCCAGCAGCAGGCCGACAGCGAAGCCCGCCAGAAGCTGCAGCACGGCGCCCTCATTCACTTGGCCAAGAGCGATCTGCTGACCGGCGAGGATCCGGGCCAGGCCGCCCGTCACATCAACGAGGCGATCTGCGCCGGCACCGGGGCGGTGCGGGCCAGCGTCTGGTTCAGCGCCGAAGACAGGCAATCCATGTACTGCCAGGATCTCTTCTTCCTGCCCAAGCTCCACCATCAGCAGGGGTTTCACCTGCCCTATGCGCTGATCCAGGGGCGCTACGAATCCTCCAAGCCCGAGCACGAGCCCTGCCTCATCCTGCGCGAGCCCTACGATCTGACCCGCTTTGGCGCCATGCTGGCCCAGCTCGGGCTGGAGGGGCTCTCCGGCACCATCCTGATGGCGCCCCTCAAGCACGGGGATGAGCTGCTCGGTTTCATCATCGCCGAGCGGGCCAGGCTGGAGGAGGTCTGGCACCCGGACGAGCTCGCCTTCGTGCTGTCGGTGTGCGATCTCTCGGCCCAGACCCTGCTCACCCTCACCAAGCTGCAGCGGCTCAAATACAGCTGAGTACCTGGATGGCCGGGGCCCGCACGACAGATGCGGGCCTCATTTTTTTAGGGCCCGCAGCCGATTATCTCGTCTATCCGTGACCTGTATTAATTTCTTGTTCACTTGGCCGGGTGTATAACGGGCCACCCTCAGGGAAGAGAGGGGTTGGCGACAGGGGAGGGTCTGCCGCACCGGAGGCCGTCGGGCCACCTCATGAAGTTGATGGGAGTCACCAGATGCAGGAGATGCTGCTTGCCATATGGCAACAGGACTTTGACCAATTGATCCAGATGCAGGCCGTGGGCCTGCTCGTCACCTGCCTGGTGGTGATCCTGTTTCTCGAATCGAGTTTCGTGTTCCTGCCCCTGCCCGGCGACAGCCTGGTGCTGCTGGCCGGCGGCCTGGTGGGCATGGGGGTGCTCGGCCCCGAGGTGACGCTGCTCTACATGCCGCTTGCAGCAGGGCTTGGCAGCCTCATCGCCTACGTGCAGGGCCAGGCGCTGCACGGCACCTCCTTCATGGGCCACGTGGAGCGAATGATCCCGGATGGCAGCCTGCCACGGGCCTCGCGCCTGCTGCACAACTACGGCTTCTGGGCCATGTTCTCCTCCCGCTTCGTGCCGTTCGTGCGGGTGCTGACGCCCATGCTGATGGGGGTCTCGCGTCTGCATCTGCCACGGGTGATGATCGCCAGCTTCGCCAGCGCCTTCCTCTGGGCCCTGGTATTGAGCCTGGTGGGCAAGGCCGTGATGGCGACCCCGGTGTTCGCCCAGCACCACGAGCTGCTGACCAAGTGTCTGCTGGTGACCTCGCTCGGCCTCTTCGTTATCGCCATGGCGGCCATCGCCATCCGTCTGCTCAAGCGACCGACCAACCGCATCCGCTAAGGGGGCAGGGGCCTTGCCCCCGTTTCTCCCCCTCTTCATGTCATGGCGCCGCCGCCCCTGGCTGGCCGGCGCCCTTCCAATCTGCAAGCAGGTACCTTATGTCATCTCCCGACACCCTGACCCTTCGTCCCCTCGAGCGCGAGGATCTCAAGTTCGTTCATCAGCTCAACAACAACGCCAGCATCATGCGCTACTGGTTCGAGGAGCCTTACGAGGCTTACATGGAGCTGGCCCAGCTCTATGACAAGCACATCCACGACCAGCATGAGCGCCGCTTCATCCTCGAGGTGGCAGGCAGCCAGGTGGGGCTGGTGGAGCTGGTGGACATTCGCAGCATCCATCGCCGCGCCGAATTCCAGATCATCATCGCCCCCGCCCATCAGGGGAAGGGGTATGCCAGGAGCGCAACCCTAAAGGCGATGACGTACGCCTTCAACGTGCTCAACCTGCACAAGCTCTATCTCATCGTCGATCGGGACAATGTCCGGGCCATCCACATCTATCAGGCGCTGGGATTCGAGCCGGAAGGGGAGCTCAAAGAGGAGTTCTTCATCGATGGTCACTACCGTACCGCCATCCGCATGTGCCTGTTTCAGCGCGATTTCCAGGTCAGAAACGGGCGGGAAGGCTAAGCTGGAGCCAGCCCGGACCGGCCCATGGGGGGCGATCCGGGACGCCGTGAAAAGGGACGTTTTTGAGGCAGAATTTGCGCCGCCTATCTGTTACACTTCGCGCCCGCCATTTTCCGGCCACTCTCTGACTTGATGTCAGGCACAGCCGTCGGTGGTCATAGCCGACTTCTTGCTCATGCCGAGCCAACCAGGCCAGCCACAGTCCCGCTGGAACACAGGAACCCATTATGAGATTTGAATCGTTCGATTTTGCCCCCGAGATTTTGCGCGCCATCTCAGAGTGCGGTTATCAGGAGATGACCCCTGTGCAGAGCCAGGCCATCCCGGCCGTGCGCCGTGGCCGCGACCTGCTGGCCAGCGCCCAGACCGGTACCGGCAAGACCGCCGCCTTTGCCCTGCCGATCCTGCAGCGACTGGTGGACAATCCGGCGCCGGTACAGCCTTCCAACGCCCGGGTGCTGATCCTGACCCCGACCCGCGAGCTGGCGGCCCAGGTGGCGAGCAATATCAATGACTTCGCCAAGTATCTGGATATCACCACCCTCACCATCGTGGGTGGCGGCAAGCAAGACGTGCAGGCCAAGCGGTTGAAAGCGGGCGCTCACATTATCGTGGCGACCCCGGGCCGTCTGCTCGAACACCTCACCGCCTGCAACCTGAGCCTCTCCGGGGTCGAGACCCTGGTGCTGGACGAAGCGGACCGCATCCTCGACATGGGCTTTAGCGCCGATGTGCAGAAGATCCTGCAGGCGGTCAACAAGACCCGCCAGAACCTGCTGTTCTCCGCCACCTTCTCCGAGGCGGTGAAGAAGCTGGCCAACCTGATGCTGGACAAGCCGCAGGTGGTGGCCGTCAACAAGCAGAACTCCACTGCCGACACCGTCAGCCACACCGTCTACCCGGTGGAGCAGAAGCGCAAGCGCGAGCTGCTCTCCGAGCTCATCGGCAAGCAGAACTGGCAGCAGGTGCTGGTGTTCGCCAGCACCCGCGAGAGCTGCGACGAGCTGGTGGAAGAGCTGAACCTCGATGGCATCAAGTCCGCCGTGGTGCACGGCGACAAGGCCCAGGGCAGCCGCCGCCGCGCGCTGCGCGAGTTCAGCGAAGGCAAGCTGCGGGTGCTGGTGGCCACCGAAGTGGCCGCGCGCGGGCTGGACATCCCGAACCTCGAATACGTGGTCAACTATGATCTGCCGTTCCTCGCCGAAGACTATGTGCACCGCATCGGCCGTACCGGTCGCGCCGGCAAGAGCGGCATGGCCATCTCCTTCGTCAGCCGTGAAGAAGAGCGCACCCTGCTGGAGATCGAGGCGCTGATCGGCCAGAAGATCCGCCGCATCATGGTGCCGGGCTACGAGGTGAGCAGCCGCGACGAGCTGATCAAGCAGCTGCAGGAGCGCCGCCGCTTCGGCAAGCGCCCCCAGCGTGAAGACAACGCCGCCGCCCAGGCCATGGCGGAGTCCAAGCTGCAGGGTCAGCGCCTCAAGCGCTTGGCGGCCGCCAAGAAGCCGCGTCAGCCTAAATAAGGGCGCACGCTCTATTGAACCGCAAAGGCGCCACTGGCGCCTTTGCCTTCTCTGTCATCGGTGTTGACTCGTCGCGGTCAACTGAAGGATTGCTTATGACCTCTCCCACCTACAATCAGGCCCTGCTCGAGATGGCCAGCCAGAGCCTGGCCGAACTGGCCCGTACCGCCGAGCAGAAGGCTGGCAAGCGCACCCCGGCGCAAGAGAGCCACTTTCTCTGCAGCTGGATGGCGGAATCCCTCAAGGAGAAACGTTTCTCCCGGCTGGTGATGGAGGATTTGAAAGAGTGGGTGCAGCTGGGCCGCACCCTGGGGGCCGGCGCCGATCTCAAGGGGCTGCTTGAGCGGATCATTCGCCAGTATGAGCGGGCCACATGCGAACCGCTGCAGCTGGGGAGCAAGCTGGCGGCCCTGCTGGCCGAGCTCGCGGCCGAGGGTTGGTTAGTGATCACCGACAGCGAGGTGAGCGCCAAGCTGCGCCTGCAGTCGGGCGGTCAGCCTAGCCTCATCATCAGTGCCAGCGAATATCAGGGCCACATCGAGGCGGGTGAGCTGGTCAAGCCGCTCACCCTCTATGTGCGCGGCGACGAGGCCCGACTGGCGCAAGGCGCCTTCACCCACGGCCTGCTGCTTAGCCAGGGCAACAAGAAGACCACCCTGATCAAGCACCACAAGGCCTACCGGCTGGTGCCGGGCAATGCGCTGCCGGCGCTGGCCCTGCTGGTGGGCCCCAGCAAAGAGTGAGTGCCATTTGTCTAAGACCCCGGCCTGGTGCCGGGGTTTTTTATGGGCGCAATCCGCCGCAGACAAGAGGCAAGGGGGAGGGGCCGCGATTGTTGTCGCAGCAGCGAGGGATGCCCGACGCTCCCCCTATCCTGGGGGGCGTCACCCATATGGTGGGATGGTCGCAGAAAAAAACTGCTCTAGGGTGGTTGAGCCCCAAAGAGGGCCTTGAAGGAAGCAAACCGCCTGACAAGGCGACACTCAATGAATGAGGAAACATGATGAAAGCGACACCCATTGCCCTGTTGCTGGCCGGCGTGCTGGCCTCTCCGCTCTGCGCCGCCGGGCTCGATGCCAAGCTCACCCTGGTGGATGGCAGCAGCGACGACGTGCGCGTCAACCTGACCCTGACCAACACAGGAGACAAGCCGGTTCGCCTGCTCAAGTGGCAACTGCCGGGCAGCGAGGATGCCCCCCTATTCCTGGTGGAGCGGGACGGCCAGCAGGTCAGCTATGAGGGGGCCCTGATCAAGCGGGCTGCCCCGACCGACAAGGACTTCCAGCTGCTCAAGGCCGGCCAGAGCCTGACGGTGCAGGCTGAAGTCTCCGGTCTCTACGACATGAGCGCCCAGGGCCAGTACAGCATCCGCTACCTGCTGCCGACGCTGCCACAAGAGGCGAAAGCCGCCAAGGCCAAGCAGGCCCAGGCGAGCGAGTCCAATGCCGTGACCCTGTGGGTAGAAGGGGTGAGCGACGAACGGGTGCTGGCCAAGGCGGCTCCCCTGGTCGAGCCGCAGGCGGTGACCGCCTCGGTCAGTTTCAGCGGCCGCTGCACCAACACCCAGAAGAGCGACATCCTGGCGGCGCTCGATGCCGCCAGCGGCATCACCAACAACTCCAGCAGCTACCTGGCGGTGGACAAGCCGGATGGCCAGCGTTACCGCAGCTGGTTTGGCGCCTATGATGCGTCGCGCTGGGATCAGGCCGAGACCCACTTCAGCAAGATCAAGGATGCCATCGATAACAAGCCGCTCACCTTCGACTGCGGTTGCAAGCAGAGCTACTTTGCCTATGTCTATCCGGATCAGCCTTACAAGGTCTACCTGTGCAAGAGCTTCTGGACCGCACCGGTCAGCGGGACCGATTCCCGTGCCGGCACCATTGTTCACGAGCTGAGCCACTTCAATGTGGTGGCGGGCACCGACGATCTGGGTTACGGTCAGGCCAATGCCCGCAACCTGGCGAAGACGGATCCGGTCAAGGCGCTCAACAACGCCGACAACCACGAGTACTTCGCCGAAAACACGCCGAGCGAAAACTGATTTGCCGACCGGGGGCCGCAAGGCCCCTTTTTGTCCATGTCGTTTGTCACAGGAAGGAGCGACCATGATGACACTCTTGCTCACCACCCTGGCGCTGGCCCCCCTGCAGTGCGAGCTGTCGGTCAAGGCACAAAGCCGGGTCAACGAGCCGCTGCCGCTGGTGATGACCCTGACCAACCGGGGGGAGGGGCCGCTCGAGGTACTGAGCTGGTTCACGCCGTTCGAAGGCTGGTTTGCCGATGCCATCGATCTCACCCTCGATGAACAGCCGCTGCCCTACAAGGGCCCGCTGGCCAAACGGGGCAACCCGGGCGCCGAGGATTTCTTCCTGCTGGGGGCTGGTCAGCAGAGTCAGGCCGACGCGGACCTGACCCTGGTCTACGATCTCTCCCGGCCCGGCAGCTACCGGCTGAGTTACCGTGCCCAGCCGCTGACCCTGACCCGGGGCGTGGCTCCCCGCTGCCCCGTCATTCACTTCACCCGGCTGCCCGCCTCCTAGGGGCGGCCCCATCCTGTGGAGCCCAGCCCTTAGATGGCATCCGGCCTGATAAGGGGCGCCAGCAGACCCGTTGCACGGGCAGCCACCGCCAGATAACGCTCCGCCAGCAAAGGCCTGGCGAGCCCCTCCCGCCAGCAGCAGTGCACCAGCTTGATCACGTGATCGTCGAGGCTCTCCACCGCGCTGGCCAGCACGTGTTGCCACGCAAGCTTGCCGGTATCGGGCCAGACCGGCCTTTGCAGTGACGGTGCGCCGACCGTGACATAGGCGGCCGCCACCGCCTGCCACATCAGGGTCTGCCAGCGCCCTTGCCATGGCGCGGGCAAATGGCGGGCGACGATGGCGGCGGCGCGACTGCCGGTCACCATGTGCAGCACGGTAAAGTTGCCGGTCTGCCAGTAGAGGGCGAGGGCTGCGTCGGCCAGCTGCACCAGCAGATCCGAGGATGACGGGAGCCCGCCCGGCAATCTCGCCGCCCAGGTCGGCGCATCCGTCACCTGCCGTAGTCGCTCGGTGATCCAGTCGCCCTGCCAGCGCGACCCTTCCCACTGCTGCGCCAGTACGCTCAGCAGGCCGTCGATATCCTGCACCGGTGCTCCCTGCCCGGCCGGCACCCGCAAGGGGTCGCATTGCCAGGCAGCCAGGGCGGCAGCCTGCTCTCCCAGGTGACCATTTTCCAGCGCGCAGGCCAGGCGGATCAGCGGATGAAAGGCGCCGCCTGCCGGGGAGAGCCCCTGCTCCAGCAGGTCGCCAAAGGCGGGTAGCCAACCCTCAGCGGCCAGCCGTGCTGCCAACTGCTGACGCAGCCGGACAAACTGCATCTCCTTTTCATCCCCCTGCTGTTGCTCACCCCCCGGCAGGGCATGATTGGCCTGCCAGTGGGCAAAGAAACGCTGCAGCCGCGCTGGGCTGGCGCTCATCTCATGCAGGGCGTGCAGCGCCATCGGGCAGTGGTTGGTGGTGCCGCGACCATTGAGGGCAAATGCCTGGTTGGCATCGAGCAGTTGATGAAGATAATGCATAATCATTTGACTCCTTTCATGAGGGGAGACAGGATTGTGCAAGTTAAAGCTAACTTGAGGTCAAGCGTGGCGATGGAACGCAAATGGCTGGCCATCGGCCAGATAGCCAAACGCTCCGGCGTCAAGGCCAGCGCCCTGCGCTTTTACGAGCAGAAGGGGCTGATCCGCAGCGTGCGCAGCGAGGGGGGTCAGCGGCTCTATCCGCAGGATGTGCTGCGTCGCATCGCCTTCATCCGGGTGGCGCAGGGCATGGGGCTGAGCCTTGGCGAGATAGGCGAGGCCCTGGCCGGCCTGCCCGAGGGGCGCACCCCGGATCGCAGCGACTGGATCGGGATTGCCGGTCAGTGGCAGGGGCTGCTCGATCGGCGCATCGCGGCCCTGCAGCAGCTCAAGCAGAAGCTCGGCGCCTGTGTCGGCTGTGGCTGCCTCTCCCTCGAGCACTGCGCACTTTACAATCCGGATGATCAGGCCGCCGCCCTCGGCAGCGGCCCTCGCTACCTGCTGGGGGATACGCCCCCGGATGACGAACAGGCAGCCACATGATGAACATCGGGGTCGGCCCAGCCATGCCATGCACCGGGCCGACTCGTTTACACCGTCAAGGAGGAGACATGGCACTGGAACAACTGAAACGGGAGCTGGAGCTGTTTGGCGAGCGGCACGACGGCGCACAACACTCCCGTGGCAGCAAGATGCTCAACATTACCCGCGACACCGGCGAACTGCTGGCTGTGCTGGTCCAGACGAGAGGGGCACAGGCGGTGCTGGAGATAGGCACCTCCAACGGCTACTCCACCCTCTGGCTGGCTGAAGCGGCGAAACGGCTGGGGGGGCGGGTCACCACCATAGAGCTGGATGAGGGCAAACGGGCCATGGCGGCCGCCAATTTTGAGTGCGCCGGGCTCGACCCCTGGATTGAGCAGCTGGCAGGGGACGCAGGCACGCTGCTGCCCACCCTGCCGAGGGCCGCTTATCAGCTCATCTTCCTCGACTCCGATCGCCGCCATTACCAGGCCTGGTGGCCCGAGATCCAGCGCCTGCTGGCCCCCCGTGGCCTGCTGGTGGTGGACAATGCCGTCTCCCATCGCGAGGATCTGGCCGAGTGGATGGCAGAGGTGGAGCAGGATCCGGCCTTCGCGACCGCGCTGGTGCCGGTGGGCAAGGGGGAGTGGCTGGTGGTGCGTCTGTAGGAGGGCTGGCATGGAAAACAAGACCATGGAACCAAGAGCGGTGGTGGAGGCCTACTGGCACGCCATGCAGAGCAATGATTTTGCCAAGGCAGCCCGCTGGCTGTGTGAAGATTTCATCTGCGACTGGCCCCAGTCGGGGGAGCGGATCGAGGGGCGTAGCAACTTCGTCGAGATCAACCGGCGCTATCCGGCGGCCGGCCCCTGGAATTTCGACGTCGTCCGCCTGCTGGAGCAGGGGCGGGAAGTGGTGACCGAGGTGCTGATCACCGATGGCGAGGTGGAGGCCCGTGCCATCACCTTTCACACGGTGCGCGGCAATGCCATCTGGCACCAGACCGAGTTCTGGCCCGATCTCTACGAGGCGCCGCACTGGCGTCGCCACTGGGTCACCACCATTCCGCGGGAGCCGCAACCCGCCTGATCCCCTCCGCTGGCGCGCTACCGCCAGCGGAGTCGTTCATGATGTGCCGTGACCATCCCGCCGCCTGCCTCATGTCCCCTTTTTCATGATCTCCAAGCGCCTCCCCGACATGACCTGGCTAGGGTGTACCCGCTATTGCATCGCGGTTAGCGGCAAACATAAAACAACAACCCCGCATAAGCGGGGCTGTTTGTTAGTTGGTACAGGTCAGGGATGGCGGGTTATACGGCCAGATAGTCCATGATCCCTTCGGCGGCCTTGCGACCCTCGTAGATGGCGGTGACCACCAGATCCGAGCCGCGCACCGCGTCGCCACCGGCGAACACCTTGGGGTTGCTGGTCTGGAAGGCATACTCGGCCTGCTCCGGCGCCTTGATGCGATCCCGGCCGTCGAGCTCGATGCCGTACTCCGCCATCCAGGGCTGGGGGTTGGGCTGGAAGCCGAACGCCATCACCACCGCATCGGCAGCCAGCACCTGCTCGGAGCCTTCAATGACTACCGGATTGCGGCGGCCGTTGGCATCGGGGGCGCCAAGCTCTGTGCTCACCACCTTGATGCCGCAGGTACGGCCATGGGCGTCCAGCTCCACGCCGATGGGCTGGAGGTTGAACATAAATTCCACCCCTTCCTCCTGGGCGTTCTTCACCTCCCGCTTGGAACCCGGCATGTTCTCGGCATCGCGGCGGTAGGCACAGATCACCCGATCGGCACCCTGGCGGATGGCGGTGCGCACGCAGTCCATGGCGGTGTCACCACCGCCCAGCACCACCACCTGCTTGCCGGCGAAGTCGATGTAGTCGGCTTGCGCCTTCTCGAAGCCCAGCAAGCGGTTGGCGTTGGAGATGAGGTAGGGCAGAGCGTCGTAGACCCCCGGCGCCTCTTCGTTGGCAAAGCCGCCCTTCATATATTTGTAGGTACCGACCCCGAGGAAGACCGCATCGAACTCGCCCAAGAGATCTGCGAAGGTGACGTCACTGCCCACTTCGGTCTCGAGGCGAAACTCCACGCCCATCCCCTCGAAGATCTCGCGCCGGCGCTGCATCACTTCTTTTTCCAGCTTGAAGGAGGGGATGCCGAAGGTGAGCAGGCCACCTATCTCCGGGTACTTGTCGAACACCACAGGCGTCACGCCATTGCGCGCCAGCACGTCGGCACAGGCAAGGCCTGCGGGACCGGCGCCGATGACGGCGACCCGCTTGCCGGTCTTGACCACCTTGGAGAGATCAGGGCGCCAGCCCATCTCGAACGCCTTGTCGGTGATGTATTTTTCGATGTTGCCTATGGTTACGGCGCCGAAGCGATCGTTGAGGGTGCAGGCACCCTCACACAGTCTGTCTTGCGGGCAGACCCGGCCACACACCTCCGGCAGGCTGTTGGTCTGGTGGGAGAGCTCCACCGCCTCCAGGATGCGCCCCTCGTTGGCCAGCTTCAGCCAGTTGGGGATGTAGTTGTGCACCGGGCACTTCCACTCGCAATAGGGGTTGCCGCAGTCGAGGCAGCGATCCGCCTGCATGCCGACCTGGGCCTGGTTGAAGGACTCGTAGATCTCCACGAACTGGATCTTGCGGATCTTGAGCGGCTTCTTCGGCGGGTCGACCCGCTGGACGTCGATAAACTGGAATACGTTCTGGCTCATAGGGTTCCCTCCTTATTGCGCCTGGATTCTGAGTTCTGCACTGGAACGGCTGGTGTGGCCCAACAGGGACTTGACGTCGCTGGACTTGGGTTTGATCAGCCTGAACTTGGGCACATAGGAGTCGAAATTGGCCAGGATCTCCTCGGCGCGCGAGCTGCCGGTTTCGTTGAGGTGCGCCGTGATGATGCCGCGCAGGTGCTCCTGGTGGATGGCCAGATCCGCCACATCCAGCAGTTCAACCAGCTCGGGGTTGGTGCGCTTGGCGAAGCTGCCGCACTCGTCGAGCACGTAGGCAAAGCCCCCGGTCATGCCCGCCGCGAAGTTGACGCCGGTCTCGCCGAGCACGGTGACGATACCGCCTGTCATGTATTCACAGCCGTTGTCACCGATCCCCTCGACCACCGCGAGGGCCCCTGAGTTGCGCACCGCGAAGCGCTCGCCGGCGGTGCCTGCGGCATAGAGCTTGCCGCCGGTGGCGCCGTAGAGGCAGGTGTTGCCGATGATGGCCGCCTCGTGGGACTTGAACGCCACGCCGACGTGGGGCTTGATCACCAGCTTGCCGCCGGTCATCCCCTTGCCCACGTAGTCGTTGGCATCCCCGGTGAGGATCATCTCGAGGCCACCCGCGTTCCAGACGCCGAAGCTCTGGCCGGCGGTACCGTTGAAGTGCACCTTGACCGGATCGGCCGCCATCCCCTGGTTGCCGTGGCGCTTGACGATTTCGCCGGACAGACGCGCCCCCACGGAGCGGTCGGTGTTGCGGATGTCGTAGCGGAACTCGCCACCGCTCATATTTTCCACCGCGTCCAGCAGGTCTTCCACCATCTTGAGGTTGAGCGGCCCCTTGTCGAAGGTGGGGTTGTGCTGCTGGCTGAACAGGCTGGAGCCTTCCGGTGCTACCGGACGGGCCAGAATACCGGAGAGATCCAGCTTGGCCTGACGGGCGGTGAGGCCGGGCAGGGCCTCCAGCAGGTCGGTGCGACCGATGAGGTCGGTCAGCTGGGTGACGCCAAGCTGGGCCATCAGCTCGCGGGTCTCCTCGGCGATGAACTTGAAGTAGTTCATCACCATCTCCGGCAGACCGGTGAAGTGCTCGCGGCGCAGCTTCTCATCCTGGGTGGCGACGCCGGTGGCGCAGTTGTTCAGGTGACAGATACGCAGGTATTTGCAGCCGAGCGCCACCATGGGGCCGGTGCCGAAGCCGAAGCTCTCGGCGCCGAGGATGGCCGCCTTGATGATGTCCAGACCCGTCTTGAGGCCACCGTCCACCTGCAGGCGCACCTTGTGGCGCAGGCCGTTGGCGACCAGGGCCTGCTGAGTCTCGGCCAGCCCCAGCTCCCAGGGGGAGCCAGCGTATTTGACCGAAGTGAGCGGGCTCGCGCCGGTGCCGCCGTCGTAGCCGGAGACGGTGATGAAGTCCGCGTAGGCCTTGGCCACGCCGCAGGCGATGGTGCCAACGCCGGGCTCGGAAACCAGCTTGACCGACACCAGGCAGTTCGGGTTGATCTGCTTGATGTCGAAGATGAGCTGGGCCAGATCCTCGATGGAGTAGATGTCATGGTGGGGCGGCGGCGAGATCAGGGTCACGCCGGGCACGGAATAACGCAGCTTGGCGATCTGGGCCGTCACCTTGTCACCAGGCAGTTGGCCCCCTTCGCCGGGCTTGGCGCCTTGGGCCACCTTGATCTGCACCACGTCGGCGTTCATCAGGTAGTGGGGGGTGACGCCAAAGCGCCCCGAGGCCACCTGCTTGATGCGCGAATTCTTCTCGGTACCGAAGCGCTTGGGATCCTCGCCGCCTTCACCCGAGTTGCTCTGACCGCCGAGGCGGTTCATGGCCACCGCCAGCGCCTCGTGGGCTTCCGGGCCCAGGGCGCCGATGGACATGGCGGCGGAGTCGAAGCGGGGGAACAGCTTGGCCGCCGGCTCCACCTGTTCCAGTGCCACCGGGTTGTCGACCTTCTTGAGGGTGAGCAGATCGCGCAGGGTGGCGACGGGCCGCTCGTTCACCAGACGGGCGTACTCCTTGTAATCGGCATAGTTGCCGGAGCGTACCGCGGTCTGCAGGGTCTGCACCACGTCCGGGTTGTAGGTGTGGTACTCGCCGCCGTGGACGAATTTGAGCAGGCCGCCCTGGGTGAGGGCCTTGCGAGCCAGCCAGGCCTGACGCGCCAGATTGAACTGATCCTGCTGGATGTCGGCAAAGTCGGCGCCCTGAATGCGGCTCGATACGCCGCGAAAACACATCTCGACCACGGCTTTGGAGAGGCCCACCGCTTCAAACAGCTGGGAGCAACGGTAGCTGGCCACAGTGCTGATGCCCATCTTGGACATCACCTTGTAGAGCCCCTTGTTGATGCCGTTGCGGTAGTTGAGCATGGCCTGGCGCAGGCTCATCTTGAGCACGCCCTCTTCTACCTGCTTGGCGAGGGTCTCGTAGGCGAGGTAGGGGTAGATGGCGGTGGCGCCAAAGCCCAGCAGCACCGAGAAGTGGTGCGGGTCGCGCACGCTGGCGGTCTCCACCAAAATGTTGGCGTCGCAGCGCAGGTTGTTGTCCACCAGGGTGCGCTGCACCGCTCCCACCGCCATGGCGGCCGGGATGGGCAGGGTATCGGGGTGGATGTCCCGATCCGAGAGCACCAGCAGCACGGTACCGGCCTTTGCGGCAGCCTTGGCCTCTTCACAGATGCGCAGGATGGCCGCTTCCAGCCCCTCTTCGGGTCTGAAGTTGAGGCTGATCACCTGATGGCGATAGTGCTCCCCTTCCAGGGCCAGCAACTGGTGGAAGTCGGAGTAGAGCAGGATCGGCGACTGGAACAGCACCCGGTGGGCGTGGCCGAAGGTCTCGTTGAACACGTTCTGCTCGCGGCCGATACAGGTGGCCAGCGACATGACGTGGTTCTCCCGCAGCGGATCGATGGGCGGGTTGGTGACCTGGGCGAACATCTGGCGGAAGTAGTCGTACAGGGTGCGCTGGCTGGAGGAGAGCACCGCCATGGGTGTGTCATCCCCCATGGAGCCCACCGCTTCCTGGCCGTTTTCACCCAGTACCCGGATGATCTGATCCAGCTCCTCATAGGAGTAGCCGAACAGCTTCTGATAGGTTTTCAGCTGATCGTCGGAGAACTCGCGGGCGCCGGTGCTGGCGTCATCCATCTGCTCGAACGGCACCAGTCGCTTGCAGTGCTTGTCCATCCACTGCTTGTAGGTGTGACGGCTCTTGAGGTCGTCGTCGATCTCGAAGCTGGTCCAGATCTTGCCGTTGCTGGTATCCACCACGAACAGCTCGCCCGGGCCGACCCGGCCCTTCTCCAGCACTTCGTCCGGAGTGTAGTCCCAGGTGCCCACTTCGGAGGCCAGCGTGATGAACTTGTCCTTGGTGATGACGTAGCGGGCCGGGCGCAGGCCGTTTCTGTCGAGTGCGCAGGTGGCGTAGCGGCCGTCGGTCATGACGATGCCGGCCGGACCGTCCCAGGGCTCCATGTGCATGGAGTTGAAGTCGTAGAAGGCGCGCAGGTCGTCATCCATGTTCGGGTGCTTCTGCCACGCTGGCGGGATCAACAGGCGCATGGCGCGGAACAGGTCCATGCCGCCGGCCAGGAAGAGATCCAGCATGTTGTCGAGGCTGGAGGAGTCTGACCCCGTGGTGTTGACGAAGGGGGCGGCCTCTTGCAGATCCGGGATGAGCGGGGTGGCGAACTTGTAGCTGCGCGCCTTGGCCCATTGGCGGTTGCCGGCGATGGTGTTGATCTCGCCGTTGTGGGCCAGATAGCGGAACGGTTGCGCCAGCGGCCAGCGTGGGCTGGTGTTGGTGGAGAAGCGCTGGTGGAACACGCAAATGGCCGCCTGCATGCGGATGTCGGCAAGATCCAGATAGAAGCGCGGCAGGTCCACCGGCATGCACAGTCCTTTATAGACGGTGACCAGGTTGGAGAGGCTGACCACATAGAAGTAGTCGTCGCTGATGCGCTTCTCGATACGGCGGCGCACTATGTAGAGACGGCGCTCGAGATCCTTGTCGACCCAGCCCGGGGGCGCGTTGACAAAGACCTGTTCGATGCTGGGCAGAGAAGCCTTGGCGATGGTGCCGAGTACATTGGTATCGATGGGCACCTTGCGCCAGCCGACCAGACTCAGGGTCTCCTTTTCCAGCTCCTCGTCGATGATGTCGCGCGTGGCCTGGGCCAGGATGGGATCGGGGTTGAGGAACAGCATGCCGACCGCGTAGTTGCGGCCCAGGTGCCATCCCTTCTCTTCGGCGACCGCTCTAAAGAAGCTGTCGGGTTTTTGCAGCAACAGACCGCAGCCGTCGCCGGTCTTGCCATCGGCGGAGATACCGCCGCGGTGCTGCATGCGAGCCAATGCTGACATCGCGAGACGGACAAGCTTGTGGCTGGCTTCACCTTCCATGTGGGCCAACAGGCCGAAGCCACAGTTATCCCTCTCCAGCTTTGGATCATATAGTGACATTGCATTTCTCCCTTGCTCGGCCTTGCATCGCGCTGTCGTCAACAGACTGCATAAATTGCGATTGGCTCTTGTGGTTCCGTCCGCCTGAGGTGGCGAATCTCCAAACTAATGGGATTTTTCGGCAAGGTCAATTGGACATCCCGGCTGTTTTCATTATTACAATGTCATAACAAAATCTCGATGCGCGAGGATAAATGGGGTTATAATTTGCTATTGCTCTGTAATTTTTTGTTTTTTCGAGATTAAATCCTGATATGTCGGGTTTTGTTGGTTGACTCGGTGGGTGTGGATGTTTGTAGTAAATTTACCAATTCACTGCCGGAGTGGCTGGTTGAGATCACATTACTGATGTGAATGACTTGCATTTGCCAAATCCCCGTCTAAAGAAAAATTTTCATTATTCAACAGAATGTTAGCTAACAATTATGCAGCCATGCTGAAGGCTGGTCAGAAGGGAGATGGGTCTCGAAAGCGTCGAGAATGTCCGGTTAACTGATATTTATCCTGTTATTGGTGAATATTTATATGTTTTCTGACTCTCGTCTCCCTTGATCCAGCGCAGCACCCCGTACGGGCAAGCTCGTACAATGACGCTCCTTTACTGGAGGTGTCATGCAGTTACACGAACTCGTCAATACATTCGGCCAGGATCTCAAGCAGCGCCATGGCCAGAAGATCCACAAGCTCTCCATTCACGGCGCCTTCACCTGCCCCAATCGTGATGGCACTCTGGGGCGTGGTGGCTGTACCTTCTGCAATGTCTCCTCCTTTGCCGACGAATCGGCCCAGCAGCTCTCCGTGGTGCAGCAACTGCTGGCTCGTCGGGACGAAGTGACCCGCGCCAAGCGCTATCTCGCCTATTTTCAGGCCTATACCAGCACCTATGCCGAAGTGGAGTACCTGCAGCGCATGTATGAAGAGGCGTTGTCGGTGAGCGACATGGTGGGCTTGTGTGTGGGGACGCGCCCAGATTGCGTGCCGGATGCGGTGCTGGACCTGCTGGCCGGTTATCAGGCCCGGGGTTACGAGGTGTGGCTGGAGCTGGGGCTGCAGAGCGCCAACGACAAGACGCTGCAGCGCATCAACCGGGGCCACGGCTATGCCGCCTATGTAGATGCGGTGACCCGGGCCCATCAGCGGGGCATCAAGGTGTGTGCCCACCTCATCGTGGGTTTGCCCGGCGAGGTGCCGATGGACAGCCTGGATACCCTGCACCGTATCGTGGATACCGGCGTGGAGGGGATCAAGCTTCACCCGCTGCATGTGGTGGAGGGCAGCACCCTCGGCAAAGCCTGGCAGGCGGGGAGGCTCGATGTCTTGAGTCTGGAGCAGTATGTCGAGGCGGCAGTCGCCATGATCCAGCACACCCCCCCCGAAGTGGTCTATCACCGCATCTCGGCTTCAGCGCGCCGGCCAACCCTGCTGGCTCCTGCCTGGTGCGAGAACCGCTGGACAGCGATGGCCGATATTGCTAGTGCGCTGGCCCGTACCGGTCCTCAGGGGCAGGCGTTGGGGCGCCCGTTTTCCCTTGTGGGCAATATTGATTAGGTCGTCAGATTTCATTAAAAAAACAGTGGGTTATTAGATGAAATTCAGTCTTTGCGGTATAGTTTCGGTAAAATTGTCTTGATATAGTACTTGGCTTGAAAAAGATATCATTATCAATAAGCTTGTATTATTTCCAATTTGGACGGGATATATCGGGCATGGCGCCATCCTGTGTCGCGATCAACAGCCTGACCTGGCGTATCCGCTTTGGGCATAATGCCGTTCAGGTCTGTCGATGACATCCAGTGTCAGGTACCTGTGCTTTTAATGTGTATCAGGCTGTTGCTCCTTTTTAGGGGAGCGCTGTTCTTTATGTCACGGGAATGTCTGCGCCAACGACGCCCGTGAGGCTTGAGTATCGGTATGGCGAGACAGTCGGCCCAATCATGCAGTGTCAGGATGCTATGCAAGCAGAAACTAACCGTATTGACGAGTTGTTGGAGTGTCTGGTCTTTCTGACCCGCTTTTATGGGGTACCCAACAGCAAGGACGCTCTCACCACCGGCCTGCCACTGGTATCCGGTCTGCTGACCCCCAATCTGTTCGGCCGTGCTGCCGAGCGGGGTGGCTTGTCCGCCCGGGAAGTCATCCAGTCTCTCGACGACATCTCCCCGCTGTTATTGCCCTGTGTGCTGCAGATGTGCAACGGCGGCGCCTGCATTCTATTGGAGTGGAACGAAGACAGAACCCAGGGCAAGGTGATCTTTCCTCAGGCGGGGGATGCGGCCCAGTGGCTGAGTGCATCTCAACTGGGTGATGAGTATCTGGGGCGGCTGTTTTTTGTCAAAAAGCAGTTCAAGTTCGATGAGCGTTCACCCAAGGTGCTGGAGACCCGCGATGGTCACTGGTTCTGGAGCACCCTGCTCGAATCCCGCGGCATCTATCGGGATGTGCTGGTCGCCTCCATCCTCATCAACCTGTTTGCCGTCGCAAGCCCTCTGTTCACCATGAACGTCTACGACAAGATAGTGCCCAACCTGGCGTTTGATTCGCTCTGGGTGCTGGCGGTCGGCGCCATGGTGGTATTCACCTTCGACTTCGTGATGCGCCAGCTACGCAGCTACTTTATCGATATCGCCGGCAAAAAGTCCGATGTGCTGCTGTCTGCCAAGATCTTTGCCAAGGTAATGGGCATGCGGATGGAATCGCGTCCTGCGTCGACCGGCGCCTTTGCCAAGCATCTGCAGGAATTTGAATCGGTGCGGGAGTTTTTCACTTCCGCGACGGTATCTACCCTCATCGATCTGCCCTTTGCCATCTTCTTCCTGTTCATCATCTGGATCTTTGCCGGCGTCATGGTGGTGGTGCCCATCGTGGCCATGGTGATCCTCATCATTTACAGCTTCTATATCCAGGCGCCGCTCAAGCAGTCCATTGAAGAGGGCTCACGGCTGGCTTCCCAGAAGAACGCCAACCTGATCGAGAGCATCTCGGGCCTCGAAACCGTGAAGATCTTTGGTGCCGAGAGCATGTTTCAGCACCGCTGGGAGCAGGCTGTGTCCCACATTTCGACCTGGGGTGTACAGACCCGTCGCATTACCAACTCCATGTCATCGCTGGCCAGCTACATCCAGCAGGTGGTGACGGTGGCACTGGTGATTGTCGGGGTTTACCAGATCTCGGAAGGACTGGTCACCATGGGGGGCATGATTGCCGCCGTCATGCTGTCGAGCCGCGCCATCGCGCCCATGGTACAGCTGTCGGTTCTCTCGACCCGCTACAACCAGGCAAAGTCTGCATTGGAGATCCTGGAGAAGATCATGATCACGCCGGGCGAGCAGGAGGAGGGCAAGCAGTACATTCACCATCCCGTGATCTCCGGTCGGATCGAGTTTGACAAGGTGTCGTTCAAGTATCCCGGGATGGAAACCAGCACCCTGCACAATATCAACCTGCGCATCGAGCCGGGTGAGAAGGTGGCCATCATTGGCCGGATCGGGGCGGGCAAGACGACGCTCGAGAAGATTTTGATGGGCCTCTATCGGCCCACTGATGGCTCGGTACGGCTCGATGGTTTTGAACTCGATCAGCTGCCGGCCTCGGTGATCCGCCGCAATATAGGCTGTGTGCCACAGGATGTGACTCTGTTTTTTGGCTCGGTACGCGACAACATCATGCTGGGCAATCCGCTGGTGGATGATGTGCGGGTCATGCGGGCTGCCAAGCGGGCCGGTGTGACCAATTTCACCAACCGGGATCCCAATGGGCTGGATAGACAGATAGGGGAAGGGGGCCGTCAGCTCTCCGGTGGCCAGCGTCAGGCCATCTTGCTGGCCCGGGCCTTGCTCAATGATCCCCCCATACTGGTGATGGACGAACCGACCTCCAACATGGATAACCAGTCGGAGATGCAGGTCAAGCATGAGCTGGCCAGGCTTGGGCCGGAAACGACCCTGATCGTCATCACCCACAAAACCACCATGCTTGACGTAGCCTCACGGGTCATCGTGATCGAGCAGGGCCAGGTGGTGGCCGATGGCCCGAAGGAAATGGTGTTGCAACAGCTGAAAGAGGGCAAGGTGCGCGTACAGGAGGCCTCCAATGGCTAAGTTTGGCCTGTTCAAGAAGGCGCCTTCCGATACTGTGTTGCCGGCCCCGGAACACCTTGAGTTTGTGGATGACGGTGCGGCCGCCGTCCTGCTGAGTACCCCGACGCGGGCACGTGCCCTGCTGTGGGCCTGCTTCCTGTTTTTCATGAGTGCCATCATCTGGGCGGCCTGGGCCGAGCTTGATGAGGTGACCGTCGGCCAGGGCAAGGTGATCCCGTCACGTCAGTTGCAGGTGATCCAAAACCTGGAGGGGGGGATCGTCAAGGAGATCTTCGTTAAGGAAGGGGATATCGTCGAGAAAGGGCAGCCACTGCTGCGCATCGATGATACCCGTTTCCGTTCCGACTTTCGGGAGCGCGAGCAGGAGCTGGTGACCCTCAAGGGGGACATCGCCAGATTGCGGGCGGAGATCCAGAGCGTGGTGGTCAAGACCGGCCCCAATCTGGGTTGGCGTGAACAGGTGGTGGTTGAAAAGCAGCCCATCGTTTTTCCGGACGGTTATGAGAACGTGTTTGCCGAATATGCGACACGGGAAAAGTCGGTGCAGAATGAGCGCCTCAACAACCTGAGCAACCAGCTCTATATTCTGGGTCAGCAGATCGAGCAGAAAGAGCAGGAGACCATAGAGCTCAATGCCAAGATAAGGACGGTGGCACGCAGTGTGGATCTGGCGCGCCAGGAGCTCAATATCAGCCGTCCCTTGGCCAAAGAGGGGATCGTGCCCCAGGTTGAGTTGATCAAGCTGGAGCGCCAGGTCAACGAGATGCAGGGGGAGCTTGAAAGCAATAGGCTGCTGATCCCCAAACTTGACTCCGTATTGCGGGAAACCATTTCCAAGCGCAACGATATTGCGCTGAAGTTTCGGGCCGATTCGCAAACCGAACTCAACGAGCGGCAGGGCAAACTGAGCCAGTTGTCCGAGGGGCAGGTGGGATTGCGTGACCGGGTTGACCGCACCAGCGTCATCGCCCCGCTCAAAGGGACCATCAAGAAGCTCAAGATCAATACCCTGGGTGGCGTTGTCCAGCCCGGCATGGATCTGATGGAGATAGTACCGCTGGAAGACACCCTGCTGGTCGAAGCCAAGGTGTCGCCGAAAGATATCGCATTCCTGCGACCGGGGCTGGAAGCCGTGGTCAAGATCACTGCCTATGACTTCACCATTTATGGTGGATTGCATGGCAAGGTTGAGCAGATAAGTGCCGACTCAATTCAGGATGAAGATGGCAATTCCTTCTACCTGGTTCGAGTACGCACCGAGAAGAGTTACTTGGGCGATGAGCTTAACGCACTTCCCATCATCCCCGGTATGTTAGCCAGTACAGATATTATTACTGGTAAAAAAAGTGTCCTAGACTATTTGCTTAAGCCGATATTACGGGCAAAGCAGTCGGCACTGAGAGAACGATAAGCCAACAATCTAAAAACAACATGACTGGAGATACCATGAAGAAGACGATTGTTGCCATGTTAGTAAGTGGCGCCGTGCTGTTCCCGGGCCTAAGCCAGGCACAAACACTGGAGCAGTCAGTGGCACAGTCACTGGCTACCCATCCCAAAATCAAGGAAGCTTTTGATCTCTATCAGGCGCGACTGTATCAGCATGACGGGGCCAAAGGTGGTTACTACCCCACCATCGATCTGCGTGGCGGTGTCGGCTACGAGAAGACTGACAGCCCGACCACCCGTGCGGCCGGCGCAAACTCGACCACCATCGATGACTCCATGACCCGTAAAGAGGCCGGCATCAGCCTGCGCCAGATGTTGTTCGACGGCTTCAACGTCAGCAGCAACGTGGCGCGTACCGATGCCGAAGCCAATGCCCAGCGCCTGGCCATGATCTCCGAGGCGGAGAACACGGCACTGCGGGTAGCCGAGGTCTACCTCAACATGCTGCGCCAGCAGGAGATCCTGGAGCTGTCCAAGCAGAACCTGGAAACCCACGAGCAGATCCGCAGCGACATCAGCAAACGGACCGATTCGGGGCTGGGTTCGACCGCTGACCAGACCCAGATCGATGGCCGGGTAGCCAGAGCCTACGCCAACCAGGCTGCCGCCGAGAACAACTATCGTGATGCCGAAAGTGAGTTCATCCGGGTGGTCAACGAGATGCCAAAAGATTTGGTACAGCCGGTTCCGGATGCTCAGCTCATTCCTAGCAGCCTGGATGCTGCACTGAAGACGGCAACCGAAGTTCACCCGACGCTGCTCTCCTCCCTGCAGGATATCGAAGCTGCCAAGTACCAGCATGAGGGTTCCAAATCTGGTTTTTATCCCAACGTCACCTTTGAAGTGGATCAAAACTGGAACGAGGATATCGATGCCGTCAAGGGGCGCAACGATGACCTGACCGCCATGGTACGGATGCGCTACAACTTGTTCCGCGGTGGTTCCGATCTGGCCCAGAGCAAGGCCACTTCCGCACTCTATTCCCAGGCCAAGGACATTCACATGAATGCCTTCCGTCAGGTAGAGGAAGGAACCCGCCTGGCCTGGAACGCAAAAGAGTCTTTGGCTAAACAGAAGACCTTCCTGAAAGAACACGTGGATGCAAGCTATGACACTGTGCAGGCGTACAAGAAGCAGTTTGGTCTCGGTCAACGTACCTTGTTGGACGTATTGAACACCGAAAACGAACTGTTTGAAGCGCGCCGCAGCTACATTACAGCCGAGTATGACTCCCTGCTGGCGGATTATCGGATCCTCAATGCCACTGGCAGCCTGCTCAACGCATTCAATGTGAAGCAGCCGGCCGATTGGCAAGCCAAACAGTAATGGAGTGCGCATCAGGTTTGATGCGAGTGAAAGGGATGGTTGCAGCCGGGCTGCCGCCATCCCTTGTCTCTGACGGCCATCTCTGGCCAATGCAGTGAGTACCATTGGATCTGTCGAAGATGCATGTGACCGGATGGGATAGAGCAAGCAGTATCGGCATGGCGTCAACCTCCGGTTTGACCCAGCTGCTGCGCGCTCGCTGGTTACGCTGGTCACTTTGGCTGCTGCTGATATCTCTGCCGCTACTGCTCTCCGCCAGCCAGCCTCTTACCCCTGAAGATCTCAAACTGGTACAACGGGCTCAGGAGACCTACGGCGTCAGAGCCGGCAAACGGGTCACCACCTGGCGCACGCTGGTAATGCAAAATCGCGCTGCCGGCCTGACCGACCGTCAGAAACTGGAGAAGGTTAACCAGTTTTTCAACCAGATGCGGTTTATCGACGACATCAAGTTGTGGCGAAAAAAAGACTACTGGTCAACCCCGCTGGAGTTTTTGGGAGCGGCCGGTGGCGATTGTGAAGACTTCAGCATTTCAAAATACTTTACCCTGCTGGAGCTGGGTGTTCCGGATGAAAAGATGCGGATGGTCTATGTCAAGGCATTGGATTACAACCAGTTTCATATGGTCGTCGCTTACTATGAAGCACCGTCTGCGGTGCCCGTCATTTTGGATAATTTGATAGGGTCGATCCGGCCTGCCAGTCAACGTAGGGATCTGGTGCCGATATACAGCTTTAACGGTAGTCACTTGTGGTTGATGAAGGCGCGTGGTCAAGGGGAACTGGCTGGACAGTCCTCACGCCTGGGATTATGGAATGATTTACGCAATCGCATGACGTCGGGGCGATTGGCTCAGCCTGTGTTGAATTTGGATGATTAACCTATGACGCTCTACAGACAATTATTGGCAACCATGTTGATCCTGTTCGGGTTGTTGTTTGCAGCTACCTATTGGGTGCAATTCAACTCGACTCGTACCTATCTGGCCCAACAGCAGGAAACCACCGTCATCAATACAGCCACATCTCTGGGGCTGGCACTGACCCCTTATTTGGAAAATGGTGACAAGGTGGGGGCTGAGTCCGTCATTCAGGCGATATTTGACGGGGGATATTATCGTCTGGTCCGTCTGGACTTACTGGCTTCCAAGGATGTCATCGAGCAGGAAAATACCAATAACATTCAAGGTGTTCCCCAATGGTTCATCAATCTTGGGTTGTTTCCCGAGGTATCCAATGAGTCGATCCTGACGTCGGGCTGGCTGCAACTGGGTAAATTGAAGGTCGTTGGTCATCCCGGCCAGGCCTATTACGAGTTGTGGCGCGGAATGAGTGAGCTTGCCAGCTGGTTCCTGATAGGTTTTCTCATCACCACCATCTTGCTCATGCGAGCACTCAACTACCTGCTCAAGCCGCTCAAGCAGATTTGTGAGCAGGCCGTCGAGATAGAGCTGCATCACTTTGGTCATGCCATTCCCGAACCCAAGACCCATGAATTGAAACAGGTGGTTCAGGCCATCAATACCCTCTCCAGCAAGTTGGCCGTGCAATTCAAAGAGCAGGCCGACGAGGCAGAAAAACTGCGGGAGCGAGTCTACGTCGACGCCGTTTCCGGCTTGGGCAACCGGGCTTATTTCGTGGGTCAGGTCAACGCCTGGATTGCAGAGGCTGGTCAAGGGGGGGTCATGCTGGTTGCCGTCGACATGCTGGACGAGCTGTACCGCGAAGAGGGATTTGCTGCGCGTGACAACATGGTCAAATCGATAGCCCAGGCTTTGAAAGAACAATTGAAAGGGTGGGATGGCTCTGCTGTGGCGCGGATCTCGGCAACGGAATATGCCCTGTTGTGCCCGACAGATGACCTTTCCCAATTGAAGGATTTGGCTGAAGTGATCAACAGTCGCATCGCCGATCTAGTGGTAAATCCCATGGGTGAGGGGGGCGCCTTGTCCGTCATTGGTATTGCTGGCCGAGATGGTAACGATGATTTGTCGGCACTGCTGACCAAGGCTGACAATGCGCTGGGCAGGGCCCGCAATGAGCGTCGTGGTGCCGTGGTCATGGAAGGGGGCACAGATCAGGGGTTGATGGGACGCCTGGCTTGGCGTGATCTGGTTCAGGATGCGATTGCACGGCATTTGTGGCGTTTCAAGGCGCAGCCAGCCTGCCGATTTGATAATGGTCTGCGTATGCATGCAGAACTGTTTGCCTCCATCTCTCGCGATGGCACCGATTATTTCGCAGGCCAGTTCCTGCCTGCCATCGAGCAGTTCAAGCTGGGTGGTGAGTTTGACCAGGCGATACTGGATGCGTCAGTTCCATTACTACAGCAGCAACCTGATCTGGTCCTGGCGGTCAATATTACGGCTGGCTCGCTGTGCTCAGATGAATTCCGTACTTGGCTGACCGGTTATCTGAGCGACAATGCCGGATTGAAAGAGCGCTTGCTGTTCGAGATCCCTGAAGCCGCCATCATGAAGCACAAGGAGCATGTGACCGCTCTGGTTAATGTTCTGCAAGAGCATGACTTTCAGTGGGGGGTGGATCACTATGGACGCCACTTCCAGTCACTGGGGTATCTGGAGGAGCTTGCGCCTTCCTATGTCAAGGTTGACCACGGCTATACCAGCCAGGTTATGGAGCCTGGGGCTGATACTTCCTTCCTGGCTGCGGTATGTCGTGCCGCCCACAATGCCGGCGTTACAACCATTGCGACCAGAGTGGAAGATCAACACCAGGTCGAGTTGCTTTCAAAGCTTCATATCGATGGTTACCAGGGCTTTGTACACCCGGCATTTCCGTTGCCGTGAGCATGACCAAGTATTTCAGGGGCCCACAAGGGCCCCTTTTTTATTCGAAAAATTAATAAGCATGCTTATGCTCAGTTTAATTAGACTAGATGGCTTCATTTGGTGTCGCACAACTGATTGATTTGACGATATAAAAAAGAACATTCGATTTCGTACATTTCCCCTCCCCAGTTTTGACACGAATCCCATACATTTTTTCAACGGATGCAAGAAGCACGGACATCTATGGTGTAGACATCGAGATCCGTCACGTTGGAGCAATGGACATGCGTACCCAAATCATCGACAAAACCGTTGTGGTTTCTGCAGTTGAAGGCAATGTGCAAATCGTGCTGGCTGATGGAAGCAGCCGCCCTCTGCAAAAAGGAGAGATCCTACAACCCGGGGCAAAGCTCAACATTGCAGATGATGCCAAATTGTTATTGGCGCCCTACGATGATTCACCGGCGGCTGCCACACCGGATGCTCCAGCCCATGATGCGCCTGCTACCGGCCAGCCACCGGCTCCAGATGCCGGAAATGCGGCCTCTTCTGATATAGCCGCCTTGCAAAAGTCGATTTTGCAAGGGGTTGACCCGACGCAAAACTTTGAAGCGTCAGCTGCGGGTGGTGCTCCGGCTGCAGGTGGTGGCGGTGGGATCGGTGGGGTTGCTGGAGCCAGCGGTAACGGTGGTTTTGTAACCATCGACAGGATTGGCGATGCCACTATCGCCGCCGCCGGGTTTGACACTACCTACCAAGCTGAGCCGGTGGTGGATACCCAGCAGATAGCAGAGCCCTTGCTGGTCAATGAGCTGACGGATCAGGGAGAGCAACTGACCGTTGCTGAAGACGGAGCTCTGAGTGGTAATCTGCTGGATAACACGGTGAATACCGATGGGCCGCAGGCTGCGTCAGTACTGATCTTCACTTGGGGGGACAATGCCAATATAGCTGCCGGTACCAGCGTGACCATCGATGGGGTTGGCACACTCATCGTCAATACGGATGGCAGCTTCACATTCACACCGGCCCCCAACTACGATGGCGCCGTTCCACCAGTGATATATACCGTGACTGATGGCACCGACACGGTGCAATCCACCTTGGAGTTGACGATCACCCCCATCAATGATCTCGCCGATGAGGGAGAGAGTGTGGTGGTGACGGAAGATGTAGCCG
>NZ_JBFOCQ010000010.1:0-117042 GCF_040907805.1 Aeromonas sp. s3
CTGTAAAAAGGTGACCTTTCCGGTCCTAGGAGGTTGAGGGTACCGGTACCTAAAAAACGCCCAAAAAAATGAAGCCCAATGTCATCAAGACCATGATGGTCTGTAAAAAGGTGACCTTTCCGGTCCTAGGAGGTTGAGGGTACCGGTACCTAAAAAGCGCCCAAAAAAATGAAGCCCAATGTCATCAAGACGTTGGGCTGTAAAAAGGTGCTACGGAATTGCGACTCTCATCGCAGAAAATTAGAAGGGGTCACCTTCTAAACTGGCACAGGGATATTAACGAGGCGCAAACGTTTTACATAGCGTAATAAACCAGGATTGAGAACGGCATCTCACTATTTAAAAAATTCCCTGCCAGCGACGGCCTCCCTCTTGGCAATTTTTCATTTATCAGTACAGCCTGTCGCCAGAAACAAAAAAGCCCTGACAAGTCAGGGCTTTATCGACAGTTCATCAGACTAGAAGCGGCGCACGAACTCGCTCACCGGCAGCTCGCGCAGCTTGCGGGCCTCCAGCATGGGGGTGCCGAGGTAGAGGAAGCCCACCAGCTGATCGTCTGTGCCAAGGCCAAGGCCGGCCTGGATCTGCTCGTCAAAGATAAACCAGCCGGAGCGCCAGATGCCGTTGAAGCCCTGGGCCTGGGCCGCCATCTGCATCGCCATCAGGGCGCAGCCGGCGGAGAGCTCCTGCTCCAGCCGCGGCACCTTGGGGTGCTCCTGATGGCGGGTCGCCACCGCGATCACCAGGGGCGCGCGCAGCGGAGCTTCCCGGCACTTCTTGATGCTCTCTTCATCCTCACCGCGGCTACGGGCGGCTTCCGCCAAAAGGGTGCCCAACCGCTCGCGGCCCTCCCCTTCGAACAGGATGAACTGCCAGGGGGTCAGGGTGCCGTGATCCGGCGCCCGCAGCCCGGCCTTGAGGATATTGTCGAGTACCTCTCCGGCGGGAGCCGGCTCGGCCAGACGGCCACAGGAGTGGCGGTTGAGCAATAACGTCAGTGCATCCATCAAAATCTCCTTCATTGAGAAAAGGTCGGGCCTAGGCTCAGAATGACCTGGAAAGATTGAGCCTCCATTCCCAGACATTCAGCCCCCCCTGACCCAGGCTGAGATAACCGGTACTGGCCGTGACCGTGGTGTCTCCACCCAGCAGAGTGCGCAGCCCGACCCGCATAGTGCCGCTCAACGGCTGGGTGCGGGCCATGTCCAGATTGCCCGTCAGGATATAGCCATCGTTAGGTCTCTCAAAGCCATAATCGAGACCCAGTTCCCCATAAGGCATCACCGGCACACCATCGCGGGTATGATAGAGCCGGCTCAGCTCCAGCGTCCCCGTCAGGTTGCCCTGGTTGTAACTGTCGCTCCCCCGTTCCAGCTGCAGGGGAAGGCCACGGTAATCCCCTTGCAACCGATAGCCGTCACTGCGGCCATGACTGTAACTGATCGCTAGTCGGGGACGGAGGGTGAACGCGTCCCACTCGAACTGGGCCGAGCCCCCCAGGTTGCCGCTCACGGACGTCGAACCGTAGTCACCGCTGAGAAACAACAAGCCTTGCTCGTTGTCCATCCAGCCATACATCAGGGTCGCATCCAGCATCCAGCGTTTCGACAATTGATAAGTGAAGTAGGGGCCCAGATTGTAGCCCCCTGCAGCCAGCCTCATTCCCCCTTCGAAGGCACTTGCCTTGCTGTCGAGTCGGGAGACGGCAAATCCCAGCGACATAGCCTGATCGAGACGAGTCTCTGCCCCCAAGGTAAACACATTGGTACTGCCGGACAGATCGCTCCCTTCCCGGTGATCCGCTATGTCGTAGTAGACCTCGTCCCCCCACAAGGCCCAGCGTCTGGGCTGTGGCTGCCCCACCACAACCACAGCCTCCCGGGAAGAGGGACAATCCGGATATCGATCGCGCAGAGTGGGCGGCAGCTGTGCTCGCTCGTCTGCCATGACGCACAATCTGGTTTCATTCCAGGCGCGCTCGCTCGCCAGCTCTCCGGCCGGATGCGTTACCATCGGGAGCACAGGTGTGGGCAGCAGACCTGTGGGCGGCTGTAAAACTCCGGGTCGAGTCGGCATCACTCCCTGCGGCGGCAGAGTGCCAACCGGCGGTGTTACGCCGCCGGGCAGGGTCGGCATCATCCCCTGTGGCGGTAAAGTGCCCACCGGCGGTGTTACGCCGCCGGGCCGGGTCGGCATCATCCCCAGCGGCGGCAAAGTGCCCATCGGCGGTGTTACGCCACCGGGCCGGGTCGGCATCATCCCCTGTGGCGGTAAAGTGCCCACCGGCGGTGTTACGCCGCCGGGCAGGGTCGGCATCATCCCCTGCGGCGGCAAAATGCCCATCGGTGGTGTTACGCCGCCGGGCCGGGTCGGCATCATCCCCTGCGGCGGCAAAGTGCCCATCGGCGGTGTTACGCCGCCAGGCCGGGTCGGCATCATCCCCTGCGGCGGCAAAGTGCCCATCGGTGGTGTTACGCCGCCGGGCCGAATCGGCATCATCCCCTGCGGCGGCAAAGTGCCCATCGGCGGTGTTACGCCGCCGGGCCGGGTCGGCATCATCCCCTGTGGCGGCAGAGTACCTATCGGCGGTGTTACACCGCTCTCGGGAGGCAAAACAGCGATAGGAGGGAGCGGCCTGGTCGGCAGAGTGGGCGGAGTGAAATTACCGGGAAAGGTGAAATGTCCATTTTGCTGGTTATCCGTATCGAGCAGGACTCGTTTACCTGATGTCGTATCCAGATAGGCATATAGCTTGTGGGTACCGCCGTTTTGTACCTCGGGTGACAGGGTCAGATGCAGGCCTCTGCGGTCCTGACTCCAGTTGTCATAGACTTGCCCCTGCTTGGCCGACTCCACCTCAAACTGGCCGGATGACACGGCTGAGAGCCAGACCGAATGCAGTTGATCGCTGGTCCAGCCAAGAAAGATCAATCTGCCGGCTGGATCCGCCAACGCCGGTGAGCAATACAGCATCACCGCCAATGCGACTGAGCCAACACGAGGAGCAGGGTTGCAGACTGGGTTTATGGGTGTTGCCGGGCACATGGTAATGTCCTTATTGCCTTGTCCGGGAGAGGGGATTGGTCGACACGTTCAGGCCAATGGTGGCACCAAGGGGGCATATCTGGCTTGCTGAGCCTGCCCCCGTCTGGCGGTACATCCCTCATGACGCCAGACAGGTATTTGTTGACCCTATGTTAATTTCAGTCAAGCCACAAGCGCCGGCTCTGCCAGAGCAAGGAGATTTCCTATGCAAAGAGGGGCTTGTCGCCCCTCTCGCTTTCCCGTGCCTGAACCTCTTCTAGATGAGGGCCGCCAGCTCGGCCCCCTGGCGGATGGCGCGCTTGGCATCCAGCTCGGCGGCCACATCGGCGCCGCCGATGATGTGTACCGGCTTGCCCGCCGCCTGCAGACCGGCCTGCAGCTCCTTGAGCGGCTCCTGGCCGGCGCAGATGATCACCTGATCCACCGGCAGGCACTGCTGCTGGTCGCCCACCCGGATGTGAAGCCCCTCGTCGTCGATGCGCAGATACTGCACGCCGGAGAGCATCTCCACCTTGCGGTTCTTCAAGACGGTGCGGTGGATCCAGCCAGTGGTCTTGCCCAGGCCATCGCCCACCTTGCTCTCCTTGCGCTGGAGCAGCCAGATCTGGCGCTCGGGGGCGTCGATCACCGGGGTCGTCAGACCGCCGCGCTCGCCGAGCTGCTTGTCGATGCCCCACTCCTTGAGCCAGTGATCCCGGCTCTGGCCCCCATCCGCCCGTTTTTCCACCAGATATTCGGCCACGTCGAAGCCGATGCCGCCGGCGCCGATCACCGCCACCTTCTCGCCCACCGGCTTGTGATCCCGCAGCACGTCCAGGTAACTCAGCACCTTGGGATGCTCGATACCCGGAATGTTGGGGGTGCGCGGGCGGATACCGGTGGCGAGGATCACCTCGTCAAAGCCGCCGCCAAGCAAGCTCTCGGCACTCTGGCGCTGGCCCAGATAGAGCTCGACGCCGCACTTCTCCAGCCGCTTGGCAAAGTAGCGCAGGGTTTCGTGAAACTCCTCCTTGCCCGGGATCTGCTTGGCGAAGTTGAACTGGCCACCGATCTCGCTGGCTTGATCGAACAGGCTCACCTGATGGCCGCGCTCGGCGGCGTAGCAGGCAAACGCCAGCCCGGCCGGACCTGCGCCCACCACCGCCAGCTTCTTGGGCTGGGGCACACGGCCGAAGTTGAGCTCGGTCTCGAAGCAGGCACGCGGATTGACCAGGCAGGAGGCACGCTTCTGCTTGAAGATGTGGTCGAGGCAGGCCTGGTTGCAGGCGATGCAGGTGTTGATCTCGTCCGCTCTGTCTTCGGCGGCCTTGATGACGAATTCGGGGTCGGCCAGGAAGGGGCGCGCCATGGAGACCATATCCGCCTCGCCGCCCGCCAGAATGCGCTCGGCCACCTCGGGGGTGTTGATGCGGTTGGTGGTGATAAGCGGCACCTTGAGGTGTTTTTTCAGCTCCGCCGTCACCCAACTGAAGGCGCCGCGCGGCACGCTGGTGGCGATGGTGGGAATGCGCGCCTCGTGCCAGCCGATGCCGGTGTTGATGAGAGTGACCCCCACCTGCTCCAGCGCCTTGCCAAGCGCAATCACCTCTTCCAGGGTCGAGCCCTGCTCCACCAGATCCAGCATGGAGAGGCGGAAGATGATGATGAAATCCGGCCCGACCCGCTCGCGGATGGCGCGGACGATCTCCACCGGGAAGCGCATGCGGTTTTCACTGCTGCCACCCCAGCCGTCGGTGCGCTTGTTGGTGCGCTCGCAGATGAACTGGTTGATGAGGTAGCCTTCCGAGCCCATCACCTCGACCCCGTCGTAGCCCGCGCTCCTGGCCAGTTGCGCGGTGGAGGCGAAGTCGCGGATGGTGCCGCGGATCTGCCGTTCGCTCATGGCGCGCGGCTTGAACGGAGAGATGGGGGCCTTGAGGGCACTCGGCGCCAGGCTGAACGGATGATAGGCGTAGCGGCCGGCATGGAGGATCTGCAGCGCTATCTTGCCCCCTTCCTGATGCACCGCACTGGTCACCTTCTTGTGCTTGGCCACCTGCCAGGGAAAGCTCAGCTGGGAGCCGTGGGGCACCAGCCGACCGCGCAGGTTGGGGGCGATGCCGCCGGTCACGATGAGGCCGACCCCGCCCCGGGCCCGCTCGCCATAGAAGGCGGCTAGCTTGTCAAAGCCCCCCTTCTCCTCTTCGAGGCCGGTGTGCATGGATCCCATCAACACGCGGTTGCGCAGCTGGGTAAAGCCCAGATCGAGGGGGGTCAGCAGGGTCGGGTAACGGCTCATCATGAACTCCTTTTCGGGGCCGGGCTGGATGGCACCACGCCCATCCCCCACCGTCCGGACTCAGGCCTGGAACAAGGCGGCAGCATGGGTGGGCGGCTCACAGGGCCTCCAGTTAATTTTTTGTTATCAAACCGAGGCTAGAGTAAAGAATCAAAAATGCTTTTTCAAACAAATGTTTGGACAATTTTTCGGCGAACAGACGTGTTCCGAACTCACCGGCTCCGATCCTCTCCAAGCGGAAATGGCATTTCACCGGCCAACTGGTTAATAATGGCGCTTCCCTCCCCATTAACAGGGCGATAACGCGACTATGTCTATTTTCAAAGGTCTGGGTTGGCTGTTTCGCAGCCTGTGGCGCCTGCTCAATTTCACCCGGCTGATGCTGGTCAATCTGCTGTTTCTCGTCGTGGTCTTGATCATCGTCTTCAGCGTCAGCCAGAAAGAGGCCCCCAGCGCCCCCATCGAAGGGGCCCTCACCCTCAATCTCTCCGGCGTACTGGTGGAACAGCGCTCGCAAACCGATCCCACGGTGCAGCTGCTGCGCCAGGTGGATAACAGCGACGAGCTGCCCAGCGAGATCGTCCTCTCCGATCTGCTGTGGGCCATCAAGAACGCCAAGGATGACGATCGCATCAAGGCGCTGGTGATCAAGCCCCAGGGGCTGCAGGGCACCAGCTTCTCCAAACTGCAGGAGGTGGCGAACGCCATCGATGCATTCAAGGAGAGCGGCAAGCCGGTCATCGCCATGGCCGACTTCTACACTCAGGGCCAGTACCTGCTGGCCGCCCACGCCGATCACGTGCTGCTCAACCAGAGCGGCGCCGTGGTGATCGAGGGGCTCGGCGTCTACCAGACCTACTACAAGTCGGCGCTGGAGAAGCTCAACATCACCCCGCACGTGTTCAAGGTCGGTACCTACAAGTCTTTCGTCGAACCCTATACCCGCGACGAGATGTCCCCCGAGAGCAAGGAGGCAAACCAGCGCTGGCTGGATCAGCTGTGGCAATCCTATGTGACCGACGTGGCCGAGCAGCGTGAAATCGAACCGGACGCCGTGGCACCGGGCAAGGATCGCTTCCTCGAGCTGCTGCGCAAGGCCGGCGGCAACGCGGCCAACTACGCCCTCGACAACGGTCTGGTGGACCAGCTGGCCACCCGCGACGAGATGACCCAGGCGGTGATCAAGGAAGTGGGCGAGAGCGATGACCACGGTTGGAAGGGGGTGGGCCTCAAGGAGTACCTGGCCGCCATTCCGAGCCAGTATCCCCAGAGCGGCAAGGATGAGGTGGGCCTCATCGTCGCCAGCGGCGCCATCATGGATGGTATCCAGCCTGCCGGCACCATAGGCGGTGACAGCCTCTCCGATCTACTGGCCGATGCTCGCCGCGACGACAAGGTGAAGGCCGTGGTGCTGCGGGTCGACAGCCCAGGCGGCAGCGCCTTCGCCGCCGAGCAGATCCGCGCCGAGCTGCTGGCCCTCAAGCAGGCCGGCAAGCCGGTGGTGATCTCCATGGGCAGCTACGCCGCCTCCGGCGGTTACTGGATCTCCGCCGATGCGGACAAGATCTTCGCCTCCCCCACCACCCTCACCGGCTCCATCGGGGTGTTCGGCATGTTCGCCACCATCGACAAGGCACTCTCCCAGTACGGGGTGCACACCGACGGTGTTGGCACCACCGACTATGTCGGCGTCGGCCTGACCCGTGCCCTGCCGGAACACGTCGGCCAGGCGATCCAGCTGAGCGTGGAAGATACCTACCAGCGTTTCGTCGGTCTGGTGAGCAAGGGCCGTGGCCTGAGCCCGGAAGAGACCGAGAAAGCGGCCGAGGGCCGGGTCTGGACCGGTCAGGATGCCAAGGCGTTGGGCCTGGTGGACGAGTTTGGCGATCAGGAGGCGGCCATCAAGGCGGCAGCCGAGCTGGCCAACCTCAAGGAGTGGCAGGTCGCCCCCATCGAGCAGGAAGAGTCGGCCAAGGACAAGTTCCTGCGCCAGCTGTTCGACAGCAGCGCCCAGGTGCTGGCTTCGCACCTGCAGAGCTGGCTGCCGGCCGGCCTTGGCAAGGCGCTGGTGGAGGTGAACCGCAGCCTGGACCCGCTGACCCGCTTCAACGATCCGCAGGGCACCTACGCCCTCTGCCCGGTCTGCACGCCCTGATCGGCAACCAACATAAAAAAACCGCCAATCGGCGGTTTTTTTATGGTGCAGTGAAAGTGCTCAGCCCAGCAGGCCGGCACCGTGCCAGTGCTGCAGTTCGGCCAGCACCCGGGTCTCCCGCGCCGTCCACTGGGGGCAGGAGCCCGCCAGCTGGGTCTTGTTGGTCTGCAGCGCCTCGGCCAGCTCGAACCAGCCTGGCGTAAAGCCGAGCCTGATCTCGTAGGGCTGGGGCCGCGGCTCGCTCCAGTTCTCCCCCACCTGACAGAGGTAGTAGAAGGAACGGATGCAGTAGGCGTCGTAGTCGGCCTCGCGGGCCGGGCGGTACTCCCGCGTCTGCCCGAGCAGGGCGCCGACCGCCACCAGCTCGGCCCCACACTCTTCGCGCAGCTCGCGGGCCAGGGCCGTGTTGTGGCACTCCCCGTGCTCGATGCCACCACCGGGAAACATGAGATCGCCGTTGACACTGGAGTGCACCAGCAGCAGCTGGTCGCCACGCAGCACGACGGCCCGGACTGTGACCCGCTCCAGCTGGCGGCCATCCGTATTGACCCGGCCGTGGGTGAGCCGGATGTCGAAGGGGTGCGGCCAGTCGCTGGCCAGAGGTTCAATGTGGTTCATCAGGATTCAGGGACGATAGGTTCCGCTTTTCAGCTGTTCGACCAGGATAGCGGCCTGGCTGTCCAGACCCTCCTGCTGTTGTTTGCTCAGGGAGTGGTAGAGGCTGAAACGGCTGGCCGACACCTCGGCGGCGTTCTGGAACGACTCGCTCACCTTGCCCCACAGATAGGCCTGCCCGTACTCCTTCTGGCCCATGTAGAGGGTGCTGAGGGAGGTAAGGATGCGGCCGTTCACCTGATCCCCTTCCCGGTAGAGAGAGAGGGCGTGCTGCATCAGCGCGATGGCCTTTTGCGGCTCGCGCTTGGCATAGATGCCCCCGAGCGCCAGCTGCAGTTCGGGCTCCTCCAGCGCGGGCTGCCCCTCCAGCGCCAGAAACTGCTGGCGGGCCAGCTCGTTGGTGTTGTTGGTCCAGTGCCAGAGCAGCAGATAGGGATCCTTGGCGTTGCGGGTAGCAGCATCGAGCTGGGCCAGCTGGTCGCCAGCCGCCAGCATCCCCTCCACCCGCGGGCTCTTCTGCTCGCGGGCCCGCTTGTACTCGATGTTGGTGGAGCGCTCGGCGCACTTGAGGTAGCGCTCCAGGCTGCGCATCAACTCGTACTGATGCCGCTCCGTCTGCTCCGCCTGCAGGTAGTAGCGAGCCCGGATGATGTCGCTGCGCTCGTAACGACACCAGCCGTCGTCCACCAGATCCTGACAGAGGGCCGGATAGTTGGCACAGATGTTGTGGATCCTGTCATCGTCACAGGCGGTGAGCACCAGGCCGCAACAGAGGCCGAACAGCAGGGTTCTAGCTGGAAAAGGGGTCATGGTTCACATCTTGTTGGTAACAATTGCAGCCCGCTATAGCCACCCTTGGCTAGCAAACGAATTACATATCCATTACAATGCGCGCGCCGTATAAGGCCGCGACTGCAGAATAATATAACGAAATATACACCCCTACACTGATCTGCATTCGACGAATTTCTATTTGCCCCAACAACGTGAAATAAAGGATCTGGTTAATGACCCACGAGCACTATCTGCAAGCGTGGCAGGAGAGCCAGGAGCTCGCCGAAGCCATGCAACCCCTGATCGGTCGCCTCTACCGTCAGCAAGGGATCGAGATCACCATCTTCGGCCGCCCGCTGCAAAACGCCTCCACCATCGATATCCTCAAGGCCCACCGGGTCGTTCGCCGCCACCAGGGAGCCCCCCTCCCGATCCAACAGAGCTTTCCCCTGCTGCAAGCCATCCTGGCCCTGAACCCGACCGCCGCCGAGATCGATCTGGGCAAGCTGGCCGTGGGTTACTGGCAGGATCACCAGGATGAAGCCGGCATCGACGACTACCTGCGTGCCAAGCTGGCACCGGCTCTGGGTCGCGGCGTACCGGCTCCGACCGACGTGGTGTTGTACGGCTTCGGCCGCATCGGCCGTCTGCTGGCCCGGTTGCTGATCGAGCGCACCGGCGCCGCCAACTCCCTGCGACTGCGCGCCATCGTGGTGCGTGGCGGCCGCGACGGGGATCTGGAGAAGCGTGCCAGCCTGCTGCGCCGTGACTCGGTGCACGGCCCCTTCAACGGCTCCATCGAAGTGGATGCCGCGCGCAGCGCCATCATCGCCAATGGCACCTTCATCCAGGTGATCTATGCAAACAGCCCGGCCGACATCGACTACACCGCCTACGGCATTCACGATGCGCTGATCGTCGACAACACCGGCGTCTGGCGTGACGAGACGGGTCTCTCCGAGCACCTCAAGGCGCGCGGCGCCGCCCGGGTGCTACTGACCGCTCCCGGCAAGGGGGAGATGAAGAACGTGGTGTTCGGGGTCAACCACGAGGTGATCGGGCCCGATGACAAGATCATCTCCGCCGCCTCCTGCACCACCAACGCCATCACTCCTGTGCTCAAGGTGATGCAGGACAAGTACGGCATCCGTCACGGTCACGTGGAGACGGTCCACTCCTACACCAACGACCAGAACCTCATCGACAACTATCACAAGGGCGAGCGACGCGGTCGCAGCGCGGCCCTCAACATGGTGATGACCAGCACCGGCGCCGCCAAGGCGGTGGCCAAGGCGCTGCCCGAGCTCAAGGGCAAGCTGACCGGCAACGCCATCCGGGTGCCGACTCCCAACGTGTCGCTGGCCATCATCAACCTGTCGCTGGAGCAGACCACCGATCGGGAGAGCCTCAACGCCTATCTGCAGCAGATGGCGCTGAGCTCCGCCCTGCATCGCCAGATCGACTTCAGCGCCAGCACCGAGCTGGTCTCCTCCGACATGGTGGGCTCCCGCTTTGCGGGCATCGTCGATTCCCAGGCCACCATCGCCGAGGGGGATCACTGCGTGCTCTACGTGTGGTATGACAACGAGTTCGGGTACAGTTGTCAGGTAGTGCGGGTGATGGAGCAGATGGCTGGCGCAGTTCGCCAGGATCTGCCGGTCTGATCCCGATTCGTCATGGCTCAATGTGCAAGGAGAAGGCAGGATGTCGTTTCAACAAGGTGAGTTTTTGCAAGCAATCAGGCAGATGCCCGCAGAGGTGTACGAGCGGCTCAAGACCGCGGTCGAGCTCGGCAAGTGGCCCGATGGCAAGCCGCTCACCGACGAGCAGAAAGCCACGTCGCTGCAGGCCGTGATGGCCTGGCAGGCGATGCACCTCGACAACCCCGAGCACATGAACATCGGCCGTGACGGCGAGATCGTGATGAAGAGCAAGAGCGAGCTCAAGCGCCAGTATCGCGACGAGGAAGAGATAGTGCGGGTCGACCTCAGCCACTGAGGCAGGCCGCACGTCACCTATCGCGGTAACGAAACGAAAGAGGGGAGCCATAATGGCTCCCCTCTTTTTTATCTCTGCAAAGTGATCCCCCTCATCCCCAGCCCTTCTCCCGCCAGGGGAGAAGGGAGCAGGCTCGCAGCTGCGAACCGTAAGCGGGCCACCTGCCGGCGATCTTCATGGCAAGCTTCGCGGCCAACAGCACCTCGAGCTATCCCCTCTCCCCCCATGGTAGGGAGGTCAGAAGCTGTTCACGACCTGTCGCGAGAAGACGTCAGCAAGGTGAAGAGCAGCGCAGGAACCGGAGTGTATACGCATACATGAGGATTCCGAGCAGCACATGAGCCTTGATCACGGCTTCGCAGTAAGGTCGTGGACAGTTTCTCAGGGGGTCAGCTCACCACGCAGGGATTGCTGCATCAGCTCGCGGATGCGCGGCGCCGGCAGATCCTGGCTCAGCAGGAAGTGCAGCTTGGTCAGCGCCGCCTCGGCGGTCATGTCGAAGCCCGAGATGACCCCGGCCCGCGACAGGGCGTTGCCGGTGGCATAGCCCCCCATGTTGACCTTGCCGTGCAGACACTGGCTCAGGTTGACGATGATGACGCCACGGGCCGATGCCTCGGAGAGCAGCGCCAGCATGGCCGGATTCTGCGGCGCATTGCCCACCCCGAACGAGAGCAGGATCAGCGCCCGCACCGGCTGCTGCAGGATGTTCGCAATCACCTCGGCCGAGATGCCGGGATAGAGGGTCACCACACCGATGGGCTGGGGGGTGATGTCGTGCAGCACCAGCGGCCGCTCGGAGGGCACGCCCAGCTCGCCTGCCTCCAGCGAGATGGCGATGCCGGCGTTGAGCAGCGGCGGGTAGTTCGGCGAATCGAAGGCGTGGAAGCCGTCGGCGTGCACCTTCTTGCTGCGGTTGCCGCGATAGAGCTGGTTGTTGAAGAACAGCGTCACCTCGTGGATCGGGTAGTTGGCCGCGATGTAGAGGGCGTTGAGCAGGTTCTGCTGACCATCGGAGCGCAGCTCGGCGAGCGGGATCTGGGAGCCGGTGATGATCACCGGCTTGTGCAGATCCTCCAGCATGAAGGAGAGCGCCGAGGCGGTGAACGACATGGTGTCGGTGCCGTGCAGGATGACGAAACCGTCGTATTTCTCGTAGTTGTCACGAATGTCCTCGGCGATGCGCTGCCAGTCCGCCGGCGTCATGTCGGAAGAGTCGATGAGGGGCGCATATTCGTGAATATGGTAATCCGGCATCTCGGGACGATGGAACTCGGGCATCCGCGCCAGACAGTCTTCCATGAAGCCCGCCATCGGCACATAGCCGTGGTCGGAACGCTGCATCCCTATGGTGCCGCCTGTGTAGGCGATATAGATGGACTTCTTCACACCCTCTCCTCTTTGATGGGCACAACAGCCGCGAATCGTGGCTCAAACGGGACGAAACGGTGGCATCGACTGCCTGCCGCATTCGCCATGGGCCGAAAGCCCGCACATGATAGCGCGCCAGGCCGCCGGCTCACATCCCACCAGTGCCGTCCGCGGGCCAAAAACCGCCGAATTATAGGGACTGGCGCCCCAAATGACAGCCAGGAAATAGCCCTCACCCCGGCTTGCACCGCGACTAACCCGATAGTGTTAAATTTCACAACAAACACAATGAGCGACCATTTATCTGACAAATGTGGATATAAGTGGTGTTTTTTGCTACTATCCGCTCGATTTTTCATAAATCTCATCTGGATGCCTGATCAATTCAGGCCCGCACCGGTCCCATTCTTACGTGGGGCGGGGGCATGGCGCCCCTTCTTTGTTGGCACCTGAGCCACACTGTTTTTATCCCGGCTGAATCTGTGAGTCTGCATCAACGAAAGACACAGCCAATCAACATGGGAGTACTGAATGCTACAACTTGATTCCTACGCCACCCTGGTCGCAGCCACCCTGGTGTTGCTGCTCGGTCGTCTGCTGGTGACCCGAGTCGGGCTGCTGCGCACCTTCAACATCCCCAAACCGGTTGCCGGCGGCCTGGTGGTCGCCCTGGTGCTGCTGCTGCTGCGCGCCACCCTGCAGATGGAGCTGCAGTTCGATACCAGCCTGCAAACCCCGCTGATGCTGGCGTTCTTCGCCTCCATCGGTCTCTCCGCCGATCTCGCCAGCCTCAAGCGCGGCGGCAAGGCGGTGCTCACCTTCCTGCTGGTGGTCACCGGCCTGCTGCTGGTGCAGAACAGCCTGGGGGTGGGTCTAGCCACCCTGCTCGGTCTGGATCCCCACATGGGGCTGCTGGCCGGCTCCATCACCCTCTCCGGCGGCCACGGCACCGGGGCGGCCTGGGGCGCCACCTTCACCGAGAAGTACGGGGTGCAATCCGCCGCCGAGCTCGCCATCGCCTGTGCCACCTTCGGCCTGGTGCTGGGGGGCCTGATCGGTGGTCCGGTGGCCCGCTATCTGGTGAAGAAGGTGCAGGTGCCCGGCGAGGAGCACAACCGGGACGACGCGCCACAAGGCTTCGAGATGCCGGACATGGAGCGCCCGCTCACCACCTTCAGCCTGATCGAGACCCTGGCGCTGATCGCCATCAGCCTGAAGGGGGGCGAGATGCTCTCCGCCTACCTCAAGGGCGGCGCCTTCGAGCTGCCGGTGTTCGTCTGCGTGCTGTTCGTCGGCGTGCTGCTGCGCAACGTGCTGACCCTGCTCAACTGGCACGAGGTGAGCGACCGCGAAGTCTCCCTGCTCGGCAACGTCAGTCTGTCGCTGTTCCTGGCGATGGCGCTGATGAGCCTGCGACTGTGGGATCTGGCCAACCTGGCGCTGCCCATCTTCATCCTGCTGGCGGCCCAGACCGTGGCCATGGCGCTCTACGCCATCTTCGTCACCTTCCGGGTAATGGGCCGCAACTACGATGCGGCCGTGCTGGCAGCGGGCCACTGCGGCTTTGGTCTGGGGGCCACCCCCACCGCCATCGCCAACATGCAGGCCATCACCCAGCGCTTCGGCCCCTCCCACCTGGCGTTTCTGGTGGTGCCCATGGTGGGCGCCTTCTTCATCGACATCATCAACGCCATGGTGATCAAGCTGTTCCTGGCACTGCCCTTCCTGTAATTCCTTTCCCGTCAGACGTATATGAACAGAGCCCACCCCCCTGGTGGGCTCTGCCATTTCTGCTCGCCAGCTTCTCTGCACCACTTCCTTCATGGATAGCCGTGGCGAGACCCATAAACAAAAAGCCCCGCGCTCGGCAGAGTGCGGGGCTTGGTCATGGCGGCCGTGCTCGCCGCGTTCAGGCACTTACAGGATAAAGGTCGAGACCTGCTTGTTCAGGTCGGTGGCCCGCCCCTTGAGGCTCTCGGCCTGATCCAGATCGCGCATGGCAGCGGCGGTGATCTCGTCACTCACATCCTTGATGGCGGTGGTGTTCTGGGTGATCTCGCCGGTCACCTGGGTCTGCTCCTCGGCGGCCGTGGCGATCTGGCCCGCCATGTCGGAGATGAGGCTGACTGCCTGGGTGATCTCTTCGAGCGCAGCGGCGGCGGCATCGGCGTCTTTCACGCTGTTGTCCGCCAGCCCCTGACTGGTCTGCATCAGGCTCACCGCACGGGCCGTGGTCTGCTGCAGGGTCTCGATGGTGGACTGGATCTCCTGGGTGGAGTCCTGGGTACGGCGCGACAGCACCCGCACCTCGTCCGCCACCACCGCGAAACCGCGACCCTGTTCACCGGCGCGGGCCGCTTCGATGGCCGCGTTCAGCGCCAGCAGGTTGGTTTGCTCGGCGATACCCTGAATGGTGGAGAGGATGCCGGAGATGGCCTGGGCGTGGCGGCTCAGCTCGCCGATCACCTCGGTCGCCTGCCCCACTTCCTCGGCCAGACCGTTGATGGACTGACGGGTCTGGTTCACCAGCATCTTGCCCTGCTCACTGCTCTGGGCGGACTGCTGGGCCGCGGCGGCGGTGTTCTCGGCGTTGCCGGCGATCTCCATGGTGGCGCTCGCCATCTCGGTAACCGCGGTGGCGACCATGGTCACCTCCTGCTGCTGGCGCTGCAACTCGTCCACGGCGGCCTGGTTGGTCACCAGACTGCGCTCGGCATCGGCGTTCAGCTCGTTGGCCAGCTGACGGATGTTGCCGATCAGCTGGTGCTGGCTGCCGACGAAGCGGTTGAAGCTGTTGGCCAGCTGACCCACCTCGTCGTTGGTGTCGATCTTGATGCGCTGGGTCAGATCGCCGTTACCGTCGGCGATGCGGGCCAGGGCCTGGGAGACCTTGCCAAGGGGCCCCAACAGCAGGCTGACCAGCCAGGAGATGGCGAGGATGCTGCCTACCAGCACCAGCAGGGCCAGGCCAAGCTGGGTCATCAGCAGGGAAGAGAGCGGCGCCTCCAGGGTCTCCTTGTCCAGCACCAGCACCAGCTCCCAGTCGGTGTCGGGGATATCCACCGCCCACAGCAGCTTGTCGCGCCCTTCGCCGTCGAAGTAGGCCGGCACCAGGCTGTTGCTGGTCTTGCTCTGCTCGATCAGGGCATTGGTCAGATCGTTGTCGATCTCAGTGGCCGGTTTCATCGCCTTGGCCGCGTCCTTGTAAGCGATGACGGTGCCGTCCTTGTGCATCATGATGGCGAAACCGTCGGCCGGCAGCTTCATCTTGGTGACGTCTTCCACCAAGGAGGCGATGGAGAGGTCGCCGCCGACCACGCCGCCCTGCGCCGGCTGGGCCAGGGTCACCACCATGATGTTGTAGGCCACGTCAAGGTAAGGCTTGGTGACGATCATGCCACCCTTGCCCATCGCCTCCTGATACCAGCCGCGGGAGCGGGGATCGTAACCGTCACGATTGATGGAGGGATCGGAGTCGTTCATCTTGCCGCTGCTCTCGCCAAAGTAGGTGAGCTGGAAGCGGCCGGAGACTTGCGCCTGTTGCAGGGCGTTGAGGGGTTCGGCACCGGCCTTGTTGCCGAGCGCCTGAATGACGTCGCGACGGGCCGCGAGCCAGTCACTGACGCTGGCGGCCTGCTGGTTGCCGAGGCGTTGCACCTGTTCCTGACTGCCTTGCAGCAACAGGGACTTCTGGCTGGTGTAGCTCTGCCAAGAGAGCAGCAGGATCACCAGCGAGAGGGCGATGACCACTGACAACAGTATCTTCTGCTTGAGTGATAGATTTTTCATCATGCGTTCTTCTTATGGAGGTCAGGAACAGGATTTCCCAAAAAGTGCACAGCACTGCGTAGTTATTAACGACCCGTCGGCACAAAACTGAACCGGAAAATGGGGCGGTGGGCGATATTTTCCACCGAGTTGGGGAAAACTGCACCAGAAATTGACTACCGGGCACGCACAAGGACAGCCGACCCTGTTTATTCCTTCCACAATTGGCTAGAATATCCCGTTTTTAAATCACATCGACCCCGAGAGTTTTCACGATGTTTGAAGTCAATCCTGTATTAAACAAGCTTAAGGAGCTGTCTGAGAGGACCGAGCTGCTTAGGGGGTACCTTTGACTATGACGCCAAGAAAGAGCGTCTAGAAGAGGTCAACGCCGAGCTGGAACAGCCGGACGTCTGGAATGAACCCGAGCGCGCACAGGCGCTGGGCAAGGAGCGCGTCGCGCTGGAAAACGTGGTCGGTACCATCGACACCCTGACCCAGGGTGCTGACGACGTGGCCATGCTGGTCGAGCTGGCCGTGGAAGGTGAAGACGAAGATACCTTCAACGAAGCCGTGGCCGAAGCCGACGTGCTGGAGTCCAAGCTGGTGGACCTCGAGTTCCGCCGCATGTTCTCCGGTCAGCACGATCCCTCCGACTGCTACATCGACATCCAGTCCGGCTCCGGCGGTACCGAAGCTCAGGATTGGGCCAACATGGTCCTGCGCATGTACCTGCGCTGGGGCGATGCCCACGGCTACAAGCCCGAGCTCATCGAATGCTCCGAAGGCGACGTGGCCGGCATCAAGTCCGCCACCATCAAGTTCACCGGTGAGTACGCCTTCGGCTGGCTGCGCACAGAGACCGGCGTCCACCGCCTGGTGCGCAAATCGCCGTTCGATTCCGGCGGTCGTCGCCATACCTCGTTCTGCTCCGTGTTCGTCTACCCCGAGATCGACGATGACATCGACATCGAGATCAACCCGGCCGACCTGCGCATCGACGTCTACCGTGCCTCCGGCGCCGGTGGTCAGCACGTCAACCGGACCGAATCCGCGGTACGTATTACCCACATTCCCACTGGGGTCGTGGTACAGTGCCAGAACGATCGTTCCCAGCACAAAAACAAAGATCAGTGTATGAAGCAGCTGAAAGCCAAGCTCTACGAGCTGGAAATTCAGAAGCAGAATGCCGAGAAGCAAGCCCTCGAAGAGACCAAGTCCGACATCGGCTGGGGCAGCCAGATCCGTTCCTATGTGCTGGATGATGCGCGCATCAAGGATCTACGTACCGGCGTCGAAACCCGCAATACCCAGGCGGTACTCGACGGCGATCTGGACAAGTTTATCGAAGCTAGCCTGAAGTCAGGCCTGTAAAAAAACAGAACAGCAGGAATCACCATGTCTGAACAAACCACCACTCCGGAAGTCGACCAAACTCTCGAACTGAACAACGAGATGCAGGAGCGTCGTTCCAAGCTGGCCGCCTTGCGCGCCCAGGGCAACCCCTTCCCCAACGACTTCCGTCGTGACCACCTCTCCGGCGATCTGCACGCCGAGTTTGGCGACAAGAGCGCCGACGAGCTGGCCGCACTGGGTAAACGGGTGAAGATTGCCGGTCGCATCATGACCCGCCGGATCATGGGCAAGGCGTCTTTCGCCACCCTGCAGGACATGGCAGGCAAGATCCAGGTCTACGTCACCCGTGACGACCTGCCGGAAGGCTTCTACAACGAGCAGTTCAAGAAGTGGGATCTGGGCGACATCGTGGGTGTCGAAGGTACCCTGTTCCGCACCAACACAGGCGAACTCTCCGTTCACGTCTCCGACATTCGCCTGCTGACCAAGGCCCTGCGCCCGCTGCCCGAGAAGCACAAAGGTCTGACCGACCAGGAAGCCCGCTGCCGTCAGCGTTACCTGGATCTGATCGCCAACGAAGAGTCCCGCAAGACCTTCGTGACCCGTACCAAGGTCGTGGCCGGTATCCGCAAGTTCCTGAATGACAAGCGCTTCATGGAAGTGGAAACCCCCATGATGCAGGTCATCCCGGGTGGCGCTTCTGCCCGTCCGTTCATCACCCACCACAATGCGCTGGACATCGACATGTACCTGCGTATCGCTCCGGAACTCTATCTGAAGCGTCTGGTGGTTGGTGGCTTCGAGCGTGTCTACGAGATCAACCGCAACTTCCGTAACGAAGGTATCTCCGTTCGCCATAACCCCGAGTTCACCATGCTCGAGTTCTATATGGCCTACGCCGACTACATCGATCTGATGGATCTCACCGAAGAGATGCTGCGCACCCTGGCGCAAGACATCCTGGGCGACACCAAGATCCGTTACGCCAAAGAGGGCGAAGAGGGCCTGACCATCGATTTCGGTCAGCCGTTCCAGCGTCTCTCCATGGTTGACTCCATCCTGAAGTACAACCCGGATGTGACCCGCGACGATCTGGCGACCCTGGAGAAGGCCACCGCCGTTGCCAAGCGCCTGCACATCGAGCTGATGAAGAGCTGGGAACTGGGCCACGTGATCACCGCGATCTTCGAAGAGACCGTGGAGCACATGCTGCTGCAACCGACCTTCATCACCGAGTACCCGGCCGCCGTCTCTCCGCTGGCCCGTCGCAACGACCAGAACCCGGACGTCACCGACCGCTTCGAATTCTTCATCGGCGGCCGCGAGCTGGCCAACGGCTTCTCCGAGCTGAACGATGCGGAAGATCAGGCCGAGCGCTTCCAGGCTCAGGTTGACCAGAAAGCCGCCGGCGACGACGAAGCCATGTTCTACGACGCCGACTTCGTGACCGCGCTGGAACACGGTCTGCCGCCGACTGCCGGTCAGGGTATCGGTATCGACCGTCTGGTGATGCTGTTCACCAACAGCCACACCATCCGCGACGTCATCCTGTTCCCGGCTCTGCGTCCACAAAAGTAAGCGCCGCAGGCATAAGGCCGTAGCAACACTGCTGCCGTCCATGACAATCAAAACGCCCCGCCACTGCGGGGCGTTTTTTATGGTAGGCACAAACCGGTGTGGCGAACGCTCAAGCCGCCGTCAGTCTCGCGCTTATGAGGCTGGTGGCAGCAGCCACTCCCCCTGCCACAGGGTGACGGCCTGACCGGCCATCAGCACCCTATCTCCCTGCAATTCAAGCCGCAGCTCCCCGCCCCGGGCCGAGATCTGGCGGGCCCGCAATTGCTGTTTGCCTAGCCGTTCGGCCCAGAAGGGCACCAGGGCGCAGTGGTTGGAGCCAGTCACCGGATCCTCATCCACCCCGACCCAGGGGGCGAAGTAGCGGGAGACGAAGTCATGGTCCGGATCGCGCGAGGGCGCCGTCACCATCAGGCCGCGACCGGGCAGCGTGCGCAGGGCCTGAAAATCTGGGCTGAGCGAGCGGACCTCCTCCTCGCTGGCGAGCTCCAGCAAGAACTTGGCGCCGGCCGCCAGAATTTGCAACGGCTGGCAACCGACCGCCGCCGCATAGGCCGGATCCAGAACGAGCGGCGCCGGGGCAATGCGCGGGAAATCGAGCCAGATCCACTCCCCTTCGCGCCGGGCCAGCAGCTCGCCGCTGCGGGTATCGAAACGAATGACCTCATCCTCAGCCACCGCCCCCGTCTGCCACAACACATGGGCGGCCGCTAGGGTGCCGTGGCCGCAGAGATCAACTTCCAGCTCGGGGGTAAACCAGCGCAACTGGTAGCGGGCCCGGCCCAAAGGCACCAGAAAGGCGGTCTCCGACTGGTTGAACTCGGCAGCCATGGCCAGCAAGGTGGCATCCGGCTGGCTTGGCCCCAGCGCCACCACCGCCGGGTTGCCGCCAAAGGGGTGCCGGCTGAAGGCATTGACATGAAACAAGCTGATGATCGACATTCACGCTTCCTGTGTGGGTAATACGGGCTCATTCATCGCCCTTTATACCATGAGAGCCCTGTCGACCTGAGTCGCCTTGCAACTCTCTCCATTGCCTTTTTAATGCAGTAATAGAATAAAAAAGACATTTTTATTCTTTGTTGTTATCCATCACACCCCTTAACCTGACCAAAAATCAGACCATGGAAGACGTGTGTGATGCAATTGAAGGACTCCCTGACCAACCTGACTCCCCTCTCTGACGAGCAGCAGCGACAGCTGAGCCAGGCGCTATCGACCCTCAATACCCAGCAACTGGCCTGGGTGAGCGGTTATCTCTACGGTCTCTCCCAAGCAGGCAGCCAGCCTGCCGTGACCGGTGCAGCCGCCGCCGCCCCCAGCGGCAGCCTGACCATTCTCTACGGCTCCCAGACCGGCAACGCCAAGGGCGTGGCCAGCGCCATCAAGGCGCAGGCCGAAGCCCGTGGCCTGCCGGTGACCCTCACCTCCATGGCGGACTACAAACCCAAGCAGCTCAAGAAAGAGACCCATCTGCTGGTGATAGTAAGCACTTACGGGGAGGGTGAACCACCGGAGAGCGCGGTCGATCTGTACGAGCAGCTCAAGAAGGGCAAGGTTGGCAAGCTGGAAGGGCTCAAGTTCGCCGTGCTGGGGCTGGGTGACAGCTCCTATGAGTTCTTCTGCCAGACCGGCAAGGACTTTGACAGCCTGCTGACCAAGGCCGGCGCCGATCGGGTGCATGAACTCGCCAGCCTGGACGTGGATTATCAGGATGCCGCCAAGGCATGGGGCGAACAGGCGCTCAACGCCATCGCCGCCACCCTCTCTGCCGGCCCCGCCGGCAGCAGCGTAGCCAGCTCGGTACAGCAGGCTGTCAGCCACAGCCAGTACAGCAAGGAGAACCCCTTCCCGGCCAGGCTCTCGGTCAACCAGAAGATCACCGGCCGCGATTCGACCAAGGATATCCGCCACATCGAGATCAGCCTCGAAGAGTCCGGCATCCGCTACCAGCCGGGGGATGCGCTGGGCATCTGGTTTGACAACGATACCGACCTGGTCGGTGAGGTCTTGGCGCTGGCTCATCTTTCTGGCGACGAGGCCACCGCTCGCGGCAGCCTGCGCGAGGTGCTCAGCCACGAGCTGGAGCTGACCCGCTTGCACGGCGGCTTTATCACCGGCTTGGCAGAGATCTCGGACAACGCGGCGCTCAAAGATCTGGCCGGTGACAAGGCCCAGGTCAACGCGCTGGTGGCCAGCGCCCAGGTGGTGGATGTGCTCAAGCGCTTCCCGACCGCGCTCGCCGCCGAACAGCTGATCGGCCTGCTGCGCCCGCTCACCCCGCGCCTCTACTCCATCGCCTCCAGCCAGAGCGAGGTGGAGGAAGAGGTGCACCTGACCGTCGGGGTAGTGCGCTACCCGCAGGAAGATGGCACAGTGCGCAGCGGCGCCGCCTCCTCCTACCTGGCGGACCGCCTGCCGGAAGATGCCGAGGTGCGGGTATTCGTGGAGCACAACGACAACTTCCGCTTGCCTGCTAACCCCGATACCCCCGTCATCATGGTGGGCCCGGGCACCGGCATCGCCCCCTTCCGGGCCTTCTTGCAGGAGCGGGAAGCGCAAGGGGCGGAGGGAAAGAACTGGCTCTTCTTCGGCAATCCGCACTTTACCCAGGATTTCCTCTATCAGGTGGAGTGGCAGCGCTATGTGAAATCCGGCCTGCTGTCGAAGATCTCACTGGCCTTCAGCCGGGATCAGGCCAACAAGATTTATGTGCAGGACCGCCTGCGCGAGGCAGGGCTCGAGCTCTACCAGTGGCTGGAAGCAGGCGCTCACTTCTATGTGTGCGGCGACGCCAACCACATGGCGAAGGATGTGCAGGAAGCCCTGCTGGATGTGATTGCCGAACATGGCCAGAAGAGCCGTGAGGAAGCAGAAGAGTATCTGAGCGAATTGCGTCGTGCCAAACGTTATCAAAGGGATGTCTATTGATGAGCAAACAAGTTATTCCAGGACCGGTGGAAGGACCGCTGGCCGACAACGAACGTCTGAAACGCGAGAGCAACTTTCTGCGCGGCACCATAGAGCAGGATCTCAAGGACCCGCTCACTGGCGGCTTCAACGGCGACAACTTCCAGCTGATCCGCTTTCACGGCATGTATCAGCAGGATGACCGCGACATTCGCCCCGAGCGCGCAGCCCAGAAGCTGGAGCCACTGCACAACGTCATGCTGCGTGCCCGCCTGCCCGGCGGCATCATCACCCCGGCCCAGTGGCTGGTGATCGACAAGTTCGCCGAGGAACACAGCCTGTACGGCAGCATCCGCCTGACCACCCGCCAGACCTTCCAGTTCCACGGTGTGCTCAAGCGCGACATCAAGCTGATGCACCAGACACTGAACAGCACCGGCATCGACAGCATAGCCACCGCCGGCGACGTGAACCGCAACGTGCTCTGCACCAGCAATCCGGTGGAGTCCGAACTGCACCGGGAGGCCTACGAGTGGGCCAAGAAGATCTCCGAGCACCTGCTGCCCAAGACCCGCGCCTACGTGGAGATCTGGCTGGACGGCGAGAAGCTGGGGGATGACGAGGAGCCGATCCTGGGTTCCAACTATCTGCCGCGCAAATTCAAGACGACCGTGGTGATCCCGCCCCATAACGATGTGGACATCCACGCCAACGATCTCAACTTCGTGGCCATCGCCGAAGGTGGCAAGCTGGTGGGCTTCAACGTGCTGGTGGGCGGGGGGCTGGCCATGACCCACGGCGACACCAGCACCTACCCGCGCAAGGCGAGCGATTTCGGCTTCGTGCCCCTCTCCCACGTGCTGGAGGTGGCGGCCGCCGTGGTCAGCACCCAGCGCGACTGGGGCAACCGGGTCAACCGCAAAAACGCCAAGACCAAGTACACCCTCGAGCGCGTCGGGGTCGAGGCCTTCAAGGCCGAGGTGGAGAACCGCGCCGGCATCCAGTTCGGGCCGGTTCGCCCCTACGAATTCACCAGCCGCGGCGATCGCTTCGGTTGGGTCGAGGGGATCGACGGCAAGCACCACCTGACCCTGTTCATCGAGAACGGCCGCCTGCTGGACTTCCCGGGCAAGCCCCTCAAGACCGGCATGCTGGAGATCGCCAAGGTGCATCAGGGGGATTTTCGCCTGACCGCCAACCAGAACCTCATCATCGCAGGCGTACCTGCCGGCGAGAAGGCCCGCATCGAAGCCCTGGCGCGCCAGTACGGTCTGCTGGATGACGGCGTGAGCGAGCAGCGCAAGCAGTCCATGGCCTGCGTGGCCCTGCCTACCTGCCCGCTGGCGATGGCCGAGGCCGAGCGCATGCTGCCGGCGTTTGTCACCGACATCGAGGGGCTGCTGACCAAGCACGGTCTGGCGGATGACGCCATCATCTTCCGCGTCACCGGCTGCCCCAACGGCTGCGGCCGCGCCATGCTGGCGGAGGTGGGACTGGTGGGCAAGGCGCCGGGGCGCTACAACCTGCACCTGGGTGGCAATCTGGAGGGGACCCGCATCCCGCGCCTCTATCAGGAGAACATCACCGAGCCGCAGATCCTGGCCGAGCTGGACGCCCTGATCGGCCGTTGGGCCAAGGATCGCAACCCAGGCGAGTGCTTCGGCGACTTCGTCATTCGCGCCGGGATCATAGCCCCGGTCATCGACTCCGCGAGGGACTTCTATGCAGCCTGAACAGACTGATACAGCCCGGCTGGCGCGCACCGCCGACGGTCGGCTCGACCTCGACGCCCTGCTAGCCCTAGGCCGGGAGGAGCAGGTCGAGGCGCTGGTTCCCCTCAACCGGGAGCTGGACGCCATGAGCGCCCCCGAGCGGGTGCGCTGGGCCCTGACCAACCTGCCGGGGGAGCATGTGCTGTCGTCGAGCTTCGGCATCCAGGCGGCACTGATGCTGCACCTGGTAAGCCGCGAGCGGGCCGATGTGCCCGTGGTGCTGACCGATACCGGTTATCTCTTCCCCGAGACCTACCGCTTCATCGACGAGCTGACCGAGCGTCTCGCCCTCAACCTCAAGATCTACCGGGCCGCGCTCACCCCGGCCTGGCAGGAGGCCCGCTTCGGCCTCCTGTGGGAGCAGGGAGTGGAGGGGATCACCCGCTACAACCAGCTCAACAAGGTGGAGCCCATGGACCGCGCCCTGAACGAGCTCGGCGCCCGCACCTGGTTCTCTGGCCTGCGCCGTGAGCAGTCAGGCAGCCGGGGCAAGCTGCCGGTGCTGGCCATCCAGCGCGGCCGCTTCAAGTTCCTGCCGGTGATCGACTGGAGCAACAAGGACGTCTTCTACTACTTCAAGGAGTTCGACCTCCCCTACCACCCCCTGTGGGAGCAGGGCTACCTGTCGGTGGGCGATGTGCACACCACCACCAAGTGGGAGCCCGGCATGAGCGAGGAGCAGACCCGCTTCTTCGGCCTCAAGCGCGAGTGCGGCCTGCACGAGGAGAGTGGCGAGAGCGACGGCTCCGGCATCTGAGCCAGACGTTCTCCCCGCACGGCTCCCATAAAAAAACGCCCGGCAACTGCCGGGCGTTTTTCTTTGCGCAAAGAGCGAGCTACCGCCACTCATTACCTGGCGGCGGCGCGCGCCTGGGTCAGCCAGTCGTTCACCAGCGCCTCGTGGCCCTTGAGCCAGGCATCGGCGTGACGCTCCACATCCGCCGGCTTGTTCTGTCCCTTGTTCATCAGGCCGTTCTGCACGTTGATGTCATTGAGCGGCAGCTTGACGATGGAGAAGAGCCTGGCGGCAGCCGGGTTGGCCTCGGCGAACGCCTTGTTGGCGACGATGTGCATGGTGTTGACCGGGAAGCCGTAGTTCTTGCCGTTCGGCAGCCGGGTCTTGGCCGCATCAGGGCCATCGGCGGGCACCTGCAGCCACACCACATCCCGGCCGGGCACCAGCTCGCTGCTGAGCCAGTAGGGGGTCCAGGTGTAGTAGAGCACCGGCTTGCCGCTCTTGAAGCGGGCCTGGGTATCGGCGATCAGCGCCGCATAGTTGCCCTGCTTGTGGGTGACGGTGGGGGTCAGCCCAAACTCGGCCAGATGGCGGTTGATCGCCTCTTCGCAGCCCCAGCCCGGGTTGCAACCGATGAGATCGGCCTTGCCGTCGCCATCGCCGTCAAACAGCGCCGCCAGCTTGGGATCCTTGAGCTGTCCCAGGTTGGTGATGCCATAGCGGGTCGCGGTCTGCTTGTCGATGAGATAACCCTGGGCGGCCCCGGCCACATAGGTCCCCTCACGGAAGAACACCTTGTCACCCCCCGCCTGCTCATATTTGTTGTTCTGCAGCGGTATCCAGTTGAAGGCCAGAAAAGTGCCATCCCCCTGCGCCACCGAGGCGTAGGCCACGTTGTAGTCCACCTCCTGGGCCGGCTGGACGTCATAGCCGAGGCGCGCCATCAGCTTGCTGACCAGCAGGGTCTGAAAGCTCTCCTCCGGCAAGGAGCTCTGCAGGGGCTGAACGCGCACGCCCTCCCCCGGCAGCTCGGTACTGGCCATGGCGAGCGGACCGAACAGCTGGGCGCTCAGCAGCAGGGAGCCCAGGGTCAGCCTTTTGGTGATCAGTCTCATGCATTTACTCCTTTGTAATCGATTGGCTTGTCGCGACCGAGCAGGCGCAGCAGCAGGGCGGCGGGGCCGCGCTGATACCAGCGTCCGGTCCGGCTGCGATCCGGCTGTCCCATCGCCTGGGTGAGGCGGTCGAGCACGATGGCCAGCAGCACTATGCCGAGGCCGCCGATGGAGGCGAGCCCCATGTCGAGCCGGCCGATGCCGCGCAGCACCATCTGGCCGAGGCCCCCTACCGCGATCATGGAGGCGATCACCACCATGGAGAGCGCCAGCATCAGGGTCTGGTTGACCCCGGCCATGATGGTGGGCATGGCGAGCGGCAACTGCACCTTGAACAGCAGTTGGGAGGGGCTGGCACCGAACGAATGGGCCGCCTCCACCAGATCGGCGGGCACCTGGCGGATCCCCAGCATGGTCAGCCGGATCATCGGCGGCAGCGCAAAGATGACGGTCACCACCACCCCGGGCACGTTGCCGATGCCGAACAGCATCACGATGGGGATGAGGTAGACGAACGCCGGGGTGGTCTGCATGGCATCCAGCAACGGCCGGGTCCAGCGTGACAGTCGCTCGCTCCGCGCCAGCAGGATGCCGGCCGGCAACCCGAACAAGACGCAGAAAAAGAGCGAGGTCAGTACCAGCGACAGGGTCACCATGGCATCGGACCAGGCGCCGATAAGGCCCACGATCACCAGCGAGACCAGGGTCCCCAGCGCCATGCGGCCGTTCACCAGTTGCCAGGCGATCAGGGTCAGCAGGCCGATCATCAGGGTGGAGGGCACCGTCTGCAGCAGATGGGTCATGCCATTAAGGGTCAGCTCCACCGGCGCTCGGATCAGCTGGAACAGAGGTCGCAGGTTCTCCACCAGCCAGCCGATCCCCCCTTCCACCCAGCTGTCCAGCGGCACCAGCGCCTGCTGGAAGGGATCCAGCCAGTCGACGGCGGCCGTGGTATCCACCGTCTCGATCTGGTTCTGCCAGTCGGTGGCGGCGGTGGCGGTATCGCTCCAGGGATCGGCCACCTCGGTGGCACTGGAAGCCGTGGCGCCCCAGGGGTCTGCCGCCACCTCATCGGCTCGCAGGGAGGGACTCGCCAGCAGCACCAGGGCCAGCAGCCCGCTCAGTAAAAAATGGGGATTCATCCGCTTCATGCCGGGGTACTCCTGTCCAGGGTGTTCAGCAGGTTGGCCTTGGAGATGAGGCCCAGGTAAGTGCCATCCTCCTCGACCACGGGCACCTGACAGGGGGCGGCAGCCACCTGGCTGATCAGTTCGTTGAGGGCGGTGTCCGCCAGGATGGGCTGGATATCCGCCAGCAGCGCCTGCTCCAGGCTGCCTTTGGCCCTGACCGCCTGATCGAGCGACTCCACCGAGACAACCCCGATGAAGCGACGCCGGCGATCCACCACGTAACCGAACTCCCGCTCCTGCTCCTTGAGCTGGCGCAGGGCGTTGCCCGGCCCGTCGGTTGTGTGCTTCTTGATAAGCGGCATCTGCTTGCGGCTGGCCACGTCGCGAGCGCTGAATACATGGGCCAGATCCACCCCGCGAAAGAAGGCGCGCACATAGTCGTTGGCGGGCTGGTTGAGGATCTCGTCCGGGGTGCCGACCTGCACCAGCTGGCCGTCCTGCATGATGGCGATGCGATCGCCGATGCGCATCGCCTCGTCCAGATCGTGAGAGATGAAGACGATGGTACGCTGCTGGCTGGCCTGCAGCTTGAGCAGCTCATCCTGCATCTCGGTGCGGATCAGTGGATCCAGCGCCGAAAAAGCCTCGTCCATCAGCAGGATGTCAGGGTCGTTGGCAAGGGCACGGGCCAGCCCGACCCGCTGCTTCATGCCGCCGGAGAGCGCATCGGGATAAGCCTCTATCCACTGCCCCAACCCCACCTGCTGCAGCGCCTGGCGGGCGCTCTGCTGACGTTCCGCCAGCGGCACCCCGGCCAGCTCCAGCCCGAAGGCGGTGTTTTCCAGCACGCTCAGGTGCGGCATCAGGGCGAAGGACTGGAATACCATGCTGATCTTCTTGCGGCGCACCTGACGCAGCTCGCTGTCGGAGATGGCGGCGATGTCCTCGCCATCGATCAGCACCTGGCCGCGGGTCGGCTCGATCAGCCGGTTGAAGAGACGCACCAGGGTGGACTTGCCCGAGCCGGAGAGGCCCATCACCACGAAGATCTCCCCTTCGTCGATGGCCAGATTGACATCCTGGACCCCCAGGGTCTGCCCGGTTTTTTGCAGTATGCTGGCGCGGTCATGGCCTTTGGCCAGCAATTTGAACGCTTTTTCCGGCTGATCGCCGAAGATTTTGTAGAGTGATTTGACCTCGAGTTTGACTGTCATATTGTCCTTTTTTCTTGGCCGACGGGCTGCCTGGCAAACCGCCGAACGTGAGCCAATTACTTTTAACACTAAGCAATTAACAACAAAAACAAAAGAATCATAAGAGTCTCAATAAAAGGATTAACTTTTAATTTATTGATTTTTAAAGACTATTTTTAGGCATAAAAATGCATTCAGGTGTAATGAAACCCTGTCATTCCAACCGAACAGATCAATATAATCCCATCAAAATCAACGATTGACAGGTATGTGACGCGAGAAAAGCAGAGCAATAATGGGAGGGAAAAGGAGGGAGCATGTCTCTCATTAGCGGGTCAATGCATTTAGTTACAACACTAACCATAATGTTGTCATTCGCTGCCGCACTTCCACTGTGAAATAGAGGCCTGAGGTGTGGCGTGTCCACGCTATGGCACACCGCAATACCTGGGCATTCAATCCCTGTCCCGGACAGCAAAAAGGCCCCTTGTGCAACACAAGGGGCCTTTCATCAACCGGGGAAATCCGCCAGCCGTCAGCGCCGCTGCCAGGTCTCGAAACGGTAGGGGTGGGGGTTCTTCTCGTCGGGCTGATGTGACTCGCGCTCGATGCAGGACCAGTCGCCCTCGTCGAAGGCCGGGAAACGGGTATCCCCCTCCACCGCCAGATCAATGCGGGTCAGATAGAGTCTGTCGGCCCGTGGCAGCAGCTGGCCGTAGAGATGACCGCCCCCGATCACCATCAGCTCGGTAACATCGCTGCCGGCCAGCAGCGCCAGCGCCGCGTCCACCGAGTCGATGACCTCCACGCCGTCGGCCCGGTAGTCGGGGTTGCGGCTGATCACCAGATTGCGACGGCCAGGCAGCGGCCGCCCGATGGATTCAAAGGTCTTGCGCCCCATCAGCACCGGCTTGCCCAGGGTCACCCGCTTGAAGTGGGCCAGATCCGCCGGCAGATGCCAGGGCATCTGGTTGTCCAGGCCGATCACCCGATCGTGGGCCATGGCGGCAATCATGGAAATCATCATGGGGTCAACCTCTCGAACCGTCGGTCAGATAATGGGGCGGTTACGGTACACGACCAGGGAGGGGATCGCCAAACCGAAACTGAGGGCTCCCACGATAAACAGCGCCTTGAGGCCGTTTTCCACCGCGCTCTGGATAAGCTCCATGGTCACCCCGGAGATATTGAGCTCCACCACCGCGATCATCGCCTTGAAGGCGTAGCTGCCCGGGATCATGGGAATGATGGAGGCGACGCTGAACACCGGGCGCGGCGCCAGCAGCCGGCGCGACCAGTAGACGCAGACAAAGCCGACCGTGGTCGCCGCCGCCAGGGTGGCCCACTCGATGGGCATGCCCTGATGGATCAGCAGAGTGCGCAGGCTGTGAGCCAGGGCGCCGCCCATGGCGCAGTACTTCAACATCCGTGGCGGCACGTTGAACAGCATGGCAAAGCCCACCGCCGGAATGGCCGACCAGAAGGCATCCTTGGCCAGCAGCCAGAGCAGATCCATCATGGCTCCCTCCCCCAGCGTCCTGTCACCGAGATGGCGAGAATGATCCCGATATGGTTCCGCGCGCTGATGGATAGCCGGTTTGCCCCGATCAACAGGGTCGATACAGCGTCAAAGATCTTCATACCTTCCACCCCCAGATACCGGTCACCGACATGGCGAGAATAATCCCTATCGCCGCGCTGATGGTGAGCAGGGTCGCCGTGCCCCAGCGGGCCAGCCCCATGTTGAAGTAACCCTTCACCATGTCGGAGACCGCGTTGATGAGCGGAAAGCCCGGCACCAGCAGCAGTACGCTGGCCGCCATGGCGAGATAGGGCTGGGCCCCCCAGTTGAAGAAGGTCGCGCTGGAGGCGAGCAGGGTGGCGATAAAGCCGGTGGTGGCAAAATTGATGAGGGGGCTGTGGTGATGACGCGCCATCAGCTGGCGTGCCCGCATGGCGACCGAGGCCGAGAAGCAGGTCACCAGGAAGATGGGCCAGTCACCGCCAAACAGCAGACTGAAGGCACCGCAGGAGAGCCCCACCATGGGCACCACCAGCCAGGGGTGATAGTGGAACGGTACTATGGCTTCAAGGCGCTGACGCACTTCCCGCGCGCCGATCAGATCCTTCTCCGCCATGATGCAGATACGCTGGATCTCGCACACCACCTGCATGTTGATGCCGTGCTCGCGCACCCGCCGGGTGGTGGTGACGCAACTGCCCTGATATAGGCTGGTGAGCACGATGGCGCTGGAGGAGATGGCCATCTCGACGCTCTCCAGCCCGAGCGCCATGCCGAGCCGGACCGTGGTCTGCTCTATGATGCGACTCTCGGCGCCGAACTGGGCCAGCATCTGGCCCACCTTGACGATGATCCGGGTGATCTCCGTCTGCTGTTCCCGCGACAGCACCCGCCTTGGTGTGATACTTCTCATAATCCCTTCGAGTCGTAGCAAATTAAAAAAGTGTCGCCATGTTAGCCTAACTATCGGCGCCGTTCATCTACACATATCACGCCAATAAACAAACTCAAATAAAATAAAAAGCGACACAAAAATACATCAAATAGATTACAAATCACCCCAAACTGTTCAACGCCAGTCAGATAGCCTCACCCGGAAACCATAACAATGACGGGAATATATTAAAATGACTCACCCGGAGTAATATTATTTTTTCTTGCGATAATAATCACTGAAATAGAGGATGTTGTTCTCTTTATATTCCGGTAGCGGCTCGACATAATCAGGATTATTGAGCTGAACCATTTCACAGCGCATGGAATAAAAGGAGTCGTGCATCATGGCGGCAATCCGGATGCAGCTGTCCATGTTGTTCTTGGCCAGCTGGCGCTGACAGTCGATGCGAAATTGCAGGCCGCGCAGGCGCATTTGCTGCTGCGGGCTGACCCTGTCTATCAGACCTTCTATCTCTTGCTGAAGCAACTCGTCGAGCCGCTCGGGCTCCGCCACCGCCAGCCGTTTCAAGGTATCAAAATCAGGCAACTCCATATGCCCTCCCGCGGCCAGCCGCTGCATGGTGATACTCAAACAACAACAATCGGTTCATATTTTCACCAATCGCTTCAGGTGTTATATAAGCCGAACCCCGCTGCGGTTCAATCCATGAGACCGGCTTTCCCCTCCAGCTGCGCCAAAAGATGACGACGCAGCGAAAACCCAACCCGGTTATTCGTTATGGATCAAGCGATTATTCCTGAATATCGATGGCGGGTTCGTTTATACATTTTTGGCACGGCAATATGCCGATGTTATGTCTTATTGAAAGGAAGCGGCCAATATAGTTTTCCATTTGACGCTCGCCTTCGCGCCGCGATCTGGCTGGTTTAACATATCTTGCTGATTATGTTATTTTATTTGCCACTTTATCGCGGCAACCAAGAGCAGACCATGAGCAAGGCAAGAATCGGTATCGTCACCGTCAGCGATCGCGCCAGTGCGGGCATCTACGAAGATCTCTCCGGCAAGGCCATCATCGACACCCTGAACGCCTATCTGACCTCGGAATGGGAACCCCTTTATGAGGTGATCCCCGACGAGCAGGAGCAGATCGAGGCAACCCTGATCCGGCTGGCGGACCAGGAGCGGTGCAGCCTCATCGTCACCACAGGTGGCACCGGGCCGGCCAAACGGGACGTCACCCCGGAGGCGACCGAGGCGGTGTGCGATCGCATGATGCCGGGCTTTGGCGAGCTGATGCGGGCCGAATCCCTCAAGTTCGTGCCGACCGCCATCCTGTCGCGCCAGACCGCCGGTCTGCGCGGCAGCTCGCTCATCGTCAACCTGCCGGGCAAGCCCAAGTCCATCCGCGAATGTCTGGATGCGGTCTTCCCCGCCATCCCCTACTGCATCGATCTGATGGAAGGCCCCTATCTCGAGTGCGACGAGACCGTCATCAAGCCGTTCCGTCCGAAGAAATAAGGGCTGACTGGACGGGGGATTTGAACCCCCGTCCAGCGTTTATTTGCGGCCGTACACCTTGACCCCGGCCCGACTCCCTTCCGAATTGCCGTATACCTCGATCCGCTTGATGCAGAGCCGGCTGCCGAGGGATTTCCACTCCGACTCCTGATCCTCTCTCAGATCCTTGCCGAAATAGAGGGTCTTGCTGCGATCATTGCCATAAAACACCTTGACCCGTTCCAGGGTTAATTCCCGCCCAGCCTTGACCATGATGGATTTGGTCGGCCGGCAGGCGAGCATGGGAATGATGGCGGGATGATCGCCGACCCCGAGCAGAATGGTCTTGCCCAGCCGAAATTCATCATCGGCCATGGCCGGGGCGGCCAGCGCCCACAACAAGCTGGATAACAGAACGCCCTGAATGACGCGCAGACGCTTGGCAGAAAAAGAAAAAGCAGATAACACAGACATGATGCCTCCCGAAAAAAAACGGGGGGCATATTAATTCATCAAGGCTAAACCCAGCCTGTACCGGCGCCCTGCCAGGCAGGGCACCGACACTCAGGACCAGCGCTTGAAGATGAGGGAGGTGTTGATGCCGCCAAAGGCGAAGTTGTTGGACATCAGGTACTCCACCGCCAGCGTGCGACCGCTGCCCACCACGTGATCGAGCGGGGCGCAGGCCGGATCCGGCTCGGTCAGGTTGATGGTGGGGGCAAACCACCCCTCCTGCATCATCTCCAGCGCCAGCCAGGCCTCGATGGCGCCGCAGGCCCCCAGGGTATGGCCGAAGTAGCTCTTGAGGGACGAGATGGGGGTGCGGTCGCCGAAGATAGCGGCGGTGGCGTGACTCTCGGCGATGTCGCCGCGCTCGGTGGCGGTGCCGTGGGCGCTGATGTAGCCGATATCCTCAGGCTGGAGCCCGGCCTGGGCCAGCGCCATCTCCATGCAGAGCTGCATGGTCTCCTGCTGGGGCTGGGTCACGTGGGCGGCATCGCAGTTGGTGGCAAAGCCCACCAGCTCGGCGAGGATGGTAGCACCGCGCGCCTGCGCATGTTCCAGCTCCTCCAGCACCAGGGTGCCGGCCCCCTCGCCTATCACCAGCCCGTCCCGCTGCCGGTCGAACGGACGCGGCGCCAGCTCCGGGTTGTCGTTCATCTGGCTGGTGGCAAACAGGGTATCGAATACCACGGCCTCCGACGGGCAGAGCTCCTCCGCCCCACCAGCCACCATCAGGGTCTGGTAGCCGTGCTTGATCGCCTCAAAGGCGTAGCCGATGCCCTGGCTGCCGGAGGTACAAGCGCTGGAGGTGGGAATGACCCGCCCGCGCAGACCGAAGAACAGCCCTGTGTTGACCGCCGCCGTGTGCGGCATCATCTGCACATAGGTGGTGGCCGTGATGCTGGCGGTGCTCTTGTCGTTGAGCATGACCCCGAAGGCGCGGATGGGGTCCGTGCTGCCGGTGGAGGAGCCGTAGGCGATGCCGGTGCGCCCGTCGGTGAGCACCGGGTTGTCCAGCAATCCCGCCTGCGCCAGCGCCAGCTCGGTGGCGACGGTGGCCAGTGCCGAGACCCGCCCCATGGCGCGGGTCTTCTTGCGCGGATAGTGGGCCGGCAGCGTGAAGTCCGGAATGGGGGCCGCCAGCCGGGTGTTGAGACCGTCGTAGATGGCCCACTCCGGCATGTTCACCACCGCATTGCGCCCCGCCTGCAGGCGGGCCCGCACGCTCGGCCAATCCTGCCCGAAGGCGGTCACCCCGGCCATGCCGGTGACTACGACTCGCTTCATACCATGCCTCCGTTGATGGAGATGACCTGGCGCGTGACATAGCCGGCGATGTCGGACATCAGATAGGAGACCAGACCGGCCACCTCGTCAGCCTGCCCCATCCGCTTGAGCGGAATGATCTTCATCGCCTCCGCCTTCACCTCCTCGTCCACCATGCCGGTGTCGATGAGGCCGGGGGCCACGCAGTTGACGGTGATCTTGCGCTTGGCAAGCTCGAGGGCCAGCGCCTTGGTGGCCCCCATGATGCCCGCCTTGGCGGCGCTGTAGTTGACCTGGCCCCGGTTGCCCATCAGCCCGGACACCGAGGAGATGGTCACGATGCGCCCGCCCCGGCGCAGGCCGATCATCGGCATGATGCAGGGCTTGAGCAGGTTGTAGAAGCCGTCCAGGTTGGTGTGCAGCACCCCGTCCCACTCCTCGTCGGTGAGGGCGGGAAAGGCGCCGTCACGGATGATGCCGGCGTTGCAGACCACGCCGTAATAGGCGCCATGCTCGGCCATGTCGGCCTCCAGCCGCGCGCGGCACCCCTCGCGATCGGCAAGGTCGAACTGGAGCAGACGCCCCTGCCCGCCGGCCGCCTGCAGGCTGGCCAGGGTGGCTTCGGCGCCGGCCCGATCGCTGTGGTAGTGCACCACGATGGAAAAACCGTCGGCCGCCAGCTTGAGGGCGATGGCGCGGCCTATCCCCTTGCTGGCGCCCGTGACCAATACGCTAGAGATCATGAAGCTTCCTCAGGCTAACAAATCGGACAATTCGCCGGGGCTCGGCTGATAGGTGGAGAGCCGCGCCTGGGCACACTCCTCCCCCTCCAGCAGGATCCGGCAATCAAAACTGGCCATGCCGCCGTCTTGCAACAGGCAGCACGCCTCTATGGTGAGCAGGCTGCCGGCCGCGAAGACGGGGCGCAGGCAGCGATACTTGCGACTGCCGAGCAGCATGCCGATGCGCACCGGCTCGCCGCGCAGGCGACCCTGCATGCCGGCCCAGGCAGCGATGGTCTGGGCCATCAGCTCGATGCCAACCCAACCCGGCAGGTTGCCCTCGCCATCCAGCAGCAGGGCATGGCGGGCGCCGATACGGGTCTCGCAGCGCGCCTGCTGGGCATCCGCCGCGCAGAGCCGGTCCAGCAGCAGCATGGGGGCCTGGTGGGGCAGCAGGGTCTCGATGGCGGGCAGTGAACCTGGCTCATTCATGGTGAACGCTCCCAAACAGCAGGCTGACATTGTTGCCACCGAAGGCAAAGGAGTTGGAGAGCACCCGGGGCGCAGCCAGTGGCACCTCGCCGCTCACCAGCCGGATGGGGGCCAGCGCCGGATCCGCCGTGGTCACCCGCTGGGGCGGCAGTGGCAGAGCGCGCTCCAGCAGCAGGCAGGCGAGCGCCGCCTCGACGGCTCCCGCCGCCCCCAGGGTGTGACCGGTGAGCGGCTTGGTGGAGCTGCAGGGCACCTCGGCACCAAACAGCCGGTGCACCGCCTGGCTCTCCATGGCGTCGTTGAGGCGGGTGGCGGTGCCGTGCAGGTTGACGTAGCCCACCTGCGCCGGCGTCAGGCCCGCCTGGGCCAGTGCCATGCGCATGGCCGCCTCGGCGCCGACACCGTCGGGATGAGGCGCCGAGATGTGCCAGGCATCGGAGGACTCCCCCGCTCCCAGCAGCGCCAGCGGCGCAGGCGTGCGGCTCAACAGAAACAGCGCCGCCCCCTCGCCGATGTTGATCCCCTGGCGGGTCTCATCGAACGGCTGGCAACGCGCACAGCTGAGGGACTCCAGGCTGTCAAAGCCGTTGAGGGTGAGCCCGCACAGGCTGTCGGCACCGCCCACCAGCACGGCGTCTGCCAGTCCGGCCGCCAGCAGTCGCTGGCCGCTGATGAAGGCGCGCGCGCTGGAGGAGCAGGCGGTGGAAATCGTCCAGGCCGGCCCGGTCAGGCCGAGGTGGCGGGCCAGAAATTCCGACGGCGAGCCCAACTCCTGCTGACGATAGTCAAACTCGGGGGGCACGGCCTCCCCGCGCCGGGCGGCGGCCACCGCCAGCTCGGCCTCGCCGATCCCGGCAGTGCTGGTGCCTAACACCAGGCCGACACGGTCGCAGCCAAAGGTGGCCAGCGCCTGATCGAGGGCGGGCCGGATCTGGGCCAGCGCCGCCAGCAGCAATTGGTTGTTGCGCGAGGCATAGGGGGCCAGCGCCGCCGGGATGGTTGGCAACTCCCCTTCCACCCGCCCCACCGGAGTCAGGCGGCCATCCAGCAGCGGTGCCCGGTGGCGATCCAGCGGGCTGATGCCCTCTCTCTGCCAGGCCAGCAGCGCCTCGGCGCTGGCATCACGCCCCGTCCCCAGCGCCGAGACGAGGCCATAGGCGGCGATATAACAGCTCATTGGCTCAGGGTCTCCAGTTGCAGGCGGTAGTTGAACACGTGTTGCTGCAGGCCGACCGGCTCGCGCACGCCGTCGGCGTCGCGGTAGCGGATTTCGGTCACCAAAGTGCCGTCGGGGGCGCGCAGTCGGCGCAGCAGCCCCTCGTCACGCAGCGTCCAGCCTGGCGGCAGTTGCGGTTGCCAGCTGGCCAGCGGCCAGTAGCAGAGCATCACGTCCGCCAGCACCTGGTTCACCGGTGGCATGCCGCTGGTGAGCAGCGGGCTGAGCTGGCGGGTCTCGATGCCCTGCTGGTCATAGCGCACCAGAAACAGCCGTACCCCGCTCGGGGTCAGCCCTACCAGGGTCAGCTGGTGGCCGTCCGCCTCCAGCACCGTCATCAGCTGGTGGTTGCTCTCCCCCACGCTGGCGGTCAGCAGTTGCTGGCGATAGAAGGGGGCGGCCAGCACGGGGGCCGGCAGCGTCATGACGGTCCCCTTGTCGAGATAGGCGGTGGGGGTCGGCTGGCTGCTGCAACCGGTCAGCAGCAGGACGACGAACACGAACAAGGCTTTCATGATGAGGTTGGCTCCCGGCCATGTGGCCCCGGCAACTGCGGTCGCACCCGGTCCAGTACCAGGGGCGAGAGCAGGAAGGCGGTAAAGATACCGCCGCTCAGCACCAGACCAAAGCCCGCGATGGCGGGGGTGTGACTCAGCGCCAGCAGACCGAAGGCCAGCTGGGTGGTGAGGTTGGCCAGCAGGATGGCGAGCAGGGTGGAACTCTGGCGCGCCGCCTCGTTGCCGCTATGGGCGAAGAAGAGGCCGTAGTCGATGCCGATGCCGAAGATGAGGCTGAGCGCCAGCACCCCGAACAGGGTGAGCGGCTGGCCGCAGGCGGCGAGCAGCGCCAGCCCCATGGCCAGCGCAATCAGGTTGACCAGCAGCACCCGGGCCGCTCGCGCCGCCCCCATCCGCCGCCACAGCAGCAGGGCCACCAGCGCGATGGCCACCGACAGCAGCTCCGCCAGCTTGATGCGGTAGTGGGCGAACAGCTGGCTCCACTGGCTGCGCTGATCCTGCCAGTAGACCCCTGGCTCGGCCGCCGCCAGCGCCGTCAGGGCTCCTTCGTCTGCCACCCCCACCAGCGGCACCCAGATGGCGACGCGGCCATCCGCCAGGGCGTGCCACAACAGGCGACTCCCCTCGCTGACCGGGCTGGCCAGCCAGGCGGCCGGGGTCAGCCAGTGTGGCTCGCGCACGGGCGGCTGCAGCGGCAGTCCGGCCGCCTTGAGCCGGCTCACCACCTCTGGCAACAGGGCCCGGATGACGGCGGCATCCTCCTGCTGGCGTGCCAGCGAAGGCAGCCAGCGGGCCAGCGAGACGAACGCCTGCAGCGCACCGCGCTGTTGCAGCTCGGCCAGCCGGCCATCGAGCCGCTCCAGCCGTTGCAGTGCCTGCTCGCCGTCCGCTCCCGTCACCAGCAAGCCCTGCATGCCCCCCTGCTGGCCGGTGAGGGCCTGGATCCGCTGCTCCTGCCCCTGCAGCACCACCGGCAGAGGCTGCAGCCGGCGGATGTCGTCATCCACCTGCAACCGGCTGATGCCGAGGGCCGCCAGCAGCAGGCAGCAGAGCGGCAGACCGATGCGCAGCAGCGGGCGTTGCTGCCAGGCCAGCAGCCAGCCCTGCAACCAGCGCTGGCCCCGCAGCGGCCTTGTCGGCAGCGGGCCGGCCCAGCGCGGAAACAGGCAGAGCACCGTGATGAAGGCACTGAACAGCCCAGCCAGCGCGCACACCGCCAGCTGCTGCAAGCCGGGGAAGGGGGCGAACCAGAGCAGGCCATAGCCGATCAGGGTGGTCAGCACCGCGAGCGACAGGCTCGGCAGCAACTTGAGCCGGGTCTGGTGCGGCGTCTCGTCGTCGCCGTGCAGCCGCCGCTCGCACAAAAAGTGGATGGCGTAGTCGATGGCGATACCGATGAGGCTGCTGCTGATCACCAGGGTGAAAACATGAATCTCGCCGAACAGGATGAGCACTGTGCCGAGCCCCCACATCAGCCCTACGCCGATGGGCAGCAGGGAGAGCAGCAGCGCCCGGGTGGAGCGAAACACGCCCCAGATGAGCAGGATGACCCCGACCATGGAGCCCAGCCCTATGGTGGAGATGTCCTGCTGGGCCAGCTGGCTGGCGTGCTGGCTGTAGAAGAGGGTGCCGCGGCGCAGCAACTCGGCGCCGGGATAGGCCTCGGCGAGGCGCTGCTCGGCCCCGGCCAGTTCGCTCAGCAGCGCCTGGTTGCGCTGGATGTCGAAGGCGGAGAGATCCAGCTCGGCGCGCACCATGTACCAGTCGCGCCCCGCCTTGTCCCGGCTCACCAGCCAGCCCTCCTTGAGCTGCATGGGGCCGCGGGCCTCGGCCAGCACCCCGGCCCGGGTCAGCAGCAGAGGGTCGCTCTGCCACTCGGCGCGGGAGACGCCGCCGAAGGGGGAGTAGATCTGGCCGAGCACCCACTGGCTCCAGCCCTCGGCCCCCCCGGCGAGCCGAGCCCGGCTCGCCGGATCCAGCCGCTGCCAGGCCAGCTCGTGCAGATAGCTCTGCCAGGCAGGGGCCAGCTCGGGCTGATACCCCTTGATGCGGGACAGGGCAGGCAGCTCGCCGAGCTGCTGCGCCCAGAAGGTGGCGGCGGCGCGCCCGTCCTGGCCGGCGGGCAGGCTCAGCAGCCAGATCAGCTGGCGGTCGAGCTGCTGCAGCAGACCCTGCTGCAGGGCCGGGTCCAGATCGCTGCGGGACTCGTGGGGCAGCAGATCCATCAGGCTGGTGTTGATGCGGCTGTGGGGCAGCTGCCAGGCAAGCACCGCTGCCAGCAGCAGGCAAAGCCCGATCCAGAGGGTCCCGAGCCGGCGCCAGGTGGTTTCAGCGTGCAGCAAGGTGGGCTCTCCTCGTCCCGGCGGGAGCGGTTCGCTGGCGCAGCGAGGTACTAGTGGACAGCAAAGCGGGCCTGCTCCTCAGGGGTCAACGGCAGGGGGCGCTCGCGCCAGTCGCTGAAGCGGATGCGGGTGCTGTCACCCTGCTTGTCGGCGATGAGCAGCTGATCCAGCTGCCCCTGCCCGCTCAGGGTGAGGCTGGCGAACACCTTGTCGAGCGGCGCCAGGGTCGGCACCAGCACCAGCTGCCAGCCATCCTCCGTGCTGTGAAAGTCGATGGTGAAGTAGCGGCCCAGGGTCGCCTCGTCCGAGCCGAACAGCGCCAGCAGCATCTGGCTGAACTCCAGCAGCTGGGGGTTGTCGATGACGGTGGCGGGCTGTCCCGCCATCTGCTGCACCATGCGCGTCGGCGTCAGGACCAGGGTCAGCGGAAAGGGCTTCTGCTGCTGCCACCAGAGCCCCAGATCGCGCACCAGCAGCAGCTCGCCGGAGGCCTTGAGCGGCTGGCTCAGCCCCGCCACCTGCTTCTCCTGCTCGAAGCGGGCCTCCTTGGCCTGACTCAGGGCGAGCAACTGCTGCACCTCGGCCCGGCTCAGGGGCGCCGCCTGCAGCGGCCATGTCAGCAGCAGGAGCAGCCCTGCCAGCAGCGGCCCCATCAGCCGGCTCACTGGCTCACCCCCAGCTTGTCCAGCAGCACCTGGGGCGAGGCCAGACACATCTCGCCGCTCGCCTTGCTCACCGCCACCTGAATGCTGTAACCCTTGCTGGTGCGGGTGCCGCTCGCGGCGTCGCTCAGCAGGTAGTCGATCTTCAGGCGGTTCTGGTACTCGGTCAGGGTGGCGCGAACCCGCACCCGCTGGCCAAAGCGCAGCGGTGCCAGATACTTCATCCGGGTGTCTATGATGGGCCAGAGGTAGCCGGAGGCCTCCATCTGCGGGTAGTTGTAATCGATAAGATCGAGCAGGGCACAGCGGGCCAGCTCGATGTAGCGAAAGTAATGGCCGTGCCAGGCGACCGCCATCATGTCCACGTCGTGGAACGGGATGGCCACTTCTATCTCGGTACTGATCTGCCAGGGTTCATTCTGCATGGGTTGTCTCATCAATAGTGACCTTGTCTCAGTCCCGGTGCGACCCATAAAGGGGATAGTGGCGCTGACGAATGCGGGCGATCAGCGCCCTCAGCTCGGGCTCGAGCCCCCGGTCTTCCAGCAGCGGGGCAAACTCGGCCCGCACCTGCGTGACCATGCCTGCCAGCGCCGTGCCGAGCGGGCGGGTGAAGGGGGTGGGCCGGGCGAGGCGCAGCTCCACCCCCTGCACCGCCGCCAGCAGGCAGGCGGCCCCTACCTGCTCGGTCAGGGTCAGCACCCGCAGCGCATCGCGCGCCGCTATGGTGCCCATGCTCACCTTGTCCTGATTGTGGCACTCGGTGGAGCGGGAGAAGACGCTGGCGGGCATGGTCTGCTTGAGCGCCTCCGCGGTCCAGGCCGAGACGCCGATCTGCACCGCCTTGAAGCCGTGGTTGATCATCTGCCGCCCCTGTGGCGCGCCGGAGAGGTTGCTCGGCAGGCCGCCGTTGAACTTGCTGTCCACCAGCTGGGCCAGCTGGCGATCCAGCAGGTCGGCCAGGTTGGCGACGGCCGCCTTCATGCTGTCCATGGCCATGGCGATATGACCGCCGTAGAAATGGCCGCCGTGCATCATGTGCTCCTCCTCCCCGTCGATCAGCGGGTTGTCGTTGGCGCTGTTGAGCTCGTTTTCGATGAGCTGGCGCCACCAGGGCAGACTGTCGGCCACCACCCCGATGACGTGGGGGGCGCAGCGCAACGAGTAGCGGTCCTGCAGCCGATCGCTGTGGCGTGGCAGCTCGCCCGCCACCAGATCCTCTCTCAACCAGGCCGCGACCCCTTGCATGCCGGGGTGCGGCTTGGCGGCAAACAGCCGCTCGTCGAAGTGGAAGGTGTTGCCCCCCATGGCGACGCTCACCAGGGCGGTGATCCGGGTCGCCAGTTGCATCAGGTACTCGGTGCGGGCGTAGGCAAGGCAGGCCAGCGCCGTCATCACCGAGGTGCCGTTCATCAGCGCCAGCCCCTCTTTCGGGCGCAGGGTCAGGGGAGTGATCCCCAGCTCCCGATAGACCTCGGCGGCAGGGCGCAGCACACCATCATGATGGAGCTCGCGCTCCCCCACCAGCACGGCGGCGACGTAGGAGAGCGGGGTGAGATCGCCGCTGGCGCCCACCGATCCCTCTTCCGGAATGCGCGGCACCAGATCCTGCTCCAGCAGCCAGCAGAGCCGCTCGAGCAAGGCCGGGCTGACCCCGGAGACTCCCTGCGCCAGCGAGCAGAGCCGGGTCGCCAGCACGGCGCGGGCGGCATCGAGCTCGAGATCCGCCCCCAGCCCGCAGCCGTGAAAGCGGGTCAGGTGCAGCGGCAGCTCGGCCACCAGCTCGGTCGGTACCGGCCGGGTCACCGAGTCGCCGTAGCCTGTGGTCACCCCGTAGATGACCCCCTCTTCGGCCAGCAGCCGGTCGAGAAAGTCGGCGCCCCGCTGGATGCGGGCCATGAAGGCGGGATCCGGATTCAGTGCGGGGGTGGCGCGCCCTTCGGCCAGCGCCACCACGTCTTCGATGGTCAGCGGCTTCGCGCCGAAGACAACCCTGCTCATCTCACTCTTGTTCATCGGTCAGCTGCCAGAAATCAAAAAAGTTGAACCAGTCCAGCGGGGCGCGCAGGCAGTGGTGCTGCAGGCGATCGGCATAGGCCTGTACCCGGGACGCGAGAATCTGTTGGCGCCCCTGCCGCGGCAGAGGTTGGCCATCGGCAAAGGGCTCGAAATGCACCCGAAAGCGCCCCTGCTCCTTGAGGCCGAACATCAGGTAGACGGGGCAACCCAGCATGCTGCTGAGCACGAAGGGGCCGAGGGGAAACGGTGCCGGCGCGCCGAGGAAATCGGCCCAGATCACCCGCTTCTCCCGGGTCACCGAGGTGCGATCACCGACGATCACCACCCACTCTCCCTGCTCCAGCTTCTCCTTGAGCAGGATGGCGGTGTCGGCCCCCAGCTCCTGCACCTGGATGAGGTTGAGGTGCGAATCCGGGTTGATCTGCTTGAGCAGGGCGTTGAAGCGGGCCGCGTGGCGGGTGAACACCAGCGCATTGATGCGCAGCCCCTGCTTTCGACTGCCAAGGGCCCGGCAGAGCTCGAGATCGCCCAGGTGGGAGCCCAGCAGCAACACTCCCTTGCCACTGTTGATGGCGGCCTGGTAGTGCTCAGCCCCCACCAGTTCAACCTGCTGCTCGGTGATATCGCCACGCCAGCCCGCCAGCTTGTCGAGGGCCGCCTCGCCAAAACGCAGGAAGTGGCGAAAGCTCGATCTCGGCTCGGCGGGCAGCGCAACGCCTTGCGCGCCGGCGAAGGCCTCGAGCCGGGCCAGATAGGCCCGGGATGCCTCCCGCTGGGCACGGCCGGTCAGCCAGAAGTAGCCGATGACCGGATAGAGCAGCAGGGAGAAGCCGCGCCGCCCCAGCAGGCGGTAGCTGGCCAGCATGATCTGCATGCCGAGCAGCGAGCCCCGCTCCGGGGTGCGCGACCAGTGGGTGCGCCGCTCGTGCCACAGCCGGGTCAACCGGGCACCGAGGCGAGCCGGCCAGCGGCAGAGGCGCAGCAGCAGATCCCACAGCAGGCGGCACACCAGCCGGGTGTGCATCCAGGAGATGTCGAGGTTGTCGCGAAAAAGCCGGAAGTGGGAGCGGCCGTCATCGGGATAGATGACCCGGGTCGGCACGAAGCGCATCGGCACCCCGGCCCAGTGCAGGCGCACCATCACCTCGGTGTCAAAATCCATCCGCCGGCCGAGGGCCACCCGCTCCAGCAGGGCGCAGGTGGACGCCAGCGGATAGACGCGAAAGCCACACATGCTGTCCTTGATGGCGAACGACAGCGTCTCTATCCAAACCCAGACATGGGTGATGTAGCGGCCGTAGAGGCGCCCCTTGGGCACGGAGTCGTCGTAGAGCGGGCGACCGGAGACGAGCGCCGCCGGGTGCTGGCGCGCCTCCGCCAGCAGGGCCGGCAGATCCGCCAGATCGTGCTGGCCGTCGGCATCCACCTGCAGGGCGTGGCTGAACCCCAGCTCATGGGCGCGGCGCAGCCCCGTCATCACGGCGCCCCCCTTGCCCTGGTTGTGGGGATGGCGCAGCAGGCTGACCCAGGGGTGCTGGGCGGCCAGCGCATCGAGCGCGGCGGCGACGACGGGCTCGCTGCCATCGTCGACCAGCAGGCAGGGCAGCTTGAATTCGGCCAGCCGCGCCAGTACGGCGGCCAGCGGGGCTGCGTGGTTGTAACAGGGAATAAGAATGCAAGGGTTCATGGGGTCAGCCGCACCCGTCCGCTGCTCGCCGGCTCGTCCCCGAGCTGGTAGCTGAAGAGGAGCTGGCCCTTGTCCGCCTGCCACTGCAGGCTCAGGCTGCACTCGGCCCCGGGGCGCAGCGGGCGCTGGAACTTGAGCTGATCCACCCCGTGAAACGGCAGTGTCAGCTTGAGCCGGCTGGCGGCGTAGTGCATCACCCAGTGGATCTGGGTCACCCCGGGCAGCAGGGGCGCGCCGGGAAAGTGCCCCGCAAACCAGGGCAGTGCGGGATCGAGTCGCAGCCGCAGGCGCACGCCATCGGCCAGCACCTCACAACCCAGCTCGGTTGGCAGCGTGTCAGCGGACAGGCTCATCGAACAGCTCCTTGAGTTGTGACCAGGGGCGCTTGCCCTGGGCGTTGACGGGCATCTGCACCACCCGGCGCACGCTGCGCGGCAGGGCGACCGGCTCGAGCCAGGGGCGCAGCTGCTGGCGCAGGGCCAGCAGGAAGCGCCCCTGACCGAGTTCGTCCCAGCGGGCGGCCCCCAATTCGCTTAGCACCAGCACGGCGCCGAGGATCTGGCGCTGACCCTGCTGCAGCGGCAGCACGGCGGCCGACTCCACCTCTGCCAGAGCCTGCAGGCGCGCCTCCACCTCGTCGAGGGAGATGCGCTTCTCCTCCAGCTTGACGATCCTGTCCTGGCGCCCCAGCAGCTCGAAACCCTCCTCGCGCAGGGCGATGCGATCGGCGCAGGCCAGCCAGCCATCCTCTTCCAGAAAGGGGGAGCGCAGCAGCAGCCCCTGCTCCGGGCCAACCCGTACCTCGATCCCAGGCAGCGCCGTCCAAGGGGTCTGCTCCTGGTGGCGCTGACGCCAGCCAATGCCGCCGGTCTCGCTGCTGCCGAAGATCTCCACCGGCAGCTGACCGAAGAGCGCCCGGGCTTGCCGGGCATCTTCCAGCTGCAGGGGACCGCCGGAGGAGACGATCAACCGGCAGCCGGTGGCGGGCATGGCTGGATCGAGCCGGCTCAGAAACGCCGGCGACGCGATCAAACACCAGGGGGCGCCTTGCGCCGCCAGCTGCTCCGGATAGTCGATGGTGCGGCGATCGAACGGGCGACCGAGGGCCAGCGGCAGCAGGATGCGAAACAGCAGGCCGTAGATGTGCTGGTGGCTGACGCTGGCCAGCACCCGGGCATCGGCCAGTCGCTCGCCCCACAGCGCCATCTGCACCCGCAACTCCGCCTCCAGCTGGGGCCAGGCCTTGGGGATCGCCTTGGGCTCGCCGGTGGAGCCGGAGCTGAACAGGGTGATATCCAGGCGCGCGGGCGCAAGATCACCAAGATCACCGTGTGCGGCGTCCAGCCCCTCGTGGGCATCGGCCAGCGGCAGCCTGAGTTGAGACACGGTGAGCGCTGCGCCCGGCAGCTCGGAGTCGGTGAGCAGGCCGTCAAACTGGCTCTGCAGTTCCTGCAGGCCGGCCAGCCGCTGATGACCCGGCAGAATAGCCTGATAGCCGCCGAGAGCGCAGGCGAGCAACGCTTGCGTGAACAGCAGGCTGTCGTCAAAGCAGAGTGCCCAGCGCGCGCCTGGCCGGCCGGCGCCGTCATGACGGGCCATGGCCCTGGCCAGTTGCAGGCTGGCGCGGCGCAGCTCGGCCAGGGTCACCTCCCCCTGCGGGCCGAAGGCCACCGGCTGGGCACCATCGCGCTGCCAGAGGGTTTGCAGCAGGCTCATGGAGTCAGCCTCTTGAGCAGGCGGCGACGCACCAGATACTCAGCCCCCATCAGGCCGCCCATCAGGAGGTAGCTGACGAGGCCGTTGTAGAGGCTCCAGAGCGCCAGATCCCCGTGCCAGATGGTGAAGGCTGCCAGGGCGCCGTTGATGACGAAGAAGCCGCACCAGACCTGGGTCACCCGCCGGGTGTAGCCGATGGCCGCCGCCGGCAAAGCGGGATCCTGCAAGCGGGCCAGCCGCTCTACCAGGCTCATGGGGCGGGTCAGGCTCCAGCCAAACAGGCACAGCAGGCAGAAGCTCACCGCCAGCGGGTAGTAGAGCAGCCAGTGCCGGGCGCTGAACAGAGCGGAGAGCAGGGTCAGCCCCAGCCCGATGCAGGCCAGCAGGCGCCCCAGCCAGAGCCACTCCGGCAGCGGGCCGAACCGGACTCGCCCCTTGAGCAGGCCGGGCAAGAGTCGCAGCGAGAAGATGAGCAGCAAGCCGAGCAGCAGCGGGGTCTGACCGGCATGGGTCAGCCCCCAGTAAACCGCCAGCGGGTAGAGCAGCAGGGCACCACCGGCCAGCCAGGAGAGCCAGCGCATCATGGCAGGGCAGACACCGGCATCAGGCGTCGGCCAGCAGACGCTCGACCGCATCCACCACGTCGTTGACGCTGCGCACCGACTTGAACTCCTCCGGCTTGATCTTCTTGCCGGTCAGCTTCTGCAGGTGCACCACCAGATCGATGGCGTCGATGCTGTCGAGCTCGAGATCCTGATAGAGGCGGGCCTCGGGGGTGATGGCCTCTTCGTCGACTTCGAACAGCTCGACGAGGGCGGCCTTGATCTGGGCAAAGATGTCGTCGCGGGTCATGGCTCAGGCCTCCCCTTTCGACTGGGCCTGCACCAGGGCCACCAGGGCCGCGACAGAGGCAAAGTGGCGACGGGTGTTCTCATCCTCGGCAGAGAGGACGATGCCGTAGCGGCCCTTGATGGCAAGGCCCAGCTCCAGCGCATCGATGGAGTCCAGCCCCAGGCCGTCACCAAACAGCGGTGCCTGGCTGTCGATGTCGTCAGGGGTGAGCCCCTCGAGGTTGAGGCTGTCGATGATGAGTTGTTTTATCTCTAGATGCAGGTCTTGCATAACTGTTCCATATGCTGTCATTGGGGCCCGGGTTGCAGGGCCCGGGTGAGAAACCGGGTCAACTGGCGAGCGGCCAGCGCACTGCTCTGGCCGGTGGCGACCACCTCGTCCGCCGCCACTTGCTGCAGGAATTCTATGGTGAAAGTCGGCTTATTTTCCGGGATCTTGAACCATTTGTCCTGCTTGGTGAGAAATCGGGTGCTGCAGTGGATCCGCACCAGTTGCAGCGGCACCTGGCTGCGCACCGCCAACTGGGCCGCGCCGCGCTGCAGCTTGATGGGTTCGCCCGGGGTGGTGCGGGTCCCTTCCGGGAAGATCAGCAGCAGGCCGCCGGCCCGGATCCGCGCCATGCACAGGGCCAGCAGATCCTCCCCCGCTACGTTGGGCAGGTAGTCGGCCGCCCGCACCACGCCGCCGATGAAGGGGTTGCGCCAGAGTGACTGCTTGACGATGCAGTCGCACACCGGCATCTCGGCCGCCAGCATGACGTAGTCGAGCAGACTGGGGTGATTGGCCACCACCAGGGCGCCACGCAAATCGGCGGGCATGCCACTGACGCGATAGTCGAGCACCCCCCAGCCGCGCAGCATGGCGAGAAACAGCCGGAAACTGTGGCGGATGGTGAGCTGGGCCAGGGTGCGCCGCCGCTCCCCGCGCAGACAGAGCGCCAGCAAGGGGAACCAGAAGAGGGTGAGCAGCAGGCCGCCCACCCCGAACAGGGTGAAGCCAAGGGCCGTGCCGATCAACCGCCAGGCCCGATTCAGCAACGCTGCCATCTCCACGCCTGACGGTCATCGCCGAGGATCAGGGTCGGCTCGCCTAGCAGCAGGGCGCGCCACAAGGCGAGGCTCTGGGGCAGCGGGCGGGCAGCGTCAACTGCGGGGCTAACTCCCTCGCAGCACCACTGCTCACCGCCCTCCAGCACCAGTCCCAGCGCATGGGGCGGCGCCTCTTCCGCCAGCCAGGGGCGATGAAATTCGGGTACCGGCCCCTCGAAGGCCACCAGCAGCACCTTGCGGGCACCGGCCTGCAGGGCGCCGACCGCTTCGGTCAGGCCTGCCATCAGGCTGTTCTCCCCCGCGGCCAGCGAGCTCATGGGAATGGCGGCCTTGCCCTGGATGGAGCAGAGCCCGGCGGCGGTGTTGTGGACCGACATGGAGAAATCGGTGGGGGAGAGCGCCTGCCCGTCCGCCAGCGCCTGCAGCAGCGCCATGGAACGGGCCAGCTCGCCGTGGCGGCTGACGAAGATGGCACTGTCTACCTGGTGGCGGGCCAGCAGACTCAACCCCACCTGCACCGCCAGCCGGGCGCCCTGGCTCAGGCGGCGCGCCATCATCATGGGCAGCAAGGGAGTGACGGGAAACGGCGGGTCGACGGGCCAGCGTCCCTGCTGCGCCCACGCCTGCCAGGCGTCCTCATCGGCCAGACCGGGTGACAGGGCCTGACTATCCAGCAGCGAGAAAGAGAGCATGTTGCAGGCGACCTGTCCTTAAAACCGTGGTGGGAGCGAAGAGCATAAAAGGCACTCACCCGACGGGCAGTGCCTGCGCCATGGTATTGAATGGCGTCATCAGGTGAATACCGGGCGGATAATACCATTATTCATCAAAAATAATAGCCAGCCCGGATTATCCACCGCCTTGGTGATTGAAAATAAACAATTTGTGTTGTCTCATTGCCACGCTCAATTGATAAATATCCTTCTCAAGGAAAATATTATGAAACTCATTAATAAAATATCCCTGCTGCTGGCCTGTGCCCTGCTGGCCGCCTGCTCCACCAGCCAGCCCATCCGCAATATGGCGGCCAATCCGGTGCCATCCAACCTCACCGAGGAGCAGGTTGCCAACGCCATTATTACGGCGGGTATCAGCAAGAGCTGGGTAATGCGCCAGGAGCAGCCGGGACTGATTCGGGGCCAGGTCAATGTGCGTCAGCATCAGGCGGTGATCAATATTCCCTATAGCGCTCGCGATTATTCCATCAATTATGTGAGCAGCGTCAATCTGGACGACAAAGGCAAGGGCAGCATCCACCGCAGTTATAACCGCTGGGTACTGGGTCTGAACCAGGCCATTCAGCTGGAACTCGCCCGCGCGCAGAGCCGCTGATCCGGCAGGAGCCCCCCCGTGAATCACTATCAGACAGACCCCTACAACGCGCTGGAAGCCATCAGCGAGGCCCAGAAAATCGCCTTCGGGCCCATGCTGTTTCAGGCCAGCTGGTGCCTGCGCGAAACCGGGGTGCTGGCCTATCTCGAGACCCGTGGCCAGCGGGGGGCAGCACTGGCCGACATCGCCCAGGCATGCGAGCTGAGTGAATACGGCGCCGGCGTGCTGCTGGACATGGGGCTCGGCGGCGGGCTCTGCTACCTGGCCGAGGAGCACTATGTGCTGGGGCGGGTCGGCAAATACCTGCTGAACGACACCATGAGCCGGGTCAATCTCGACTTCACCCAGCACGTCTGCTACCAGCCCCTCGCCCACCTGCTCGACGCCATCCGCAACGGCACGCCGGCCGGCCTGCAGGAGTTCGGCCCCTGGCAGACCCTCTATCCGCACCTGAGCGAGCTGCCCGAGCCTGCCCGCCGCAGCTGGTTCGCGTTCGATCACTTCTACTCCGACTGGGCCTTCCAGCAGGCCCAGGACAAGGTGTTCGGTTACGAGCCGCGCCACCTCTACGACCTGGGTGGCAACACCGGCAAGTGGGCCATCGCCTGCGCCAAGCGGGATCCGGCGCTGCGAGTCACCATCCTGGACTTGCCCGAGCAGCTGGCACTGGCTCGCCGCAACATCGAGGAGGCGGGGCTGACGGAGCGGGTACAGGGTCACCCGGTGGATCTGCTGCAGCCAGGCACCCTGCCCGGCGAGGCGGACATCTGGTGGATGAGCCAGTTCCTCGACTGCTTCAGTCACGAGCAAATCGTCGCCATCCTGAACCGGATCCGGCTGGCCATGAAGCCGGACGCCCGGGTCTGCATCCTGGAGCTGTTCTGGGACCGCCAATCCTTCGAAGCCGCCAGTTTCAGTCTCAACGCCACCTCCCTCTACTTCACCTGTCTGGCCAACGGCAACAGCCGCTTCTACCACTCCAAACAGCTTTACCAGTGCCTGCGCGAGGCCCACTTCCACGTGGAAGCCGAGCACGAGATCCCGGGCCCGGGCCACACCCTGCTGGTTGCCCGCCCGTTGCACACGAGGCCATAATGCCGCCATCGGCATAACGATGATGAAACGAGAAGGAGCACGGCATGAGGCGTGACTGCATGGCCCTGATGGCCCTCGGCCTGGTTCTGGGCAGCCTGCTCGGCGGCTGCGCCGACATCAAGGAGGCGGGCAGAACCGTGGGGCACACCACCCGCAATGTGACCCGCGAGATTGGCCACACCACCCGGGACGTGACCCGCGAGATAGGTCACGGCACCCGGGACACCGTCAAGAAGGTCGGTGATGAGCTGAGCAAATAGAAACAGGGGCCGACAGGCCCCTGTTTTCATCAGCGTCATGGGTGAACTCAGTTGCTCCACATGGCCATCAGCTGGGACTCCATGGCCTCTTCCTGCTCATCCGGCAGCTCGGCGAAGAAATCGAGCCCGGTCTGCTGCTCCACCTCATCCACCGTCACTATGTAATCCGCCAGCCGGCTAGCCGACACGTTCTCCTGCGGCAGGATGAAGGCGATCGCCTCCTGGTTGGCCACATCCATCACCACCCGGTAGTAGGCGTGGGGCACGGTCACACCGTTGCCGATGGAAGCATCGGAGTTGGTGAAGATGGGGCCGGTGATCACATAGACATCCTGATAGGCGATGGCCCACTGCCGGGTCTTCTCCTCCAGGATGCGCCAGGCCCCCTGGTTGAGCGCCGGCAGCTGCGGGGTCATGTTGGTCAGCAGGAAGCTCTGCTTCATGGTGGTGGCGGTGGAGCGCATGTCCGCCGCGGGCGCCTGGTGGCCACGGTCATAACCGGAGCCCTTGTAGTCGGCCAAAGTGGCGCGGAACTGCACCGGCACCTCCTTGTCCTCGGCAAAGGCATCCTTGCGCGGCACCTGACCCTGGGCGCTGGCGGCCGTCATCCGATAAGAGACCCAGTCAGAGACCTTGGTGTCGTAGTTGTAACCGGCGGCATAGCCGTCCCGGCACAGCAGTTGACTGGATTGGCTGGGCACCCCGAGCTTGACGTGATCCTTGCATTGGAAGCCCGCCGCCAGGCTCGGGAAGGTGGTGAGAGTGAATCCGATAGCCAGAACTAATTTATTGATATTATTCATTATTATGCCACTCCTTGTGTTAGGCGGAGTGATTTGACACCAGGTCGGATGAGTAAGGCAATCGAACGAATTGTGAGCGTGTCGGAAGTGTGAAGAGGGCTGCAAATCGGTAAAATCGCCGTCGCCAGCTGGGGGATTGTCATCCCTTTGTCATTGTGTAGTGCAGTAACTTCGAGAGGCTTATCAGATAGATAGGAACAAAAAAGCGGAGCCGGTGGCTCCGCTGCAATCATCACGCCCGCTCAGCTCTTGACCTGAGGCCTGGGGGTATCGGGCTGGGAGGGCGGCAGGATCGGCAACACGATCTGCGGCTGCTCGCCGGTCAGGCTCTTGAGGTAGGCGGTCATGTCGTCCGCCTCCTGCTCGCTCAGGGTCTGGCCGAGCTGGATGTCCGCCATGATCTGCACCGCCTCCTTCAGATCCCACACGGAGCCGTCGTGGAAGTAGGGGTAAGTCAGCTCGATGTTGCGCAGGGTCGGCACCTTGAACCAGCCGATGAACTGCTTCTCGCCGGTCACCCCACCGCGTCCCTGGGCCGGGTTGTCGGTCTTGAACGGCTTGACCAGCCCCATCTTCTGGTAGGAGTTGCCGCCGATGGCCACCCCGTTGTGGCAGGCAGTGCAGCCCTTCTCCTTGAACAGCTGATAGCCCTTCAGCTGCTGCGCGGTCAGCGCCTTGGCATCCCCCTTCAGCCAGCGATCGAACGGCGCATCGGGGGTGACCAAGGTCTCCTCGAAGGCGGCGATGGCATCGGTCACCTCGTCGATGCCGAAGTCCGCCTTGCCGTACACGGCGCTGAAGCGGGCCCGGTACTCGGGCAGGGTGTGCAGGGTCTCCACCGCCAGCTTGTGGCTGAAGGCCATCTCCAGCGGGTTCTCGATGGGGCCCGCTGCCTGCGCCTGCAGATCCTTGGCGCGCCCATCCCAGAACTGCACGAAGTTGAGGCTGGAGTTGAGCACGGTGGGCGAGTTGATCGGCCCCTCCTTCCACTTGTGGCCGAGGGAACTGACCTGGTTGTCTACCCCGCCGGTCGCCAGGTTGTGGCAGGAGTTGCAGGAGATGGCGTTGGATTTCGAGAGCCGCGGCTCGAAAAACAGCATCTTGCCCAACTCGACTTTTTCCGGTGCACTCACCTTGGCTGCTTCCACTGCCTGGATAGGCTCGTTCGCCCACCCCATCCCTGGCAGGCCCAGCGCCAGCAACAGACAATATTTATTCATTGTTTCTCTCTCCCTTGTGACTGTGCATAACAGCAGCCTCAGCCTGCCCGGGAAAGCCTGTGCATTATTTGCTCAAGATCAAATGGGACCAACAAAAACCACATTTAAAACAATGAATTAGTTTATTACGGACGGAATAATGGCGGGGACTTGCGCGGCAAAAAAGAGCTGAATTCTGATGAGTGAATTATGAACAAATTCATCGGCGATGACAGCCAATTAATTAGATTGCTGTCATTGAATAAAGCGATTATTCAATATGCAGGCGTGACCGCCCATTATTTAGATTCATATTAAATGCATCATAAATATCATCGGCGCTCACCCAGCCAATAATAACAATAGCGTCTGACCTTCTGTATCCCGCAATTCAGATGATGCCTTCCGTTATTTCCTCGTCAGTGCAGGAAACGGATCGCCGTGCTTTTCAATCAAGATAAGGATGCATGATGAAAGAGTCCCTGTTGGCCGCCACCCTGTTGCTCTGCCCCGCCGCTTTTGCCGCCACCCCGCACTGGGAATACAGCGGCGAGGCCGGCCCGGCAAAATGGGCCAGCCTGACCCCGGAATTTGGCCAGTGCGCGGGCCGCAACCAGTCGCCGGTCAACCTCTCTGGTCTGGTCAAGGCCGAGCTGGCTCCGCTGCAGTTCCACTACCTGGCGGGGGGCCACAGCGTCACCAACAACGGCCACACGGTGCAGGTCGACTATGCCCCGGGCAGCAGCCTTGAACTCGACGGCATGCACTTCGAGCTCAAGCAGTTCCACTTCCACGCCCCCAGCGAAAACCTCATCGAAGGCAAGTCCTATCCGCTGGAGGGGCACCTGGTCCATGCCAATGACCAGGGGGAGCTGGCGGTGGTGGCGGTGATGTTCGAGCCGGGCAAGGCCAATGGGGCCCTGAGCCAGGTCTGGCAATCCTTGCCAGCCAAGGCGGGGGAGCAGCACGCGCTCAAGGAGCCGGTCTCGGCGGAGCAGTTGCTGCCCGCCAAACGCGACTACTACCGCTTCAGCGGGTCCCTGACCACCCCGCCCTGCTCGGAAGGGGTGCGCTGGCTGGTGATGAAGGAGCCGGTACAGGTAAGCCAGGCCCAGATCGACGCCTTCAAGGCGGTGATGCACCACCCCAACAACCGCCCTGTGCAGCCACTGCACGGTCGGCTGGTGCTGCAGTGACAGAGCAGCCGATCTGACAATAAAAAGAGGGCCAGTCGGCCCTCTTTTTCATTCGTCGCATCGCATTACAAGCTGGCGGCGATGCGCGCCCCCAGCGCCGCGTTGTTCAGCACCAGCTGGATGTTGGCCGCCAGGGAGTTGCCGCCGGTCAGCTCGCACACCCGGGCCAGCAGGAAGGGGGTGGACGCCTTGCCCTTCACTCCCTGCTCGTCCGCCTCCCGCAGTGCCTGGGCAATGGCTGCGTCGATGTCGGCCTTTGGCATAGCAAACTGGGCCGGGATGGGGTTCGCCACCACGGCGCCACCGGCCAGCCCCAACTCCCACTTGAGGCGCAGCGCCTCGGCGATGGCCGCCGGGCTCTCGAGGCGGTAATCCACCTTGAAGCCGCTCTCACGGGTGTAGAAGGCGGGCAGCTCTTCGGTCTGGTAGCCGATCACCGGCACGCCCTGAGTCTCCAGGTACTCCAGGGTCAGGCCGATGTCGAGGATCGACTTGGCACCGGCGCAGACCACGGCCACCGGGGTCTGGGCGAACTCCTGCAGGTCGGCGGAGATGTCAAAGGTCTCCTGGGCGCCGCGGTGCACGCCGCCAATACCGCCGGTGGCGAACACCCGGATCCCGGCCATGGCGGCAATGATCATGGTGGAGGCAACCGTGGTGGCCCCCAGACCCTTGTTGGCCAGCACGAAGGGGATGTCGCGGCGGCTGCACTTGGTGGCGGCGTGGCCGGCCCGGCCCAGCGCCTCCAGCGCCCCCTCATCCAGACCCACCTTGAGGCGGCCATCGATGATGGCGATGGTGGCCGGCACGGCGCCGTTGTCCCGCACCACCTGCTCCACCTGGCGCGCCGTCTCCACGTTCTGCGGATAGGGCATGCCGTGGGAGATGATGGTGGACTCCAGGGCCACCACAGGCTTGCCGGCGGCCAGGGCTTCGGCGACGACCGGTTGGATATCGAGGTAAGCGTTCAACATGGGTACTCCTCCAGCATGCGTTCAACGGCGGCCTTGGATAGGCCGGAAAATACGGTATCGGGACAATTGACGGTAAGGGCGGCGCAGCCGAGGGCGAAACGGGTGGTCTCGACGATGTCCTGCTCCTGCAACCAGGCGTGGGCCAGCCCTGCCATGAAGGCATCGCCGCCGCCGGTCACGTTGACGACCGGGCTGCCGAGCACGGACAGATGGCCCTGGCACTCCCCGTCGCTATAAAAGATCCCCTGATCGCCGAGGCTCAGGAACAGCCGCTGCACCCCGGCGCGGTGGAACCAGGCCGCCGCCATGGGCCAGGTGTCGGGCCCGGCGATGCGCAAGCCGCACAGCTGCTCCGCCTCGCTGCGGTTCGGTTTGAGGGTGTGGATGCGGTGCAGCCAGGGGCGGATCTTCTCCACCTTGGCCACCGAGACGGTGTCCACAAAGATGGTGTGCTCCCCCTGACGCTCGAACAGCCAGTCGAGGGTGTGGGTGGCGAGGTTGGTGTCGAGCAGCCAGAGCCGGGCTGCCCCGAGGAATCCGCTCAGGGGGGCGAGCCGGGCCGGCGTGAGCTGGTCGATGATCCCCATGTCGTTGACGGCGCAGCTCATTTCGCCGCTGCCATCGTGCAGACTGAGGTAACAGGAGGTGGCCTGACCGTCCAGCACCAGCACCTGGCGCACGTCGACGCCGGCGCGCTGGCTCACCTCCAGCAGGTGGTGGCCGTACTGATCGTTGCCCACCGCGGTCAGCAGCCGGGTGTCGGTACCGAGCCGCGCCAGGTTTTCGGCAATGTTGCGCCCCACCCCACCGGCGGAGGTGCGCACCCGGCCCGGGTTGGAGTCGCCGATGCGCAGGTTGTCGTGGCTGCAGCCGCAGATATCCATGTTGGCACCGCCGATCACCACGGCGTAGGGGCCCTCCCGCAGCACATAACCACGCCCCTGCACATAGCCCTGACGCATCAGGCTGGAAATGTGGCTCGCCAGCGCCGAACGGCTGATGCCGAGCCTGTCCGCCAGCTCCTGCTGGGCAATCATGGGATCCTGGCGCAGCAGGGCGAGGATCTCTTGCTCACGTTCTGTCATAGACAAACATCCAGTTACAAACGTTTGTCCATTATTTCCGAAAAACGTTTGCCCGCCATCGCCTCGTGCAAAAATTGTCGGCTTGCGCACAAAAACTCGACGATGGGAAGCAAGCGAATCTCGGCCTCTACCTGTTACTTTTTCTGCGTTTGCCGGCGGGCACGGCTTATAATGCGGCCGCCACAGAGGAGATCAGCATGAAAGAGTCAGACCACGAATGCCTGCCACCACAGGGGGATGAGTCAGCACCGCATGGCGACGCAGGCTATTGCTGCATCGGGCTGGTCAACCCCAAGTCACCGGAGAACGTGGGAGCCGTGATGCGGGCCGCCGGCTGCTATGGGGCGGATGAGGTCTACTACACAGGGACCCGCTTCGAGCTGGCGCGCCGTTTCGTCACCGACACCAAGCAGATGGTGGAACAGATCCCCCTGCTCGGTGTCGACGATCTGATGGCCATGGTGCCGGCCGGCTGCACACCTGTGCTGGTGGATCTGATCGAGGGGGCGACCTCGCTGCCGGACTACGTCCACCCCGAGCGCGCCTTCTACATCTTCGGCCCCGAAGACGGCACCCTGGAGCCGGCCCGCTTCAAAGCGGTGAAAGAGGTGATCTACGTACCGACCCGGGGCTGCATGAATCTGGCGGCCTCGGTCAACGTGATCCTCTACGACCGGCTGGCCAAGCAGTTGAGGCGCTGATGATAAAGACGAGCAACAGGAGGTGATCTGCGTGGCCATACCCAAGGGCTGCATCAATCTGGCCGCCTCGGTCAACGTCATTCTCTATGACCCACTGGCCAAGCAGGTGCGCGGCAACTCGGCAAGCTGACAGAAAAGTTCCTGAACAGGTAACCAGCCCTCCCCGACGCGGGACGTTTTAGTTGCCAGGCTTTAGCCGCCGCTCCTGCTCTTCGATAAAACCGCGGTAGTAGTCGTGCAACCGATAGCGTCGGTAGATTTCGGCCAGGGTGCCGTGCCGCACCAGGTTGACCATGCCCTGATCCCAGAGCTGCTGCAGGGTGCGACCCTTCTCGGTATCGGCAAAGATGGGGTAGGTCGGGATCCAGCGCAGGAAGGTACGATGCATGTTGGCAGGAATGGAGTCCTCCGAGTAGAGCACCCCGGCGGTCAGATAGTAACGGTAGCGCTCCTTGGCCAGCAGTTGCAGCGCCATGTCGTGGCTGTCTATCTCGTGCCAGCGCATGGAGACCGGGATGTACTTGTCAAAGGCCCAGCCCCGCAGCCACACCACCCCCTGCCCCTTGAGGCTCGACTCGCCCAGCCACTGGGGCTGCCACTTCTTGAGCATCAGCACCGTCAGGTCATCGGCCGAGGCGGGATAACGGGGTTGCAGCACGCCACTCACCTCATCCCGGTAAACCCCCATCGCCATGTCGCCCCCCTGCTGGGCGATCACCGCCAGCGCCCGCTTGTAGGGCACGATGCGGGGGATGACCTCGTAGCCGTTGGGCTGGTAGATGGCGCGCACTATGTCCAGATAGATGCCACGCCCATCCCGCTGGCAAAAACCCGGCCAGTCATCGCAATAGACATTGAGGGGATCGGCCCGACCGGGCCAGCAGAGCAGCAGCAATACCCATGAAAGCAGCAAACGAACCATGTCTTGACTATTTCTCCGGAGGCGAACGCTGTCACCCATCGAGCCGGCCTATCTGGCAAGGGTGCACAGGCCATATCCCATGATATGAAGATCCGTCGGCAAAGCACCACTTTTTACCGGTTTTGCGAGCGAGTCGAGAGTTATTGCCGACCGAATGGGTATTATTGACAATGAGATTCATTAGTAACCCAACCATAGGGGAGCCTTCATATGCCATCCATCAAAACCCTGCTCTGCCCGGTCGATTTTTCCCAGATGTCGCAAGCCGTGCTCGACTATGCCGTATTCATGGCCCAGAGCCATCAGGCCGAACTCAAACTGGTTCACGTGGTGGACCAGCTGCACGGCTTCGACAGCTACAAGATCCTGCACATGACCGCCATCGAGATCACCCACGAGATGGAGCGCCAGGCCAAGAGCCAGATGAAGGAGCTGATCGCCAGCCTGCCCATTCCGGCCACCTTCGAGGTACGCTTCGGCCGCGCCGCCGACGAGATCGTCGTGCAGGCCAAAGAAGAAAAGGCCGATCTGGTGGTGATGGGCAGCCACGGCCGCTCCGGCATCAGCCACCTGCTGGTGGGCAGCGTCGCCGAATCCGTGGTCCGTCACGCCCCCTGCCCCGTGCTGGTGGTGCGCAAGTAATCCATCACCCGAAACAAAAAGGCCAGCATATGCTGGCCTTCTTTTTTGGCTCTAAGGCAGGCCTCAGCCGTGGGCGTAGATGACGCTGCCCCCCTTGATGATGTCGATGATGGCCCTGGATTGCTCCTTGGGCAGCGCCGGGCAACCCCAGCTGCGCCCCAGCTTGTCATATTTGAGCAGATGACGGGGGCTCGCATAGTCGGCGCCGTGCACGACGATGGCCCGCTTGCGGGCATTGCTGTTCTGGCCCGGGCTCAGGCCGTCGAGGCGCAGCGAATAGCCGTGCTTGCCCTGATAGGTTTCGGCGGTGCGATAGACCCCGAGCGAACTCTTCATGGAGTTGAACTGGTTGGAAAACTGGCGGGCGTCCCGCTCACCCGAATTGCGGCCATGGCTGACCCAGGTGTGATAGAGCAGCTTGTGGCGTTTCACGTCGATGACGAACAAGCGGCGCTGAGTTGAGGGTTTGCTGTAGTCGATGATGGTGAGAATGGGTTTGCGCTTGTGGCGCACGCTCTGGTAACTGTTGAGGGCCTTGCGAAACACCTGTTTGTCGAGCTTGCCGGCCAGCCCCAGCTGGCGATAGAGATCCTGATCCCAGCTGGCGTGGCTGCTGCTGCTGAAACAGAGCGCCCCCAGCAACAGTGGCACGCTCAGCCACAGCGCTCCCCAGCGCTTTATCCAATCTGTCTGCTTCATCCTTGAATCTGCTCCCGTTTTTGTTGCTAGCAAAGTGTGCAAATTATCGCCACACCTTGCTGGATAGTTATATGCAAGCCCCTGATAGCCCGCAAGAAAAAAGCAAAAAAATGCCGACCAAGGTCGGCATTTTCACACAGGGCAAAACGGGGGCTCAGGCGCGGCTCAGATAATCCGCCAATCCCACCCATTTGTAGCTGGTGAGCTCGGTCAGCCCCATGGGGCCACGAGCGTGCAGCATCTGGGTCGATACCGCCACCTCGGCGCCGAGACCAAACTGGCCGCCATCGGTGAAACGGGTGGAGGCGTTAACGTAGACAGCCGCCGAACCGGCGCCGTTGACGAAACGCTCGGCATTGGCCAGATCGTTGGTGAGGATGGCATCGGAGTGACCGGCATTGTGCTCGCGCATATGGGCCAGCGCCTCGTTCACATCCGCCACCAGCTTGATCCCCAGGGTCAGCGAGAGCCACTCGGTATCGAAGTCTTCCGGGCCGGCGGCACGCAGGCTGTCGGCGCCCGCCAGCATCGGCATGGCCTCCGGCGTGGCCACCAGGGCCACCTTGCGCTCGTTCATTAAGCCAACCAGTTGCGGCAACAGGGTCGGCGCCACCTTCTCGTGCACCAGCAGGGTGTCGAGGGCGTTGCAGGCGGAGGGGCGCTGCACCTTGGCGTTGTCGATGAGGGGCAAGGCCCGGGCCAGGTCGGCGCTCTCGTCCACGAAGATGTGGCTGATGCCGAATCCGCCGATGATGACCGGAATGGAACTGTTCTCCTTGCACATCTTGTGCAGACCCGCGCCACCGCGGGGGATGATCATGTCCACGTAGCGGTCGAGGCGCAGCAGCTCGCCCACCAGGGCCCGGTCCGGGTTGTCGATATATTGCACCGCCGCCTCGGGCAGGCCGGAGGCCGCCAGCGCGCGCTGGATCACCCGCACCAGCTCCAGGTTGGAGTGGAAGGTCTCGCGGCCGCCGCGCAGTATGCTGGCGTTGCCGGTCTTGAGGCAGAGGCTGGCGATGTCGATGGTGACGTTGGGGCGCGCCTCGTAGATGACGCCGATGACGCCGATGGGCACCCGGCGGCGGGAGAGACGCAGGCCGTTCTCCAGCACCCGGCTGTCGATTTCGGCCCCGACCGGATCATCCAGGGTGATCACCTTGCGCACGTCCGCCACGATACCGGCCAGTCGGGCCGGGTTGAGCAATAGCCGATCCAGCATGGCCTCGGAGAGGCCCGCCTCGCGCCCGGCGGCGATGTCTTTCTCGTTGGCGGCCAGGATCTGGTGGCTGCGCGCCTCCAGCTCGTCGGCGATGGCGGCCAGCGCCCGGTTCTTCTGCGCCGTGCTGACGGTGGCCAGCTGATAGGCGGCTTCACGGGCTGCCTGCCCCATTTTCTCCAGACTCATCTCTCTTCCCTTTGGTTCTTGCGGGGCCGCCTGATGGCGGCGCCTCTCTTATCCTGGTGTGCCGCTGCCCATGCTCTGCAGCGGCTGACGCCTCACAGCAGCACCATGTCGTCGCGGTGGATCGCAACGGCGCCGTAGCCGTAGCCCAGCACCTGTTCGATGTTGTCCGAATGGACGCCGCGCAGTTTATCCAGCTCCAGATGATTGTAACGGCAGATGCCGCGCGCCAGCTCGGCCCCCTTGGGATCGAGAATGCGCACCACATCGCCACGCACGAAATCCCCCTTCACCGCCACTATGCCCTTGGGCAGCAGGCTGGAGCCCTTCTCCTGCATGGCGGCGACAGCCCCCTGGTCCACCTGCACCTCGCCGTGAGGGGGCGGCCCTGCCAGGATCCAGCTCTTGCGTCCTTCCAGCGGAGAAGCCAGCGCCGGGAACAGGGTGCCGATGCGCTCGCCCCTGGCGAGGCGCCCCACCACCTCCGGCATCTGGCCGGTAGCGATCACCACGTTGACCCCGGCGCGGCGCGCCACGTCGGCCGCCTGCAGCTTGGTGGCCATGCCGCCGGTGCCGAGCCCGCTGACGCTGTCACCCGCCAGCTTGCGCAGGGTGTCGTCTATGGTCTGTACCTCTTCGATGAGCTGGGCATCCGGATTGGTGCGCGGATCGGCGGTGAAGAGCCCCTTCTGGTCGGTAAGCAGGATCAGCAGATCCGCATCGGCTAGGATGGCGGCGCGAGCGGAGAGGTTGTCGTTGTCACCCACCTTGATCTCGGCGGTGGCCACGGCGTCGTTTTCGTTGATGACCGGGATGATGCGGTGATCCAGCAGGGTGCGCAGGGTGTCGCGGGCATTGAGGTAGCGCTCCCTGTCCTCCAGATCGGCTCTGGTCAGCAGCATCTGGCCGATGTGCAGCCCATAGAGGTTGAACAGATCCTGCCAGACCCGGATCAGCTGGGTCTGGCCCACCGCCGCCAGCATCTGTTTGTTGGGCAGGGTTGGCGCCAACGGAGGGTGGCCCAGATGCTCACGGCCGGCGGCGATGGCCCCCGAAGTGACCATCACGACCCTGTGGCCGTGACGGTGCAAGGCTGCACACTGTCTGACCAGCTCGACCATGTGGGCACAATTGAGCTGGGAAGATCCCCCGGTGAGCACGCTGGTGCCCAGTTTGACGACTATGGTTCTGTTTTCCATGGGAGCAAAAAGGCTGAAATGTAAGGAATCCCTTTATACCCACGGCCCTGTTGCCCTGCAAGGCAATTAACGCCGCCCGGCAGGCGGGAAATCGGGATGGCCGGCAGCACGGCAAAGAAATGCCCCGCCAGCCGATGGGTGGCTGGCGGGGCGGCGGGTCATCAGGCGGCGGTGACGGTCAGCTCGTTGGTGACCTGCTCGGCGGGAGCGAGCTGGCAACCAAGCTGGTGCAGCTTGTCGTTGATGAGCTTGTAGAAGTGGTTGAGGGTGCGTTCGACTTCCACCTGATGCTTCTTGGGCAACGGCTTGTCGAGCCACTCCCCGTCTGCATTGTAGAAGCCGACCTGATAGTGGTAGCTGAAGCTGTGATCGTCTTGCTCCAGCACCAGCCACCAGCCCCAGAACTCCCGTTTGTCCGGTGCCGGCTTGGCACTGACACAGACGGAAAGGCAGTCGAAACGGTAACGCCCCTCTTCACACAGGTCCTCACGTAAATAGGGGCCAATCGCGGCAAACTGCCTCAGCAGTCGCTTGTAGGTCACTCTTTCTGACATGTTAACCTCCCTGTTGAACAAGCCACGTCACCCTGGGATGACGATAAATTTTAGCGCTATATCATGTACATAAGTGCTTCTTGAGCCAGTCGACCATCTCTTTCAACGCCTCGTCGTACACCTCCAGCAAGGGTTGTTTGTCGAACACCACCGCCTTGCCGTTGCGGCTGGCGGAGGCCAATGCCCGTACATCCTGCTCGGGACAAATGAAATCTCGCTTGTGTCCAATACTCAATATCGGCACGGAAGTGCGAGTCCCCAGCAATCCTTGCGTCTTGAGTGAAAATACCTGGCACTTGGTGCGCAGCGACTCCCACTCGGCCGCATCGGCGCCGAGGCGGTTGGCCAGCCCGTCCCGCATCATGCGCGGGCAGCGGGCGAACATCTCATGATTGGTAAACACCTGGTTGACGCCGGCACCGATGCAGACCACGGTCCGCAGCTTGAATGGCTCGATGAAGGCGAGGCGCGCCGCCACATTGCCCGCCAGACGGAATCCCACCATGGCGATGCGCTGGTGATCGACCCAGGCCACCTCGGAGAGATGGTTCAAGACCGCCTGGTGGAGCCGGCTGGTGTCCTGCACCAGCGGCCAGTGCTCGGCATAACCGATGCCCGGCATGTCCAGCGACAGCATGCCGATGCCGTTGGGCTCCAGGCACTTGAGATAGAGATTGAGGAAATCGACCTGCAGCGAGTCGATGCCGCCGCTGACGATGACCAGGGGTACCGGCTTGTCGGTGGTCGGCAAATGCAGATAGCCCTGAATGTGCTTGCCGCGAAACGGCACCTGGAGCTCCTTGAGCGGCACCTTGAACAGGCGGCCCGCCTCGCGGTAGGCCATGTTGCCGAGCAACTGGGCCTGATCCGCCAGCTCGTCATTCTTCAGGTGGGGATAACTGGCAATGGAGTAGTAACGCACCGCCTTGAGCAGGCTTTTCAGGGCTGCGCCCCGCTCGCCCTGTGCCACCAACTCGCGACCCCGGTTGAAGTAGCGGCCGGCCAGCTGGCTCCACTCATAGACCCAGTTGCCGGGCACATAACCCTTGATGGTGTCGAGGAAGCGCTCGTGGGTACGCTCGCCCTCGCCCATGGCGATGCGGGCCAGAGTCTGCTCCACCTCGACCGGATCCGCCCCCTGCCAGGCCCAGGTCGGCCGGCGCAGCAGACGATACCAGCGCGTTGACATGGAACCGTCGATGAAGCTCTCGTCCACATTGTGATCCTGCTCCTCCACCGGGCTGGAGTTGGAGACTTCGGAGGTCTCCAGCACCTTCTTGACCCGGGTAAAGAGCTGCTCGGTCAGGTTGAGGTCGTCGTTCAAGTCCAAAGCTGTTACTCATTTCTGTCATGCAATGGCTCCATCTTAACCACTTTTGCCGCCGGGCAGCCAGTTGCACCACAAAAAAACAGGGCCCCATACAGGGGCCCTTTGCAGCAGCTTTGCGGCTTACTCTTCGTCGCAGATGGGGGTGGCGAACTCCAGCGCCATGTCCCACGGCTGTTCGATCCAGGTGTCCTGCGGGATGGCCACTTCGAAATCATCCAGCAGCGGCTCGCCCATGGGCTTGGCGAAGATGGCGATGAATTTGGCCTTGGGGTAAAGCTCGCGGATCACCTTGGCAGTGGTGCCAGTGTCCACCAGATCTTCCACCACCAGCCAACCTTCGCCGTCACCCGCGGTGCTGGCGGCTTTCACCACCACCAGATCGCGCTGGTTGTTGTGGTCGTAGCTGGAGATGCAGAGGGTTTCGACGTTGCGGATGCCAAGTTCACGGGCCATCAGCGCCGCCGGAACCAGGCCACCACGGCTGACCGCGATGATCCCTTTCCACTGGCTGACAGGCAGTTGACGACGGGCCAGACGGCGCGCTTCACGTTGCAGGTTGTCCCACGACACATAAAACTTTTTCGGCATACTATCGATCTCAACGAGTTATAAAAACAATCACTTAAGACTTTAAACCCCGTGCCGACGCACGTGATTTCGTTAATACTGACGGCCCTTTTCCCCAAATTCGGCTTGCACCGCGGCCGCCTCGGGAGAAGACCCTCGGCAGCGAAAACAGATGCAATGGAAGCAGGATGGGCAGAGCTGGCGGTCATGTCACAGAGGGGGCAGGACCGCAGACAGGCTGTTGGGCGGGCATGATACCATCGTTTGCGGATAAATTGACTGGCAAACGTATGCGAAATGCAGGAAAAAAATCGAAGCAAGTCCGGCTGACTCCCTCTTTGCCCTCTCCCCGGCGGGGTTTGCCGAGCAACAGATAAAAAAATAGCAGGGGGAGGATGGAGTCCTCACTCGCCTGCTGTTTTCGATCTGCCTGTCAGCCCGGCCGGCACCTGCCTTAACGGCGGTTGGCGTAGGGGTTCGGGTAGCTGAAGCCCTGGGTATAAAGAGACTGGGCGAACCAATAGGTTGAATTGCTGCCTGACATAATAAACTCCTGATTGCTTAACAAGTTACGTACCTTTATGCGGGTTCAGATCCTTGAACGGACACTCGGTTCCATGGAGGCGCACTTGCTTTGCTTCGGTTCCCTGGAGGCATTCATCGTCATCCTGACGGGTGGCGAACCACGGTCGTTAATTTACCAGTCGGCGCCATAAACTCAATATTTTTGTGATGTGAATCACAAAAAATCTTTTGTGCTGGCTCATTTTGCCCCCATCGGAGCAGTTCGCTGCCAATCCCCCACTTGCCAGCACAAGCTGCCCGCAATTTGCGCTGATCGCTCACATTTTTGTGTGATTGACTGTATTATCGTTATCCTCTTCCTCGCCCCGCTGCCGGGGCTCTGTCATTTTCCGTGCTGGTAAGGAGTCCCGACGTGGCACAGCTTAGCTCTCTCTCTCCCAAACTGATTTGGCACTTCTTCGAACAGATCTGCTCCATCCCCCACCCCTCCAAGCACGAAGCCCAGCTGAGCGCCTGGATCATGCAGTGGGCCGAAGGGGAAGGGCTGGCGGTCAAGCAAGATGCCGTCGGCAACATCATCATCAAGAAACCGGCCACGCCGGGGATGGAAAACCGCAAGGCGGTGGTGCTGCAGGCCCACATCGACATGGTGCCCCAGGCCAACGCCGACACCCAGCACGACTTCACCAAGGATCCCATCGATGCCTACATCGACGGTGAATGGGTCACCGCCCGCGGCACTACCCTGGGTGCCGACAACGGCATGGGCATGGCCGGCTGCCTGGCCGTGCTGGCCGACAAGAGCATCAAGCACGGTCCGCTGGAGGTGCTGCTGACTACCGACGAAGAGACCGGCATGACCGGCGCCTTCGGTCTGGAAGCGGGCTGGCTGGAGGGCGAGATCCTGCTCAACACCGACTCAGAAGAGGATGGCGAGGTCTACATGGGCTGCGCCGGCGGGGTGGATGCCAATATCCGCTTCCCGCTGGAGCAGGTTGCCGCCACTGAAGGCGAAGGTTTCGAGCTGCAGGTAAAAGGGTTGCGCGGCGGTCACTCCGGGGTCGACATCCATCGCGGCCGCGGCAACGCCAACAAGCTGCTGGTGCGTCTGCTCAAGGCCGCCGAGCCGCTGGGCCTGCGTCTGGCCGAGATCCACGGCGGCACCCTGCGCAACGCCATCCCGCGCGAGGCCCGTGCCAAGCTGCTGGTACCCGCCGCCAGCGTCAATGAATTCAAGGCCCTGGTCGACCGTTACACCGGCATCTACCAGAGCGAGCTGGCTGCCACCGAAGCCAACCTGACCGTGCTGCTCACCGCCCAGGAGAAACCTGCCCAGCTGATGAGCGAGTCCCTGCAGGCCCGCCTGCTGGACTCCCTGATGGCCTGCCCGAACGGGGTGATCCGCATGAGCGATGCCATCCCGGGCGTGACCGAGACCTCCACCAACCTGGGTGTCATCAAGACCCAGGATGGCGAAGTGTACGTACAGTGCCTGATCCGCTCCCTCATCGACTCCGGTCGCGAGAGCGTCGAGCAGATGACCCGCTCCCTGTTCAATCTGGCTGGCGCCAGCTGCGAGTTTACCGGCGCCTACCCGGGCTGGGCACCGAACGTGGACTCCCCGGTAATGGCCTTGGTACGGAGCAGCTACCAGACCCTGTTCGGCGAGATGCCGAACGTCATGGTGATCCACGCCGGCCTCGAGTGCGGTCTGTTCAAGAGCGCCTACCCGGAGTGGGACATGGTCTCCTTCGGCCCGACCATCCGCGGCGCCCACGCGCCGGGCGAGAAGGTACACATTCCGGCGGTCGAGCGCTTCTGGCAGCTGCTGGTTCACGTGCTGGAACAGATCCCGGCCAAATAAGCCCGCAGGTCAAGGCCGACCGGCCACACCACATACCCCGCCAGGTGCGGGGTATTTTTTTGCCTGCGCCCACCAGCCTTTGGCGTGCTTCCCCTAGAAACCGCCAGACAGATCTGCAGCTTTGCTGCTCTGCCCCATCTCCCACTCACCCAGGCCTGTCAGCCTGGCCATCAGCACCGCAACCTGAGTGCCTGCTGAAACCGTCTCCATAAGCAGCGCTGGATTTGAAAACCCTTTCCATGATTTATGTAAATTTACAACACAAAAAGTTGATCCAGCTCACATAAGGCCATAAGATCAAAGCGTGACCCAGGTCACAGATAACAAGTCAACGACAGAGCGATGAGGTGAAAATATGTTTGAGAATCTGGCAGTACTGTTCCACCTGAAGGGTGTAACCAGCAAGAAAGGCGTGGCAGAGAAAGATACCTATGCACCGTCAACCCGCAACTACTACTTCCGTTATGGCGCCTGATACCACCAGCGGCCAATTTCGTGAAAGAGTTACCGGGCATTTAAGTAGTAAAATTACAAACAACAGCAATCCACACAGCAGCCATCCCCTCTCGGGGCGCTGTCCTGCCCTGGCCAGATGTTCCACGGCCAAACCTGAACTCCAACCATGAAGATGGGGCCCGCAGGCCCCATTTTTTATTCCTTGTTTCCCGTGCCATCTTGCTGCGATGCGGGCACCGGCATCATACCGCCTTTCCCAGGGGGATCGCCTCGGCCAGCGGCAACGGCGTGTGGCAGGCCACCTGGTGACCGGCCCCGTCGCACGACTGCAGACTCGGTGACTGGGTGCGGCACAGCTCGCCGGCATAGGGGCAGCGCTGGTGAAAGTGGCAACCGCTCGGCGGCGAGATGGGGGATGGCACATCACCGGTCAGCAAGATGCGCTGGCTGCGCCGACGCGGATCCGGCACCGGAATGGCCGAGATGAGCGCCTGGGTATAGGGGTGACGCGGCGCCAGATAGAGCGACTGCGCCTCGGCCAGCTCGACGATCCGGCCCAAATACATGACCGCAATCCGATCCGAGATGTGCTTGACCACCGACAGGTCGTGGGCGATGAAGATGATGGCGAGGTTCATCTCCCGCTGCAGGGTGAGCAGCAGGTTGACTATTTGGGACTGCACCGACACATCCAGCGCCGACACCGCCTCGTCACAGACCAGCAGCTTGGGCTTGAGGGCGATGGCCCGGGCGATGCCGATGCGCTGGCGCTGGCCGCCCGAAAACTCATGGGGATAGCGATCCACCGCGCTGCCAGGCAGCCCCACCTTCTCCAGCAGCTCCTGTACCCAGACCCGCCGCTGTTCGGCGTTGCCCTTGCCGTGGATGACGAAGGGCTCCTCCAGGATCTGCCCCACCGTGTGGCGGCTGTTGAGGGATTCTGCAGGATCCTGAAACACGATCTGCATCTCCTGGCGCAGGGAGCGCATCTCCTTGGGCGAGAGGTGGGTGATGTCACGCCCCTCGAAGGTGATGGTGCCGGCGGTCGGTTCGAACAGCTTGAGCAGGGTGCGCCCCAGGGTCGACTTGCCGCAGCCGGACTCGCCCACCAGCCCCAGCGTCTCCCCCTGCTTGAGATCGAAGCTGATGCCGTCCACCGCGTAGACGTGGTACTTCTTGCGCAACAAGCCGCCGCCCAGCTGGAAGTGCTGCTTCACGTCGCGCACCGATAAAAGCGTCTTCATACGGCTAGCTCCCTCCAGTGGTGGCAGGCCACCCCGTGCCGCTCGGCGAGCTGCTCGGTGGCCGGAATGGCCCTCACGCAGATCTCGGTGGCATGGGGACAACGGTTGGAGAAACGGCACCCGGCGGGCATCTCGTGCAGGGCGGGCACCTGCCCCTTGATGGTCTTGAGCAGGCTCTTGGGCTCATCCTCGAGCCGCGGGATCGAGCTCATCAGACCATGAGTATAGGGATGGCGCGGGTGGTCAAACAGCTCGAACACGTCGGCCTGCTCCACCGCCCGGCCCGCATACATCACCACCACCTCGTCACACAGCTCCGCCACCACCCCGAGATCGTGGGTGATGAAGATGATGGCCATGCCGGTCTGGGCCTGCAGCTCCTTCATCAGTTCCAGGATCTGGGCCTGGATGGTGACATCGAGCGCCGTGGTCGGCTCGTCGCAGATGAGCAACGCCGGCTCGCAGGCGAGCGCCATGGCGATCATCACCCGCTGGCGCATGCCGCCGGAGAGGTTGTGGGGATAGACGGCAAAGCGCTGGGCGGGCTCGGGGATCCCCACCTTCTGCAGCATGGCGATGGCCGCCTCCCTGCGCTGGGCCTTGTTGTAGTCGGGACGGTGGAGGCGGAACACCTCCATCAGCTGATCGCCGACCGTCTGCACCGGGTTGAGTGCCGTCATCGGCTCCTGAAAGATCATCGAGATGCGGTTGCCGCGCACCTTGTACATCTGATCCGGTGACAGCGCGAGCAGATCCTCCCCCTGAAAACGGATGGAACCCGCCACCACCTGACCATGGGGCTTGGGCAGCAGCCCCATGATGGCGAGCGAGGTGACGCTCTTGCCGCAGCCGGACTCGCCGACCACCCCCAGGGTCTGGCCGGGGGCAACCTGGAAGCTGACCCCGTCGAGCACCTTGATCTTGCCGTCGTCGACGGCAAATTCCACCTCGAGATCGCGCACCTCAAGAATCGGGGCCTTGCTCTGGCCATCATCCACGCCGAGCTGCCTCCCATGATCCCGGGCGCCCGGGTGGGGAGCCTGTGTGTTGGGCATGACTGCTGCTCCCTTCTGCGCCATATCAGTGACGTGCATAGGTCTTGTCGAGCAGGTTGATGGGCGCCAGCGCCTCCCCTGCCTCCTTGGCTTTCAGGGTCTCTTCCTTCACCTTGGGATCGAGCCAGAGCAGACCGCCACTGCTGTGGGGGTAGCCGTCCATGGGCCAGTAGAGCAGATCCGGCGTGTTCTTGGTGGCGGGCACCTCGGGCAGCATCACGTAACGCCAGCTGCTGGCTCGCACGTAGTTGAGCTGGACTCCGGGCACGAAGATGGCCAAGTCATAGATGCGCTGCTGGATCTGGCGAGAGAGCTCGGCCCGCTTGGCCATGTCGAACTCGACGTTGTAGGCGTCGATCAGCGCGTCGAGCTGTTTGTCGGCCACGTTGAACAGGTTGTTGGTCTGCGGCTTGTTGGCGTTGGCGGAGTGGAACGACTCCCAATACTGTGGATAGAGACCGCCGCCGGCCCAGCCCATCCAGGCCGCCTCGTGTTTCTTCTCCAGCATTGCCTTGAAGCCGGTGGCGCCGTCCACCAGGTTGAGCTCCAGATCCAGCCCCGCCTTCTTGGCCTCTTCCTTGAGCACGGTCAACCGCTTGGAGTGCTCTTGGCTGGTGTAGGTGAGCGCCAGGGTCAGTCGCTCACCCTTGTCGTTCTGCAGGATGCCGTCCGGCCCCGGCTTGCTGTAGCCCGCCTTGGCAAAGTAGTCGCGCGCCTTGCTGATGTCATAGGCCCGCTCCGGCAGCTGCATGTCGGTGAACTCGCCAAAACCCGAGCCGAAGGTGGTGGCTCTGTCGTAGTCGCCACGCAGCACCGTCTTGATCATCTTGTCGATGTTGAGGGCATGCTGAATGCCGAGCCGCACGTTGATGTCCGCCAGCTTGGGAGTGGCGATATTGAGATGCAGCCCTTGCCCGCCCTGCTTGGTGTCGGTCATGGCCATCACCTTCTGCACGTATCCCTGCTTGTACTCGGGAGTGACCGCTTTTTCATGCCACCAGTTGGGCAGGATCATCTCGAAGGTATCCAGCTCCCCTTTCAGGAAGTGACGGAAGGCGATGTTGTGATCGCGGATCACCTGCACCTTGATGGTGTCGAGGTTGAACCTGTGCTGGTTGTAGCGATAGTTCTGGGCCCACCACCCCTTCTGCTTGCTGAAGGTGATGGACTTGCCCTTCTTCACGTCGGTCATCACGTAAGGGCCTGTGGTGGGCACCACGGCCCAGTTGTACTGCTTCACCCAGTTGGGGGTCAGCTTGTAGTAGTGCTTGGGCTGAGGCCACAGCTCGGTGGTGTTGAGCAGATCCAGTTTGGCCTTGCGAGTACCCGCCTTGACCAGGATGGTGTGGTCGTCAATCTTCTCCACCGCCACCACCTCGGTGGTGTAGTAGTTGTTGAACCAGGGCCCCTTGATGTCTTTGGAACGCATCATTTCGTAGCCGAAGGTGTAGTCATCGGCGACCACCGGCTTGCCGTCGGACCACTTGGCCTGCGGATCCAGCTTGAAGTAGACGGTCTGGTTGTCCGGCGCGATGGCCCAGTGGGTCGCCAGCGCAGGGATGGGGTTGCCGGTATTGGGATGGAAGCTGATGAGCCTCAGCTGGTTGTCCATGATGAAGGAGCGGAACGCGCCGTTGGAGTCCGGTCCCACGGTACGAAACGTCAGCGGAAAGCTGTCTACAAACATGGTGATGCTGCCGCCGGGCAGCGCCTTGGGCGAGGCGAACACGGGGTCGGTGTCGTTGGTTTCCCACTTGAGATCCGCAGGCAGGCTGGCCGCCCACACCCAGGTCCCGTTCACCAACAAGAATAGAGCACCTATCCATTTGATTTTATTGTTCATGTTTGACTTCCTGGTCATACCCCTGCACTGGGGGTTTATCAATTTAAGGGTGAGCGACCCGGCGCCTTGAGTGCGCCACAGGTCACTGATAACGGGTAAATTTGCGCGGATCGAACGCCTCGCGGATCGCCTCGCCGATGAAGGAGACCATGATCAGCACCAGACTCACCGCCGCCACCACCGAGCTCACGATCCAGATGGCATCCAGGTTGTTGATCCCCTGGGAGAGCAGCTCCCCCCAGCTCGGGGTGGGCGGGGCCAGGCCAAAGCCCAGATAGTCCAGCGCCGTCAGGGTGGAGATGTTGCCCACCACGGCAAACGGCGCCAGGGTGACGATCATCATCAGGGTATTGGGCAGAATGTGGTTGAAGATGATCCGCCCGGTACCGGCCCCCTGGGCCCGCGCCGCCATCACGTAGTCCCGCGCCCGCTCCTTGTAGGTGAGGGTGCGCATGTACCAGGTGATGCCCATCCAGCCGAACAATACGTTGATGGCCACGAACAGGCCGAAATTGGGCTTGGCCAGCGACACCAGGATCATGATGACGTAGAGAAACGGCACCTGGGACCAGATCTCGATGAAGCGCTGCAGCACCAGGTCAAAGCGTCCGCCGAGAAAGCCCATCATGCAGCCGATGGTGACGCCGATGGCGTAGCTGGCCACCAGCGCGATGAAGGCAAAGCCGATGGCGATGCGAAAGCCGTAGACCAGCCGCGCCAGCACGTCGCGGCCGCTGGTGTCGGTGCCGAGCAGGTGGCGCTCGGCCAGGCTCGGCGCATAGGGTGGGTAGGCGTCCTGCTTGAAGTCCTGCTCATAGGGATTCCAGGGCACAGGTGGCAGCAGCACCCAGTTCCCCTTGCCCTCTGCGGAAAATTTGTCTTGGAGCTGGCGGTAATTGGTCTCGTACTCGTAATCGAGCCCGAACTGCTGACCCGGGATCACGTCGCCATAGGTGGGAAAATATAGCTCCCCCTGATAGCTCACCATCAGTGCCCGGCTGTTGACCAAGAGCTCCGCCAGCAGGGAGAGCAGCACCAGGGTGGTGAAGATGATAAAGGAGTAGTAGCCGCGTTTTATCGATTTGAAACGCTTGAGTTTTTTCAGCGTTACCGGATTCAGGTTCATGTTCACTCTCCAAACCGCACGCGGGGATCGACAAGGGCGACACAGATGTCGGAGACAATGTTGCCCACCAGCATCAGCATGGAGGTGATGGCCAGAATGCCCATCACTGTGGGGTAGTCCCGTTCCACGATGGCCTCGTAGCCAAGCAGGCCGATGCCGTCGATGTTGAAGATGGTCTCGATGAGGAAGGATCCGCCGAAGAAGACGGTGAGCACAGATCCCAGGTGGCTCGCGATGGGGATCAGGCTGTTGCGCATGGCGTGATCGGTCACCGCCTTGCGAAACGGCAAGCCCTTGGCCACGGCGGTACGTACGTAATCCGCCGACAGGTTCTCCATCAGGCTGTTTTTCATGGTCATGGTGAGGATGGCGAAATCCCCGATGGCATAGGCGATGAGCGGCAGCAGCGCGTGGGCGAAGAGGGTGCGGATCTGATCCCAGCTGTTCTCCATCCCGTCAAACTCGTCTCCCGGGAAGCCCCCCATGGGCAGCCACTCCAGATGAAACGCGAACACTGTGATGAGGAAGATGCCCACCACATAGGCGGGCAACGCATAGGCCATGTAGATGAGCATGGAGCTGACTGAATCGAAGCGGGTGTTGTGTCTGAGCGCCTTGGCCACCCCGAGCGGGATGGAGACGGCATAGCTCAGCAGAAAGGTGGCCAGCCCGAAGAAGGCGGTCACCGGCAACCTGTCCTTGATAAGATCCCACACCGGCTCGTAATAGCGGGTCGACTCGCCGAGATCCAGCACCGCCAGCTTCTGCAGCCACTCCCAATAGGCGACCAGCATGGGCTTGTCGAGGCCGTAGAACGCCTTGAGCTCCTCGATCTGCTCGTCGGAGAGCGCCTGCGCCCCCTTGCTGCCGCTGGAGCGACCGGACTCATTCTGGGAAACCTGGGCCTGCAGCAACATGCGTTCGACCGGACCGCCCGGCACGAAACGGGTGATGGTGAAGACGAGCAGGGTGATACCGAGAAACGTCGGGATGATCAAAAGCATCCGACGTAGGAAATACGACAGCATGGTGGAACCTCGTCCTTGTTGTTCTTTTATGGCCAGTCACATCCGGTGACGGGCCCGTCCTTCCTGGCATTACTCACTGAATAGCCGATGATTGACAGACTATCCGCTCGGTCACTGTAAAAGCTCTGCAACAAAAATCAAGTAGAACTAGGGGTGCATTCTGGTCCCGGCTTGCGCAGTGGAATTTATCGTGAGTTTTTTCTGAAATTCGCAACTTCAAGATAAAAAACTACAAGATGAACAACTTAAATAACGTTTAATAATTCAATAAAACAGATAAAAACCAGCAAGAAAATTAAATAACCCATTAAAAACAGCAGCTTAAAAAAATCCACAAAAGAACACCTTCTCTATATGGCTGCATATAAATAGGCAGCCGGCGCCCAGCCTGAACCTCAGCCGAACACACTACCAAAACAGACAATAATGCTAAAAACACCTAACTCAACAATATAAAACCCAGAAAGACACCACCCTTATCGATAAGTTCAAAATTAATCGATAAACTGGAATCAATTTACTTTAACAAAACCTTTACATAGGAAAACGTTACCAAATCAGAATAAATCTCTGCCAAATGCGAACAAATAAAACATAGTCATCTTATTACCCGCCACGCCCCCATCCGTACCGCCTCAATTGACGTCAACCGCCAAACCTTGATAAGCCTTACGCATCGCCCCAACGAGGGCGGTATGGAAGCAAACAAAAAAACAACCAGGAAGGATATAAGCGATGCTTAGGAAAAGCAGACTCTCTGCTGCCGTTGCGTTTGCCTTGGCGAGCGCGGCAGTAGTGGCCACCCCTGTCTTGGCCGAAGAAGGCCAAAACGTCGAAAAACTCCAGAAGATCAAGGTTACCGGCTCGCGCATCTCCCGTGTCGACGTGGAAGGCGCCACCCCGGTTGTCTCCGTCAGCAAGGCCAAGATCGAACAATCCGGTCAGCAGACCGTAGCCGACTACCTGAAGCAGGCTTCCTACAACTCCTTCGGTAGTATCTCCCCCTCCTCCGGCAGCTCAGCACAATCCCAGGCCACCGTCAGCCTGCGCGGGCTTGGCTCAGAGCGCACCCTGGTGCTGCTCAACGGCAAGCGGGTCGCCGGTTCTCCTTCCATGGGTGGCAGCGCCATCAACCTCAACTCCATCCCCATGGCGGCGGTGGAGCGGGTAGAAGTGAACCTGGACGGCGGCTCGGCTCTGTACGGTTCCGATGCCATCGGCGGTGTCATCAACGTCATCCTGAAACAGGACTATGAAGGGCTGGAATTCCAGGGCCGTATCGGCTCTCCCACCGAAGAGGGTGGTGACGAGAAGAGCGGCTCCATCGTCAGCGGCATCACCGGGGAGAAGGGTGCCCTGATGATGGTGTACGAGCACGACGTCAAGGACGAGATCTACTACAAGGATCGCGACTACCTGGCGTTGCAGGGCTCTTCTGCTCCCAGCCTGTATGGCCGCAACATCAAGGGGATCGATGCCGCCACCGGCAAGACGGTCACCCGTACCCTGGACGGCATCGACTGCGCCAATACCGGTCCTGGCTTCGTGCCGGTCGGTACCGCCTGCCGCTTCGACTTTGCCCAGGTCGCCGCCAAGACCGCTTCCCGTACCCGGGACACCGTCTATGTCAACGGCCGCTATCACATCAATGACAACGTCGATTTCGTACCCCAGCTGATCGGCTCGCGGGTCACCAGCTTCGGCCGCTTCGCCCCGGCCGCCGGTCCCTTCAGCATCGACGGCACCACCCCGGGCGGCGCCCAGCTGCTGGCCGACAACGGCTTCATCGGCGACAAGGCTACCGTCTACTATCGCTTCAGCAACGTCGGCCCCCGTGACAACGACGTCACCGACCTGACCGGCAGCATGAACCTGGGCTTCGAAGGCACACTGCCGACCGAAGCGGTGGGCGATGTGGAGTGGAATGCGGGCTACATGTACTCCAAGACCGACAACAAGAACCGCGGGACCGGCTATGTGCTGAATCCGTCGGTCCAGCAGGAGGTCGACAGCGGCAACTTCAAGAACGGCGAGTTCTCCAGTGCCGCCACCAACAGCCTCTCCTACGACACCAGCCGCACCTCCAAGATGGACTTCTTCCAGTGGTACGGTGGCCTGGGCTGGAGCATGGGCGAACTGCCGGCCGGCCCCATCGGCTGGTACCTGGGGGCCGAGTACAACGACTGGGTCTACTCCGACACCTATGACAGCCAGTCTGCGGCCGGCAACGTCATCGGCTCTTCCGGCAACTCGGGCGGTGGTGTACGCGACGTCTTCGCTGCCTATATCGAGAGCCTGATCCCCATCACCGAGCAGATCGAGCTGAACCTGGCCGGTCGTTTCGACAAGTACAGCGACTTTGGCAGCGCCTTCTCGCCCAAGGCGAGCCTGCGCTATCAGCCGCTGGACAACCTGTTGTTCCGCACCTCCTGGTCGCAGTCCTTCCGCGCTCCGGGTCTGGATGACCTGTACGCGGCCGATGCCGACTCCGCCGACTTCGCCAAGGACTATGTCTCCTGCCAGAAGAACGGTGTGGCCAACTGCCCGGAAGAGCAGTACACCACGGTTCGCCAATCCAACAAGAACCTGAAGGAAGAGACGGCTGACACCTTCGGCATCGGTGCCGCCTACAGCCCGATCGACGACCTCAACCTCTCGCTGGACTACTACTACATCAAGATTGATGACGTGATCCAGCTGGCCACCACCCAGACCCAGTTCTATCAGGAGCTGAACACCGGCAGCAACCCGAACGTCATCCGCGATGCCAACGGCGATGTGGAGCAGGTTTACGCCGGCATGGTCAACCTGGGCCAGCTCAAGACCAGCGGTCTGGACTTCAAGGCTGACTACAAGTACGACTTCAACGTCGCGACCGTGCGCTACGACTTCGGCAGCACCTACATTCTGAAATACGAAGAGGGTCTGTTCGCCGGTGGTCCCATGGTCGACAAGAAGGGCTGGAACGCCAAGCCAGAACTGCGCTTCAACTCCGGTGTCGGGGTCAATGTGCCGCAGTGGTGGAACATGGATACCTACCTGAGTGCCAGCTATATCGACTCCCAGAGCCAGGACTATGTTGACGGTCGGACCGAGGGCCATATCGCCTCCCAGACCACCTGGAACCTGAACGTCGGTGTTGACACCCCCTGGAACGGCAAGCTGCAAGCCGGTGTGAAGAACATGTTCAACGTAGGCCCCTCGCTCTCCAGCGACGGCTTCACCTACGACGAAGATCTCTACGGCATCGACGGACGCATCGTCTACCTCGACTACACCCAGAAGTTCTAATCAACTCTCGTTGATATACCAACCTAAGCCGGCCCGGTCGGGCCGGCTTTGCCCAACGTCCAAGGAAGTTACGGAGATAGGGTAATCCTATGAAAACAAGGACAATTACAATGAAGAAAGCGCTCCTCGGCAGCCTGGTTTCTGCTGCCTTGCTGACCAGCTTCAATCTGAGTGCCGCCTCTGCCAGCCAGGCAGTGGACGCTCAAGCCGCCACCGACAATGCATCCAAAGTTTCCCAGCAGAAGATCGACAACTACGCCGACTCTGCCGAATCCGCCCTCGCCCAGTACAAGGCCGCTCTGCGCCAGGTCGACAGCCTGCGCACCTACAACGAGCAGGTGGGCAAGATGGTCGAATCCCAGAGCAGCGAGCTGGCCTCCATGCAGCGCCAGATCGCCCAGATCGATCAGACCAGCACCGAAGTGGTGCCCTTGATGCTCAAGATGATCGACTCCCTCGACCAGTTCGTCTCGCTGGACCTGCCGTTCCAGAAGGTTGAGCGGGAGGACCGCGTGGCGGCCCTGACCGACCTGATGAACCGGGCCGATGTCACCATCTCCGAGAAGTACCGCAAGATCCTGGAGGCCTATCAGATCGAGGAGGGCTTCAGCCGCACCATCGAGTCCTACAAGGCCAGCCTGGACAAGGATGGCAGCGAGAAGACTTACGAGTTCCTGCGCGTCGGCCGCATCGCCCTGCTCTACCAGTCCCCGGACGGCCAGGAAACCGGCATGTGGAACAAGCAGACCCGCCAGTGGGAAGAGTTGCCCCAGGAGTATCGCAGTGCAGTGGAACAGGGCCTTCGCATCGCCAAGAAGCAGGCGCCTCCCGCCCTCATCAAGCTGCCGGTTCAAACTGCGGAGAAAGCATCATGAAAGGAATCAAACTTGCCATCGCCTCGCTGATCGCGGGCGCTACCCTGGTCACCCTGCCGGTGACCGCCGCCGAGAAACCGGTGGATCTGAACGCCCTGCTCAATCAGGTCAAGGCTGCCAGCACCACTGAATCCCAGCTCAACAAGGAGCGGGAAGCCCGCTTCCTGGCCGACAAGAACGAGCAGACCGCCCTGCTGGCCAAGGCCAAGGCCGACCTGGCTGCCGAGACCGCCAGAGGCGAGCAGCTCAAGGCCACTTTTGATGCCAATGACAAGCAGCTGACCGAGCTGACCGAGACCCTGCGCCAGCGTTCCGGCAACATGGGCGAGATGTTCGGCGTACTGCGCCAGTTCGCCGGCGAGTTCAAGGGGATCTTCAACGCCTCCGCCCGTCGGGTCGAGCATCCGGAGCAGACCGCCCTGCTGACACGCCTGGCCGAGAGCAAGGAGCTCCCCTCCAGCGATGACCTGACCGCCTTCTGGACCACTACCCTCAGCCGCATGGTCGATGGTGGCAAGGTGAGCCAGATCCCGGCCACCGTGGTCTATGGCGAAGGCAACCAGGCCGAGAAGACCGTCACCCAGATCGGCGAGTTCAACACCGTCTCCGAAGGCAAGTACCTCACCTTCGTGCCGGAGACCGGCAAGTTCGAACAGCTCTCCCGTCAACCAGAGAGCAATGTGCTGGAACCGGTCGCCAAGTTTGAACAGGGCGGCGGCAGCGTCGAACCCATCTTCATCGACCCGTCCCGCGGCGTGATCCTCTCCCTGCTGGTGCAGTCGCCAACCCTCAAAGAGCGCATCGATCAGGGCGGCTCCGTGGGTTACGTGATCCTGGCACTGGGGGTCATCGGCACCCTGCTGGCGCTGTTCTGCGGTGCCCGCCTCTCCCTCATCGGTGGATCCATGCGCAAGCAGCTGAAATCCGATCAGATCATCAAGGGCAACCCCATCGGCGAGATGCTGGGCGCCTACCAGGCGCACCGTGGCGACAACATCGAGGATCTGGAGTCCAAGCTCGACGAGATCATCCTGCGCAACGTGCCCAAGTTCGAGAAGGGCATCAGCATCATCAAGCTGATCGCCTCGGTGGCACCGCTGCTGGGTCTGCTGGGTACCGTAGTCGGCATGATCGCCACCTTCCAGGCCATCACCCTGTTCGGTACCGGCGATCCCAAGTTGATGGCAGGCGGTATCTCCGAAGCCCTGGTCACCACCATGCAGGGTCTGGTGGTCGCGGTGCCCATGCTGTTCCTCTACACCATCGTACAGACCCAGAGCCGCCGTCTGATCCAGGTGCTGGAAGAGCAGAGCGCCGGCTTCGTCGCCCGTTATCAGGAACGTCTGCACGCCTCCAAAGCCGCAGCGTAAGGAGTCACCCATGTGGTTCTGGTTGATTGAAGAAGTCGAGTCGGTCCGCCGGTTTCTGGGATTGGGGGGCGACGTGCTGGTCGCCCTGTTCTTCCTGACCCTGATGATGTGGGCCCTGCTGCTGGAGCGCTGGTTCTACTTCATGGCGGTCTACCCGCAACAGGTGAAGCAGACCAAGGCCGCCTGGCTGGCCCGCAGCGATCACCTCTCCTGGTCTGCCAGGCAGATCCGCCGCGAGCTGGTCTCCCGGGTGGCCATGGCGGTGGACAAGGGGATGCCGGTCATCAAGGTGCTGATCGCCCTCTGCCCGCTGATGGGACTGCTGGGCACCGTGGTCGGCATGGTGCAGGTGTTCGACACCCTGGCCATCACCGGCACCGGCTCACCGCGGGCAATGGCCTCGGGGATCTCCAAGGCGACGGTACCGACCATGGCGGGCATGATTGCCGCCCTTTCCGGTCTGTTTTTTGTCAGCCGGCTCGATCACAAGGCCAAGCTGGCCGTGCAGAAGCTGGAAGACAACCTGAAACACGGCTGATGCAGGATGCACTCCCCCGCCGGGCCCGGTTCTGGCGGGGGCACAGAACAAGCAAGGAGTTTTTGCCATGAGAAAACGTCACAGCGACAGCAGTGCTGATGAGGCGGCCATCGATTTGACCCCCATGCTGGACATAGTGTTCATCATGCTGATCTTCTTCATCGTCACCACCTCGTTCGTCAAGGAGTCCGGCGTGGAGATCAACCGCCCGAGCGCCAGCACGGCCGAAACGGTGAAGAAGGGGAACATCATGGTCGCGGTCCGCGAGAACGGCCAGGTCTGGGTCGACAAGCGCATCGTCGAAGTGGGTGCCGTGCGTGCCAACATCGAGCGGCTGCGGGCAGAGAACCCGGAGAGCGCCGTGGTGATCCAGGCCGACAGCGAATCCCGTTCCGGTCTGGTGGTCCAGGTCATGGATCAGATCCGCATGGCCGGTGTCCAGAACATCTCCATCGCCGCCGACAAGAGCAGCTGATGCCGGAGCGAATGCCATGAGATACCTGATATCGTTAGCGGTCTCCTGCGTGGTGGTGTTCTTCCTGTTCCTGGGAATGAACAAGCTCATCACGCCGGATCACCGGGAGCTGACGGAGAAGGAGGACGTCACCATGACCGACTTCATTCGCCTCAAGCCTCAGGAGACCCTGCAAGAGAGACAACGTGAGCTGCCCAAACCGCCGCCCCCGAAACGCCCGCCGCCCCCTCCCGAGATGGAAGTGGCGAGCACGGATCGGCCGCAGATGGAGAGCTCGCCGATGGACATGCCCAAACTCGACATCCCGGTCAACATCGGCGGCGGCAACGCCCTCGGTGCCTACAGCACCGGCGGCGGTGGCGGCGGCATGGGTGGCAACAACGGCGCCATTCCGCTGGCGACCTTCGAGCCCATGATGCCCCGCAAGGCGGCGCTGGCCGGCCTCGCCTCCGGCAAGGTGCTGGTGGAGTTCACCGTCACCGAGCGCGGCACCGTCAGCAACGTGCGGATCGTCAAGGAAGAGCCACGCAGCTACGACCTCGGCAAGGCAGCGCGCCAGACCATCGCCAAATGGACGTTCAAACCGGCCATGGTGGATGGCAAGCCGCAGGCCAGTCGCATGCAGCAAGAGATCGAGTTTGCGACCAACTAAGGAAGGTGGCGATGAAAAAGTTACACACCCTGATCCTCGCCCCGGTCGCCATGGCGGTGCTGCTCAGCACCGCCGGTTGGGCCGCCGAGCAGCCCGCCCTCTCTGACCGCGCCTACCGCGCGGTCAACAAGGCGCAGGCACTGATCACCGAGAAGAAATACGGCGAGGCCAATGCCAAGCTGCAGGAGGCGCTGTCCGGCGCCGGCGAGCGGGTCTACGACAAGGGGGTCATTCTGCAGACCCTGGGCTTCGTGGCGGCGCAACAGGAGAAGTACGGTCAGGCGACCAAGTACTTCGCCGATGCCATCGCCACTGGTGGGCTGCCCCAGCCGGTGGCCCAGCAGGTGCGCTACAACCTGGCCCAGCTCTACATGGCGGAGGGGAACTTCAAGGCCTCCATCAGCACCATGAACCAGTGGTTCGCGAACCTCGGCAAGGACGAGAAGCCGACCCCGCACGCCTACATCACGCTGGCCAACGCCCATGTGCAGCTCAAGCAGTATCGAGAAGCCATTCCGGCGGTGGACAACGCGATCAAGCTCTCCGCGGGCAAGGCGCCGGAGTCCTGGTACCTGCTGAAGATGGCGGCCCACTACGAGCTGAAGCAGTACAAGCCGGCTACCGAGGTGCTGACCGCACTGGTCGACCGCTACCCGGAGAAGAAGAAGTACTGGACCCAGCTCTCGGCCATGCACATGCAGGCGGGCAACGATGCCAAGGCCCTGGCGGCGCTGGAAGGCGCCTACAACCTCGGCATGCTGACCGAAGCCAGCGAGCTGCAGCGCCTCGCCAACTACCTGGCCTTCGCCGGCATTCCCCACCGCGCCGCCCGCGTGATGGAGAAGGCGATGAAGGAAGGGACCATCGAGAGCAACGCAGCCAACTACAAGACGCTGGCCAACTACTGGCACCAGGCCAAGGAGCTGGACCCGGCCATCGACACCCTGGCCAAGTCCTACAAGCTGGCCCCCAGTGCCGATCTGCAGTTGAAGATGGCGCGCATGATGATCCAGAGCAAGCGCTACCAGGATCTGGTGACCTTCGCCGCCAAGCCTGCCGCCAACGCCAGCGGCGAGCAGCGGGCGGATCTGAAGTTCCTGACCGGGGTTGCCTATTTTGAGCAGCAAAAGCCGAAGGAGGCACTCTCCGCCTTCACCCAGGCTGCCCAGAACGGCAACGTCAGCGGTCGCGCCTCGCCCTGGATCAGCTTCTTGAAAGAGCAGCAGGGCGGCGCCGTCACCCAGTAACCAAGCCGCGTGCCGACCGGGACCATCCCTCGGCAAGGCACGCAACAACACCCGGCAGGACGGGCTCCCGCCCTGCCGATCAACAACAAGGGGATTACCCCGCAGATTGCCTTGGTGGCAATTGGCCGCTCCCCGGAGCGGTCTTTTTTATGCCCCTGCCTTTATTACCTCGCCATAAAAAAATCCGGAGCCTGGGCTCCGGATTGGGTCATTGCCTTGCGAGAGAACAGGCCATGCAGAGTGCCGGCCGCCTCTCAAACGGTCATCAGTAACTGCACACCAGCTTCCAGCAGCTATCGCCCGCTCTGAGCTCGCTGCTGGTACAGCAGCCTGGACAACTCAGTAGCTGCATACCAGTTTCCAGCAGCTATCGCCCGCTCTGAGCTCGCTGCTGGTGCGGCAGCTTGGACAACTCAGTAACTGCACACCAGCTTCCAGCTGCCATCGCCCGCCTTGGGCTCGCTGCTGGTCCACCAGTTGGCCTGCCAGACCGCCTTGTTGTTGGTCATACGATCACCACCGTTGGCATGATCCCCCTGCGGCCAGGTCGGATAGGCCTTGTAGGCGGCCGGATTGACGTTCTGGCTGCTGCAGGTGGCACCGCCCGGGTTCTCACCGCCGCCACTGCTGCCCAGCACGGCCTCCGGCAAAGTCGGGAACTCGGCCTTGAGACCCGCAGTCTGGGTGCCGCTGATGATGCGGATGCCGCTCGGTACACCGGCGGCCGGCAGATAGTAGGTCATCGCCACTTCCACGTCGCTGCCCGGCGCCCACGCCTTCCAGGTCGGCAGCGTGAAGGCCGCCTTGTGGAAGTCCTTCTCGCCCGCGATGCCATCGGAGTTCTGGTTGCCGCCGCTCTCCACCACTTTCAGCCCCATCCCGCTCTGGTCGGTGATGGTGTCGGAGGTGGAGGTGGGCACCAGGAACTCGATGCGGGTACCGCCCGGAATGGTCTGGGTCGAGTTGTTGGTGAGTTTCAGGGTCGGGTTGATCGGGTAGTTGGAATCCCCCTCCTTGAAGCCGGAGAGGCTCACCGCGATGTCGAGCTGGGCAGTTGGCGCCGCCAGATCGTTCTGCCTGGTGTCGTACTTGGTCGCCTTGGCGAACTTGTCGTAGGCGAGCGTGGTCAGGGTATCCCCCATGCCGTACTCGTTCTTGGCCGGATCGAAGGCGTAGTCACCCGCCATCTCCCAGAACATGACCCCGCCCAGGCCCCGCTTGATGATGTAGTCGAGCTTGTGGCCCATGGACTCTTCATCTTCGGTGGAGAGGAACACCTTCTTCTCTTCGTTCCACAGCCAAGGCGCCTGCGCCTTGTCATCGTAGTAACGCACGTACTTGCCCTGCATCACGTGAGCCGGGTTGTTGGGATCCAGACCCCAGGCCTGGCCGTAGCTCGGCATGGTGGTGATACCCAGGCTGGCGGCGTTCTCCAGGTTCTTGGCATGCCACATGGGCACGGCACCACCGCCGATCTCCTTGCCGTTTTTGTCGAGATCGTGCCAGATATTGTCGATGCCGACCGCCCCGTTGCCGCACGGAATGGTGCTGCCACCGGTGCCCGGCTGACAATCGCTCTGGCTCGGCAGGGCTGCCTTGCCGCCCAGACCGTGGGTGCCACCGCTGACCCCTTGCCAGCCGCGGGTGTAGTAGGGCACGCCCACGTTGATCTTGCCGGCCGCCAGGGCGCCACGGAAGTAGTGGGCAGACCAGGCCGCGTTGAGGTAGCCGATGCCGCCAAACTGGCTCTGGGTATAGACGCCCCAGTGAGCGAGTTCGGCATCCGCCTTGTTGTCGAACAGGGCGGCATTGTGACCGACGAAGTTGTTCCAGGCACCGTGGAAGTCGTAGGTCATCAGGTTGACGTAGTCGAGGTACTGGGTGACCTGGAAGTTCTCCATGCCGCGCAGCAGGTAGGCCGAGGCCGGCGAGGCGATGGTCAGCATGTACTTGCGACCATCCTCGCTGCCGGCGCTGTCGAGCTTGCTGCGCAGGGTCTGCATCAGCACCTTGTAGTTGGCAAACAGCTTGCCGCGGCACTGGTTGGAGAGCGGGAAGTCGTTGGGGTTGCCCGCATCCTTCATGGAGGTGGGATACTCGTAGTCCACGTCGACCCCGTCAAAGCCGTACTGGCGGATGAAGCTCACCGCCGAGTTGGCAAAGGCGTTGATGCCGTCGGTGTTGACCGAGCAGTCACCCTTGGTGGTGGCGGTATAGAAGCCGCGGGTATCGGCCCAGCCCCCCACCGAGATCAGGGTCTTCACGTCCGGATACTGCTTCTTGTACTTCGACAGCAGGTTGAAGTGGCCCTGGTAGGCGAACTCAGGATCCATCTCGGCACCCGGCACCCCGTCCCAGGTCATCTTGGTCGCCGAATCGTCCACCTTGATGGTGTGGCTCTGCTCGTCCACCGCCGCGAAGGCGTAGTTGATGTGGGTGATCTTGTCCCAGGGGATGTCGCTCACCAGGTAGGAGGGCAAGCCGTTCTTGCCGGTACGCCAGGAGGTGAAGTAGCCGATGACCCGGCGGGCGTGATCATCCCCCATGCACTCGTAACCGTCCGGGCGGTAGATCTGACGGATATCGCAGGAGAGGTTGCCACCGGTGGGCGGCAAGGCGGCCTCTTCCACCTGCACGTCGACCTGGGCCGATTCGCCGCTCAGGTTCTCCTTGTCGGTCGCCACCAGCTTGAGGCCGGCCAGCCCCTTGCTCTGGGGCGTCCAGTTCACCTGCCAGGGGGCACTGGTGTCCTCCCCGACCTTCTTGCCATCGACGAACAACTCGACCTTGGCGACGTCGTCGTTGGCATCGGTGACGTTGCCGCTCACCGCCACGCTGCGACCCAGGGTCACCTTGGCGCCGGCGGCCGGGCTGCTGATGCTCACCTTGGGCGCCTCTGGCGCCACCACGGCGGCGACCTTGAAGCTGGAATCCGCTTCGCTCAGCACCTTGCCGTCTTTATCCAGCGCTCGCGCCTTGAGGGCGTGGGCGCCGACACCGGCGGCACGCCAGCTGCCGTTCCAGGGCGAGGCACTCGCCGTGGCGACCAGGGTGCCGTCGATGAGGTACTCGACCTTGACCAGCGCCGTCACCGGGCCGCTCAGGGTCACCGCCAGCGCGACGCTGGCCCCTTCGTTGACACTGGCGCCGGAAGCCGGCGAGCTGACAGCTACGCCGAGCGCCGGGGGTGGCACCTCGCCGCCATAGAGTTTCCAGGCATCCGCCCAGACGACCCCGACACCTGGCTCATAGTGATAGGGCGAGGCCCCGCACCAGCCGGAGTAGGGAAATTCTTTGCACTCATAGAGATTGCCGACGTTGCTGACGATGTCGCCGGCCTTGTAGGCGGTACCGGCCTGATAGGCGGGATAAGCGGCCTGTGCCCAGGCGGGCATGGCAGCCAAAGCCACCAGCATGGCAAGCCTGCTGGGCCTTAGGGTCTGTTGCATATTGTTATCTTCCTTGTTTTGTCTTGGCATTGGTCTCCAAGGCAAAGCACAAGCGCAACCTGCGTGATGGGCGCAGACAACTGGCAATGGACCTGCCACAAACGTCACCCTCACCCTGGGAAGCCCCGCTATCTGGATCGCACGATCTGAAGACCGGAGGCATTGCGTCCCGGCGTCTCGGCCGGTTTGCCCTTTACCTGGGTTCCGTGAGGAACAAGCCGAGTATAGGAATCAACCAGCCGAGTCTCAATCTTCATTCTCGAGGAAAAATATGTGGATGCCAGCGGGATCACATTTTCGCCAATCGGATGAAATAACAAATTTGTCATTAGTTTCATGCTGTTAGCCAAGTCAAAAAAACCGGCATTGCCCTCATTTGTATCCCCGTAATGTGCGTTGGCTCACTGGTACGACATGCCAGAAATGTGACAATGCGCGCCCTTGGCCGATGCGCCAAGGCTATGGAAACACTGGCAAAAAATAAAAAAGGAACAGATATGAAAGGAACACGTACCCTGCTGTCGCTGGCCGTGGGGATTGCGCTCGCCTCTCCGTCCGTCTATGCCGCTGGCTTCAGCTGCCCGGCCGACAGCGACCTCACCCCGATCCCGGTCATTCAGGGCAGCGGTGACAAGAGCCCGCTCATTCCCGCCGACAAGTTCGAAAGCCCCCAGAGCGTCATGGTCAAGGCGGTGGTCTCGGGTCTGGGCGAGAGCCTCAACAAGGGGTTCTACCTGCTGGATGTGCAGGGCGACGGCAACCCCCAGACCTCGGACGGCATCTTCGTCTACCTCAACGACAAAAACTTCGCCAGCAAGTATCCGGACATCAAGCCGGGCGCCGAAGTCTGCCTGGAGGCCAAGGTCGAGGAGTATTACGGCCACACCCAGCTCAAGCCAATGACTGACAACGGCACCGCGCGCCTGCAGGTGATCGCCCAAGGCACAGCCCCGGCCGCCATCCCGCTGCGGGTGCTGGAAAACGAGACCCTGGCCCGGGCACTGGAGCGCCACGAAGGGATGCGGGTACGCCTCGATGCCGACAGCGCGCTCAAGATCAGCCGCAACTTCAGCTATGACTACGCCGCCCGACGCAACAACCTGGTGCTTTCTCACCAGGCGCCGCTGATGAAGCCGACCCAGCTGCACGACGCCGACAGCAAGGCCGCCAAGGCGCTGGCCAAGGCCAACGCCGGCAACCGGGTGTTCCTCGAATCGGACTTCAAGGCCGCCGACGGCAAACTGCCCTGGCTGCCGGCCTGGGAGCCGGAGCAGGGTTACCTGCGCATCGGCGATGCCCCGGTCAATCTGGACGCCATGGTGGGCTACAGCTACAACGAGTACCGACTGATCGTGCCACAGGATCAGGTGATTACCGCCGGCGATCTGCTGCGCACCAGCGACAACGACCGCCAGAGCGCCCCGGCCCGTGCCGACGGCACCGATCTGCGCGTCGGCAGCTTCAACGTGCTCAACTACTTCACCAGCCACTCCAGCGTGGGCGGTGCCCTCAATGTGCTGTGCAAGGATCAGGCGGATGCGGACAGCGCCAAGGGCTGCAACCGCGGCGCCAAGAACCTGGAAGATTTCCAGAAGCAGCGCGCCAAGATAGTCAACGCCATCACCGAGATGGATGCCGACCTGCTCGGCCTGATGGAGATGGAAAACAACGGCTTTGACAGCCACTCCGCCATCAGCGATCTGGTACAGGCCCTCAACGCCCAGCAGAAAGAGGCGGGCAAGCAGTACGCCTTCGTCACCCTGCCCAAGGCGCTGCTGCAGGGCGAGCACTACTTCGGTGGCGACGCCATCATGGTGGCCATGCTCTACCGGCCGGCCAAGCTGACCCCGCAAGGGGATGCCAACGTCATCACCCTGCCGGTACAGAAATACCTGGATGCCAAAGGGGTCGAGAAACAGGCCTCCCAGCGTGACTCCCTGGTGCAGACCTTCACCGTCGAGGGCAGCAAGGATCCGCTGACCCTGGTGGTCAACCACCTGAAATCCAAGGGCTCAGGCTGCCTGGAGAACCTGGACGGCAAGGAGCCGGCCGATCTGCAGGGCAAGTGCACCGAGTTCCGGGTCAGCGCCGCCAAAGTGCTGGGCGAGGCGGTGAGCAAGCTGCCCGGCCAGGTGCTACTGGTGGGCGACTTCAACTCCTACGCCCGGGAAGATGCGATCCGGGTGCTGACTGACTATGTGCCGACCGACGGCCAGCGCAAGATAGTCTCAGCCTCCCAGACCTTCCTTGGCGACCAGGTCTTTGAGCAGACCGGCAGCGAAGTGGCCAAGAGTTACGGCCTGGTGGACATGAACGTCAAGTTCAACAAGGAGAAGGCCATCTCCTACAGCTACGAAGCCGAGCTCGGCACCCTGGACTATGCCCTCGCCAACCCTGCGCTGGCAGGCAAGGTGATCGCCGTGGCCGACTGGCACATCAACTCGTTCGAGAGCAACCTGTTCGAGTACGGCCGGGACTTCACCGGCGACATGATCAAGTCGGACAATCCGTTCAGTGCCTCCGACCACGACCCCATCATCGTCGACCTCAAGCTGAAAGAGGAGAGCAACGGCGGTGGTGGTGCCATGGGCGCCCTGCTGCTGGCGCTGTTGCCGCTGGCCTGGCGTCGCCGCCACGGCTGATGACCCTTGCCATCAAGCCAAAAGCCCGCAGCGATGCGGGCTTTTTTATGGATCGTCGGTACGACCGGTGAACGGAGCGCAAAACAAAAAGGCCACCGCAGTGCGGTGGCCTTTTCTACTTTCATTACGAAAGATGGTGGAGCTACGCGGGATCGAACCGCGGACCTCTTGCATGCCATGCAAGCGCTCTCCCAGCTGAGCTATAACCCCGATGTGTGTGAGTGACGTTGAGTCACTCTGAATTTGGTGGAGCTACGCGGGATCGAACCGCGGACCTCTTGCATGCCATGCAAGCGCTCTCCCAGCTGAGCTATAACCCCAAATTCGGTACTGAATGAATGGTTCTGGCGGCCAATCATCCTAAATAATGGTGGAGCTACGCGGGATCGAACCGCGGACCTCTTGCATGCCATGCAAGCGCTCTCCCAGCTGAGCTATAACCCCACAAAGGTCGGCCTGGGTGATACACACCGCACTGCCCTGGGTACTTCATTTCAATCAGGAACCTGGTGGAGCTACGCGGGATCGAACCGCGGACCTCTTGCATGCCATGCAAGCGCTCTCCCAGCTGAGCTATAACCCCTTGGATTCCAGATTGTTCGAGGAGAATTTGGTGGAGCTACGCGGGATCGAACCGCGGACCTCTTGCATGCCATGCAAGCGCTCTCCCAGCTGAGCTATAACCCCAACTCACCTCGGCGCTACCAAAGTTATCTCCGGCAACGGAGGCGCATGATAGGCACCGGCCGCTTTGCTGTCAACCCAAAAATAACAGCGATTCGCGCGTTTAGTCAAAATTCAAGCAGTTAGCCGATTTAACCGGCAATGGCATAGCTATCTCGCTGTTTTATGTCACAAAACCGGCCCTTGACCAAAAACAAAGGGCCCCGCACGGGAGCCCTTTTTCAAGCGATGGTTGGCGCTTATTCGGCGGCCATGCGCGCTTCGATATACGCCAAAGCGCGGTCGATACGTGCCAGCACTCGTTCCTTGCCCACCAGCGCCATCACGGCGTCGATGGCGGGGGAGAGATTACCCCAGACCGATGATGGCAATGTGCGACGGCAAGCTTACTCGGCGGCCATACGCGCTTCGATGTACGCCAGGGCGCGATCGATACGGGCAAGAACCCGCTCCTTGCCCACCAGCGCCATCACGGCGTCGATGCCAGGGGACTGACCCAGCCCGGTGACGGCCACGCGCAGCGGCATGCCGACCTTGCCCATGCCCTGACCCAGCTCGGCAGCAGTGGCTTCAATCAGCTCGTGCAGCGCTTCGGTGGTCCAGGTTTCCAGGGCAGCCAGCTTGGCCTTGGCCAGGGTCAGCGGCTCGGCGGCAACGCCGCGCAGGTGCTTCTTGGCTGCCGCCTCGTCGATGGCCTCGTACTCTTCGAACAGGTAGCGGCTCTGGGCGGCCATCTCGACCAGGGTGTTGCAGCGCTCGGCCAGCAGGGTCACCACGTCGGCCAGGGCCGGGCCCTTGCTGGTGTCGATCTTCTGGTCGGCCATGTGCCAGGCCAGATGCTTGGCCACATAGGTCGGATCCAGGCTGCGCATGTAGTGGTTGTTCAGCCACAGCAGCTTGTCGGTGTTGAAGGCGGAGGCAGACTTGGAGATGGCGTCCAGGCTGAACAGCTTGATCATCTCGTCCAGGCTGAAGATCTCCTGATCGCCGTGGGACCAGCCCAGACGCACCAGATAGTTCAGCAGCGCTTCCGGCAGGTAGCCGTCGTCGCGGTACTGCATCACGGAGACAGCACCGTGGCGCTTGGAGAGCTTGGCGCCGTCGTCACCCAGGATCATGGAGACGTGGGCAAACTCAGGCACCGGCGCGTTCAGCGCCTTGTAGATGTTGATCTGGCGCGGGGTGTTGTTGATGTGGTCTTCGCCACGCACCACGTGGGTGATCTCCATGTCCCAGTCATCGACCACCACGCAGAAGTTGTAGGTCGGCGCGCCGTCGGTACGGCGGATGATCAGGTCGTCCAGCTCGGTGTTGGCGAACTCGATGCGGCCACGGACGTGGTCATCGAACACCACGGAACCTTCGGTGGGGTTGCGGAAACGGATGACGTGGGGCGCATCGGCCGGGTGATCGTGGGCGTGATCGCGGCACTTGCCGTCATAGCGGGGCTTCTCGCCATTGGCCATCTGGCCTTCGCGCAGCGCTTCCAGCCGCTCCTTGGAGCAGTAGCACTTGTAGGCGCGGCCGTCAGCCAGCATCTCGTCGATCAGGCCGTTGTAGCGATCGAAGCGCTTGGTCTGGTAGTAGGGGCCCTCATCCCAGTTCAGCTCCAGCCATTCCATGCCCTCAATGATGGCGTCGATGGCCTCCTGAGTGGAACGTTCCAGGTCGGTATCCTCGATACGCAGCACGAACTCACCGCCCTGGTTCTTTGCAAACAACCAGGAATAGAGTGCGGTACGGGCACCGCCGACATGCAAAAAGCCGGTCGGGCTGGGAGCAAAACGGGTTTTGACTTTCATCTTTAAGCCTTGTGTAGAGGGCCTTGGGCCAATTCGTTAAAAAAACCGTCGCATTTTAGCACCGACAATGACGGATGGGAAAACCATGGCGCTGCCACAAGCCAAAGTAGGGGGAACAAAGCACCGGTCCGCCCCCTTGCCACCTGATGTTTGAAGGGGATCGCAAAACAAAATCCCCGTTTCCTATTTGCTATGCAAAGTGTTGGAGAGCTGCCTCCTCCGGCCGATATTCAAATAACGCTCACCAACAAGGAAGAGACGATGCAGTTCCGTTCTATCCAGAATCGCATTCTGGTGATGGCCGGGATCGCCATGACCGCCGCCCTGGTCATCCTGATCCTGCTCAACCAGTACTCGGGTCAACAGACCCAGAAGCTGACCATCAGCTCCAGCCGCGCCGCCCTGCAGCAGGAGGCCTGGCAGAAGGTCAGCGCCAACGCCCGTGCCGAGGCCGCCACCATCACCCAGCTGCTGCAAAAGGGGCTCTCCTATACCCAGCAGATGGCCAGCGCCCTCGCCCTGCAGCAGGAGGGCAAGCTGCCGCTGGATCGCCAGCAGGCCACCGACCTGCTCAAGGCCCAGCTCGCCCTCGAACCCCAGCTCTACGGCGCCTTCGCCGGCTTCGAGCCCAACGGCTTCGACGGCCAGGATGCCAGCTTCGCCGGCCAGACGGCGCTGGGCAGTGACAGCAAGGGGCGCTTCGTACCCTATTTCTATCGCGACAAGGAGAGCATCGGCACCGATCTGCTGCTCTCCATCGAGAAGAGCGATCCGGATGAATTCGGCAATCCGGCCAACGACTACTACGCCTGCCCGAAACGGGAGGGGCGCTCCTGCCTCATCGACCCCTTCAAGGTGGACATCAACGGCCAGCAGGTGCTGGTGAGCACCATCACCACCCCCATCATGGTGGGCGGCCAGTTCAAGGGGATAGCCGCCCTCGATCTGGCGGTGGACTCCATCAGCCGCCAGGCCCAGTCCCTCAACAGCAACATCTATGACGGCAAGGGCGAGACCCTGATCGTCAGCGCCGCCGGCGTCATCACCGGCACCAGCGGGGATGCCAGCCTGCTCGGCAGTCGCGCCGACAAGCTGCTCGGCAACGGCTGGCAGCAATACCTCAAACCCGAGGTACAGCGCGAGGAGCTCACCGATGCGTTTCGCATCTCGGTACCCATCGCGGTGCCGGGCATGAGCCGCAACTGGGCCATCATCGTCACCCTGCCCTACAAGGTGGTACTGGCCGGAGCCGATCAGCTGGAAGCCCAGCTGGGCGACATGAACCGGGCCGCCATGACCCAGCAACTGGTGGGTGCCGTCGTGGTGCTGGTGCTGGCGCTGGCCACCATGCTGGTCATTGCCCGCAGCATCACAGGCCCCATCCGCCAGATGGTGAGCCTGGTGGATGACATCGCCGATGGCGAGGGGGATCTCACCAAGCGGCTCAATACCCAGTCCCAGGATGAATTGGGGGATTTGGCCAAGGGCATCAACCGCTTCATCGACAAGCTGCAGGTGCTGCTGGGGGATGTGCTCAAGACCGCCAGCGAGGTGAACCGTCACGCCGGCGACACCGACCGCATCGCCGGCCAGACCGACAACAACCTGCAGCACCACCAGGCGGAGATGGAACAGATGCTGACCGCGGTGCAGGAGATGTCCTACGTCAGCCAGGAGGTGGCGACCCACGCCAACAACACCGCCGACTCCGCCAAACAGGCTCAGGGCGCGGCGGATCAGGGCAAGGTGCGCTTCCAGCAGGTGATCCAGTCGATGCACAAGGTGGCCGCCGAAGCTGGCAAGGGCGCCGAGGTGGTGGAAGGGCTGGCTCACGACAGCGAGCAGATCACCAGCATCCTCACCGTCATTCAGGGGATCGCCGATCAGACCAACCTGCTGGCGCTCAACGCCGCCATCGAGGCAGCCCGGGCCGGCGAGCAGGGCCGCGGCTTTGCGGTGGTGGCCGACGAGGTGCGCAAGCTGGCGGGCAACACCCAGCAAGCGGTGCAGAATACCCAGGAGCTGATCGAGAAGATCCGCCACAGCTCGGCCAACGCGGTCAACGCCATCAACCAGAGCCAGCAGCTGACCCATCAGGCGGTGGGGGAAGCAGATCTGGCGGAAGAGGCGCTCGGCAGCATCTATCAGGCCATCTCCACCATCAACGACATGACCTACCAGATCGCCTCCGCCGCCGAGGAGCAGAGCTCGGTTTCCGAGACCGTCTCCGGCAATCTGTCAAAAACCAACGCACTGGCCAACGACATCGCCCAGGATGCCACCGAGACGGCCAAAGCCAGCCAGGCATTGCGTCAGGCGGCCGAGCGTTTACAGCAATTGTTGGGACAATTTCGTCTCAGCTGATAATTTTCACGGTCAGGACTCTCCCCCTCGGGGGCGAGTCCGTTTACCATAGGCACGAATTTGCCTGATGGCAGGCAATGTAGTGAGAGGTAAATGCCGTGCCCACCCCGGACCGTCGCCCCCGTGGCCACAACAGACGAGCCCAGCAGCGTCGCCAAGACGAATCACAAGGATCCCTGCTCCATCGTATCAATGCCGCTACCCTGCCCCTGCGCCAACGCATCGGCCAGGGCATGAGCGGACTTGGCCAACGCGGCCAGGAACCCAGGACTGGCAAGTTCAAACTGGCCAGCCCGCTGCCCCGCAAGCACACCATAGGGCTGCTGATCCTGCTCCCGCTCTGGCTGCTGGTACTGGCCTGGGAACCCGCCCCGACCGAACCCAAGGCGGCACCGTCCGGTTCGCTGACGGTGCCCATCGCCGTACCGGCCCAGGCCCTCACCGTGGGCAACGGCGCCAGCGGCAATGCCCCCGCCGCGGCCAAACCGGTTGAAGAGAAGGTCAACGGCACCTGGCTGCAACACGATGTACAGGCCGGTGAAACCCTCTACTCCATCTTCCGCAAGTTCGAGCTGCCGGGCGCCGAGTTGAGCCGCCTCATTGCCATCGAAGGGCCGGATCGCCCGCTGACCCGCCTGCAGTCCGGCCGCGCCATCTTTATCCTGGTGGACGACACCCGCCGCATCCAGCGGGTCGAGATCCGCTCCTACGGTCAGGCCATCTATCGCTATGACCGACAGGGCGAAGGGTTCGCCCTCAAGGAGTGATGAAACGGGAGGCCTGGCGCCTCCCGTTTTTTTGACCGGTTCCCGTGAAACAAGCTACTGACTTCACAATATTTTTAGCTTGCTCAAAAAATGAAAAGTGCCAAATTGACAAGGGATCGTGCTCACGTACAATCGTTTGTGCTTTAGACAGGGATTGTGCTACATGCTACTGGGACAAATTGACGTGGTCAGTCATGCTTCAACCCCTGCTTTCTAGGCAAATGCTGCCCAACCAGGCTTAGTTTCATTTTGTTATAGATAGGACTTACCACATGTCTGACATTCGCACCGGCCAAGTAAAATGGTTCAATGAGACCAAGGGTTTTGGCTTTATCGAGCAATCCCAGGGACCGGACGTTTTCGTTCACTTCTCCTCCATCCAGAGCGCCGGTTTCAAGACCCTGGCTGAAGGTCAAAAAGTACAGTTCACTGTGACCCAGGGCAAAAAAGGTCCTCAGGCTGAGAACGTTACCGTTATCTAAGCCAGCGCCAGTGAGCCGGTAGGAGGAGCCATCGCCCCTCCTATTTTTTTGCCTGCCATTTCCCCTTCCCCGCCACGATCATCAACCTGCCCGCAGCAGCAACAGCCCTTCTCGCCCTTGTGTACGACACGAGTACAGCAAACATGGATCTGATCTGGCTGAACGCCGGATACGACAAATCATCGCAGCGCGATGTAATGGGCAATTCAAATGGATGGTGAGGACTTCTAAGAGAGATTGGAGCGGGAAACGAGACTCGAACTCGCGACCCCAGCCTTGGCAAGCGTGGATCATGCTCTACCAACAGGATGTGGCAGTGATTGTGCTGAGAAACTGGATTCGTGAACTTGGGGGAAGAGATTGAATTCGAAGAGATATTGGAGCGGGAAACGAGACTCGAACTCGCAACCCCAGCCTTGGCAAGCGCGGATCATGCTCTACCAACTGAATGTGACAGCGATTGTATTGAGCAACTGGATTTGTGGGCTTGGGGGAAAGAGATTGAATTTAAAGAGAGATTGGAGCGGGAAACGAGACCCGAACTCGCGACCCCAGCCTTGGCAAGCGCGGATCATGCTCTACCAACTAAATGTGGCAGCGATTGTATTGAGAAACTGGATCTGTGAGCTTGGGGGAAAAGAGATTGAATTTGAAGAGAGATTGGAGCGGGAAACGAGACTCGAACTCGCGACCCCGACCTTGGCAAGGTCGTGCTCTACCAACTGAGCTATTCCCGCAACAGGATGTCATTTGCAAGTGATTGGAGCGGGAAACGAGACTCGAACTCGCGACCCCGACCTTGGCAAGGTCGTGCTCTACCAACTGAGCTATTCCCGCAACGGAATGTCACTTACACATATCTACTAGAAACTGTTTGGAGCGGGAAACGAGACTCGAACTCGCGACCCCGACCTTGGCAAGGTCGTGCTCTACCAACTGAGCTATTCCCGCAACAGAATGTCATCTGCAAGTGATTGGAGCGGGAAACGAGACTCGAACTCGCGACCCCGACCTTGGCAAGGTCGTGCTCTACCAACTGAGCTATTCCCGCATCGGAATATCACTTACAAATTTTTGGAGCGGGAAACGAGACTCGAACTCGCGACCCCGACCTTGGCAAGGTCGTGCTCTACCAACTGAGCTATTCCCGCAACATTAGATTGTCTTGAGGCTGGCTGATGATTGGAGCGGGAAACGAGACTCGAACTCGCGACCCCGACCTTGGCAAGGTCGTGCTCTACCAACTGAGCTATTCCCGCATCGGGCTGGTTTTCACCAGTGTCATCATCAGAATTTGGAGCGGGAAACGAGACTCGAACTCGCGACCCCGACCTTGGCAAGGTCGTGCTCTACCAACTGAGCTATTCCCGCAACTGCCTTAAAACAGGCCGTACAGCATTTGGTTGCTTGCGCTACTGTACGGGAGCCGAATTATAAGAGCAGTCATTCCAATTGCAAGGGCTTTTTTGTCTGGTTGCGCGCGTTCGCTCAAAAGCTGGTCGAACTGTCGATTTTAGCAACCAGAGCGGGGCAATCCCTTGCCTGGGCGTCAGATCTTGAAGACGTGACTGCGGTAAAACTGCAGCTCGGCAATGGATTCGCGGATGTCGTCCAGCGCCTGGTGGGTACCGCTCTTCTTGAACTGATCCAGCAGCTCCGGCTGCCAGCGGCGTACCAGCTCCTTGATGGTGCTGACATCGACGTTGCGATAGTGGAAGAAGGCTTCCAGATCAGCCATGTGCTTGACCATGAAGCGGCGATCCTGGCCGATGCTGTTGCCGCACAGCGGGCTGGTGCGCTCCGGCACCCACTGGCGAATGAACTCGAGGGTCTCGGCAACGGCTTTCGCCTCGTCGTGCTGGCTCGCCTTGACCCGGGCCACCAGACCGCTCTTGGTGTGGGTGTTGACGTTCCAGTCGTCCATCTTGGCCAGCTCTTCGTCGCTCTGGTGAATGGCGATGACCGGCCCTTCGGCCAGCACGTTCAGGTCCTTGTCGGTGACGATGGTGGCAATCTCCAGTACCACGTTTTCTTCAGGGTCAAGGCCCGTCATCTCCATGTCGATCCATACCAGGTTCTGCGCGCTGACTGTCATGATTGCTCTCTCTATTGGGAGGAATGGCGGAATTTTGCCAATTTGCATGTATCATACTGGCTTTGGATCTGTTCATAAACTGGCGAATCGAGTGGCAAAGAAAGCAAAACTCAATCTGGGTCAACAAAGGCGCGTCCAGGCCAACCGCGAGCGTCGGCTGCAAAAAGAGCACACCACAGAGGTGGATGACACCCTGTTCGGGCCGGCCATCGAAGGGGTGGTGATCAGCCGTTTTGGTCAGCATGCAGACGTCGAGGCTAGCGATGGCACCATCCACCGCAGCAACCTGCGGCGTAGCAGCATCAGCAGCCTGGTGTGCGGCGACAAGGTGGTGTGGCGTCCCGGCCTCAATGCCGCGACCGCCGGCGTCATCGAAGCGGTGCACCCGCGTCACTCGGTGCTGACCAGGCCGGATTTCTACGACGGGGTCAAACCCATCGCCGCCAACATCGACCAGATCATCATCGTCTCGGCGGTGATGCCCGAGTTCTCCACCAACATCGTCGACCGCTATCTGGTGGCCGCCGAGGATGTGGAGATCCGCCCCCTCATCGTGCTGAACAAGGTCGACATGCTCGATGATGCCGCCCGCGCCCGCATCGAGCGCCAGCTCGAAACCTACCGCAAGCTCAATTACGAGGTGCTGCTGGTAAGCTGCGAGAGCGGCGAAGGTCTCGATGAGCTGAAAGCCGCCCTGACCGACAAGATCAGCATCTTCGTCGGCCAGTCCGGGGTCGGCAAGTCGTCGCTCACCAATGCCCTGATGCCGGGGCTGGATGTGCTCACCGGCGAGATCTCCGAGAACTCGGGGCTCGGCCAGCACACCACCACCACGGCGCGGCTCTACCACTTCCCGAGCGGCGGCGATCTCATCGACTCCCCCGGGATCCGCGAGTTCGCCCTCTGGCATCTGGAGGCCGACCGTATCACCTGGTGCTTCGTCGAGTTCCGCGATTATCTGGGCGGTTGCAAGTTCCGCGACTGTACCCACAAGGACGATCCCGGCTGCGCCCTGCGCGCCGCGGTCGAAGCGGGCGCCATCAGCGCCGATCGCTTCCACAACTATCACCGCATCCTGGAAACCATGCAGGAAGCCCGTCACGGTCGCCAACAGGCACGCCTGTGACCCTTTAACCTACGTTGATGATGAACATGAGCATTACTGACAACCTGAAAATTGCCGGTCAATACTGTCTGCCCAAACACGCCCTCTCCCGCCTGGTGGGCAAGCTTGCCGCCGCCGAAGCGGGCAACCTCACCACCAGGGTGATCGAGGCCTTTATCAAGCAGTACCAGGTCGACATGAGCGAGGCGCTGCACGAGAGCCCTGCCCACTACAAGAGCTTCAACGAGTTCTTCACCCGCGAGCTCAAGCCGGGGATCCGCCCCCTGGTCGAGGATGCCATGACCCTGGCGCTGCCGGTGGATGGCACCGTCAGCCAGCTCGGCCCGATCCAGCAGGGTCGCATCATCCAGGCCAAGGGCCACGACTACAGCGCCCGCGAGCTGCTGGGCGGCTATGAGGATCTGGTGGCGCCGTTCAAGGATGGCGACTTTGCCACCATCTACCTGGCGCCCAAGGATTATCACCGCATTCACATGCCGCTGGACGGCGTGCTGGAGAGCATGGTGTTCGTGCCGGGGGATCTCTTCTCCGTCAACCCGCTCACCGCCGAGAACGTGCCCAACCTGTTTGCCCGCAACGAGCGGGTGGTGGCCACCTTCCGCACCCCGCACGGCCCCATGGCGCTGGTGCTGGTCGGTGCCACTATCGTCGCCAGCATCGAGACCATCTGGGCCGGCAACATAGCGCCGACCAAAGAGAAGAAGGTGGTGCGCTGGGACTACACAGGCGACGAGGCCATCACCCTGCAAAAAGGCGCCGAGATGGGGCTGTTCAAGCTGGGTAGCACAGTCGTCTGCCTGTTTGGCCCGGGTATGCTGGCCGGTTTCGAGCCCCATCTGGCCAACGGGGTCACCACCCGCATGGGTCAGCCCTTTGCCAAGCTGGCGGAGCAGGCATGAGCGATCAGCCCGTCTCTTCCCAGAAGAACAACCCGCTGCACGGGCTGACGCTGGAAGCCATCGTCACCGCCCTGGTCGAACACTACGGCTGGGAGAAACTGGGGCAGGAGATCAATATCCGCTGCTTTACCCAGGATCCCAGCATCAAATCCAGCCTGAAATTCTTGCGAAAAACTCCCTGGGCGCGGGAAAAGGTCGAGAGCCTCTACCTGTACGTCCAGCGCAAGCAGGCCAAAGCAAAGGAATAACGCCATGGCGTTCAAGATTACCTACACCTACGGCAAGAAAACCAAAGAGATCGGCTACGCCAACGATAAGTTCAACAGCATCTACGATGCCATTGCCGCTGCCGAAGGGATCGATCTCACCAGCTTCCACGCCATGGAGGAGCAGCTGGCCCAGGTATGCCGTCGCGACAAGAAGAGCGTGAAGGATTACCGGGAGAACTACTTCAAGGAGCTGGGCTTCTCCAACATCGTCATCGAGCGGGATGCCAAGGAGTAACCATGCGTACCTTGACCCTGATGGCCGCCTCCCTGCTGCTGGCGGCCTGCAGTACTCCGGAACAACACCTGGTCGGCAATGATCAGGATGTCCACGGCTGCCGAGCCAGTGCCGGCTATCAGTGGTCAGCCCTGACCAGGCAGTGCGTGCGGCTGTTCGAGCAGGGCATCAGGCTCAATCCGACCGATGCCGGCCAGACCGGCAGCGCCTTCGTGCTGTTCAACGCCGATCAGAGCCAGGCCGAGCTGACCCTGCCGAGCGGCGAGCAGCACCTGCTCACCCGCCAAGGGGCGGAGGGCAACTGGTCGTGGCAAGGCAGCGGCTACACCCTCTTCCCGTGGAAGGGGTATGTGCTCAAAGCCGGCGAGCAGACGCTGTTTCACGGCGACGTCGCCCGCTGAGTCACCCGACTCTATCCAGCCCCCGGCCCTGCCGGGGGTTGCTTTTTGCGGCTATCAACAGCGGCCCGCATGCCCCTTGTCGCCAGGCCGGAAACAAAAAACCCCGTTGCAGGCAACGGGGTTTTTGCTGGCACTCGGCGCAACCTTAGTTGGCGAGGGTGGAGAACAGGCTCTGTTCCAGGCTGCCGCGAGAGACGCACACCGGAGTGATGGAAGGAGCCGGTACCCGCTCGCCGGAGGACTCGACGAAGTAGAGCTGGGTGTTGCCCTTGACGTTGACGGTGGCCACGCTGTTGTTGCCGCTCTGGGTGATGATCAGGTTGATCTGCAGGTTGGGGTTGCCCAGTGCGACCTTGGAGCCCATGGTACCGCAATCCAGCCACTCCAGACCGTCGGCCGAATTCTCAACGTTGGCGGTCATCAGGCCGGAGCCACGCTGGCTGTTTTCGATGTTAAGGCCATGATCGCCAAACCACTTCTCGGCGCGGGCCCACACCAGATCCACCGGGATCTGCATCTCCTGGGTGTTGTTGGTCGCCTTGGCTACCGGCGGGGTATAGCTGTACTGCTCGCCGCCATTGTTGTCGCTGGCACAACCGGCCATCAACAGGGCCAGTGCTACTCCCACTATCTTTTTCATGCTGCTTCTCTCATCCATATAATCCGGCCCTCGGCCGACCGGCGGCTATTATGGCGGCAGCGACACAGACTGTCAGCAGGGATCGGCAGAAATGAGTCAGCCTTAACCCAAGCTTTACAAAACCAGCCTGCTATCATAGATTTGCTCGAAATTTCCCCCGTGAGTGTCTGTGTGAACTCCTTGCTCACCCTGCCCCTGCTGCAGCAGATCATCGACCAGCTACCCATGAATATCTTCTGCCGGGATACGGATGGGCGCTACCTGTTTGCCAACCGTGCCTTCACGGAGCAGGCGGGTCTGCCGCTGCCGGCGGATCTCGTCGGCAAGACGGATGCCGACATGCCCTGGGGCGACATCTTTCGGGAAGAGGATCTGCGCCTGCTGGCGGAGGGTAAACCCCTGCTCTATCAGCAGTTGCACTGCAACAACGGCGACGCCACCAGCTGGATGGAGATCCACAAGATCCCGCTCTACGACGAGCAGGGCAAGCCGGTGGCCCTGTTCGGCATGGTCAACGAGATAGATCAGCGCAAGGAGCTGGAGCAGACCTTCCGCCAGCAGCAGCTGCTGCAACGCCGCCTGCTGGACGCCATCCCGGATCCGATCCGGCTGGAAGACCATCAGGGGCTGCTGATCGACTGCAACCAGGCCTTTCTCGACTTCATGGGGATGGCGGCCAGCGAGGCGCTCGGCCAGCGGGTGGCTCACCGCCTCTCCACCGAACTGCCGATGGGACGGGGTGAATACTGCCTGGTGGATGCCAACGGCCAGGGCCGCCATCTGGAGGTGACCCGAGTCGAGGTGCCGGACGACGAGGGCAACTCCCTCGGCATCCTCACCCTGAGCCGCGACATCACCGGGCTGCGCACCACCCAGGCCCAATTGCAGCAGGAGCAGCACTACGACAGCCTGACCGGCCTACTCAAGCTCTCCCACTTTCTGCAGACCAGCCGTCACCTCGGCGCCCGCAAGGCGAGCCTGGTGCTGGTCGACCTGCAACACTTTCGCGAGATCAACGATCGCTTCGGCATCCGGGTCGCCGACCGCCTGCTCAGCCAGGTGGCCCGTCGCCTGCAGCAACTGGCCCCACCCCAGTCGCTGGTGTGCCGGGTGGCCGCCGACGACTTTGCCATGCTGCTGCCCGAACTGAACGAGCCGCTGGCCAACTGGAGCAGCCGTCTGCAGGGGGCGCTGATGGTCCCCTATCAGGTGGAAGAGCACAGGATCCAGATCCCGGTGTTCCTCGGCATCGCCCACGGCAAGGCCAACGACGCCGAACGGCTGCTGAGCCACGCCGAGGCCGCCCTGGCCCAGGGCAAGCGTCAGCAGCAGCACTGCACCCTGTTCGACCCCGAACTCGATGCCAAGCTCAAGCGTCGTCAGCTCATCGCGGCCCAGTTGCCGCTCGCCATCAAGTCCGGCCAGCTGACCGCCGTCTACCAGCCCATCATCAGCACCCGCACCAGTCAGCTGCACGGGGCCGAGCTGCTCTGCCGCTGGCCCCATCCCGAGCTCGGCATGATCTCGCCGGACGAATTCATCCCGCTGGCGGAAGAGCTGGGGCTCATCGGCCTGCTCGGCTGCCACATGCTGGAGCAGGGCTGCGCCCAGCTGGCCCGCTGGCAGGCCGATGCACCGGATCTGGTGCTCTCCATCAACCTGTCGCCGCTGCAATTTCGCGATCCCGAGCTCTGCCCGCAGATCTTCGCCTGCATCGAACGTCACGGCCTCGCCCCCTGGCAGCTGGAGCTGGAGATCACCGAAGGGGTGCTGATGGAGAACGCCGACGAGATAGAGAGCAACCTGGCCTGCCTGATCGAGGCGGGCTTTCAGCTCGCCATCGACGACTTCGGCACCGGCTACTGCAGTCTGGCCTATCTGCCACGGCTGCAGGTAGCGACCCTCAAGCTCGACAAAAGCTTCACGCAGGAGCTGGTCACCAACCAGGCCACCACCGCCATCGTGCGCTCCGTCATCGGGCTGGGCCACGAGCTCGGCATCAAGATCACCGCCGAAGGGGTGGAGACGCAAGAGCAGCAGGCGTGGCTGGTGCAGGCCGGCTGCGACCGGTTGCAGGGCTACCTGTTCAGCCGCCCGCTGCCCCCCGCCGAGTTTGCCCGCTGCTACCAGTTGCCGCAGGCGTGATGCTCACAACAACAAGGCCACCCGAGGGTGGCCTTGTTGTTTCTGCAGACGGTGCGCACCGGCACGCACTTACTCCTGAAAGTAGGTACCCCAACCGTCGTAGTCCACGCCGTATTTTTCGAGGAATGAACGGCCAGCATGATGGCGATGACGCCCCCTGAGCCGGCTTACTCCTGGAAGTAGGTACCCCAGCCGTCGTAGTCCACGCCGTATTTTTCGAGGATGGGCAGCATGGTAGCGATGTCCGCCACTATGGTCTCGATGTCCAGCTTGCACTCGACGGTGGCGTCGAAGCAGAAGATGGTGGCGCCGTCATCCAGCTCCATCTCTTCGGCATCGGTCACTTCGAAACCGGCCTTGAACAGGTCGACCGCCGCCTTCTCCAGCAGATCGAAATCCTGGCAGGCAAAGTGGTGCTCAATCTCGTACTCCAGATCCGGGTTGCTGCCATCGGCCAGCAACTCGTTGACGATGGCGGTGGTCTCTTCGCGCCACTCTTGCATATCAAGACTCATATTAACCCCAGATGCGACTGTGTTGTTATCAAATGCCAGCGCGGACGGTGCCATCTCGGCCATCTGCCGCCCCGCAGGCCCGGTTGCGGCAAAGCATACTCGCACAGCCCATCCGGCTCAATGCGGCAGACCAAGATAAGCCGCCGTCCACAGCCACCCCAAATGGGGTGCCATCACAAAAGGTTAATAAAGGGTAATCTGCCGCCAAAACAAGATTGCTCCATATGGAGCTTTGCACGAATGTGTCAAAACCACACGACAGCGCCAGCAAGCCGTTTGAAATCAGCAGGATCCACCAGCAGCACGACGGTGACAAGGCCATCCACGGAGTGTATCAAGGGACGCGGGCAATCCATCGCCCGTACGGAAAGAGGAGCCAGTGAGGCTCCCTTTTTATCATGTGAAGGAGCACATAGATAATGCCTAAAAAAACAATAATGAGCCTGCTTGTCGGCTCAACCCTTATGATTGGAAACCACGCCATGGCCGCCCCGGTCCACGGTCCGTTCGATGCCCCCCTGGCCGATGAGGTGAAGGTGCTGGAGATGCTCAAGAAGAGCGGCCGCATCCCGACCCTGGCCTCCCCCGAGCAGGAGCAGGCGGCCCTCACCAGCTACTATCGCGAGAAGTCGCGGGCCTATCAGGGCAACAGCGGTACCCTGGCGGTGAAAGAGGGCAAGGTGCGCGAGACCATCCTCAAGAAGATCCGCCTCAACGGCACCGCCCGTCCTGGCGATCGGGTGCCCACCCTGCTGCTCAAGTCCATCGAGCGGGAGCACTACCAGGGCAAGATGCGCAAGGACAAGATCCTCGCCATCCTGGTGGACTTCCCCGACTACCCGAAGAACAGCATCCGCCCCGAGCTCACCAAGATGTACTACCCGGATTACACCCCGGCGCACTACAACGACCTGCTGTTCTCGTCCAAGGGCTATGCCGGCCCGAACGGCGAGCAGTTCATCTCCATGCGCCAGTTCTACGAGCAGCAGTCAGGCAAGAGCTACAGCGTGCGCGGCCAGGTGGCGGGCTGGTATACCGCCAGCAAGAACGCCGCCTACTACGGCGCCAACGCTACCCCTAACACCATCCGGGAGCTGGTGAAGGAGGCGCTGATCCAGGTGGCGGGCGACCCCTCCATCGATCTGTCCGAGTTTGACCAGGAGGATCGCTACGATCTCAACGGCAACGGCAACCGGGACGAGCCGGACGGCCTCATCGACCACCTGATGATCTTCCACTCCAGCGTCGGCGAGGAGGCCGGTGGCGGCGATCTCGGCGAAGACGCCATCTGGGCGCACCGCTGGAACCTGGGTGCCCCCTACCCCATCCCGGGCACCAGCAGCCCGAGCCAGAACTTCGGTGGCAAGTTTGCCGCCTACGACTACACCATCCAGCCCATCGATGCGGCGGCCGGGGTCTGTGCCCACGAATATGGCCACGATCTGGGGCTGCCGGACGAGTACGACACCAAGTACACCGGCAAGGGCGAACCGGTGGCGACCTGGTCCATCATGTCCTCAGGCTCCTGGGCCGGGGTCATCGGCGGCACCGAGCCGACCGGGTTCTCCGCCTGGGCCAAGGAGTTCCTGCAGGCCTCCCTCGGCGGCAACTGGCTGCACGGCAGCAATGTGCAGCTCGCCGATCTCAGCCCGCGCGGCAACGTCTACATGCTGGATCAGGCCAACGACAAGGGGCGCAACGACGACGTGGTGCGCATCAACCTGCCGGCCAAGCAGATCCCGCTCAACCCGCCCTACGCCGGCCAGTACGAGTATCACGGCGGCAAGGGCAACAACCTCGACAACCGCATGAGCCTCAAGCTGGATCTGAGCGGCAAACAGAGCGCCAGCCTCAACTTCAAGGCCTGGTATCAAATTGAAGAGGGGTACGACTACGCCAGGGTGCTGGTCAACGGCCAGCCCATCGCGGGCAACCTGACCACCAGTGACGATCCCAACGGGGTCGGCTTCGGGGTTGGCATCACCGGCAACTCCAATGGCTGGACCGATGCCGAGTTCGACCTCACCCCCTGGGCCGGTCAGCAGGTCACTCTGACCCTGCAATACCTGAGCGACGGCGGCGTGGCCGAGAACGGGCTGTTCGTGGACGAGCTGCAGATCCTCGCCGATGGCGACACCCTGCTGAGCGACGGTGCCGAGGGCAACTCCCCCTTCACCCTCGCCGGCTTCGTGAAGAGCGACGGCAACGAGGCCAAGGATCACTACTACCTGGCCGAGTGGCGCAACCATGCGGGAGTGGACAAGGGACTGGCCCACATCAACGTGGCCGACCAGCTGATGCGCTACGAGCCGGGCATGCTGCTCTGGTACGTGGACAACAGCCAGGTCAACAACTGGGTGGGTGTCCACCCGGGTGAGGGCTTCCTCGGGGTGGTGGATGCGGATCAGCGCACCCTCAAGTGGAGCGACGGCGCCGTGGCCGGTACCCGCTACCAGATCCACGACGCCACCTTCAGCCTGGGCTTCCAGCAGCCGCTCAACCTCAAGCACCCGAGCGGCTCCCTGCTGCGTGACTTCTGGATCACCCCGAACCGGGTGTTCAAGGATTCCCGCAGCTACCAGAGCAAGGAGATCCCGGATGCCGGTCGCCTACTGCCCGAGTACGGGCTCAAGATCAGCGTCACCGGTCAGGCCCGTGACATGAGTACCGGACGGATCATCGTCAGCCGCCACTGAGCACGACAGCCATGACAAGGGGCCCCAGGGCCCCTTTTTTCATCTGCCGACCTGCCGCCCAGGATGAGAACAGGCCAAACCGCACAACAAACACCCTGATTGCTCACTTGTCGAGCGAACGATACGACTATCTGCGCCCTGCGGTTGACACATCCGTTCAGAAAGGGTTTAATGCGCGCCGTTGCCCAGATAGCTCAGTCGGTAGAGCAGGGGATTGAAAATCCCCATGACAGTTTCCATACCACAGCGCTGGACGGAACACCCTACAAGGCTTCGCTTACAATGCGAGGCCTTTTTGTTATGCGTCTCTGGTCAATCTCTGGCAAGGTTGCTCACCGAGCTCGGGATTAATAATCCCCACCTCCTGCTCCGCTGCTTCATCTGACAACAGATAGCAAGATACGTACGCCCCTCCTCAGCAATGACCTCCGCATCCTCCTATCACCAACTGGTCGCAGCCCAACAAATCCTTAGTCAATCGTGGCCGCTTAACCTTTTGGGTAGATTCCGAAGTCATTAAAAACAGGTTTCACGATCAGCATCACAGCTGACCGTAGACCTTGCCAGCCGCGATATAGTGACAGCTGAAGTATCGCTGGATATACGATGCCGAGGTGCTTGCCGCCCTGCATAATCCACTGAGCAAAAACACAGTTCTATGGGAGTAGGGGCATACGCGTCATGATGTCGTACTTGTCATGTGAAAAGAGGGATTACCCTACTGGACGAAGGCATCCGGCTATCTCGAGTTTCACTGGTGGAGACTGAGATACATCGTTTTAAGCAAGTGATGACAGCGAGATTGAACCTACGGAACTACAACAATCAGGTGGGCGAGATCATGGCGTATATCTGCGCAATGAACAAACTGAATAGCCTCGGCCTGCCTATTGGATGGCCCCAAATGTAATCGCCAGTTGCGGCTAGCTGTATTGCAAGCAGATTGCTGATTTAGGTCGGGGCCAAGGCACTCTAACAGGTCACCTGGCAAACCGAGACGTCGCCTCCATGGATTGGAGGCGTACCAAACTTGAAAGAACCATGGTATTGTATGCCAAAATTTTACAATAGCTGCAAAGTTCATGCTAAAAAAATTAAGAAACAACTTAGGTCTTTCACTTTGTCAGGTGGCCGGAAAGCTTGGCATTTCCGAATCCTTCCTATCTCAAATTGAAAATGGAAAACGGAAGCCTTCTCCGGATTTATTGTGTGCGATTTCCGAATTGCTGGGGTGTGACAAAGATGAAATATCTGTCTCAGTAGGAATAATCCCCACGTGGATGGTTGAAGAACTTCGTGAATCTCCCAAAAAATCAGTTACAGCTGCAAAAGATAAATTCGATAAATATGGCACAACGTAAGAATACAAAACAACACGTACTGGGTCAGTATATGACCACAGAAGAAGTGGCACTTGATATGTGTCAGTACATTAAAGCAGAAAAGAAAAGCTGGAGAGTTTTTGACCCTGCATGTGGTGATGGTGTATTACTAGAAGCAGCAGCCGTTGAGCTGGTTAAATCTGGGGTAGATCTTGAAGATATAAAACTAATAGGCTTCGATATTGATCAAGAAATGATAAATAAAGCCAGAAACCGCCTAAACAGGTTTTTCTCCAAAATACATAATAATATCACATTGATTAACTGCGACACGTTGCAGGTACTACAACATGGATTGTTACACGAAGAAGAGACCTCATTGCTGAAGGATGTAAACATAATTCTTGGAAACCCTCCTTATGGTAAAAAACTTGAGGTGAAGTTTTTCGAGGAATGTAATTCATATTTTAATGGGAGAGCTGAGTTGATTTTTCTTCTCCCAATGTCATTTGTGGATGCAATCAGCGGGGTCAAATTTACCTTATTAAAAGGACGCCCGTTAGGCGTTACTACAGGACACGTCATCATCCATCATCAATGTGGAGCAGGCTATACCCAGAAAAGCCAAAAGGACTCTCAGAATGAGGTCGATGGCTTTCGCGTTCTCACAGGAGTGAAATTATATGCGGTAGGCGATGGTGATCCCCCTCAATCTGCTGAGATCGTTAAAAATAAGCCCTATTCATCATCAAGCTACAAGCCAGGCTGGTTGCCTTGCCTGCGTACCGGAGACATTGGTAAATTTTCCTATGAAAAGGGCAGGCTTTGGGTTAACTATGGTAAGCAGCTGGCACACCCAAAAGAGATTGACAGATTTGAAGGTCCCAGAATATTCGTGAGGCGTGTTCCAATTTGGTCAGACAAGACTTTAGGAGCTACTTATATCAGCGAAAAAGCTCTATGTGCTGGAGATGTTCTTGTCGTGAAACACGTCGAAAATGATCCAGATATATTACGGGGTTTGTGCGTATTTTTGAATTCACCACAGGTATCAGAGTTCATCATCACTCATAGACCAAGCGTCGGTCACCGGGACTCTTTCCCAAAAATATCAGCAAAGGATTTGGTTAGACTGTTTCGTGAAATGCTCCCTAAAGAGGTGGCATTACGTCAACTTGCAAATAAATACCCGGAAGAAAAATGAAACGATTGATCGAAGAAATTTTTCCAGTAGAAGAAGTTTCGGTAAGCTGTAAGCGGGAGAAATCGATTAGGCAAGGACACATTAGCACACTCCAAGCATGGTGGGCAAGGCGTCCACTTGCCGTTTGCCGTGCAACTATTTTTCTGGCTTCTCTCCCCTCAAAAGATGTTCTTTTAAAGAACGGACGGGTGATGAAAATACTATCAAGCCTATATCCGGAATTGAAAGATTTTGATGCAAGAATAATTAAATTTGTCTCTGAAATGTCCGATTTTAGTAATTCAAACAATCACAAACTAATTTCAGCCGCACGAGATATTATTGCTTGCACCAACTCTAACCCCAGTCTTGCAGACACTTTTTCTGGTGGCGGGTCAATTCCGCTTGAGTCTATTCGATTGGGTTTAAAGACTTATGCATCTGACTTGAATCCTATTGCATCTGTTGGACTAGAGCTGGCTCTAAACTTTGCACCAGGAATTTCCCAGAGTGCATTAGATCGCCTGCGAACGGATATTAAATCAGTATCAGAGCTAATTGAGAAAGAGATTTTGTCGTCGTACCCAAGCCAAGATGACTTAGCGTATTTCTGGTTCAAAACCTATCGATGCCCGCATTGTGAACTACTTGCTCCACTCTTTCAGAACAAATGGCTCAGCAAAACAGGTAACAAGCAAGCTCTCAAAATAAACGCAGACCGAGAGAACGGGGTACTTGACTTGAAAGTTTATGAGCCATCAAGTAAATCTGATTTACTTGATGCCGACACTGGTACCATAGCATCAAAATCTGCTTCATGTATATTTTGTGGTGGATCTATCGGTACCGATGAAATAATGCGCCAAGGAGTTGCAGGCCTCCTTAGTGAGGTGCAGTACGCGAAATTAACAACAATAGAAGGGAAAAAGCAGTACACGGTCCCGATAAAATCATTAAATCTTCAAGCTAAACCCAATAGAAAGAATGCCATAAAGAATAGCGTTAATTTTGTTGATCTTAATCTACCTTTGGATTTGAACGGAATTCGCCACCTATGGGCAATTCAGTACGGCATTAAAACAGTTTTTGATCTCTTTAACCCACGTCAGCATCAAGCTATACAAGTTATGGCTCGGGCCATCGCAGATCATCGAAAAATCATTGACGCGACAAGTTCGTCAGCTGAAGAAGTGAAGTTTCGCTATCTTTGCCTGTTAATGATAATGAACAAAGTTTCAATTTACAGTAATCGGCACTCCTGGTGGCAGTCAAACGGAGCATTTCCTGCAAATATATTTGTTCGCCAAGCTATTTCCATGGTTTGGAACTATGTAGAAATTCCACCATTTAGTACCGGGGCTGGTGGCTGGATAAGTTCAAGCAAATGGGTTGTTAAAGCAATAGAGCAACTATTGCCAATACAGGGGAAGGCCAATGTAAGCCAAGGCGATGCCGCTGATACACGCATACCTAATGAATCACTGGACTTAGTTGTTATTGATCCACCGTATTTCGATTCAATTACTTATGCATATCTTAGTGATTTCTTTTATCCGTGGACAAAAAAGCTAGTCCAAGGTGACTTTCCTGATTGGTTCTCTGATGAGGCAACTCCTAAAGCTCAAGAACTTATCGTTGATCGAAAGCACAAACTGGCGCCGGCTCCGAAGAACGCAAGTTTTTTTGCTGAAAAAATGAGTGCATGTCTTTCTGAGGCGCGTCGTAAGCTAACTGACGATGGCATAATCGTTCTAATGTATGGTCATAAGGCACTAGTTGCTTGGGAGTCTCTATTTATAGCGATAAAAAATGCAGGATTACGTGTCTCAGTTTCTTGGCCGATTCAAACTGAAAGAAAGACAAAGTTTCAGCATAGTCGGGTCGATGCGCTAGGTGTTTCTTGCTTGCTAGTATTAAAACCGATGAAGTCAATCTTCAAAGAAAATAGACGCAAAATAGAGGTTGCTGAGTTCAAAGAAATGGCTACCAATAGAATGAGTCAACTGAAAATGAAACATCCAGAACTCGAGAAAGATGGTGTTGCTTTGTCGATGTCAGTATTTCCTCTAGTACTCGACGATTACATGCATTGTCAAGTTTTGGATGAATCAGGGCGCGAGGTTGCAATTGAGGAGTTGTTGGATAGCGTGAACCTTTAGCTTATTTTATTGCTTATCTAAATTCTATAACTCACCAACGATTGAAATACCCTGAGATTGCAATTGATAAACGAGGTTGGTTGATTTTCGAGTAATGCCATTGACTATCTTCAACCTCGTTTCTATTATAGGACTAGCTGGCATCTTATGCTTGCTAACGCTTTCTACGCTATTACTCCAAGCTCTGTAAAGATCTGGATTTATTAATGAATGCCGCATCTCATTGAACCTAAGACTAATATCCTGGACTACAGCCTCAGTTAAATTCATTTCTATTTCTACGAGTAATAGGTAGCCATCTTTTTCTGCAGCAATATCTGGATATCGTTGCTTGCTTACGCCATGTGATGTTGGGATTGGAACAACTCTCACGTGCGGTGTATTTGGTATACAGATATAGAGGACATTCCAGCCCTCGTTGATTAATTGTTTAGCATACTCTCGGGTTGTTTTTCCTTGTCCGGCCATATCATTCAAAACTCTGACGATGAAGTTGTCGAATTGCCATTAACTGCCATTTTGTACAATCCTCAGCGAAGATCACTTCTCGCTCGTTAAATTTCGATTGCCCAGTCAACTGCGATTTTGGGATTCGAGGCACAATAATCGTCGAACCTTTTGGTGTTAAATTGATTTCTTTTATTAACGTACTTTCCCAGTCAGCCTCATATAAACGATGTGTGCTGATGAAAGTCGTATTGCTAGATAGAATTTTCTGTATAGCATCTAGCACATTTGAACTGGGTGATTTCAGGCCTGCACGAGCAATTTTTTCCGGGTTTGAATTGCCAAGCAGGTCGGCAATTTTTAGTATTCCACTCTTCCAGTCTAGTCGTTCAAGAGTCAGACCCGGATTACGTTGAAGAGTCTGCAAGTCAGCATGTGTTAGGTCATCTGAAAACTTGACAGTAATGTAATTTCCTAACACTTTTACAATATTTCTAAACCGTTTGCTGCCATGATCTCTTTCAACTTGTTCCATAACCCAAGGGTGTCTCTTAGAAAGTTGTGGCATCCAAAATTCAATGGGGGTTTTTATTCCCTTAATTTCCGCATCATCCAATGTAAACATCAGACGACCATCTATTGAATCGAATTGGCCTTCACCACGCTCCCAGTGTCCGGAGTCTGGGCGAGTGTTATAAATTTGAATCCAGCGGCCACCATCCTCCATAAAGCTCGATGGCTTTGTGTATCGTGTGACGCTTTTGCAAGCAGAGGCTAGCTTTTGAAGCTCTTCTATAAACGTTTCAATTCTGTTTGCACTTGAGCCTGGTTTTATATTTTCAGCAAGTAGATCACAAAAATATCCTGCCAAACGTTGCCAGTTCATCAAAGGCATTTTAAGCAGAGCATAAGCAGCACTTAAATCATCTTGTAATTCTTCCAGTGGAATAATTTGATGAAGAGCGGCTTTTGGGGATTTTTCTCTTTTCCATTCATTGATAAAATCAATGTTTCTAACAGAGTGGCGATTGGGCAGTTTATTGACTTGGCCTCCACGTCTGGACTTCATGTATGGGCAAACCACAAACGAGGTGAATCCAATTTTTCTACCAGCCCAAATGCATGGATAACGTTTTTCAACATTAGATCCATCAGGTGAATGAACTGTAATTTCTATACTACCCAAGGCCACCTTATTATTTCCAATACTTGCAACGAAGAATATGTCTGGATTTCTGATTTCGAATGCCACTTTAAGGTCTTGAGGCAGAGAATCAAATCCAGATTTCTCCTTTACGTTCACCGGATTATTGAATCTGATAGGTCCTAGATTGAGATATTTTTGTCCCCAAATATTGACCCAAAATTGCCTAAAATCTTCCAAGTGGTACGTTTCTTCCCCATCGACAAAGATATCGATCTCTATAGATGTTGGCATCTGAACAGCCTGTATTGATTACGATGGGTTATAGGCTATCAGCCACAACTTGCAAACTCAAGTTCGCATTGAGCAGGTTCGAACAAGTCCTGGTGTGAGACCATTATCCATTTTCAGAACCGACCTTCGACACCTGCTTGGTTTTGTTGTTTTCGGCGATAATGACTACGCGTTCGCAGCAATTTGGCAGCAAATGATGACTTTGATGATCTTGAGTAGGTGGTGGCAAAAAAGCTGAAATGTTCAGAACAATGTTTGTCCCACCTATGAGATGATGTGAATTTTTACCTAATCTTCGTGCACGAACAAAGCCATAACATCATCGGATTTAGCAAATTAATCTCAATTTCGTGAACATTGTCAACTTTTAAGATATGAAATTTAGGTGCAGAATGACGGATGAAAACTAATAAAAAACCAGTTCGCTCTCAAAGATAACTCCCCCTTCCCCGCTATTGTTTTTTTTGTTTTAACCCCTTGATTTTTAACTCTAGGGGTTACTTATTCAAGATATCTGTAGAGAAGCTTTAGCTAGTCGTTTCTTCGCCTTCACGCATTGGAACAATTTCCGACAGGTTCTTAACTCTTCAGGGTGCCGCTTCGGATAGCTCATGATGGCAGGGATTAGCTCCGGGATTATGCGCACAATTAGTCGCCCCAACTTCACCTTCTCCTTGCGAGTTGCCAGCCGCCGTTTGAGTTTGTATGCGTAGAATCGCTCTCCAATAAGGACTTCATCCAACTCAGCACCGAACATAGATCTCAATACACGATTAATCCTCTCCTCAAATGAATTCAGATCGAATTTCTCACGATGATCACGACTTACGATTTCATTGACCTGATATGCGTCGATTGGGTTGATGAACAGGCTTGATATCTTAATCATATTTGTCTCCTTCAAGATACGAGTAGTGGTTTCCCCATACCTGTTCAACAACATCTTCATTCACCCATCAACGCAGTTCTCATGTTGTCATCAACAGATATAATCTACGGCTGCCGCTCAATAAAGTAAATAGGTTCTCTTGAATTTTAATTTTCACTCATTTATTCGCGCGCGCGAGATTAACCTCATGTTAAATATATAGCGTTGATATTTAAATACATACCAGCCACCGAATTACCTATCGATTGAAATATATATAAATCCTTTGATATCCAATAGCCATTTCGGTTATTTAAATTCAAAGGAGAGATATCCATGTCTGAACTTTCAATATTCGATGCCATTGGCGAAGGCAAGAACGCGACTCAGGATTATCTGGATACCCTGTCGCGGGCTCTGCTGCGCCATCATCAACTGGTCAAAGCCATCCGCATCCACGGTCGTTATGTACCGGAATCGTTGCCAATGCCCGGTCTGCCGGTATTGGTTGCCATCTTCAGTCACACCAATACCTACACCTTGCACCAACTGCCCTCTACTCAGATAGGGCAGTTGGTGCTGTCGATTGCCCGCTTCTCCGGTCAGGCTACCCACGACCTGGACAACGGCATTTTTGAAGAGGTCTGGGATATGGGTGACAGCAGCTTTACCACGGACAGTGCCGAGCAAGCCGTCTACTGGTTGCCGTTACCGGAGCGCTGGATTGCTCTGGAGGGCACACAAGTGGCGCTGCACGATAAAGACCATCCGGTGTTCAAGTTGCTCAACGTCACCGCCCGGAACGCTGGTCCGGTCCTGGATATCTGCGATGGTGTGGTCAGTCTGGTGCTGGCGTCAGAGTGGGATGGGGAGTGGGCCGCATGACCGAGATCAACCGCTCCTCGCTACTCGCCAAGCTCAAGCACATCAAGGGCATGAAGCTGCTGGTTGAGCAGGCCGTCTTGCTCTACCTGTTGATGGCCGACGAGCAGACGCCTGTGTGGGTCAAGACCATCGTGGTCAGCGCACTCGCCTATTTGCTCTGTCCGGTCGATGCCGTACCGGACTTTATCCCCGGCGTAGGTCTCACCGATGACCTGGGGGTCATCAGCGGAGCCATTGCCTCGTTAGGCAGTCATATCCATCAAGGTCATCGCAGTAAAGCGGCTGACTTCTTCAAGTAATCCCTTCAGAAGGAACACCATCATGGCAAAAGCCACACAACCGGCAGCGTCGGCTGCTCCGGTCTGGACTGTTATTAAATCTGCTAAGGCCCCGAAGATCAGCGCACGGGCCAGTGGTTTGCTGCACTACGAGGTGGGCAAGAACGATGAAGGTCGCTACGCGCTTCGCATTACCGCCAACGACACGGGTGGCCTGTTCAGCAAACACTGGTTATCGCTCGATGACATCCTGGCACTGCTGGATATCCTCAAGGATGTGCCATTCAAATCGGTAGCGCTCAAGGCGCTGTTTGTTCGAGGCAGTGCCAATAACCACGGCTTCCTCGCCGCCATCCTGCGTGCTGAAAAGTTACTGGTCGCCGCCGAGCCCAACTCACCGTTCCACCGGGTCGGCCTATCCCTCAGCGACTGGTCTACTCAGCTGGATGAACCGGCCAATATGGATAAACAGGCTCGCAAGGGAAAAGCCAAGGGACAGAAGGGCCAAGATGACACGACCGATGAGATAACCATCGAGAAAGGCAATAAGCCCCCGTTTTTGGAAACAGCCAACGACCAGGCCGGTTTGTCAGACAAGATGGATGAGACCGGGGCCGAAACGGGATCCGAGACCGGCGACGAGGTAGCCGGACAGGAGACCCAACAATGAGCGACCGTGACATAGCACTGAACTGGCAGGGACTCCCCCTGCCGGTTTCACCCCGGTTCGCCGTATGCCTGACCGACCTGCTGAACAGGCACCATCCCACATGGCCACAAGCCCGTGCTGTCACGATGAACTTTCGTGATCCGGGTTATGGCCCGGAAACCGGTGGCTTTCATCCGGTGGAAATCCGCCTGCAACGGCAAGGAAATCTATGGTCCTTGGTCTATATGACGGACTTTTCCTATGTCGGCATGGGTGACTATGCCGAATTGGCTAAGGAGGTCGATTTTGACTTCTTAAGCCAGGAAGGGCTGATTGCCTATGCGCACGTGGTGCCGTTGTCTGAGTTGGGTGAGTTCTATGAGTTATGGGAGGGCAATTTCCTCACCTACCTGTCGCTGGGTGTCTACGCGATCAGGGTAGCCACTGAATAATCCCCCCCTGTTACTCCCGCAAATTTCGCGGGTTCACGGGGTTGGCGTCGATTTACCCAGTCTCTCCAAGGGAAAAACGCGCCCCGTTTCCCCCCGCTCACACGGGGCGGGCACGGGGCTCGCCGTGAATGTGCGGGGCAACCCGACCTCTTCATTCACTCCCCCCATTATTTCCGCAAATTTCGCGGGTTCACGGGGTTGAGATGGAAAAGCCCAATCACTCAAAGGGAAAAACCAGCCCCGTTTCCCTCCGCTCACACGGGGCGGACACGGGGCTCGGTGGGATTTTTACGGGATCGGACCGGGTAGCGACCGGGGCGGCCATCTGCTCACTCACCTTTCCCGCGTTGTCATCGTGCCGGGCCAGCCAGGCCAAGGCGCGATGAGCAACGACCATTTTAATCGCCAAGCCAGAGACGGGGATTACACCTCCTTTCCACTGTGAAGGAGGCTTATGCCCTGTTGCACCAGCTCACATCTTGAGGAGCGAACCATGAACGAAACACCCACCCGATTTAAATTCACCAATCGGCGAATTGCCGATCTACCCCCTAACCCAGATGACGCTCGCAGTACCGAAGCGGAGTATTCAGATACTGACGTGACCGGTCTGCGCTGTCTGGTTGGCAAGGGGGAGGGGCGTCGCAAGTTCCTGTTGCGCTATCAGATACATGGGCGCAAACGGGCCATTGCCCTCGGGCATTATCCCGCATTGGATGTCAGCGCGGCTCGTAAGCTGGCGCTCGACTACAAACGCAAGATCGCCGAAGGCGTTGACCCGCAACAGGCCAAGGAGGACAAGCGCAACCAGAAGACCCTGAGCAATTTGTTTCAGGAGGACTATCTCCCCTATCTGCAATCGCGAAATCGCAGTTGGAAGACGGATGAACATCGCTTCCGTAATCACCTACGGCCAATCTTCGGCAATCTGATCCCGGAAGAGATCACCGTCACCCGCATCCAGAACATGCAACAGATGTTGCTCAAGCGCCTCACCCCGGCCACCTGCAATCGCGTCTTGGCATTGCTCAAGGCCATCATGACCTGGGCGGCCCGTGCCGGACTGATCAAGGACAATCCCGCAGCCCTGGTGTCGTTACTGCGAGAGAACAATCGACGCGAACGCTACTTCACCCCAGATGAAATACGCCGCCTGTTCCGGGCCGCCGATCAGCATGAGAGTTTCTATACCGGTCAGTACGTCAAGATGTTGCTGCTCACCGGCTTGCGTCGGGCCGAGCTGGCAAGGGCCAAATGGCAGCACTACAACAAGGAGGACAAGACCCTATACATTCCCCACACCAAGAACGGCCATAGCCGTGTGTTGCACCTGAACCATATGGCGGTGGAGCTGTTGAACTACTTACCGGTGACAGAGGGAAATCCCTACCTATTTCCCGGTAAGCGGCAAGGGCAGCCATTGCAGAATCCCACTAAGGGTTTTCAGCGGATGCTGGCGCGGGCCGGTATAGATAAGGAGGGGGTGTGCCTGCACACCTGCCGTCATTCGGTAGCGGCGTTGATTGTCTCCAACGGCGGCACCCTGTTTGATGTGCAATCCCAACTCGGACACCGGAGCAGTCAGACATCACTGCGTTATGCTCACCTGCATAACACTCGGATGCAGCAGACCAGCCAGAAAATAGCCAACTGCATCCATGATGCCCTGACCAGTTCTGTACCATCCAAGCCGCTGCCACTTCCCGAAGAGGTCGAGTGGGTTCAGGCCAGCTAGATATGTCGGTATCTCATCCGGTGGTGAGATACCGACATCACGATTCAACCGCCCGAGGCACGATGTTAGCTTACCCCCTCACCAACGGCGACAGCCTCACCGAACGAGCCTGAGCCATTGCATGTATGGCCACTGGAAGTGGTTCATTTCAATCTACTCCGCCGGAAGCTATGTCTTGCCGCCACATTTTTTCTAACCCAAAGTAGATACTGAATATATCTCCCTGATAGCCTAGTCATCTCGACATGTTTTTAGCCTTGGACTGCCTGCCAGCTTATCGAGTCGGGACTTACTAATCATATTGAGCATCATGGAGAGTCGTATGCGTTATGTTGCGTTTGCTGTTGGATTAGCACTTTTTGGTTCGGTTGCTCAGGCAGCCATCCAGTACACAGGCGATAAGGTCCAAGGCGTACCTGTGATTTCAGCACTCGATGTAGCTGATCTTGCCACAGGCCAGCACCGCTTTATGTTTGAGGGCGTCGAGACCGGAACTGGTCAACGTTGGTACGTGCCGGTCATGGTGGCCAAAGGGGCTGCCGATGGTAAAAAAGTATTGCTACAGGCTGGTGTGCATGGTGACGAGCTCAATGGTGTTCGGATCGTACAAAAGGCGATGGCACAACTTGAACCGGCCAAGATGAAAGGGACTGTCATTGGCGTTATTGGCCCCAACCGTTCCGGCCTAGAGCGTGTGTCGCGTACTTGGGCAATTTCGACTGACGGTGGTGATGTGATTGATTACAACCGGATCCATCCAGGCAAAGAGACTGGTAATGCTCCCGAGCGTCAGGCATGGCTGATGTGGAACAAGGTCTACAAAGGGAATGTCGATTTGGCTATCGACTATCACACCCAGTCCACTGGGACGGCATACCCACTCTTTATCTATGCTGACTATCGCAATGCAGATGTAAAGACCATTGCGGAGCTGTTCCCAGCCGACCAAATCAAAAAGGATCCTGGCGAAACTGGGTCGATGGAAACTACGTTTGTTGAGAATGGCATTCCGGCTATAACCGCAGAAGTAGGCGAGCCACGGGTGTATCAACAGGATATGATTGAGCGAGGCTTGCAGGGGGCTTTAAACGTATTGAGTCACTACAAGGTGATAGACGGAAAGCTTGGGGCCACCGCCGAGACCCACAAGACATATATAGGTAATGAAATGAGCTCGATTCGGGCAACGACTGGTGGCTTTGCAGAAGTCCTCGTCAAGTTGGGGGAGGATGTGAAGAAGGGCCAGAAGGTTGCTTTGCAGCGTAATGCTTTTGGCGATGTAGTGGCCGAATATACTGCGAATATGGACGGTAAAGTGCTTGCAGTCGGCACTGATGCGGTACGTGAGCCTCGGGCATTACTGGTTCGGATTCTGGGGCAAAACCCCGCTGACACCTGCAAAAATGGTTGCTAGGTAAGGGCTACCACCATCTCTACAAGGAACACATTTCTGTTAAGGTCAACTTTGGATGTTCCACTAAACAATGTTTATTGTGTAGTGGTCTAATCATCCCGGACACCATTTTAGGTGGTACAGTCGCCACCCAGACCTGAGGTGTTCAATGACAAGATTACGTCGCTCATTTACTGCCGAGTTCAAGCTGGAAGCCGCATCCCTGGTGCTCGACCAGGGATATTCTGTCCCCGAAGCCAGCCGTTCACTGGATGTCGGTGAAACCGTGCTTCGCCGCTGGGTTCAGCAGCTTCAATCCGAACGAACTGGCACAACCCCGATCAGCAAGGCGCTGACCCCGGAACAGCAAAAAATCCAGGAGCTGGAAGCCCGTATCAACCGGCTCGAGCGCGAAAAGGACATTCTAAAAAAGGCTACTGCTCTCTTGATGGCGGACGAATTCACACGTACGCGCTGATAGACCGATTAAGGGAGCAAGCCCCCATCACCCTGGTCTGCTGCGCTTTTGATGTTCCCACGTCCTGTTTTTACGACTATCAGGCTCGCAAACGGGTGATTAACCGTGAGCGGATGCAACAACGCAGCGAGTTGCGCCGTTTGTTCAAAGCGAGCCGGGACTCGGCTGGCAGCCGCGCCTTGATGTCGATGATGCAAGAGTTGGGACATCAGATTGGTCGATTCAAAGTGCGCAGT
>NZ_JBFOCQ010000011.1:0-36258 GCF_040907805.1 Aeromonas sp. s3
TGCGGATCGGTCGGTACGGTGACGACGTGCTGGAACTCTTGCACCAGCATCTCGTCTTCGTGGCCCTGCACGAAGATGTTGCCGACGGAATCGGAGGTGAAAGCACCGGCGGTGATGTTGCCCTGGGTTTTACCTTCGATGCTGATATAACATGGAGTTGGCATGAGTTTGCTCCTGATTGGTTGAACGGTAATGACACTCAACCGGAACCATAAGCATTGACCATGCCACTTTTACGTTCTGTTATTTATCAGTTACTTACCACGAACTAGCACTCCGAGCACTCAGTTTTGAGCAAGCTTTCGCTCAAACTGCGCAGATATATCAGCAAGGGTTGCACATGCAGTAGTTTAATCCGCGTAATGAGCATGATTTTGCGACAAACAGCCTTATTCACTTATGTCACCTGAGATATTCACCTTTGTTCTAGCGCTCCTGCGCCCTTTTCTGGGTTGGACGACACGATTGAATGCTGCTGACACAGTCTCGTCCTTACGAGACCAATCCAGCATCTACCTGATGAGATTGCCTTCTGCCAACCCAGGGGTCTTCCTAGTTTGCTGAAAGGTTGGCAATTTATGGTTTTCGGCCTCAATTTCTGCCGTCAATTGCTCACAGAAAAGCCAGACCGCCTCTGATATCGCTTCTGCTGTCTTTTGCTTCGTTTCATACTTCCCTGGGCCTTCACAAAATAGATAGCAAAAGAGGGCCATTGCCCCTCTCTTGCTTTGGCTAACTTGAGGAAGTCGTGGCAAGGACCTGTCCAAGGGAGTGCTATCAAGGGGTAGGACAGCCAACACCTAATGCCATGCTCACTGGCATACCAAAAATCACAGATACAAAAAAGCCCAGCCGAATCAATCGGTTGGGCTATATAGCTGGCGGAGGAGGTGGGATTTGAACCCACGGATGGTCGCCCATCGCCGGTTTTCAAGACCGGTGCATTCAGCCGCTCTGCCACCCCTCCGAACGGCGTGCATACTACGTCAGCCCCTTGTTCATATGCAATACATATTTGATTTGGGATAGTAGGGGGCAACAGGCTGGGGTGGGGCTTGAAATCAGCGCTCGTCATCCCGACATTCAGTGCATACAATGCGTTAACGAAGCGGATTGCCGCTTCACCCCGGAAATCAAGAGGACACCCAAGATGGATACCCGTTCTATCTATACCGGCACCCAGAGTGCCGCGCGCGATACCAACAAGGTACTGCGCAACACCTACATGCTGCTCTCCCTCACTCTTGGCTTCTCTGCCGTGGTGGCCGGGGTAGCCACCGTGATGAACATGCCGCCCCTGCACTGGGCCATCTTCCTCATCGGCGTCTACGGTCTGATGTTCCTGACCGAGAAGAATCGTGACAACGGCATGGGGCTGGTGTTCACCTTCGCCCTGACCGGTCTGCTGGGCTATAGCCTGGGCCCCATCATCAACATGTACATGAACAACGGCGGCGGCGAGATCGTGATGACCGCGCTCGGCGGCACTGCGCTCACCTTCTTCGGTCTGTCGGCCTATGCCCTGACCACCAAGCGTGATCTCTCCTTTATCGGCGGCATGCTGTTCGTCGGTTTCTGGGTGCTGCTGGTGGCCATGGTCGCCAACATCTTCCTGCAGATGAGCGCCCTGAGCCTGGCCCTCTCCGCCATGTTCATGCTGTTCTCCTCCGGCGCCATCCTGCTGACCACCCAGCAGATCGTGCGCGGCGGCGAGACCAACTACATCTCCGCCACCGTCACTCTGTATGTCTCCATCTACAACATCTTCCTGAGTCTGCTGAGCCTGCTCGGCGGCAACCGCAACTAATCAAACACCCCGCTTCGGCGGGGTTTTTATTGGCGCCTGTTTCTGTCAGGATAAGTTGCAAATCAAGGATATGAAGCGAAGTGGCCCTGATCCAAATCAGGGCCACTTCGTTGTTGACCGGTTATGCTCTCGCTTTCGTTTCGCTCAAGGGTTGCGCTCTCCCATGCCCACGGATTTCTCTGGCCTGCTGCGCCGGCTGCTGACTGACAGTCATATCTATTTCGCCCTCAAGGTGCTGCTGGCCATCATGGGGCTGCTCGCCTTCACCCTGGCGACCGGCGACATCCAGCTCACCGTGCTGCTCTCCCTCGGGGTGGTGGCCGGCGCCATCGCCGAGACCGACGACAGCCTGTGGGGCCGAGTCAAGAACCTCGCCATGACCCTGCTCTGCTTCCTGTTCGCCTCCCTCTGCGTGCAATATCTCTTCCCCACCCCCTGGCTGTTCGCCATCGGGCTGGCGGGCTCCACCTTCATCTTCGTGATGGTGGGGGCGCTCGGTCAGCGCTACGCCACCATCAGCTTCGGCTCCCTGCTCATCGCCATCTACACCATGCTGGGTGCCGCCAAGGCGCCGGATCTCTTCTATCAGCCGCTGGCCCTCGGCGCCGGGGCGCTCTGGTATGGCCTGGTGTCGCTGGTCTGGCTCTGGCTGCTGCCCTACAAGACCCTGCACGAACAGCTGGCCCAGAGCTACTTTGCCCTCTCCCGCTATCTGCTGGAAAAATCCCGCTTCTTTCCGGCCGACGAGCACGGCGCCCAGGCCATTCGTCACAACCTGGCCCAGCTCAACATCAACCTGGTCAATGCCCTGACGCTCACCAAGTCGGCCCTCAATGCCCGCCTCAGCACCCGTCACCGGGCCTCCCCCGAGCTGGCCAGCCTGCTGCGCCTCTACCTGCTGGCGCTGGAGATCCACGAGCGGGCCACTTCCAGCCACTATCCCTACAGCAAGCTGGAGGCCGAGCTCAAGCAGGGCATCGTGCTGGACGGCTTTCAGGAGGTATTCCTGCAGCTCTCCGAGGCGTGTCAGCGGCTCGGCTACGCCATCCTGGTGCACAAACCCTATGCCCATAACAAGCGCATCCACTGGACGCTGGAGGCACTCGGCGATCAGCTGGAGTTCACCCACCTCAAGCAGCACTATCCCAAAACCCTGCTGACGCCGATGAAGTTTCTGCGCCGCAATCTGGCCAGCATCAACCAGCTGCTGCAAAGCGCCGAGGAGCTGCAAAACCCCGAGCAGGCCCCGCAGAGCCTGCCGCCCCTGGCCAGGCCCGCCCGCCTGCCACTGCTGACCCAGCTCAAGCAGCATCTCACCCCCAACTCCATGGTGTTTCGCCATGCCCTGCGGCTGTCCCTCGGGCTGGTGGTGGGCTACGGCATTCTGCAGGCCTTCCAGCTGGACAAGGGTTACTGGATCCTGCTGACCGTATTGTTCGTCTGCCAGCCCAGCTACAGCGCCACCCGCCGCCGGCTGGTGCAGCGCATGCTCGGCACCTTCGCCGGCCTGCTGGTGGGGATCCCGGTGCTCTGGCTCTTCCCCGAACTACACGTGCAGCTGGTGGTGATGGGGTTGGCCGCTTTTCTCTTCTTCACCCAGGTACGCAGCAACTACAGCGCCGCGGTCTGCTTCATCACCCTCTACGTGTTGATGGCGTTCAACCTGCTGGACGGCATCGGCTTCGCCATCCTGGGGCCGCGCATGCTCGATACCCTGCTCGGCTGCCTGCTCTCCTACGCCCTGGTGGCCTGGCTCTGGCCGGACTGGCAGTACAAACGGCTGCCGACCCTGATCGCCAATTCGCTGTCGGCCAACGCCCGCTACCTCTCGGCGGTGCTGGCCAGCCTGCAGCAGCAGCGGGATGAGTCACTCGACTACCGGGTGGCGCGCAAGAGCGCTCATCTGGCGGACAGCGAGCTGGCCATGGCCTGGCAGAGCATGCTGGTGGAGCCGCAAAAGCGCCGTCGTTTCCTCGACCTCTGCTTCACCCTCACCTGGCGCAACCATGCCCTGCTCTCCTATATCTCGGCGCTGGGCGCCCATCGCGACAAGCTGGAGGCCATCGGCGAGCTGGACGAGATCAGCCGCCACCTGAGCCACACCCTGGAGCGGGCCGCGGGCCATCTGGCGGGAGAGATGCCGGAGCAGATCGAGGGGCAGTGCCCGGTCATCACCCCGGACAGCAGCGAGGAGCAGCTGATGCTGACCCAGCAGCTCAACCTCATCAGCCAGCTGGCGGACGAATTGCTCGCCCTGGCCAACGAGAGCCGGTTGCTCACCCGGGAACAAGGCGCTACCATGCCCGCCCAATCCTGACAGGCCACAAGGAGCCCACCATGTCCGAGCACCACCAGCTGGAATTCAACGGCCAACTCATCGAGACCGATGCCAAGGGTTATCTGCTCAACAGCAACGACTGGAGCGAGGCGCTGGCACTGGTACTGGCCGAGCAGGAAGGTATCGTACTGGAGGAGCCGCACTGGGAAGTGGTACGCTTCGTGCGCGCCTTCTATCTGGAGTTCAACACCTCCCCCGCCATCCGCGCCCTGGTCAAGGCGATGGAGAAGCAGTACGGGCCCGAGAAGGGCAACAGCCGCTACCTCTACAAGCTGTTCCCGGAAGGCCCGGCCAAGCAGGCCACCAAGATTGGCGGCCTGCCCAAACCGGTGAAATGCATCTAAAAAAATACCGCGCCCATCCAGAATGAAGCGCGGTATTTTTTTATCTTGTGGTCCCTCTTAGGGGTTGTAAGCCACAACGGAACCACTCAGGCCGGTCATCTGGCCGATGCGGCTCTGCATGCCCTGCAGCTTGGTCTTGGAGACATCCGGTCCGATGAAGACCCGGTTGAGCTGACCCTGCACCGGCGTGCGCGGCGAGGTGTGAGCCGAGTAGCCCGCCGCCCGCAGCTTGCCCACCAGCGCGTTGACGCTGTCGACGTTCTTGAAGGCGCCGAGCTGCAGGATCCAGCTGCCCTGGGCCGGGGCCGTCGCTGCCGGGGCTGCGGTCGTGGTCGCTTGCCCCATCTTGCTGGCGATGAGGTCGTCCATCGACCTGATCTGACCCGCCTGCGGCTTGCTCTCCACCGGTTTTTGCACCTCTACCGGCTTGGGCGGCACCACTTTGGGCTTGGGCTGCTCCACCGGTTTCTTGGCGATCACTTCAGGCTGGGGCTTGGCCGCAGGCGGTGTAACGGGCTGGGTCACCGGCTTGGCGGCCGGCTGCTGCACCTGCGGCTGGCCCTGCTTGGCCCCCAGGGTGACCGGCTCGGGCACCTCTTCCACCTGCCACTGTTCGGCAGCCGACGCCTGCTGCTGGCTGGCCAGATGCTCCGCCGGCAGGGTGCTGGCGGCCGATACCTGCAAGGCGGGCTTGGCGGGTTCCAGCTCGGGGCGCAGCGGGATCTTGGCGAACGCCTCTTCCTTCTGCTCCAGCTTGTGGCCGTCCATCAGATCCGGCAGAAAAATGACTACCAGGGCCACCAGGATGACGGTCCCCACCAGACGGTTTTGAAACTTAGAGGCCAAGTTGAATCCTACCTTTACGTAACTCAATATGCGATCTGGCTCCCCGCCAAAGGGCCGGGGAGCCGGGATGTGGCCTAGACGGCGACACCCGCCAGAATGTCGGCGACAGTGTAAAACGAACCAAACACAATGACCATATCATCAGGACTCGATGCGGCCAACGCGGCAGCATAGGCCTGCCCCACGTCGTCAAAGGGGGTCGCCGGCCCCCGCTCGCTGCCAAGAGCTGCCGCCAACTGGGCCGCGCTCGCCGCCCGCGGGCCGCTCAGGCTCGCCAGATACCACTCGCCGATGAGGCCATCGAGCTCGGCAAGCGAACCCGCCATGTCCTTGTCCTTGAGCATGCCGACCACGGCGCGGCGCACGCCGCGGCAGGGCAGCTTGCGCAACTGGGCGGCCAGATAGGCGGCCGAATGGGGGTTGTGGGCCACATCGACGATGACCAGCGGCGCGCTTTGCAACTGTTGCATCCGGCCAGCCAGCCGGGCATTGGCCAGCCCTTGCCGAATAGCCTCTTCCGGCAGCGGCAGGCCGAGGGACTCCAGCGCCGCCAGCACGGTGACCGCGTTCATCAGCGGCAGGGCCGGTTTGGGCAGGTCGCGCCACTGGTGGAGGCCGTGATAATCCCAACCGGTTTCGTGCTCATCGCCACGAAAATCGATGCCGACCTGACGCAGGCAGGCACCGAGGCGGGCCGCCTCGCTGGCAATGGTGACGGGCGGGTTGGGCTCACCGCTGATGGCGGGTTTGCCGGCGCGATACACTCCCGCCTTCTCCACCGCCACCGCCTCGCGGGTATCCCCCAGCCAGTCGCAGTGATCGAGCGCAATGGAGGTGATCATGGCCACATCGGACTCCACCACATTGGTGGCATCGAGCCGGCCGCCCAGCCCTACTTCCAGCAAGAGCACATCCGGCGCGGCGCGGCGAAACAGCCACAAACCGGCCAGGGTGGCGAACTCGAAGAAGGTAAGGGCTATCTCGCCGCGGGCCGCTTCCACCTCGGCAAAGGCGGTACAGTGATCGCGGTCGGCCAGCTCGGCCCCGTTGATCCGCACCCGTTCGGTGAAGCGCAGCAAATGGGGAGAGGAGTAGACGCCGACCTTGTAACCGGCTTCCATCAGTATGCTGGCCGCCATGGCGCAGCTGGAGCCCTTGCCGTTGGTGCCTGCCACCGTGATCACCTTGAACGGCAGTTGGGTAAGACCCATGCGGCGGGCGACGGCGCCGACCCGATCCAGCCCCATGTCGATGTTGACCGGGTGGATCTGCTCCAAATAAGAAAGCCAGTCGACCAGCGACCGGCTTTGGGATTGTTGCATGTTGGAACTCATCTTCACTCTTCGATGACGTGAGTATTCAGCATTTTGGCGAGCAGGCTGGCCAGACGGTTGCGCATGTCGCGGCGGTCGATGATGAGATCGATGGCGCCCTTCTCCAGCAGGAACTCGGAGCGCTGGAAGCCTTCCGGCAGCTTCTCGCGCACGGTCTGCTCGATGACGCGGGGACCGGCAAAGCCGATCAGTGCCTTGGGTTCGCCCACGTTGATGTCACCCAGCATGGCCAGACTGGCGGAGACGCCCCCCATGGTGGGGTCGGTCAGCACCGAGATATAAGGCAGGCCGGCTTTGGAGAGTCGGTCCAGCGCCGCACTGGTCTTGGCCATCTGCATCAGGGAGAACAGCGCCTCCTGCATGCGGGCACCACCCGAGGTGGAGAAACAGACCAGACCGCGCCCTTCCTTGATGCTCTCCTCGACGGCGCGCACGAAGCGGGCGCCCACCACGGAGGACATGGAGCCACCGATGAAGGAGAACTCGAACGAACAGGCAACGACCGGCACCCCCTTGAGGGTCCCCTTCATCACCACCAGCGCATCTTTCTCGCCCGTATCCTTCTGGGCGGCTGACAAACGATCCTTGTAGCGCTTGGAATCCTTGAATTTCAGTACATCCTGCGGCTCCAGCTCGGCACCGACTTCGGTGCGGCCCTGCTCGTCGAGAAAGCTCTCGAGGCGGGCACGGGCGCTGATGCGCATATGATGATCACACTTGGGGCACACTTCGAGATTGCGCTCCAACTCTGCCCGGTAGAGCACCTGTTCACAAGCACTGCACTTGGTCCACACCCCTTCCGGAATGTTGTGGCGACGCGGGGCAGTGATCTTGCTCTTGGGAAGGATCTTCTCAAGCCAGCTCATGGAATTCCTTAATGCTTTTGTGCCTGACAAAACGCATCGAGCCTAGATTGTTCAATGACTTAATAGCTCGATGGCAATAAATGACGGATCATTAAACCACAAATTTTCGGGCCCAGTTACTAAAAACTGGTCGTACCCGGTGCCGAGTCCGGCAGCCACAACGGGCCGAGCGGCACCCACGGCAAGCCCAGTTCCAGCGGGTAATCCACGTCCACCAGATAGAGTCCCCCCGCCTTGGCGGTGGGGCCCGCCAGGTTGCGATCCCGGGCCGCCAGCACCTCGGCCACCCACTCCACCGGTTTGAGCCCCTGCCCCACCAGCAGCAGGGAGCCGGTGATGTTGCGCACCATGTGATGCAGGAAGGCATTGGCCCGGATATCCAGCACGATATAGGGGCCCTGGCGGCTGACGCACAGGTGGGTCACATTGCGCCACGGGGTCTTGGACTGGCAGCCGACGGCCCGAAACGAGCTGAAGTCCTGCTCGCCCAGGAGGCACTGGCCCGCCTGGTGCATCAGCGTCGCGTCGATCGCTTCGTGGTAGTGGCTGACGCCGCTGCCGAGGATGGCCGGCCGGTAGTTGTGGTTGTAGATGACGTAGCGGTAGCGACGGGCGGTGGCGCTGAAACGGGCATGGAACCCCTCGTCCACCTGCTTGACCCAGCGCACCGCGATGTCGGGCGGCAGGTTGGAGTTGAGCCCCAGGGTCCAGGCCCCTTCGGCACGGTTCGCATCGGTATCGAAGTGGATGACCTGGCCGGTGGCGTGAACGCCGGCATCGGTGCGTCCAGCACACTGGATGGAGACGGAGTGATTGGCGATCCGGCTGAGGGCTTTCTCCAGCTCCTCCTGTACGCTGATCACTTCGCGCTGACGCTGCCAGCCGAAATACCGGCTGCCGTCGTATTCAATACCTAGGGCAATTCGCATGGATAAACTTGTCTTCTGATGAAAGGATGCGGTGAAAGAAACGGGGCGGATTATACCCATCTCGCCTCAAAAATCCCAAATCGCAGCGCCCAGGCCAGACCTGGCGCCAAAAAGAAGGGGCAGCCCGTCGGCTGCCCCTGCTGTCATCATGGTGCTTTGGCTACCTAGCCAAGGCGCTTGAGCAGCTTCTCGGCCTCGGCCCGCTGATGCTCGGTGCCCTGCTCCGCCGCCTCCTGCAGCAGCTCGCGGGCGCTGTCCTTGTCGTCGATCTCGAGGTAGGCGCGTGCCAGATCCAGCTTGGCCCCCACTCCGCCATCGTCGGCATCCACGTCAAATCCGGTGGACTCCGGCAGCACCTCGGGGAAGCCATCCAGCCCCACATCCAGCGAGAAGCCCTGATAGGGTTCCTGCTCCGTGGTGGTGGCATCGGCCTCGGCCAGCAGCTTGTCGATCTCGACATAACCGCTCTCCTGGGCCTGCTCGCGCGGCTTGACTTCGCCCTGATGGGGTTCCACTTCGGCGAAGGCATCCTCAAAATCGGAGAGGGCCATCTCGTTGGGATCCCAATCCGGTTCTGCCTCTTTCTTACCTTTGACCGGCTCGGGCTCCAGCCCCAGCTCAGCCAGCATCTCGTCGGCGCCGGCAGCGGCAGCCTGGTCGGCCCCCGGTTCGGCAAAGGCGGTCTCGAAATCGCTCAGATCGAAGGAGGCGAGATCCTCATCGCTCACCACCGCCTCGGCGTCCGGCTGGCCGTCATCGGCGCCATCCAGCGTCAGGTCGGCCTCCAGATCCGCATCCAGCTCGGCGAACAGGGCAGCCTGCAGCTCCTCTTCGCTCATGACCTCGTTGTCGGCCTTGGGCTTGGGATTGAACTCGCTGGCGAGATCGAGATCCGGCTCGGTGTCGAGGGTGATGGGGTCGTCATGGGCCAGATCCAGATCGGGCACCAAGTCCGGATCCCGGATGGCGGCCTTGGCGGCCGGTGCCGGCTCGGCATCGAAGCTGGCCAGATCCATCTCGCCATCGTCGCTGAACACCAGATCGGCCGGCGCGGCGGGCTCTTCCACCGCCATGTAGCCATCGGGCGTGTTGAGATCCGGTGTCGGCCGCACCGGCTCCTCGTCGGCGATGCCGACCGTCATCAGCTCGTCAAACTCGCTGCTCTCCTGATCCATCACCATGGCGGTGGATTCGGACAGGCTCTTCTCCTGCTCTTCCAGCTCGCGGCGAGCCCGGGCCCGCAGCCACAGGGTCACCAGCGCCAGCACCAGCAGCACAGGCAACAGGATGATCATGGCGAGGTTGAGCGGCGAGGAGAGCAGGTCCATCAGCCAGTTCTGCTTGGGCTCGGGGGCCGGCGCCGCCGGCGGAACCGGCTTGGCCTTGAGCTCGGCAATCTCTTTTTGCAGGGCGGTCTGATCCTGCAGCTGGGCCTTGAGGGTCTCCACCTCTTCGGTCAGCGACTGCAGTCGCAGCTTGAGCCTGTGGTTCATCTCGGTGACCTGACCGAGCTGGGCATTGGCATCTTCCAGCGCCAGCGCCATCTCGGTGGAGGGCTTGCCGACCGGCTTGTCGAGGTCGGCTGGCAGCGGGGCCGGTGCACTGGCGGTGGCGGCACTGGTTGCCGCGGCCTGGCTCGCGACCGGCTCGGGGGCCTTGGCGACCTCCTTGACCTCGGTGGCCGGCTGGGGCGCCTCCACCTTGGGTGCCGGAGCCGGAATGGGCGCCGCCTTGGCGGGCGCTACCTTGGCAACCTCGGGCTTGGCCGGCTCGGCTGCCTTGGTGGGGGTCACCTTGGGCTGGGCTGGCTTGGTGGCCACCGGTTTGGCAGGTTGAACATGCTTGTTGGCCAGGTATTTCGGGCTCAGCCCTTTCCAGCTGGCGTTGTCACTGCGGAATTTGGCGCGGGCCTCGGCATCTGTGATGACGCTGGCCTCGGCGGCGGTGGGCAGCAGGATGCGCGAGCCCACCAGAATGTGGTTGATGTTGCCGTCGGCGAAACTGCGGGGGTTTTTCTCGTAGATCGCCACCATGGTCTGGTAGACGCTGACACTGCTGGAGGGACGGTACTTGCTCGCCAGGCTCCAGAGGGTGTCGGTGGGACGAATGGGACCATAACTGCCGGCATTGCTCGCGACCTGCCGCACGATGGGCTGGGCCGTCGCTCGGCTGGGTTGGGGCGTGGCGCTGGGAGTGGCGACGGGTTGTGCCAGCGGCTGGGAATTGACGGCGGGCGGAGCCGGCTCGTCCGGGCCTTTGAGCTCAACAAAAAAGGGCTCCCGCGTCGAGTCTTCGGCCTGGGCCATGCCCAGCAGACCCAATGCGAGTAGCGTTGCCAATGTTATGCGGGAATGTCCCATATTCGTTCCTTCGTATGACGGCCCTATCACATTGAAAAATCTGGATAGTTACCCCAAAACAGTCGGTTCAATATAAATCAGGCTCAGGTTGCAAGCCAGCAGTCCGACACATTTAGCACCCAACTTGCCCCTGAGTGTAGGAAAAAACTTAATCAGTTGATATCGCGAAACATTCCAGAAGTCGCACTGTGCGCCCCCGGTCACATCTGCCTCGCGCTCGGCGGTGCCATCTCTGGCGGGCATCCCTCCCCGCCAGACCCATGGACTCGCCGATCAGAGGTAATCGCGCACCAGCAGTTCGGCAATCTGCACGCTGTTGATCGCGGCGCCCTTACGAACGTTATCGGCCACGATCCACATATTTATACCGCAGGGGTGAGAAATATCCTGGCGAACCCGGCCCACCTGTACCTCGTCCTTGCCGGTTGCGTCGCGCACCGGGGTCGGATAGTCATGCTCGTCGTCAAACAGGGTGACGCCCGGCGCCTGGCGCAGCAGCTCTTTCACCTGCTCGGCGTCGAGCGGCTGATGCAGCTCGACGTGGACCGCCTCGGCATGGCCGTAGAAGACCGGCACCCGCACGCAGGTGGGGTTCACGGCGATGCTGGCATCCCCCAGGATCTTCTGGGTCTCCCACACCATCTTCATCTCTTCCCGGGTGTAGCCGTTGTCGGTGAAGCTGTCGATCTGCGGAATGAGGTTGAAGGCAATCTGCTGCGGATAGAGGCTGGGCTCCACCGGACGACCGTTGAGCAGATGGGCGGTCTGGCCGGCCAGCTCGCTCACCCCCTCCTTGCCGGAGCCGGAGACGGACTGATAGGTCGCCACGTTGATGCGAGCGATACCCACCTCATCGTGCAAAGGCTTCAGTGCCACCAGCATCTGGATGGTGGAGCAGTTGGGGTTGGCGATGATGTTGCGATTGCGAAAATCGGCCAGAGCGTCCGGGTTCACTTCCGGAATGACCAGGGGGATCTCTTCGTCGTAACGGAAGCAGGAGGTGTTGTCGATGACGATGCAGCCGTGCTCGGCGGCAATCGGCGCCCACTTGGCAGAGACCTCGGCCCCGGCGGAGAAGAGGGCGATCTGCACCTGGCTCCAGTCAAACTCCTCCACGTCCAGGATCTCGACGTTCTTGCCGGCAAAACGCACCGTGTCGCCGGCGCTGCGGCTGGAGGCCAGCGGATAGAGGGTGGCGATCGGGAAGGCACGCTCTTCCAGGATCTCGATCATCGCCTCGCCCACGGCGCCGCTGGCGCCCAATACCGCTACGTTGAATTGCTGACTCACTGCTGTTCTCTCCTATGATGGTGCCGGTGACGCGCGCTGGCATCACCGCTGGTAGGCGGACCTGCCTGATAGCGGGTCTGGCGTCAGCCAGACCGGGTATGGGCGGGACAAGGCTCCCCCCCTTCAAGTATGCAGAGCGCTCAGCCGGGCTGGCAGACAAACCCGAGCCGGGCCAGGGCATCGCTCGCAAACGGCCCCTTTAGCTGCAGGGCCGAGAGCTCTCGCCGCTCCGGATAATCTTTGCGCTGCTCATCGAAGCTGCCCGCCACACCGAGCCGGTTGCGAAAACGGGCATCATCGCGGCGCACGTCATAAACAAGGTGGACCAGTTGCTTGATCAATGCCTGATCCGCCGGCTGGCCCGGCGTTACCTCGCGCACCTCGGGGATGGGCAGCAGGCTCTGCAGATCCTGGCGCGGCGTGCGCCCCAGCTGCCGGCAGAGCGCCTCATAGAGCATCCAGGTGCCACGGGCCTTGCCCTCCAGGCTGTAACCTGCAATGTGCGGTGTCGCCAGCTCGGTATGGGGCACCAGGGCCTGCAGCGGCTCCGGCTCCCCTTCCCACACGTCCATCACCAGTCGCAGCGGCGCCTGGCGCTGCTGGCGCGCCAGCAAGGCCTGGTTGTCCCACACCTCGCCGCGGGAGGCGTTGATAAGGATCTGCCCGGCCGGACGGGCGGCAATCTGCGCTGCATCCAGCAGGTGGAAGGTGGCATCCGGCCCCTGACGGGTAATGGGAACGTGGAAGCTGACGATGTCGGCCTCAAGGGCCTGCTGGTAATCGACAAACTGCGCCGCCTCATCTGCTTCGGCGGCGCGGGCCCGGGGCGGATCGCAGCGCAGCACCCGCATGCCGAGGGCTTCGGCCTTGCCTGCCACACACTCGCCGGTGTTGCCGGCGCCGATGACCGCGAGGCTCATCTCGCTCAAGTTGAGTTCATGGCGCTCGGCCAGCACCAGCAGGGCGGAGAGCACATAGTCGCCGACCGAATATTTGTTGCAGCCGGGGGCACTGAAGAAGGGAATGCCTCGTTCGGCCAGCAGCGCCTTGTCCACATGATCGGTACCGATGGTGGCGGTGCCGACGAAGCTCAGTCGAGGGCAGCTGGCCAAGAGGGCGGCGTCCACCCGGGTGACGGAGCGCACCAGCAGCACGTCGGCCTCTTGCAGATCCGCCGCCTGCATCTGCCTGCCGGGCAGCGGGACGACCTCGCCAAACTCGGCAAACAACTCACGGGCGTGGGGCATATTTTCATCAACGACGATCTTCATCGGGCTCTCTCACTTCGCTAGCGGCCACAAGCGCGCCATTCTAGCCCAAACAGACCGAAGTTTCAGATGCTTATTCACCCATACGCGGCCGTCGCCGCGACTTTCTGCCGGGGTGGGTGCGCTATTGCCTCATCTGCGCCCGATGAAGCGCCCTGCCCGGGCAATATCTGCTGACCGCCCCCGTCATCAGCGGGCCTTGGTCAACAATCAGACCATCACCACACTCATTTGTAACCCCGTGTTACAGGGATCGGGGCGCGACTTGACCGACCGGGTTGGGCTGGCACAATGACGCCTCTTTTTTTTCTGCCCAGGAATGGGCACCTTGCCGAGCCCCGTTATGCCGACTCACGCCTCTTCCCTGCCGCGCCGCCAGGTGCTTTGTTTCAGTGCCGCCCTGATCCTGCCGCTGCTCCTGCTGGTCTGCCTGCCCTGGCAACCGTTCATGAGCCAGGCCCTGCACTCGGACTGGCTCTGGTGGCCCTACGCCCTCACCCGCATGGTGGATGTGCCCGGCATCGGCGTCAGCATCCTGGCCCTGCTGCTGCTGACCCGACACAAGCTGACGCTGAGCCTGCCGGCGCTGCTGGCCCTCGGCGCCGCCCTGTTTGCCGTGCTGGCCGGCGACTGGCTCATCAAGAGCCTGATCAAGCACCTGACCGAGGAGCCCCGCCCCTACCTGCTCTGGCTGGAGAGCCAGAACCTGATCCCCGCCATCCAGCAGTTCTATGCCGGCAAGGTGGAGGTGCGCAGCGAACAGGTCCATGCGGCCAGCCAGCTGCTGGCGCTGCCCGAGTGGCTCGCCAGCCACTGGCAGGCGGAGGTGAACTACGCCTTCCCCTCCGGCCACAGCATCGCCGCCATGAGCCTGGCCCAGTTCTTCGGCCTGATCTGGCTGGCGCGCGCCCCCGCCGGCGCCTGGTTGCTGCCGCTGTGGGCCATAGGTGTCGGCCTGTCGCGCATGCTGATCGGCATGCACTGGCCACTGGATGTACTGGCGAGCGCCCTGCTCGGCAGCCTCACCTCGCTGTTCGCGGTGCGCTGGTGGCTGCGCCGTTACTAACATCCGCACGATACAAAAAACGGGCACCTGCGGGTGCCCGTTGTTGTTCTCTGCTCTCTGCCGTGGTGGCTCAGTTGCTGGCGCTCGCGCCCTGCCACCCCTGCGGGTACTTGTAGCCGACGAAGCGCTTGGCGGCATAGGCCTTGAAGGCGGCCGAGTTGTAGGCCTCTGCCACATCTTTGGCGAAGGGCTTGTCCGCATCGGCACTTTTTACCACCACCCAGTTGATGAAGTCGTAGCTGCGCTCAAGGAACAACCCGGAACTGAAAGGAATGCCGCTTGAGGCGGCAAAGTTGCCGTTGATGACCGAGAAGTCTACGTCTTCGCGCGAGCGGGGCAGCTGGGCCGCCTCCAGCAGCACCAGCTTGATGCCGTGGGGATTCTTCACCACGTCGAACTCGCTCGCCTTGAGCGGGTTGATCCCCTCCTTGAGGGTCAGCCAGCCCAGATCCTGCAACATAAGCAGCGCCCGCGCCTGATTGGTGGGGTCGTTCGGTATGGCCACCGTGCTCCCCTTCTGCACCGCCTTCAGATCTCCCAGCTTGCCGGCATAGAGCCCCATGGGACCGGTCGGTACCTGGGTGATGGGGGCGAGCGACAGCCCCCGATCCTTGGCAAAGCTCTCCAGATAGGGCTTGTGCTGGAAGCAGTTCACATCGAGCGAGCCGTCGGCCAGCGCGATATTGGGGGTCACATAGTCGGTGAACTCCACCAGTTTGACCTGGTAGCCCTTGGCTTCGAGCTGGGGCTTGATGGAGTCGGTCACCATGTCGGCAAAATCCCCCACCGTGGTGCCGATGACGATCGCCTGTTTGGCCGGATCGGCGGCCAGCGCGGCCAATGGCAGGGTGCCGGCCAGCAGGGCCAGGGCGGAAAGGGCAAAGAAGGAACGACGCTGCATAAAAACTCCCTGTAAACATCTCAACGGCTGGCGTGATGGCAGAGTCGTGCTTGAACCACCGCAACCATCTAGCCATCCAAACGGCTAATTAAGCACACCATAACAGAGCCGTTTCTCTTCGCCAAGCAACAAAACCGGGCAAGGTTTGCCGGATGCTTGCTAACCCCGGCTTTCAACCTTGCTGGGTACCCAAACAAGAAATCTTTGATAAACCACACAGTTATTGCTTTTGCCCTCTCCCCTAATCGGCTATAGCTGGCTTATCGTGGTCACTTGATGGCTGTTGCGTGTGATGGACCTTGTTATTCAACCAGCAAAGGAACTGCTGTGGACACATATCTGGCACTCAATGCTCTCATTTTGCAGGCCAAGAATATTCCATACATAGAGCAGACTGCGGCACAGTTTTTATTTCGAACGGAAAAAGTACCTAGACAGTGATAAATTTTTACAACTGAATTTATTGTGATGACAGGAGGTCACTTGAAGGATAAAGAGAAAATAGCGGTCTTTATCGATGCAGATAATGCACCAGCCAGCAAGATGGATAGGGTATTGTCAGAGCTGGCTCGCTATGGTGTAGTCAATATTCGTAAGGCATATGGCAACTGGAAAAACCCGACCCTCAAGTCATGGGAAGAAATATTGCATGAATTTGCCATTCAACCTGTGCAGCAATTCGACTTGACCAAGGGAAAAAATGCGACCGATATGGCTTTGGTCATCGATGTTATGGATGTGCTTTATACCAAGGATGTGGATGTCATCTGCCTCGTCTCTTCTGACTGTGACTTCACCCCACTTGTTACCCGATGTCTGGCTGATGGCAAGTTTGTGATTGGGTTTGGAGAGCGTAAAGCCTCGATGCCTTTCGTCAATAGCTGCTCTCGCTTTCTCTATCTGGATGCAGAACTGCAGGATATTCAAGAAGAGCACCCCGTTACCAAGCAAGCCAAGAATCTCAAGAGTGATACACGCCTCATCAATTTGCTCAGACAAGCCATTGAAGCAGTTGAAGAAGGCGGAGGCTGGGCAAGGTTAAGCCCAATTGGCAGCCATATCTCAAATCATGCCTCATTCGATCAACGAAATTATGGATTTAAAAAACTCAGTGACCTGTTCATGGCAATTGACTTGTTCGAGATGAAGAAGACAGACAACTCTGTATTATGGGTAAGAGATAAAAAACGGGCTTCCCAATTAACCAAGTCCAGATGAAATGATGGTTGTTTTTTCAACTGGCAGGCAGGTGCAGGAAAAATACTTCGGCTCAGAGCTGCTACATTTTATGGCTTGGTTGCCACCAAATTTACATTTTGAATTACTTTATTTTTGACCTGATCCGTCCCTGCCGGTAGGTTTATGCCTTATCGACACAGTGCCGTGACTCATATTTTATACGTCACCTTGTCAGTCGCGAACGACATGGAGGGTTCGCTAACTCACCAGCAGGGAGCACGACCACACCCTATTCAAGGAGTATTCATGACCCCCAAACAACATCTGCTCGCCAAGGCCATCTTTATCCTTGCCACTCTGTTCTCCCTGGCCATGATCGCCTTCGTCGCCTGGGCCGTCGTCACGGTCAGCCCGCTCCACCCGGCTGACATGGCGCCGTCGCAGAGTCTCAGCCTTGGCCTGGCAACCGCCATCGCCCTGTTTGTGCTCGCCTTCAACTATGTGGCTTATCGCGGGCTCACCGAACAGGTGACCGCCTTCAAGGTGGTCTTCTGGTGCTTCGTCGCCCTACAGTTGTTCGCCTTTCCGATCGGTACCGTCATCGCGCTGACCCTCATCTATCTGTGGAACCAGTCGCGCGCCTCCCTCGCCCGCCCACTCGGCGCCACTGTCTCACTCTGATCCGGGAGAGTATCCATGCTGACCACCACGAACACCGGCCTGCTGGTCGTCGATATTCAGGGCAAACTGGCCCGTCTGGTCGAGGGGAGCGATGCCCTCATCGCCAATACCGCCAGGCTGGTGGCGGGGGCCAGACTGCTGGGCCTGCCGGTTGTCTGGCTGGAGCAGAACCCGGACAAGCTTGGGACCACAGTGCCCGAGCTGCAGTTGATGCAGGCAGGCGATCTGGTGCTGCCCAAGCACAGCTTCGGCGCGCTGGGGGAGCCGGCGCTGGCCGACGCCCTCGCCCGCCAGGGCGTCAGCCACTGGCTGGTGTGCGGCATCGAGGCCCATATCTGCGTCTACCAGACGGTGCTGGGGCTGCTGGACGCGGGCAGCCAGGTGTCGCTGGTGGTGGATGCGGTGTCGTCGCGCAGCACCGCCAACCGGGAGCTCGCCATCCACAAGCTGGCGGCGCACGGGGCCGAACTCACCTCGGTGGAGATGTGCCTCTACGAGCTGCTGGGCGATTGTCGCCATCCGGCCTTTCGATCCATTCTGGCGTTGATCAAATAGCCCCTGCCGTCCGGCGTTTCGTACCATATTGCTGGTACTGAGCAAATAGCCTCCCCTATCGGCCAGTCCCTCCAGACCACACGGCGCCATTGGCACCGGGTGGCTTGCCTGCAGTGCCCCCTGTTTTCATCGCAGCGGCGCTCCCGCCAGCGTGAAGATTCCCCCCATCCTGCGTAGATCCGCCCCGCCTCTCTCACACCGGTAACGGCCCGTCAGACGTTAACAAATGGTTACTAATCAATTGATATAAAAAGATAAACATCAATAGCGGCAAACTGAGAAAAGTTCTCAATACAGCACAGAAAAGGATTCACAGGAACCCCCACATGGTCTGTCGATTATTTGTTGTGAGATTTCTTTGAGCCTTATCTCAGAATGAAAATGAGTGCTTTTTGACTCTGTTTTTCCCATGTATAGATGCCAGTCGCACCCAGGACGGTGCGATATAAGATGGAGTTTATTAATGAGAAAAACATCGTTAGCGTTGGCAATCTCGGCCCTGCTCTCGGCCCTGCCCATCGCTTCAGTTCAGGCGAGTGAGAGTTGCCCCCCATTGACCGGCAAGGAAGTCGGCCTCGATACCGGCCGCAGCAGCGCCGAGCGCTGCCTGCCCGGCATCAACCCGCTGCAGGATCAGCAGTGGCACCTGCTCAACAGCGGCCAGAATGCCTTCAGCCCCCGCGGCGGCGTGGCAGGCAACGACCTCAACCTCTGGTGGGCACACCGTACCGGCGTGCAGGGCCAGGGCATCAACGTGGCCGTGGTGGATGACGGCCTGGCCATCGCCCACCCGGACCTGGCCGACAATGTGCGCCCCGGCTCGAAGAACGTGGTGACCGGTAGCAGCGACCCCACCCCGACCGATCCGGACAGTGCCCACGGCACCTCGGTCTCCGGTCTGATCGGGGCGGTCGACAACGACATCGGCACCCTGGGGGTGGCCCCTCGCGTTCAGCTGCAGGGGTTCAACCTGCTGGATGAGCGCAGCAAGCAGCTGCAGAAAGACTGGATCTATGCGCTGGGCGGCAGCACCGCCACCGCCGACAACCGGGTCTTCAACCAGAGCTACGGCATGAGCCTGGTGGATCCGCAAAGCGCCAGCGGGCTGGATCAGGTTCAGCTCGATCGCCTGTTCGAGCAGCAGACCCAGCAGGCGCAGGGCGCGGCCTATATCAAGGCGGCAGGCAACGGCTTCAACCGCATCGCCGCGGGCGACTACATGTTCAGCCGCACCGGCGTCCTGCCCAAGCTGCCGTTCGAGAACAGCAACATAGACCCCTCCAACAGCAACTTCTGGAACCTGGTGGTGAGCGCCATCAACGCCGATGGAGTGCGTTCCTCCTACTCCAGCGTCGGCAGCAACGTCTTCCTGAGCGCCCCCGGCGGGGAGTATGGTACCGATGCGCCGGCCATGGTAACCACGGATCTGCCCGGCTGCGACATGGGCTACAACCGCACCGACGATCCCAGTACCAACCGGCTGCACAACAACCCGCAGCTGGATGCCACCTGTGACTACAACGGCGTGATGAACGGTACCTCGTCGGCCACCCCCAACACCTCGGGCGCCATGGCGCTGCTGATGTCCGCCTACCCGGATCTGTCGGTGCGGGATCTGCGCGATCTGCTGGCCCGCAACGCCACCCGCATCGATGCCGGCCAGCAGCCGGTCCAGGTCAGCTATACCGCCGCCAACGGTCAACCCCGCCAGGTCACCGGCCTGGAAGGGTGGGAGCGCAACGCCGCCGGCCTCTGGTACAGCCCCACCTATGGCTTTGGTCTCATCGACGTGAACAAGACCCTGACCGCCGCCGCCAACCACACCCCGCTGCCGCCGCTGGTGCAGTTGCCGGCTCAGAAGGTGACTGTGCCGCGCAGTGAAGGGAGCATCGCGGATGTGGGCAGCAGTGCCACCCGCTCCAGCACCCAGGTGGCGCAGGCCTTGACCGTGGAAGCGGTCCAGGTCACGGTGAGCCTGGATCACCAGCGCCTGCCCGACCTGCTGATCGAGCTGGTCTCCCCGTCCGGTACCCGCAGCGTGCTGCTCAACCCCAACAACAGCCTGGTGGGACAATCCCTCGACCGGCAGCAGCTGGGTTATGTGCGCACCAAGGGGCTGCGCGACATGCGCATGCTCTCCCACAAGTTTTATGGCGAAGCGGCCCAGGGCGAGTGGCGACTGGAGGTGACCGACGTCTCCAACAGCAGCCGCCAGCTGACGCTGGTTGACCTCAACACCAACCGCCGCAGCACCCTGACCGAGCGCAACAACAGCCAGCCGGGTCAACTGCTCAACTGGTCCCTGCGGGTGATCGGCCACGATGCCGCCCGCTCATGATCACAAGGAGTCACAAGATGAAACACAGCTTACTCGGCCTGGCCCTGGCCGGCCTCTTGGCTTCGGCCGGCGTGCACGCCGCCGATGAATCGGTGGTGATCGACGGCAAGCAGTACCGCACCATAGAGGTAAACGGTCAGACCTACCTCACCCCGGACAACGGCAGCAAGCAGCGAGTCGCCCGCAGCGCAGACGGCAAGGCGCCCCGGCAAACCCTGCGCAGCGGCGACGTGCTGCTGCAAGGGGTGGCCAGCCCTGAGCTCACCGCCAGCGGCACCCTGCTGGTGGAAGCCGATGACAACCAGGCCAGCACGCTGGCCAGCCGCCACGGCCTGCGCTTCAAGCAGAGCAGCGGCGGCATCGCCCTGCTGGAAGCCAAGCCGGGCACCGATCTGAACGCCGTCGCCACGGCGCTCAAGCAGGAGGGGGTCAAGGTGCAGATTGAACTCGCCGGGGCCCTCAAACGGCCCAAGTAAACCGCTCCGGGCCAGCGCCCGGACGCTTTGACTTATCTTCGAGGGGGCCACCGGCCCCCTCGCGTGTTGCCAGCGTCATTGGCCATCAGGCCACCCGTTTTTCCCATCTCCCCTGCCCTTCTCCCCTCTTGTCACTTTCAGCCCTTGGTTTGGCACCGCCTTTCGATGCGACCTTGCTCACAACTCTGCCCCCTTGCTCCCGTCGGCACATTTCTCGCTCCCCCGGGGCAAGGCGGCCATCGTCCGACTTGTTAACCTGCCTGCAGCCAAACGCCGGCCCACGGGCCCGTTCGGCCTTCCTTGCGATATCCAATGGCAGCCGCCAGCAGAGCGGTCCAGCCCGGGCGGATGCCTTGCGCCCGGTGTCGATATCTCCTTTTTATTTTTATTCAGACAGTTACGAGGACGTCTTCATGTCTATCACCACAAAATTGAAAGCGGTTTCACTGGGGGTCAGCCTGGCGCTGGCCGGCCTGCTGGTCGGTTGCAACCAGAATGACTCGGATCCCCTGATCAAGGACGATGCCTATTACCGCGGCCAGGCCGAGGCCATGGTGGCCAGGCTGACCCTGAGCGAGAAGCTGGACCTGCTCTCCGGCCCCGGTTACGGCAGTGCCAACGGCGCCATCAACGTCAAACAGGACGTGCCCGGCGTGGCGGGTTACATCAACGGCGTGCTGCGCAGCGCAGACGGCATCGACATTCCGGCCCTTAAACTGGCCGACGGGCCGGCCGGGGTGCGGATCAACGCCAACCGCGACGGTGACAGCGCCAGCTACTACGCCACCGCCTGGCCCATCGGCTCGCTGCTCGCCTCCAGCTGGGACGTCAAGCTGGTCAAGGCCGTCGGCGAAGCCATGGGGGACGAGGTGCGCCAGTACGGGGTCGACATCCTGCTGGCCCCGGGCATGAACATCCAGCGCAACCCGCTCAATGGCCGCAACTTCGAGTACTACTCGGAAGACCCTCTGCTCACCGGCAAAATCGGCGCTGCCATGGTCAACGGGGTGGAGAGCAACGGGGTGTGCACCACCATCAAGCACTACTTTGGCAACAACTCCGAGACCAACCGCAACCAGATCAACGACATCGGCGAACCGAGAACCTTCCGCGAGATCTACCTGCGCGGCTTCCAGATAGCGGTGGACGAGGCCCAGCCCTGGGCGGTGATGACCTCCTACAACAAGGTCAACGGCACCTATGTCAACGAGCGCAGGGATGCGGTGACCGACCTGCTGCGCGGCGAGTGGAAGTTCGACGGCCTGGTGATGTCCGACTGGTTTGCTGGCGATGTGGCCAACAACGCCTACAAGCAGGTGCTGGCGGGACAGGATTTGATCGAGCCGGGCAACGTCAAGGAGCAGTTGCAGCAATCCATCGAGCAGGGCGATCTCGACGAGGCCAAGGTGAACGAGGCCGCCATCCACATCCTGACCCAGGTGATGAAGAGCCCCTCCTACAACCAGCTGGCCATCAGCAACAGCCCGGATCTGACCGCCCACGCCAAACTGGCCCGTCAGGCCGGCGCCGAGAGCATGGTGCTGCTGCGCAACGAGGCCGCGGCCTTGCCGCTTTCGGCAAGCAGCACGCTGGCCAGTTTTGGCATCAACCAGATCAACACCTACAAGGGCGGCACCGGCAGCGGGGATGTGAACGCCGCCAGCACCACCACCATCGCGCAGGGACTGGCGGCACGCTTCCCGGTCAACGAGGCGTTGCAGAGCTATTACCGCGATTTTTACGAGAACAACAAGGTCTATCACGAGGGGCAATTTGGCGCCAAGGGCTACTACACCTGCGCCGAGGCGCCGATCAGCGGCGAGCTGGCAGCCCTGATCGCCAATGCGGCCGCCACCCAACAAGCCGCCGTCATCAGCATCGGCCGCCAGGCCGGGGAAGGGGCGGATCGCAGCAGCGGCAAGGGGGACTATCTGCTCGGTGATGACGAGCGCGCCCTCATCGACGCGGTGAGCAGCGCCTTCCACGCCCAGGGCAAGAAGGTGGTGGTGGTGCTCAACGTCAACGGCGTCATCGACACCGCCCAGTGGGGCGACAAGGTGGATGGCATCCTGCTGGCCTACATGGCCGGTCAGGAGACCGGCCACGCGGTGGCGGATGTGCTCTCAGGCGCGGTCAACCCGAGCGGCAAGCTGGCCCAGAGCTTCCCGCACAGCTACGCCAGCGTGCCCTCCGCCGGCACCTTCCCGGGTGAGGACACCGACGGGGACGGCGAACCGGACGATCTCTACTACAACGAGGGGATCTACGTGGGCTATCGCTACTACAGCACCTTCGAGCAGGCGGTCTCCTACCCGTTCGGCTTCGGTCTCTCCTACACCAGCTTCAGCTACACCAGCCCCGCCATCGCCAGCAATACCCTGGAGGGCGGCAGCGCCGGCAGCCTGGTGCTGACCGCCACCATCACCAACACCGGTGCCGTGGCAGGCAAGGAGGCGGCCCAGGTCTATGTGACCGCCCCCGAGGTCAAGCTGAAGAAACCGCTCATCGAGCTCAAGGCCTTTGCCAAGACGGCGCAGCTGGCACCGGGGGCCATCGAACAGCTGAGCTTCACCATTCCGGCCAGCATCCTCGCCAGCTTCGATGAGGCCAGCAACCAGTGGATCGTGGAGCCGGGTCGCTACAGCGCCTACATCAGCCCCTCGTCGGATGTCTCTGCCAGCACGCCGGTCAGCTTCACGGTGAGCAAGGAGATAGTGGTGAGCAACACCACGCCAGGGGCACTGGCACTGCCGGCCGGAGTGGATCCTGCCAGCGTCACTACCGTTACCCGCTAGCAGGGGCAGGCACGGCCGGGCACCCAGCCCGGCCTTGCCTGACTGTTGCCCAGCAGAGACCCGACCACGGGACCGGCCTTGCGCCGATCCCGTTCTTATTGGCGGGCGTTGCGGTAGGCCCGCGGCGTCATCCGGGTGTTGGCCTTGAAGAAGCGGTTGAAAGCGCTTTGAGAGGAGAAGCCGACCCGATCGCTGATGTTCTGCAGCGGTTGATCCCCCTCGCCCAGCAAGCGGCAGGCTTCGCTCACCCTCGCTTCCCTCAGCAGGGTCGAGAAACTGCTCCCCTCCCCCTGCAATTTGCGATTCAAAGTCCAGCGACTGACATTCATGGCCGCGCACACCTCCTTGAGCAGGCTCTCGTCACTCTCCAGCTCCCCTTCCCGGATCTTGTGGCGGATCCGCTCCCCCACCAGATAGGCAAAGGGGGCCCGCTCGGCGATGTCGGCACAGATCTGTGCCAGCTGAGCCAGTTGCAGATGACCCAGCGGTTCGTTGTAGCAGTGGCTGGGGCAGTCGAGTTGGGCGTTGTCTATGGTCAGGGTGTTTTCCCCCTGCTCCCAGCGGCAGCGGGTGGCGAAGAACTGATCCAGTAGCTGATGGCGCGGTGGCGGCCGCCCCATGAAGCCCACCGAGACCCGGGGATCCGCCAGATAGACCCGCAAAATCCGGTAGAGCATGATGAAGTTGGGGATAGCCTGACTCGCCCCCAGGCTGGCGGGCCCCTGATTGACATACAAGTATTGGCTGGCCTGCGTCCCCCGCCGCACCCGCAGCTCGTCACAACTGCCGATGATGGGGCGATAGGCCAGCAGCACCTCGAGCGCCGCCCGTGGCGAGGGCTGGTTCAGGCACAGGCTGATAAGGGGTGGATAGTGCTGGTAGAGCTGGCCGATGTCGTAGGAGAGGATGGTCTCGTGAAAATGGGCCAGATAGGGCTGCATCAGTTGCAGCATCCGGTAGTGGCTGTGGGCCGGCAGCCGGCCCTGCTCCCGCTCGATGTCGAACGACGTGAGGCCGCCCGCCATCAAAATGGCATCGGGATCGCCCCCCTGCTGCTGGCAGGCTCCCAGCATTCGTCTGATCACCTGATTTGATACGCTCTGTGACATCTGCCGTCCTGGCCTCCGTGCTGACAGGAAACTGCTCGTGATCCCCCGGCCCGTCACTGCCGGCGGGCCTGCCACCCCGGGCAGCGGGTTGGCGGGACCATTATGGGGCGGTTGCAAAGCGAGCAGATGTAACGGAGTGTAAAAGCACGCGCCAGCGCGCCATTTTGGGTAGATGTGGCCGTCATATCGGACCAGTTGCGTCAGGTTCGGTCATGAAAAATGGCGCCCGTGGGCGCCATTTTGGTGTGGGCTGTGCAGCCTGCGTCAGTTCGCCTTGTGCTGCTCGGCCAGATAGAGCCAGGTGTCGACCACGGTATCCGGGTTGAGGGACACAGAGTCGATGCCCTGCTCGACCAGCCAGGCGGCAAAGTCCGGGTGATCGGACGGCCCCTGGCCGCAGATCCCCACGTACTTGCCCGCCTTGCGGGCAGCGGCAATGGCCATTGCCAGCAGCGCTTTGACCGCCTCGTTGCGCTCGTCGAACAGGTGGGCGATAAGGCCCGAGTCCCTATCAAGTCCAAGGGTGAGCTGGGTCATGTCGTTGGAGCCGATGGAGAAGCCGTCCACGTGCTCGAGGAACTTGTCTGCCAGCAGGGCGTTGCTCGGGATCTCGCACATCATGATCACCTTGAGCCCCCGCTCGCCACGGCGCAGACCGTTCTCGGCAAGGATGTCGATCACCTGCTCCGCCTCGCCCACGGTGCGCACGAAGGGGATCATCACCTCTACGTTGGTCAGCCCCATGACATCGCGCACCCGCTTGATCGCCTCGCATTCGAGGGCAAAACAGGGGCGGAAGCTGTCGGCGATGTAGCGCGACGCACCGCGGAAACCGATCATCGGGTTCTCTTCATGAGGCTCGTAGTCACGACCGCCCACCAGGTTGGCGTACTCGTTGGACTTGAAGTCCGACATCCGCACGATCACCCGCTCCGGCCAGAAGGCGGCGGCCAGGGTGGCGATGCCTTCGGTCAGCTTGGCGACATAGAACTCGCGCGGGCTCTCGTAGCCGGCGATCATCTTGCCAATGGTGGCCTTGAGTTCGGGGCTCTGGCTGTCGAACTCCAGCAGCGCCTTGGGGTGCACCCCGATCATCCGGTTGATGATGAACTCGAGGCGGGCCAGACCGACACCGGCATTCGGCAGCTGGGCGAAGTCGAAGGCTCTGTCCGGGTTGCCGACGTTCATCATGATCTTGATGGGCAGGCGCGGCATGTTGCCCACCTCGGTCACCGCCACGTCGAAGTCGAGCTCGCCGTCGTAGATGAAACCGGTATCCCCTTCCGCGCAGGAGACGGTAATGAGCTGGCCCGGTTCGATGCGCTTGGTGGCATCACCGCAACCCACCACCGCCGGAATGCCCAGTTCGCGGGCGATGATGGCAGCGTGACAGGTACGCCCGCCCCGGTTGGTGACGATGGCGGAGGCCCGCTTCATGATGGGCTCCCAGTCCGGGTCGGTCATGTCGGTGACCAGCACGTCGCCGGGCTGCACTTCGTCCATCTGGCTGATGGAGGAGATGACCCGCGCCGGGCCTGCCCCGATCTTGTGACCGATGGCGCGCCCCTCGATCAGCACCTTGCCCGCTTGCTTGAGGGCGAAGCGCTCGAGGGTGTTGGCCTCCTGGCGGCTGCGCACGGTTTCCGGGCGGGCCTGCACGATGTAGAGCTTGCCATCCTGCCCGTCCTTGGCCCACTCGATGTCCATCGGGCGGCCGTAGTGCTGCTCGATGATGAGGGCCTGCTTGGCCAGCTCCATCACCTCGGCATCCGTGATGCAGAAGCGGCTGCGCTCGGCCTCATCGGTATCGACGATCTGCACCTGACGGCCGTGGCTGGCATCGCCGGAATAGGTCATCTTGATGAGCTTGGAGCCGAGGGTCTTGCGCACCACCGCCGGGCGTCCTGCCTTGAGGGTCGGTTTGTGCACGTAGAACTCGTCGGGGTTGACCGCACCCTGCACCACCATCTCGCCAAGGCCCTGGGCGCCAGTGATGAACACCACATCGTTGAAGCCCGACTCGGTATCCAGGGTGAACATGACGCCGGAGGCGGCGAGATCCGAGCGCACCATGCGCTGGATCCCGGCCGACAGAGCGACACCCTTGTGGTCATAGCCCTGATGCACCCGATAGGAGATGGCGCGATCGTTGAACAGTGAAGCAAACACATGCTTGACGGCGATCATGACGGCGTCGATGCCACGCACGTTGAGGAAGGTCTCCTGCTGGCCGGCAAAAGAGGCATCCGGCATGTCCTCGGCAGTGGCGGAGGAGCGCACCGCAAAGGAAGCGTCAAGCCCGCCGCTGAGCTTGTCGTAGGCAACCCGGATCGCCTGCTCCAGCTCGCTCTGGAACGGGGCGTCGATCACCCAGTCACGGATCTGCTGGCCGGCCCGGTTGAGGGCGGCGATGTCGTCCACATCCAGGCTGTCGAGCAGATCGTGGATCTTGCCGTTGAGGCCGCTTGACTCCAGAAACTCATTAAACGCAAAGGCGGTGGTGGCAAACCCGCCCGGCACGGAAACTCCGGCACCAGAGAGGTTGCTGATCATCTCGCCAAGGGATGCATTTTTGCCGCCAACTCGTTCTACGTCCTGCATTCCGAGTTGCTCGTACCAGAGTACGTACTGTTGCACTTGCATGTCTCCAGGTTGGTGGGCACTGTGCCGCCATGGCACCTTGTGCGCCAGTTTATGTGCGTTATTGTCTGTTTCTACTGTTGCCAACGACCATGAAAACGTTTTCTACTTATTGTCAAAAAAATCCCCGAGCAAGATTTGGGGATGGTCGAATGACACAGACATTCTACAATGCCAACACAAAAAGGTAACGACTCAGGTTTGCAAGCCACTTCACAACTTGGGCACGGCAGACCGGTTGACAAAAACGATATGGTTTCGAGAGATACTTCTTGCCAGCCAGCTCACCGACCCCCTCACAGGAGCCCCCAGTGCACACCGTATTCTATGTTTCAGACGGCACCGCCATCACAGCCGAAGTGTTCGGCCACGCCGTGTTGAGCCAGTTTCCGCTGGCCTTCGAGCAGATCACCATCCCCTTTGTCGAAACCCTGGAGAAGGCGCGCCAGGTACGGATGCGCATCGACGAGCAGTTTCGCCAGACCGGGGTTCGCCCCATACTGTTCCACACCATCGTCGATCATCAGGTGCGCGAGGAGGTGCTCAAGGCCCAGGCCAGCAGCCACGACTTTCTCAACACCTTCGTCAGCCCGCTGGAGCACGAGCTCGGGGTGAAGGCCGAGCCCAGGCTGCACCGCACCCACGGCATGGAGAACCGCAAGCTCTATGACGACCGCATCGAGGCGGTCAACTTCGCGCTGGCCAACGACGATGGCATCACCACCAAGGAGTATGAGGAGGCCGACATCATCCTGATCGGGGTCTCCCGCTGCGGCAAAACGCCGACCAGCCTCTACCTGGCGCTGCAGTTCGGCATTCGCGCCGCCAACTACCCCTTCATCGAGCAGGACATGGGGGTTCTGGATCTGCCGGCCGCCCTCAAGGCCAATCGCCACAAGCTGTTCGGCCTCACCATCGCCCCCCAGCGGCTGCACGAGATCCGCAACCAGCGCCGCGCCAACAGCCGCTACTCCTCGCTGGAACAGTGCGAACAGGAGCTGGCCTGCGTCGAGCGGCTGTTTCGCCAGGAGGCGATCCGCTTCCTCGACACCAGCTCCCACTCGGTGGAGGAGATCAGCGCCAAGATCCTCGAGGCCACCGGCTTGCGCCGTCAGCTTTATTGAGCAACGCCGCGCGCCGGCAAGCTGGCGATACGGCAAACGACCATAAAAAAGCGCCGGATACATCTGTATCCGGCGCTTGTCGACTGAACCTCAACGGGATTGGGAGCCCGAGCGGTTCAGCTCTCTGTTGTTCATCAGCATGGCGTAGAAGTTGAGCACACCGTGACGCCGCCGTACCCGTTCAGTCAGCCAGAGGGCCGGCAGCAGGCCGATGGCACCGGCGATCAACAAGACAGTCCGCAGGTGCATCACCAGATAGTCATCACCCTGTACGGCCCACACCAGCAGACATCCCGCCGCCATGGTCAGCAGCAGGGGCGAAAGCCACACGGTCAGCCACAGCGCGACGGCCAGCAAACTGCCAATAATACGTTGCATGAAGCGCATCCTTGTTGCACAGGAGGCTTCATAAAACAGGAAATGCCAGAAGAGTCAACCGAGCAGCATTCGATTGCTCACAATACAGCCAAACACTTCCCTACCAGCTTCGCCATTCCTTAAAAACCTGCCTTTCGCCGAAAAAACCAGCGAATGATGAGGAAAACAGGTGCATCGGCGATGGATTATCACTATTCTGCTTCCGTTGGTAGTCACCATAAAAAACAGAAAGCGACCGGCTGTAACGAAATAAATACGCATTTCGTCACGTTTCAGGCACGCTTTGCCGTGCACGGTCACATGGAGTGACCCGACGGACGAGATGACAGACGAATGACTTCAGAAGACGTAAGGAAGGAAGAATGGATCTTCAACAAAACGGCGAGGAGCTGAAGCGCGGTTTGAAAAACCGCCATATCCAGCTCATCGCACTGGGCGGCGCCATCGGCACCGGCCTGTTTCTCGGCATTGCCCAGACCATCAAGATGGCGGGCCCCTCCGTGCTGCTTGGCTATGCCATCGGTGGTTTTATCGCCTTCCTGATCATGCGCCAGCTGGGCGAGATGGTGGTGGAAGAGCCGGTAGCCGGCTCCTTCAGCCACTTCGCCTACAAATACTGGGGTGACTTCGCCGGTTTTGCCTCCGGCTGGAACTACTGGGTGCTCTATGTGCTGGTGAGCATGGCCGAGCTGACCGCGGTGGGCATTTATGTTCAGTACTGGTGGCCCGAGATCCCGACCTGGATGTCGGCGGCCTTCTTCTTCGTGCTGATCAACGCCATCAACCTCTCCAACGTCAAGGCGTTTGGCGAGATGGAGTTCTGGTTCGCCATCATCAAGGTGGTGGCCATCATCGGCATGATAGGCTTTGGCGGCTACCTGCTGGCCAGCGGCAACGGCGGCCCGGACGCCAGCATCAGCAACCTGTGGGCCCAGGGCGGCTTCTTCCCCAACGGCATCAGCGGTCTGGTGATGGCGATGGCGGTGATCATGTTCTCGTTCGGCGGGCTCGAGCTGGTCGGCATCACGGCCGCCGAGGCCGACAATCCCGAGAAGAGCATCCCCAAGGCCACCAATCAGGTGATCTACCGGATCCTCATCTTCTACATCGGCGCCCTGGCCGTGCTGATGTCCCTCTACCCCTGGGGCAAGGTGGTAGAAGGCGGCAGTCCCTTCGTCATGATCTTCCACGCGCTGGACAGCAATCTGGTGGCCACCGTGCTCAACATGGTGGTACTGACCGCAGCCCTGTCGGTTTACAACAGCTGTGTCTACTGCAACAGCCGCATGCTGTTTGGTCTGGCCAAGCAGGGCAACGGCCCGCGCAGCCTGCTCAAGACCAACAAGAGCGGTGTGCCTGTGGTGGCCATCTCCGTCTCCGCGGCGGCCACCCTGCTGTGCGTGCTGATCAACTACCTGATGCCGGGCAAGGCGTTCGAGCTGTTGATGGCGCTGGTGGTCTCCGCCCTGGTCATCAACTGGGCCATGATAAGCCTCGCGCACCTGAAGTTTCGCAAGAGCAAGCAGGCCGAAGGCGTGGTTCCCAAGTTCAAGGCGTTCTGGTACCCGTTCGGCAATTACCTCTGCCTCGCCTTCATGGCCGGCATTCTGGTCATCATGTACCTGACCCCGGGCATCCAGATCTCGGTACTGCTCATCCCGGTCTGGATCATAGTGCTGGCCATCGGCTATCAGTTCAAGCAGAAGCGCCAGGCTCGCGTCGCGGCCAACCTCGGCTAACCCCTTTCCTCGCACCTCTTCAATGCCGGTCACTGACCGGCATTTTTCTGGCCGGCGTTCCCCCGCGAACCAACATCCATATCGGCCCCCCCTCTTCACCTATGCAGATGACCTGGGGCCGGGTCAGCCTCAAGAGCGGGCCGTCACAGCCCGGCAAAATCTGCTTGCAAGAAGGCTTCTCCCTGAAAGCAACAAGCCCGAGACACTGGGCTCGGGCTTGGAAGATACAAGGGGCGAAAGCCGCTGGATTATTCCAGCAGGAAGACGGCTTCCACGTTGTCGGTAATACTGATCTGTTGCTGTTGATAGCTGTTTTCCATCATGTCGGCGGCGGGCGACATGGCGGCAGCCTTGAGGGCCCGGCTGTAGATCGGCATGGGGGTATTGTTGCGATATTCGACGCTGTAAACCTTGCCGAGCTTCATACCAAACGCCTTGGCCAGTGACTCTGCCTTGCTTCTGGCATCCTCAACCGCACCGAGGCGAGCCTGTTCTTTCATGGCTTGCGGAGCCTTGAGGCCGTATTCAATCTGGGAAACGGACTCCAGCCCGGCCTTGAGCGCGGTGTCCATCAGCTCGCTCAGCTTGTCGAGTTGATAGAGCTTGACCGCCAGCTGACGCTGGGCACGATAACCCACCAGTTCCGGCTTCTTGTTCTGCGGATACTGATACTCCGGGGAGATCACCAGATTGCCCGCCTCAACGTCAGTGCGCTTGATGCCCAGGCCTTCGAGCTGACCAAAGAAGGCGGCGACCTTGCCATCCACCTGCTGTTTGGCCTTGATGCCCTGTTTCTCCAGCGCTGTCACGGAGACATTCAGGGTCAGCATGTCGGGCTCTGCTTTTTGCTCGGCATAGCCGCTCACCACCAGATGGGGAGCCTGCGGCACTTCGATGGCAAACAGGGGAGCACTGACCACTAGAGCGGACAGGGTAAGAAGGGAACGCCACATAAAAAAAGACCTCAATCTATTGGAGTGAGGTCATTATGCCCGTCGCCGAATGGGATTCATATATCGTGCAACGGCGGGATCTGATCCAGTACCTGATTGGTCATGTCGATATTGATGCTGATCTCACTGCCAGCCGGCTCCGGATGGCCAGCCGTTACGGGGGAGGCACTGCGGGAGCTGAGCAGCACATCATCATCAAAGTGGAAGGAGTCCCACGACAGAACGTGTCCGGCAAGCGGGGTGACCGGGTCTGCCATGATATCCACCGTCAGAGGGGCGCAGTCGATGTTGTCGGAATGACCGAGCAGATCCTGCAGGCTGATATCGCTCAGACTTTGCAGCGTATACTCCTGCTCCCCCTGCTCATGGCCAACCAGCACCATCATATGAGGTAGCTGCTCACCCTGGGCCGGCGTGAAGGAAATGGTTGCTGCAGCAAAGTCCACATTCAGTGAACCCGCCACCTCGCCATCATCGCTCTCCAGATCCAGCGCATCAATCCGATCACCCGCCATCGTGGCGTGATAGCCAAACTGGCCGGTACAGGTAATGCTGCCCTGCCCGTCCCAGCTATAGCGAATGCCATCGATATCGATCCAATTAAATGACTGCATGGTGACCCTCTCCTGTACTGCCGCTATCTTAGCCGCCCCCTCAGTCAAAAAACAGGGGCCAGGCATGGCCCGGCCCCGTTCACTGGTTACGGATCAACCTTGAGGTTGCCGTCATCCAGCAGTTGCTTGATGATGTCGTGGTTGGTTGTGAGCCCTCCGTTTTGATCCAGATCCAGGTTGCCCTGGAACTGGACGGTCAATTGAGAGCCGCCACTCGCCGATCCGTTTGTGTCTATGGTCAGCTTGTTGGTCGTGGTGTCGAACTGCAGATAGTTGTTGAGCACCGTGGCCAGATCATTGTTGTTGAACCCCGAGGGGACACCGACCAGCAGATCCGACAGATCCAGCACATCCCCCCCGTTGGACGGGTTGCCCAGCGTGAAGTCGGTAATGGTGTCGGTACTGCCATCCGCATCGCCAGCAAGCCACTTGAAGGTATCGCTACCGGCACCACCCGTCATGGTATCGCCACCCAAACCACCGATCAGAATGTCATTGCCCAGTCCACCAATCAGCGTATCGTCACCAGCCAAACCAAAGAGCGTGTCGTTCCCTTCACCACCCTGAATCACATCCGCCAACGCCGACCCGGTTAAGGTGGAGCCAGCCTCAATGATTACATGCAGATTGGTGTTAGAAGTAGCATCGTTATCAGCATCCTTAACCCCGACCTGGAAGTCCAACTCGGCATCCAGTGTGGTATTTTCCGAAGTAATCAAACCGATATCAGAGACCTTCACAACATCGCTGTCGGTCTGGTTACTGAAGTCTGTGGTCGTATATGAACCACCCGAATCACCGAAGGCCGCATTGAAATTCAGCGCTGTAGTGGTGGTAATACCCTCCACACTGGTCAGGATCTGCGCGCCGTAGATCTGCCAGTTCTCACCTACACCGTTGTAGTCATTGTGTTCGATGACAATGGCCCCATCGTTGTTATCCAGAGTAATGCCGTAAGCCAACAGCGCGGCCAAAGTTGCAGCACTACTACTTGATTTAGCAATATCACTGTTGCTGATCACCAGAGCCCGTGTGGTGGTTATACCACCGGTGCCGATCAGTTTCAGTACTACAACCAAGTCTTCATTATTGATACCGTCGAACTTCAGGAAGATACCTTCCGCTCTGCCATCTGGGTTGGCAACGACTGTACCGGTTGGATTGCTAGTGTGGAATGTTAAATCCAGCACCTCACCCTTACCAAGGGTATCCCCGCCCACACCGTTCGCCGAGTTCGAGACGCTGACCCAAGAAGATGCCTGAGTAAACAACTCGCCATTAGCAAATACATTGGTGTTGGCACCACCGGCTTGCAGATTGTTTGTTCCGGTACCCCCACCGGGCTCTGCCACCCCCCTGAACTGGACATAAAAATCATTGCCCAGCTTGGCCACAGACACATCCGGCTGCGAGTTATCCGGCACACTGCCACCAGATGCGTAGCCCGTGATACTTAACGAGGCACTGGTTTTGAGAACACTGAAGCCCTCGATCGGTTCATCCAGTGATACCGTGTAAGTACCGTTGATCTTGTCGAAGGTCAGGGTACCGGTTGCCTCCTGCGTAATTCCTGGACTGGCCGGATTAGGCGCGTAATTGAACTCAATATCAAAGGTGGCCGAACTAGCATTCTCCGACACCCAGGTGACCAATTGCGACGTAATGGCCGAGCCACCAACGGTCCCCGTCAAGCCGATGGCATTGAAATCCGAGTCGGACGACGAGAACGGCCCTGTGCCGCGGCTATCCGCACCAGTGCTGTAATCGAAAACACCTGTGCCACCGCCCGGGTTGCTGCTGTTGGAGTACACCAAGTTGGTGCTGGCTTGGATAGTCGGTACATCATCTTCTACCTGAATTAGCAGATCACCAGCCAGCGGCAGCGGGTTGACCCCATCGGAAGCGCGAATGGCCCCAGTCAGATTCAGCGTCAGAAGCTCGTTGTCATCACCATTAGCATTCGGATGATCTAGCGGCCCAAGCAGGGTAAAGGTGTAAGAGCCATTGCTCTGCACCACCAAGGTGAAGACTGTTGCCGCACCAGCCATCGCTGTCAGGGTATTCCCAGAGAAGCCGTAGGTCACCGTCACTCCGTCCGAGGTCAGGGATGGCATGACATTGGGTGTGGAATCCAGACTGAACAGGCCGCTATTCGTACCAATCAATAGTTCAACCAGGCTTCCTGAGACGGTCGTCGTCTGGGAGTCTCCATCGGTGATGCCGCCAGTCAGCTCGTCCTCGTCCACCTTACCGATCACCGGGGCAGCATCTTCGATGTTGATCGTCAGAGTAGCGCTCGCTTGATCGCCATCCTTGTCAACGATCACATACTCGAAGCTTTCGCTGGTATCCGCGGCAACGCTTTGTGGCGAGGTGTAACCCCAGATGCCCGTGGCGAAATTAAAACTCAGCTTGCCACCCAGTGCCGTCGTAATGTTAGTTAGCTGCTGGTCTCCATCCAAGACTCCATCCCAGAAATAAGTCGTTCCATCGATCTTGATGGACATGATCCGCCCCGGACCATCAGCGCCGTATGAATCATCGTCGCCGCCACCTACTGCGTTGTTGTTACCAAGCAGAACATTGCCGCTGACAAAATTGCCCGAGATCTGACCAAGCAAAGTATTAATCAGGCCACTAAAGTCAGTTACCAGAATCGGGGTGCCACTGCCATCAAGATCGACATCCTGCAAACGGGTGGTGTTAATACCATCCCCCACACCAATAGCTGTAACGTTGATGGCATTACTATCGACAAAGGTGTTCCAAGCCGTTGCCGTCGTGTTGCTCAGCGAGTTGCCGCCTGTACCTGTTTGCTCATTAGGGTTGCCATCACTGATAAAGAAAACCTGGTTGCTCCAACCCTCTATTGGGGTGTAAGACACCATGGTTTGCTGGATAGCATCGGTAAAGTCGGTGTCGCCGTTAAACGGTCTATTGGCGATTATGTCATCAACTAAAGCATTGAACGCAGCAAACGATGTCACCGGAGCATATGCCAGTGAGTCCGAAGAAAACGCCACTATGGTGATTTTCACATCGCCATCGGTACCGTTGAACAATGCCTGCCCCGCCGCCTTCACAGCGTTCATCATGGTAGTGAACTCGCTATTACTGATACTACCGCTGGAATCCAACACAAAGGCAACATTGAAATCCTTACCACTGGACTCAGCAACAATGGCGGTGTCGTTCTCCGCCACCGGCGAATCATCATCGACATTGATAGCCAACGTGCCACTCGCGGTATCGCCATCGCCATCAATCACTTGGTAGTTCAAGGTAAACACCTGGTTGTTCTCCTGCTCAGCGTTTGCATGCTGAATAGGCGCATTCTGCGTCACGCTATACGCCCCGGTAGCCGAGTTCAGGGTTACTGTCAACACTGTGATCACATCCTGTTTGACCAACAGGGCGCCAGTGGGATCAGTTTCATAAGTAAACCCAGCCGGTGCCCCAGTGGTCAGCCATTGCATACTGCCTGCACCATCAGCCCCGAAATGAGCGAGGATACCGTTAGTGTTTACCGCATTGTCATCGTCATTCGGACCATCCGGAATACCGTTGGCTAGGGCGTCGTCATCGAGTTGCACGGTGAGATTATTGATTACACTCGGCACATCGTCCTCAAAGTTGATATTACCGCCAAGGTCCGAACTCACCGTCCCGGTCGCGGTGTCGTTGTCGCCATCCACCACCGTCACGGTCGCACTCAGCAGCACCTTGCCATTGGCCAGGCTGATGAGGTTGTTGTCGTTGCTGTTGTCCACGTCCTCCGGCAGATGGTCCAACTCCGCCGACTGCGTCAGCGTCACCGTGCCGTTGCTCGCCACACTGATACGGAACACTTCCCCGTCCGTGGTCGAGCCCACAATGTCGTTACCCACCTTGGTCAGGATGATGGCCAGCCCGTTGCTGGTCAGCCCGCTGTTGCTGTCGGTCACACTCAGGCTGTAGCCACTCACCGTGGTGGTGCCCGGACCGTCCGCCCCATAGTTCGGCACCGCCGCTGCCAGGAACGCCGCCGCAAAGCTGCCGGTCGCCGTGTCACTGGCCGCACCGATGGTCTGCGCATCCTGGGTGGTCAGAGTAATACCACCGTCCGCCACCGCATTGATGGTCACGCTCGGGCCATCATCCTCGAAGCGGAACACGCTGTTGGCGCCCAGATCCACCGCCGCACTGGCGCGATCGCCATCGGCGTCGGTCACGGTCTGCACCAGGGTCAGCACGCCCTGCCCCACGGTCAGCGCCACGCTGTCATCTGCATTGCTGGTGTCGCCATGCCAGACGTTGTCCAGCAGGGCCAGGGTCACTTCCCCGCTGGT
>NZ_JBFOCQ010000012.1:0-213179 GCF_040907805.1 Aeromonas sp. s3
GTGGTTGACAACAAACGGCTATGTAGCTCAGTTGGTTAGAGCATCGCACTCATAATGCGGGGGTCACAGGTTCGAATCCCGTCATAGCCACCATTACTCTTGCGGAAGTGGCGAAATTGGTAGACGCACCAGATTTAGGTTCTGGCGCCCTAGGCGTGAGAGTTCGAGTCTCTCCTTCCGCACCATCGAAAGCAGTACCAAACAGACCAGCCCAGGCTGGTTTTTTTGTATCCGGCGTTTGCCACTCTTCTCCCCCTCTCCATGCCATTGCACCTCTGCAACCCCTCCCATAGCTGGGCCTTGTGCTCTCCTCTGCGACGGCGCTCATGCCCGGCTTTCGCTTAATGCCGTCCTTTTCATGTCAGATTACTGCGGGCAATAAAAAGGCGGCCCGCAGGCCGCCATGTCACGTGTGTCGTCAGAACGGGAAGAACCAGGGGATGGCGATGACGCTCACCACCATCACCAGCGCCGTGAAGGGCACGCCGATGCGCACGAAATCCACGAACTTGTAGTTGCCGGGGCCCAGCACCAGGGTGTTGACCGGCGAGGAGACCGGCGTCATGAAGGCCGCCGAGGCGGCAATGGCGATGGTCATGGCAAACGGATAGGGCGAGACCCCCATCTGCTGGGCCGTGCCGAGCGCGATCGGGGCCATCAGTACCGCCGTCGCGGTGTTGGAGATGAACAGCCCGATGATGGCGCACAGGGCGAACAGACTGGCCAGCATCACCCGCGGCCCCATCTCCCCCACCGCCGAGATCAGCGCGCCGACGATGAGATCCACCCCGCCGGTCTTTTGCAGCGCGAGCGCAAAGGGCAGCATGCCGACGATGAGGATCAGGGTCGGCCAGTGGATGGACTTGTAGGCGCTCTCCATGTCGATGCAGCGAAACTTGCCCATCAGCAGGCAGGCGATCAGCGCCGCTATCACGTTGGGCACGGGATCCGTCACCATCAGCACTATCATGACCCCGAGCGCGATCAGGGCGTGAATGGCCTGACTGCGGGCCGGCGCCATCTCGTCCACCTCCGCCGGCAGCCCCAGCAAGAGAAAGTCACGGCTGTGGGTCTGCAGCAGGCGGATCAAGCTCCAGTTGCCCACCACCAGCAGGGTATCCCCCATCTGCAGCGCCTCGTCCACCAGCTTGCCGCCAAGCGCCTCGCCGGCGCGGCGGATCCCCACCACGTTGAGGCCATAGTGGGAGCGAAACGCCACTTCGCGGATGCTCTTGCCGAGCAGACGGGATTCGGGGATGAGCGACACCTCCGCCATGCCCACCTCCCGCGCCTGATCGGAAAAATACTCCCCGCGCAGGATCATGGGTTCGAGCCGCGCCTCGCTGCAGAACTCCCGCACGTCCGCATCGGGGTCGGACATGTCGATGAGCAGCACATCCTTGGCCTGGAACTCGGTGACGCCAGAGACGGTCACCATCACCCGCCGGAACTTGCGCCAGCGCTCCACCCCGATGACATTGGCCCCGTAGCGGGCCCGCAACTGCAGCTCGTCCAGGGTCTGGCCGATCAGGGGGGAATCGGGCCGCAATGCCAGCCGGCGCGCCCGCCCGGCCAGCCGATAGTCGCGAATGAGATCGCGCATGGTGCTGCGTCCGCTCTGCTTGTGCTTGCCCTCCTCCTCGCTACGTACCAGAGAGGTGCGCATCAGCAGCATGTAGAGGATCCCCATCCCCAGGATGATGACCCCCATGGGGGTGAAGCCGAAGAAGCCGAAGCCGTGGATGTCGTGGCGCATCAGCTCGCTGTTGACCACCATGTTGGGCGGCGTCGCCACCAGGGTCATCATGCCGCTGATGAGGCCGGCAAAGCCGAGCGGCATCATCAGCCGACCGGCCGGGATCCCCATCCGGTTCGCCACGCTCAGTACCACAGGGATGAAGATGGCCACCACCCCTGTGCTGCTCATCACGGCCCCTAGCAGGGCGACCGCCACCATCAGCAGCACCAGCAATCGGGTCTCGCTGCTGCCGGCCACCTTCACCAGTGCGTCCCCCACCTGATAGGCGATGCCGGTGCGCACCAGCCCCTCCCCCACCACGAACAGGGCGGCGATCAGGATGACGTTGGGATCGCTGAACCCCGCCAGCGCCTGTGGCAGGGTCAGGGTGCCGCTCAGCACGAACAAGATGATGATCAGCAAGGCAACCACGTCCATGCGGACCCTGTTGCTCACAAACAGATAAATGGCGCCCACCAGCATGCAGAGGACCCAGACCAGCTCGGAATTCACGCTCGCTCCTTTCGTTCAACACCACCCCGACTGCAACGGGGGGATTCCATCAGACCACAGCCCATTCATCCCCATTTTGTGACATGTCAATAAAGGGCAGGGCATCATCGCATATCGGGGTGTCATCGGGGGCCTAAAGTTGCTTGCGGTTTGTCCATTATTTGAGGTGGCTCGGCCCTGCACGGACAAAAGTCCTGCAAAGCCCCCCACGCCGCCCCTAGAATAGGCCCGGTTCACTCCCCCTATTTTCCAAGGAAATGAAAATGAGCATATTCGAGTGGTTCAGCATCAATCACACCCTGGTGACCATACCGCTGGGCGGTGGCTACGCCATGTCGTGGATCGAAGCCGTCGGCACCCTGTTCGGACTGGCCTGCATCTGGTGCGCCAGCCAGGAGAAGACCATCAACTACCTGTTCGGGCTCATCAACGTCAGCCTGTTCGCCATCATCTTCTTCCAGATCCAGCTCTACGGCTTGTTGCTGCTGCAGCTGTTCTTCTTCTGCGCCAACCTCTATGGCTGGTACGCCTGGACCCGGCCGGCCAACGCCCAGGGGGACACCCTGCAGATCCGCTGGCTCAGCAAGTCCAAGCTCGTCGCCACCGCCGCCGTGAGCGTGCTGGCCATCGCCCTGCTGACCCTCTATATCGACCCGGTCTTCGCCGCCCTGGCACGCACCTCGGTCGCCCTGCTCAACCTGTTTGGCGCCAACCTCGCCACGCCCGAGCCCTCCCCCGATGCCTTCCCCTTCTGGGATGCCAGCATGACGGTGCTCTCCGTGGTGGCCCAGATCCTGATGACCCGCAAGTACGTGGAGAACTGGATCCTCTGGGTGGTCATCAACATCATCAGCATCGGCGTCTATGCCGCCCAGGGGGTCTATGCCATGTCCCTTGAGTACCTGATCCTGCTGTTCATCGCCGCCAACGGCACACGCCTGTGGATGGTCAGCGCCAAACGTCCGCAACAGGAAGTAATCGCATGAGCCTGCTGCCCCATCTGCAATGCCGCCCGGACCAGATCGCCGAACGGGTGGTGCTGTGCGGCGACCCGGCCCGGGTCGACCGCATTGCCGGCCAGCTCGATGAGTGTGATGTGCTGGGCCAGCACCGGGAGTTTCGCCTGATCAACGGTCGCTACCAAGGGCTGCCCGTCACGGTGTGCAGCACCGGCATCGGTGGCGCCTCCGCCGTCATCGCACTGGAGGAGCTGGTGCAGGCGGGCGCCCGCTCCCTCATCCGGGTCGGTTCCGCCGGCGCCCTGCAGCATGAGGTCGCGCTGGGGGATCTTATCGTGGTGGAGGGAGCGGTGCGCAGCGAAGGCGCCTCGCAGGCCTACCTGCCCCCCGAGTACCCCGCCTGCGCCGATATCCGCCTGCAGGCTGCCCTGCTCGCCCATCTCGGCGCCAGCGGCCAGCCTCACTGGCACGGTCTGGTGCGATCCCACGACAGCTTCTATCGGGATGACGAGCAGGAAGTGTGTCGCTACTGGCACGCCCGCGGGGTGCTCGGGGCGGACATGGAGACCGCCTCCCTGCTCGCCGTGGGGCGCCTGCGCAAGGTGCGGGTAGCCGCCGTGCTCTGCAACGTGGTGGCCTTCGAGCAGGACGTGCAAGCGGGGGTGAGCGACTATGCAGCCAGCGAAGCCGCCATGATGACCGGCGAGCAGCTGGCCATCGCCGCGGCCCTCCACGCCCTGACCCAATAGAGCGGGTCTGCCGGGGCCGCAACGGTCCCGGCAAAACGTTAAGCCCGGCACATTCGGGGGCACCAGCGCTGGCATCCTGCCCCCGCTCTTGCTAGCCTCATGACCCTCGTCAAGCCGGGCCTTCCCCATGCAGCAACAACCCTATCCGCTCGGTCGCTTTCACGCCGAGCTTGCCGCACTCGAACCGCGCTTTGCCGCGGCGCTGACGGCCTGCACCCTCTATTCTCGCCGCTACCTGCCGGGCGAGCCCATCATGCGCCAGGGGGAGCAGTGCGAGCACCTCTATCTGGTGGCGCAGGGCCGCATTTCCCTCAACAGTGCGGTGCACTCGGGGCGACTGTTTCAACTCGGCGAAATCGAGTGCCATAGCCAGATCTTCGGCGAGATGGAGTTCTTCAGCGCCACCCCGGTGCAGTGGAGCGTGGTGGCCGAGACCGAGCTGGACGCCGCCGTCATCTGCGCCGATAAGCTGGCCAAGCGGCTGCTGGCCGAGCCCGAGCTGACCCTCTTCTTCGCCGCGGCACTCGCCAGCGACTATCTGGATACCCTGGACATCACCACCAGCCGGCTGCTGCATCCCATCGCCTACAACATCGCCTTCGAGCTGTGGCGCGAGCGCCAGCGCACCCCCATGCTCGGCTCGCGCAAGCGGGCCCACGAGGCGGCACGCTTCGGTACCACCGAGCGGGTCTACCGGCGCGCCCTCAAGGAGCTGATCGAACAGGGCATCGTCGCCGATGGCCCCGACGGTCCCGTCATCGCCGATCTGGCCAGGCTGCGCGCCTATCTCGACCTTTGATTTCCATTCACCCCATTTCGATTCATCCTGTCAGGAGAGAGCCATGTCGACCCATCCCGAGTTCACCTTCTTCAGCCGCTTCGTCGCCGACATCCAGGCCGGCCGCAAGACCATCACCATCCGCGACGAGAGCGAGGCCAACTGGCAACCCGGCCAATGTCTGGCCCTGTTCACCAACCCGGAGCACCAGCCCTTTGGCATCATAGAGGTGCTGTCGGTCAAGGCAGTCGCCTTCGATGAACTGAATGACGAGCACGCCCGCCAGGAGAACATGACCCTGCCCGAGCTCAAACAGGTGATCCGTGACATCTACCCCACCCTGCCGACGCTCTATGTCATTGGATTCAAATTCGTTGGGATGTAAATACCAACTAACAACCATGACTCATACGTTAGTGGCAGAAATAACTGCGTCCGCGAAGATATCTAAATTCACCTATATCAAGATGCCTTTATGTAAGGCCTAGGAAGTAGGGTTGCCGCCTTAGTGCTCACTGTGTCTACATTGCTGACTCGTGAACTGCAAACCAGCCGCAATTGCATCCTTTCTCTTGCAACCTTATAGTCTACAACCTGTTCCAATCGCAGCTTTTCCAAGACTATGCTAGACAATGCGGCCCTTGCCCCCCACGAGAAGTGGTGGCTGACCCTCACTTCGCCCCAAATCGCTTTTCAGAAAGAGTGGCGCGAATACCTAAAACCCACCTCGCTGCGGGAAGGTCTTGTCGATCCCTCCACTCTCGCAGAAGACTGGAATATCGAGAACCGCCTCGATCTGCACCGACAGATCCGCGAGCTGGCATATGGCGAGTGCCACGGGCACCTCATGCTGGAAGAGTACGCCTCCTTTCATTGCATGCAGCGGAGCCAATGGCAGACGCAACGCGATAATGCGTCGACCACACACAGGCGAGCCTCGCTCGATTTCGTAGCCCGCACTGCGCCCTATATTGGCGCCCACGGTATACAGGCCTGGGACTATGGTCGCGCCTCTTACCTCACTCGTGAAGGGCTGCGTTATGGCTGGGTCAGTGAAGAGGAGTTTTGCTTCATCCACAATCAGCTCGCCTATCAGGCACGGCGGCGCTACAAGTCTTGGCTGCAATACACTCAGGCATGGTATGCCGGTCGCTGTCTCTGGCGGTACAGCCACGAGGACGATGATCCGGAACAGGCAGCACATGAGCTGCTGTACGGCTGGATAGCCAAGCAGATGCGTTCAATGCTGGCCGATGCGCTTCAGGATCCCGAAAACCCAATCCACGGACAGAGCTGGTATGACGTACCGTTGCCGGATATCGAGCAACCCCAGAGCCTAATTGACCTCTTAAATAGCGAGCCGCAGGAATAAATAATGGATATCTGGCAACGACTCGGGATCAAAGAGACCGACGATCTGGCCGCAATCAAGCGTGCCTACCACATCAAGCTGCGTGACTGCCATCCGGAGGATGACCCGGAGGGATTCCGCCTGCTGCGTGAAGCCTATGAAGAAGCCAGCCACCCACGCCCGACGATGAATGACTCCACCAAGCTACCGGTCGAGCTGGTACGTCCAGCCGCAGCCCCCGAACTCACAAATCTGCTTGCGCTGCTGGGCGATGCCAGCCGACGATTTGTGTCCGACGAGTGGGACAAGTGGCTGGCGTCACTGCAATCGCTCTCGCTGGTGCAGCAAAGCCAGCTGTCGGACGAAGTATTACAACATATCTTCGAATGGCAATGGTTGCCCTCTCCCTTAATCGAGCGGCTATGGCAAGCACTTGACTGGGCGGCACTGCTGCGCCGCAGCGGTGATATCCAGAAAAAAGGCGAATTTCTCGATTGGTGGCGCAAGGCGCCTGTTCCGGCACCGCTGGAGTGGCTTGCCACTCTCGACCATGCTCGCCAGCGTGCAGTAATGTCCTTTTATCAACCACTGCTACTTTCGCTGGAGGCTGGCGACCGCAACAGTGTGCTGGGGATCATCTATCACTACGCCATACCGATCGTCGGCGATCACCCGGCTCTATTACGCCTGCAACTGCGAGCCCTACGTGCAGCCGGTGACGACGGCGATATCACCCACCGCCTCTCACTCACCCTCTCCCTGCTCGAACAAGAGCAACTAGATGAGGATGACTGGGATTTGCTCTCCGACTCAGCCCTGCGTTGTGGCAAGGAACAACTGGTGATGCAGGTAGCCAAGGCCTTGGAAGAGCGAGAACACGAAGCGTTGCTCGCCAACCACCTCATCCACTGGTACATCAACAGCGACCAGGAGCTGGCACGTTGGCTACAAGCCCTGGCCCGTTCCAGTCACTGGCCCACGACACGCAGCGCTTTCTGGGAGCCGCAGTGGCTGATGCTGCCATGGCAACAATCCAACCCAATGGAGGAGTGGTTGCATGATCAGATGCTGGACATTGGCGAGGTACCACTCACCACGCTAGCGCTAGAGTCGATGCCTGGCGTTCGCGGTGCGCTGGCACGCCTCTGGTGGAGCAGTGAATTTGGTACTTGGTCATCATTGGAAACTGCGCTTGCCCAACCCGAACTAGCCGACGCCGAAGGCGGCTGGCAATTTGTTTCCCGTCTCTTGCAACGCCATGCTCGCCGCAAGCTGGCCGAGCGCCCCGAGTTACCACTACTGGACGTGCTGTTCGATCAATATGGCAATGATGACTGGCTGAACATCACGCCACCCAATGCTGCACAGATTGCCTGTGCATCTCCGGAGCAGTGGATCTCCTGCCTGCGCCGCTATCCGCTGATGCCGGATGAGTGGTTCAATGCAGTAGTTCAGCGCGCCAATGACGAAGGGTGGCAAGAGCAAATCATCCAAGGGCTGCATCTTGGAGCTCGCCTCTCCCACCAACGCATTCACTGCAACACACGTCTTGGCGATGCTTGGCATGGTGAGGGATGGAGCGGCTGTTTTCGCTGGGCACAATTCTATTACGCCTATGCCTGGACGCCGAGACAACACCTTGACGCAGTACGTTGCGCCATGGGCAGACTGCCGCCCAATCAGGATGACACTCCGCTTTCCACCGTCCTGCGCCTCTCAGCTCAGCCCACCGTCTATCAGGCTGCCATCGTTACTGCATGTGCTCGCTGGCCAGAGCAATATATGCTGTCGCAAGAGCTTCGCAACCAGACCGATCTGCTACGTAGATCCGAAGTGAGCGATCAGTCGCTGCTAGAGCGAGCCAAAGAGAGTGAATTACCGGCTCTCGCGGCCCTGATCGGCCGACGTCTTGATAACGATCCGGATCTCGCCAGCACCATAGTGTTGTGGAACCTGCTGCTTTGCCACAAGGAGAGCAATAACGCCTACAGCTATCTGCTCACCCCCCTGCACGAGCGGCTGATGGCTCTGCGCAGCGCGCAGGGGTTCGATTTAGACTTTTACCCTTATACCGAGGAGTCGCTGATTTATGCCTATTTGTGGCAGAGCCGCGAACACTTCCCTACGCTGGATTCACTGGAGCGCAGCACTCCAGATACCGTATCAGCCAAGTTTGTCTATCCGATCTGTTACGGGCTCGGCATGCTGGCACACGACTTCAGCGAGCAGGGGTTTCAGGCCAGACAACTAGACCCCATCTACAAGCAGCAGGCCGATCTCACCCAGCCACAACAGGAGGCCGTATCTCTGCTGTTGGTGTATCTGGAGGATAAGCTGAACGATCAGCTGGAGCACGATCGGCACCACGCGAAGCAACGCTTTAGGATGCACAGCGGAGCGCAACTGCTGTTTGTCAGCGTGCTAACCGCCATCCTGCCCTACTTCGTGTTTCCACTGGAACCGTCCGTGATCGAGGTTCTCACTTCCGGCTCTCCATACTGGGCCGATTATTATTCGCTCGGCCAAGATATGATAGGAATGCTGTTCCTGAACCTCTATCTGATGTGGCACATCTGTCGGGCCCAGACATGTCAGCGTACCACTCGAAATTACCTGAGCTGGAGTCTGATCTGGATAGCCCTCGCGTTCTACATCAACAGCGCCTGGCTGGCCGTTCCGCTATGGCTCGGCCACCTCTATATGAGCCTTCGCATAAGGCCTGGTGCGCTACGCCGGGGATGGCCAAGGGAATTCTACCAGCAGGGCAGGATGTCGCTTGGCGACATCCTCGACTAGCACACTAGTGCCACTGCTTGAGCAGGCCATTCATCTCCTCTCGAAATGAACGGATGAGCTGCGGGTCCTGGCTGGCCAGGACCCGTTCAAACTGCAGCAACCACTGTTCTACCTGTTGCCGCTCGTCACCAAGGCTCTCTTCGTAGAGCTGCGCCAGCCGCTCGCTCAAGGTCAAATTAGGCAGTGCATCGCGCGGATGATACTTGAGGCGAGCCAACCGCTCGCGGCTCTCCCGCTTTCCCTCCTCGGTTACGCCGGCCGGACTTCTGTCGATCACCTTTTGGAACTGCTCTCCGGTACCAGCGAGGGTTACATCCACCTCCAGCATGCCGTTGATGTCGTAACTAAAACGCACGTCCACCTGCTGAATCCCCTTGCCGGTCGGCAGCGGAATCTCGAGATCATCTATGTGCAGGTTTTCCCGCACCCAGAAGCGCTCACCCTGATAGATGCTGATGCATACCGCTTTTTGCTGCTCATGTGCGCTGTGATAGCGTTCGACTCGCGAAGCCGGCACCACAGTATTGCGTTCGAGAATTGGGCTGAACACACCGACCTGATCGCCCTGAGTGACCGCAATCCCGAGGGTAAAGGGGCAAACATCGGTCATGATAAGCTCGTCGACCGCGCTGTCGCGCAGACGGCAGGCAGCCTGAATGGCGGCCCCCATTGCCACTACCCGATCCGGATCCAACTCGTGACGGCCGAATCGTCCCAGCAGACGCACTGCAGTTTGCTGCACTTCGCTCTGGCGGCTCGCTCCACCGACAAAAATAAGCTCATCTACCTCCTCTGGACGCAAGCGCGCATCTGAGAGTGCCTGGCTGAGCGGTTTACGCAGGCGACTGAGCGTCTCGCGCCAGATGCCGGCCAAATCGAACTCGGAGAAAGTCAGGGTGCGGTTCAACTCACCACCAAGCTCTACGACCAGACCAGTGCCACTGCGATGACGCTTGGCTCGCTCACACGCCAGATAGACTTGGCCGAGCTGCGCCAGTGGCATGTCACTACGGTCGGTACCCAGCAGATCCAGTACCGCATCAACCAGATCCTGAGTAAAATCCTCGCCACCGAGTCGATTGTCACCAGCCGAGGCGCGCACTTCCATGATGTTGTCCTGATACTCCACCACGGTTACATCGAAGGTACCGCCCCCCAGATCAAACACCAGGAAACGGCGACTATGCTGCTCGTGCAGGCTGTAGGCCATGGCTGCGGCGGTCGGTTCATTGATAAGGCGCACCGCATCAAGCCCGGCCAACTCGGCAGCCAGCCGCACTTGTTTACGCTGTTGATCGCCAAAGTAAGCAGGCACAGAGATAACCACCTCACACACCGGGTGACCAAGCCATGCTTCCGCATCTGACTTCAGACTACCAAGCACTAGCGCGCACAACTCGGTCGGGGTGTACTGATCCTTGCCCAGTCGGTAACGCCGCTCGCTGCCGAGAAAACGCTTGAAGTGGGAGGCGGTATTCGCCGGATCGCTCAACAAGCGTGTGGCCGCCGCCTGGCCCACCAGCAGGGTATTGTCCTCACCGATGCAGACGATCGACGGAGTCAGATCTTCACCATGGGCATTGGGAATGAGACAAGCTTTGCCATCTTGCCATACAGCAATCGCACTGTTGGTTGTACCCAGATCAATACCAATCGCAGAGTTCCGCGTCTGCATCATCAAATGCCTCGTAACTATTTAACTAGATGAAAGAGCGAGGATTGTGCGGTGCATACAAAAAGTGGTCAAGTGGAGCCCAACTTTGAATCATCCGCTCATCTCACCCACAGGCCATAAGTGACTTCAATTGGTCTTTGCCGAGCGATGTGTTAATAGTGTCCTCTTTTGAATCAGGGAGGTGACCCGAGTGTTTGAGATAGCGAGCCTGCGAGAGGGCATGATGCACGGGGTCGAGCTGTTCCAGCTGCTGCTGGAGATCATCTCCATCGCCTGTGTGGTGATAGGGTTGGGCAAGACCCTCTGGCTGGCGGCGCGGGTGCGGGATCACGAGCCCGGCTTTCCCCATATCCGGCTCTGTTTCGGCAGCTGGCTCATTCTGGCGCTGGAGTTCCAGCTCGCCGCCGACATCCTGGCCACCACGGTGGCGCCGAGCAAGGAGGAGCTCATTCGTCTCGCCATCATCGCGGTGATCCGCACCTTCCTGAACTACTTCCTCGGCAAGGAGCTGGAAGCACAAGCGGAACGCCAGCAAGACAAGGCAGAGCGCCAGCTGGAACAGCGCAGCGAGCAGGCCAAGGTCGCCCAATAGCCTGCTTTCCTTGCCCGGCATCCGCGCTGGGTACCGTGCCATCCCGACCCCCGTGGTTCGGGATGGCCCAGTTGTGACCCTGCCCTCACTTTTGACAATCAGCCACCAATGGAACCCTTTTCAAGGTTTTCCCTGCCCTGTTGACTTCCCGCTCATCTGCGTAAGATAGACATTCTCCTCCCCCAACCGGCCAAGCGGATGAACAGAGAGCCCCTCCCCCTCGACCAGTGCGTCATCTACCAGATCTATCCCATGAGCTTTCAGGACAGTGACGGCGACGGCATGGGCGACATCAACGGCATCCGCCAGCGGCTCGGTTATCTGGCCACCCTGGGGGTCGACATGCTGTGGCTCACTCCCCTCTATCGCTCCCCCAAACGGGACAACGGCTACGACGTGGCGGATTACCGCGCCATTGACCCCGCCTTCGGCACCCTGGCCGAGATGGAGCAGCTGATCGCCGAGGCAGCCGCTCACGGCATCGGCATCATGATGGATATCGTCGCCAACCACACCTCCACCGAACACGCGTGGTTTGTGCAGGCGCTGGCCGGCGATCCCCGCTATCAGGCCTACTACGTGTTTCGCGATCAGGCCTTTGTCGATGCTCACCCCATTACCTCGATTTTTGGCGGCAGCGGCTGGCAGTACGTGCCGGCGCTGAATCGCTACTACCTGCACAACTTCGATGTGAGCCAAGCCGATCTGGACTGGGACAACCCGGTGGTGCGCGCCGAGATGGCAGAGGTGATCCACTTCTGGCTGGGCAAAGGAGTAAAGGGATTTCGCTTCGATGTGATCGACATGGTGAGCAAGGATTGGGACCGGCTTGCCATGAGCAACGGCCCCCGCCTGCACGACTATATCCGCGAGCTCAATGCCGAGAGCTTCGGCGGCCAGGGGATCATCACGGTGGGGGAGACCTGGTCGGCGGATCTTGCCCATATGCAGAACTATTCGAACCCCGATGGCAGCGAGTTCAGCATGGTGTTCAACTTCGAGCACCTGGGGCTCGGCAGTGACAAGTGGACCTCCCGCTTCGACCCCCTCACCTTCAAGCGGGCCATGGCCCGCCACCAGCAGGGGCTCCATGGCCGAGGCTGGAACAGCCTGTTTCTCGGCAACCACGACCTGCCCCGCGCCGTCTCCCGCTTTGGCGATGACAGACCCGAGTGGCGCGAAGTGAGCGCCAAACTGTGGGCCATGGTGCAGCACCTGATGCAGGGCACCCCCTTCATCTATCAGGGGGAGGAGCTCGCCATGACCAATCGTCACTGGCAGCCGGGCGAGCTGCGCGACGTGGAGGCGATCAACTACCGCGCCAGCCAGGCGGGGCTGGACCCTGCCGAGCTGAGTCGGCGCCTCGATGCCATCGGCCGCGACAACGCCCGCACCCCAATGCAGTGGGATGCCGGCCCCCGCGCGGGCTTCAGCACAGCCACCCCCTGGATTGCCCTCAACACCAATCACATCGAGATCAACGCCGCCGAGCAGCTGGCCCGCCCCGATTCGCCGTTTCACTGCTATCGCCAGCTCATCGCCCTGCGCAAGGCGCACCCCGTCATTCGTCACGGCGACTTCGAGTTGCTGGATGGGGATGACCCGGAGCGCATCGGCTATCGCCGCCGCTGGCAGGGTCCGGCGAGCGTAGGGCGGCACACCCTGCTGCTGCTCGCCAACCTCACTGACCACCCCCTGGTCATGCCACACCTTGACCAGCTGGAAGCTGGTGCCACCCTGCTGATCAGCAACTACCCGGGGCAGCCCGCCGCCACCTTTGCCCCCTATCAGGCAGCGGCCTGGCTGCTGCAAGCAAGGGAGTAACGGGCACTCCCTGACTCGGCGCCAGCCTTCGTCAAGGGGGCTGGCCCCTGTGCCTCCCCCTGGTTATTCCCCTCCCGCTGACCTGGCCGACCCGCACCGGCGATTTACTCACTTAAAAACTTCGCATTTAACGGCTCGTACGACACCGCTTTGAAATATCCGACCCGACCTCGCTATCGACAATTGAAATAGTGCAACACCCTGTTTTTGCTGGAAATAAGCAGCATCAAAAAAGACTCGTTTGTCATCAAGTGAATATATTCAACGCGGTTTAGTCTGGGTTAAAAGTCAATTCAGATTTGCGCCCTTGTGGTTCTTGGCGAGCTCCTTATGGTTTCCATCCGAAGCGTGCGGCGCAGCGCCGTACGCCGACGTTCAGGCTTGCGGGCACCAACCCGCCATAACAACAGGACATCATCATGCGCAAAACCGGTGTGGCACTCGCCATCTCCAGCCTCTTCTGGTTCCACTCGGCCATGGCGGCCCCTCTGCTCTTCCCGGACGACCCCGCCCTCACTAACGGCCAGCACTCCCCCGCTCTCGAGCGCAGCTTCCAGCTGGCCCAGGACGATCTGGGCAACCGGATCCACCAGCTCCACCTGCCCCTCCAGACCGAGCCGGAACTGGTGGCGGAGCTGGAGCAGATCGGCAGGGAACAGAGCTTTTCGGTCAGCACCCACGCTGACATGTACGCCTGGACCGAGGACAACATGTGGCTGTCGCGCGATGGCGCCCTCGTCTTCCGTCCCCAGGCGCCGCTGGCCGACAAGGGGCGCTACCACGCCTTCGTCACCGCCCTCACCGAGCAAAGCCCGGAGGCCCAGCAGGAGGGGCACCACAGCCTCGGCAGCCAGGATTCCCAGGGGCTGGATGATTACATGCTCTCCCAGGCCAACAGCTTCGCCGAGGCGCAGGGACACGAGCTCATCCCCACCTTCTCCATCATCGATGGCGGCAACATGCTGACCGGCCAGCGCCCAGACGGTACCCCCTATGCCCTGATCGGTCGCGACGCCCTGCTGCAAACCACCCTGCACCACAGCCGGCTGGATAGCGAGCGCATCGCCACCCGCCAGCAGAAGATGGAACGCGACGGCGAGTTTCGGCTGCAACTCAGCGAAGAGGAGTGGCTGGGCAGCCCCCATACCTTCCAGAAGGGCCATGACACCGAAGTGGACCTCATCCTGCTGGAGGCGGCCAACCTGCTGCCACAGGGGCTCGATGAGCCGCAGCGCCACGCCTTTGCCAGAACCGCGCGCGCCAAAGCCGAGCTGGCTCAGTCCGAGGTGAACTGGGCGACCCGCCAGGCGGCGGAGCAGCGCATGTTTCTGAGCACGCAGCAAGGGGATCGCATCGCCGAGCGCTATCGCGCCATCCACGGCCAACCGCTGCCGGCCTCCTTCGACCTGCTGGCCCAGCTCAAACGGGAGTACGCAGGCCTGGTGGTAACCGCCGGGCTGCACGCCGACTTCGGCGATGAGCAGATATCCGATGCGCTGCAGACGCTGGCGGCCGATGCCGCCACCCTGACCCGGCTTGGCCGCATGCTGCAGGCCGGCGGCTATCAGCGAACTGGGCTGACCGAGGCCGAGCAAGCGCACCAGACCCGCCGCTTCCTCGCCATGATGGCCATCAGCCAGCGCCTGATGGCGCAGGAGCTCAAGGTGGCCGAGCGGGATTTGGTGATCCTGGCCCAGCCCGGTTTCCACCTCGACATGGCCATGCGCCCGCTGGCCGACGGCCGCATCCTCTTCAACGATCACGCCGCCAGCGCGGCACTGATCGAACAGGTGCTGGCCAGCGATGCCACCCTGAGCGACAGCGAGCGGCAGGAACTGGCCAAGAGCGTGACCGACCTACGCCAGCAGGGCGAGCGCTGGCACAAGATCCACGCCCTCATCCATCAGCAACTGCGCGATGCCGGCCTGACCCCCATCGCTACCCCGGGCGCCTTCAGCGTGGGCAAACGGCCGGTGAACTGGATGAACGGCATCATGGGCACCCGTCAGCAGCCCTTCTACATCACCAATGCCGCCAGCATAACCCCCCTCAATCAGGCGTTCGCCGCCTGGTTGCAACGCGAGATGGCCGGACTCACCCCCTATTTCGTGGGGCAGGCTGCCAGCAACCGACGGGACGGCTTGAACCAGGCGGAGGCCCTGCTGCGCGGCAGCGGCGGGCTGGACTGCATCACCCTGCACCACGAGTAGCGCGGGGGTCGCAGATTTGACTCACCGGCAAATTCTGGGTATTTTGCGACCAGAATTTTTGTAGGACTGCTTTTCAATGTTGTACATCCTGTTCAAATGCTCGGTCAGGAGGCTGTGCTCCGTGCACTAACACGATGAAGTGTTGCCCGAAGCCCATCGACTGAATCTTCATCAGCTGCGCGAATGCCCTCTCTTTGGGAGGCTGCCCCGCATCTGATGAAAACAGGAGACACAGGCCGGCGAGATGCTTCATCGCCGGCCTTTTTGTCTCTGCCATTTGGCAGCGTTTCACCTTGCTGAGACGGGGGGCCGGTACGTCGCGTACCTGCCCCCCGTTTTTTATGGATGTTACAACCATGAGTGTGCTCACTATCCACAACCTGACCTACCACATCGGCGACAAGACCCTGTACCAGCAGGCGAGCTTTCGTCTCAACGCCGGCGAGCATGTCTGCCTCACCGGCCACAACGGTGCCGGCAAGAGCACCCTGCTCCAGCTGATCCAGGGGGAGCGCCTGCCAGACGGCGGCGACATCCTCTGGCAGCCCGGCATCAAGGCAGGCTATCTCGACCAGCACGCCGCGCGGGATGGCCACCTCACCCTGCGGGGCTACCTGCAGTCGGTGTTCGCCGATCTCTATGAAGCGGAAGCCGAGATGCTGGCCCTCTACGCCGACCCCGAACTGGGGCCGCGGCAGCTGGCCCGGGCGGCCGATCTGCAGGCGCACCTGGAGAGCCAGGGTTTTTACCAGTTAGATCCGCGCATCGACGAGGTGGCGGCCGGCCTCGGCCTGACCCAGCTCGGGATGCAGACCCTGCTCGCCAATGTCAGCGGCGGCCAGCGCCACAAGGTGATGCTGGCCGGCCTGCTGCTGCGCACGCCGGAGGTGCTGCTGCTCGACGAGCCGACCAACTATCTGGACACGGCTCACGTCGACTGGCTCGCGGGCTACCTGGAGCGCTTCCCCGGCGCCTTCCTGGTGGTCTCCCACGACCGCGCCTTCGTCAATCGCATCGCCACCGCCATCGCCGACATCGACCGCCAGCAGATCCACACCTATCGCGGCAACCTCGACCAGGCGCTGGCCCAGAAGGGCGCCGCCGAGGCGCTGCACGCCCGTCAATACCAGGCCCAGCAGAGGCAGATCGACAGGCTCGAGCAGTTCATCGCCAAGAACGGGGCCGGGGTCAACGCCAGCATCGCCAACGGCCGCAAGAAGCAGCTGGCGCGCATCGAGCGACTGGCGGCCCCCGAGCAGGCCAAACCGGTCACCCTCAGCTTTCGCGCCGCCCAGGGGGGCCAGCCGCAACTGCTGACCGCGAGCGAGCTGGAGATCGGCTACCACCAGCCCCTGCTGGCGCCGCTCAGCCTGCAGCTGCGCCGCGGCGAGAAGGTGGTGATCGCCGGCTTCAACGGCATCGGCAAGTCGACCCTGCTCAACACCCTGACCGGCCGCCTCGCCCCGCTCGCCGGTGAACTGGCCCTGGCCCCCGGCCTCAAGTCGGGTTACTTCGAGCAGGCGTTGCACTGGCCCGACCCCGCGGTCACCCCGCTGGCTCTGGTCAAGGCGGCCGCCCCCGGGCTGGATGACAAGGGGGCCCGCCAGCAGCTGGCGCGCCTTGGCATCGGCGGCAAGCTGGCCATCCAGCCCATCAGTGCCCTGAGCGGCGGCGAGCAGACCCGGGTCAAGCTGTGCCGACTGGCGCTGCAGCCCACTCATCTGCTGATATTGGATGAGCCGACCACCCACCTGGATGCCGGCACCAAGGCCGCCCTGCGCCAGGCCCTGTGCGACTACCCGGGCAGCGTGCTCGCCGTCTGCCACGAGCCGGCCTTTGTGGCCGACTGGCCGGATCGGGTGGTGGACATCCAGCAGTTCGCCGCCGTGTCGACCCAAGCTTAAGGAATAAAAATTATGTTACTGAAAGTACTGCTGTTTTTGATTGCATTTCTGGTCGGGGCCGATGAGCTGATGCTGGGCCCCCTGCTCGCCCCCATCGGCGCCGAGCTGGGGGTCGCCCCGGAACGGGTGACCCTGTTCATCACCGCCTACAGCGTGGCGCTGGCACTCATCGCCCCCCTGCTCGGCGGCCTGTCGGATCGCCACGGCCGGCTGCGGGTGATGCTGCCGGCCTCCCTGCTGTTTGGTGCCGCCTCGGTGGCCACCGGCCTGGTGGCGAACTTCGAGGTTGGGCTGGCGACCCGGGTGATCACCGGGCTGGCCAGCGCTGGCATGCTCCCCATCGCCTTCGCCATGGCGGCGGACGGCGCGCCGGCCGATGCCATGAAGCGCATCGCCTGGGTACAGTCGGGGCTCACCCTCGGCATGATCTCGAGCCCGGCGGTGGGCGCCCTGCTGGCCCAGCTCAGTAGCTGGCGCACCCCCTTCATCGTGCTCGGCCTCTGCGCCTGGGCCGTGGCAGGAGCCTTGGCCTGGCTCACGGTGCGCACGCCGCAAGTGCATGCCAGCGGCACGCACCCCGCGCCGCAGGGCTCGGTACTGGCCATTCCGGGGGCACTCGGTGCCCTGCTTGCCATGGGGTTGGGACTGGGGGGCGGTATCGGCCTGTTCAACCTGGTTGGCCAACACCTGCACGACAGCCAGGGGCTGCCCGTCTGGTCGGTGGGGCTGCTCTACGGCGCCCTTGGCGTGATCAGCGTGGTCGGCAACGTGCTGATGCCGCGCCTGGCCGGCTATGTGGAGAGCGGCCGCCCCCTGATGCGCGGCGCCCTGGTGGTGTGCGCCCTGGTCAGCGCCTTCTTCTACCTCTATCCGGCCGGCAGCCTGGCCAGCCTCGCCCTGCCGCTGGGCCTGTGGGCGCTGGCCGGCGGCATCGGCTCGCCGGCGCTGCAGGGTTACATCGCCCAGCTTGCCCCGGCCCAGCGCGGCATGCTGATGTCGCTGGCCATGACCCTGATGCACCTCGGGGTGGCGCTCTGGTCCGCCGTCGCCGGCTTTGCCTACAGCGCCGGCCCCATGGCTATGGCCCTGCTGGCCCTGCTGCTGTTTGGAGGGGCCATTCTCGCCCTGCGCCCGGTGCGGCTGCCGGGCTGAATACAACAGGCACAATGACAAGAGGGCTCCCGCGGGAGCCCTCTTCATGACCTCTGCCATGTGGCAGACAACGCCTAGTAACTCCTCCTCTTCACAAGCCGAGGAAGTGCATCACCCAAGGATGGCGCTCACTCTGCCGGCCACAGGGACAACAGCTGCTGCACGGCCCGATCGGCCTGCTCTGCGCTGGCAAAGTTGGCAAACCCCATCATCACCCCCCTTTGTTGCGCCGGGTTCATGTACCAGCTACTCAGGGCGTGCAATGCCAGCCCATTGGCTTGGGCGACCTCGACCAGTTGCTGATCCGTCACGCCCCCGGCAACCTGCGCCAGTAGCTGGATCCCGCCAGCCTGCGGCTGCACCCGCAACCGGTCGCCCAGGCGGGTGGCCAAGGCATCGACCAGATAGCCATGCCGCTCGGCATAGACTCTGCGCATCTTGCTCAGGTGACGGGTGAAATGCCCCTGATCCATGAAGTCTGCCAGGGTGGCCTGCAGCACCGGATTACCCGCGCCGGGCAACTGCGCCACCAGCTCGCGAAAACGGGCGACCTGCGCCTCGGGCACCACCAGATAGGCCAGCCTAAGGCCGGGGTAGAGCACCTTGCTGAAGGTCCCCGTGTAGAGCACGCGCCCCTGATGATCCAGGCTCTTGAGAGGAGGCAAGGGCCGGCCGTGGTAGCGAAACTCGCTGTCATAGTCATCTTCGATGATCCAGGCGTGGCGCCGCTCCGCCCACTCCAGCAGCGCCAGTCGACGCGGCAGGCTGAGGGCCACCCCCATCGGGCTCTGGTGAGTGGGGGTGACCACCGCAAACCGGGCCTCGTCGGCGGTTTGCTCACCCTGGCTGACATCCATGCCGTGCATGTCGACGGGCACCGGGTGCAACCGCAGGCCCGCCTGCTGCAAAAACTGGCGCGCATGAAAATAGCCTGGCTCTTCAAACCAGCCCAGATCTCCCGCTCGCAGCAGGGCGCGGCACACCAGATCCAGCGCCCCCCGATAACCAACCGTGATGAATACCTGTTCGTGGCTACAGCGGATCCCCCGTGAAATGCCCAGATAGGTGGCGATGGCGCGGCGCAGGGCCGGGTGCCCGGCCGGATCCGGCGTCACCATCTCCATATTGCGCAGATGCCGGGTGGCAAGCCGGGCCCAGCTCTTGCGCGGGAACAGATCCAGCGCGGGCACACCCAGCTGGAACGGCAGGATGTCGCTGTGAGGGATCCCCTGAACCGGCGCAGGCGCGGCGGCGGGTCGGGGAGAGGGTGGCGCCTCGACGAGCCTGTTCAGCCCGGCGGCAACCACAGTGCCCGCGGCACCGCGGGATATCAGATACCCTTCACCGATCAGCATCTGATAGGCCATTTCAACCGTGCCGCGCGCAAGGTTGAGTTCGCTTGCCAGACTGCGCACCGAGGGCACACGGTCACCGGCGTTCAAGGCTCCGCTCGCGATGGCATGGCAATAACGCTGGTATATCTGCAGATAGAGCGGGGTTGCCTGCTCCCGGCTGAGGTTCAGATCCTGAATGTCCATGAGAGGGGTCCATGAAATATGGCTCTGTATTCTATCACTTCCGTTGTTTATCCATTATCCACTCCTGTTGGCATCACGATAGAAGAGCAGCATGACAATATTGGCTGATAACACCCTGTACCATGAAAACATGGTATATGGCGCCATCACGGGCGTGCCTTGGCTGACCGCTATTTGCTGATCAGCGTCAGCTTGTCAGTGGTAAAGGTGGTCGTACCGTGGCCATCTGTCGTCGATTTTATTTCATCAGCTTCAGCATTGAATTTTTCGGCAGACAAGGTGACCTTGCCAGAATATTCCATGCCATCCTGGCTTTTTCTGACCGAATCGGCAGAGACAGTCACAGACTCATTATCATTTACCTTCAACATGACATTGCCGGTAAATTCCTGAACAGTTCTGCTTTTATCTGCAGATATTTCCATGGCCATGGCCGAGGAGGTAAATAACAGTGAAAGAGACAGCAGCGCCGCCTTATTAACAGTGAACTCGAACACGACACACTCTCCTTGGTATAGCGCTATCAGTTGGCGTATTTTTTATACAAGCCTGCTCAATACGTCAAGATTAAAATCCATCGCCTCCCGCCCGTCTTTATATCACGCTATGGCCGAATTATCTCTGCCAGCCTGCCGGTTGTCGGCAATCAATAAAAGGGAGTCAAAAGAGATCTCATTACTCCCTGTTATCTGTATGGACTACTCCATATGACCATTCTTGTCCCTGTTACCCCTTGGCCGCTTTTTTTATCCTCACATTATCAACCTGGCACTCAGTTAAAGGGGAAATAAAACATATGCATTACCTGACCTCCTTGCTGAGATATTCCCTGGAATAGATTGGCCCACCTCTCGCCGGCCCCGATTGCTGGGAGCCGACACTCGGTCACTGCGGCCCCTCGCTCATGGCGGCATGACGGGTTGCCCCGCGCAGGATATCGCGCCGCGGTTATCTGAATAGACCCGAATCAAGGTGGTTTTCCGCCCTATCAAGCAGGAATATCAGTATGCCCTTACCTTCCAGGATCGCGGACGAGAGCCGCGAGCACATGATGGTGCAGCGCCCTCACTCACTCTGTCTGCTCCCCCCGCTGGCCGCGCTCGGCTATCCGTTTCTGTTAGTGATCTTCAACACATTGGTCGGCCAGAACGGCGCTGCCAGTCTGCTCGGCGCCCTGCTCTCGCTGCTGCTGGCCTTGGCCGTTCCCCTGGCGGGGCTGATCGTCGCCAATCGGCCCGGCATCACCACAGGCATGCGTCGACTGGCCTATCTGAGCGTGGCGGCCCCCAGCCTCTATGTCCTGCTCGGAGTGGTGCAGACGCTGGTCGGCAGCCCGCTGCCCGATGTGCTGGTGTGGTCTCTGTTCTGGGTTGGCGCCATGCTGCTGGGGTGGGAGTCACACCAGACAGTGGCAGCGCAGGCCCGTCCCGTGAGCGGACTGGGACGCTGGCGCGTCGCCCATGGCATCAGCGCGCTGGTGCTCTGTTGCTATGTGATCTTTCATCTGGCCAATCATCTGACCGGGCTGGTCGGCCCCGAGCTTCATGTCCGGGTCATGGCGGCGGGTCGCACCGTCTACCGGGCCGGCGTTGTCGAACCCCTGTTGGTAGCGGCGTTTCTCTTCCAGGCCGGCTCAGGTCTCTATCTTGCCTGGCGCTGGAGCAGTACCCGGCATGGCTGGCTGACCACCTTCCAGATCGCCTCTGGCGTCTATCTGTCGGTGTTCGTGCTAGGGCACATGAACTCGGTGTTCATCTATGCCCGCAGCTTCCTCGGCATACCGACCGACTGGAGTTTTGCCACCGGTGGTGAGGCGGGCCTGCTGATGGATCCCTGGAATATTCGCCTGGTGCCCCACTACACCCTCGGCGTCTTCTTGGTACTGGCGCATCTGCTGGCCGGGTTGCGGGTGGTGCTCGCGGCCCACGGCGTGGCAACGAGCCGCATCAGGCTGCTGTGGTACACCGGACTGGCCGGCTCGGCAACCCTCGCGCTGGCCATCATTGCCGGTATGGTGGGCGTCAGAATATAAGAAAGAAGAGATGTTAAATCATGGCTTGCACGGCTTTAAATAATATTGATGCCTGACCATGAAATATTTCACCGCACATCTCTCGTTGCAATAAATTCGATAAACGACCGGTCCTTTTCGCTTGAACCATCAGTCCAAAAGGAGTGTAGATAATGAAAAAGCATATATTTATGACGGCTTCCGCATTGGTGACCATGCTGACCAGTTATGCCACATTGGCGGACGTCAACTTATATGGCCCCGGCGGGCCGCACACCGCCTTGATCAAGGTGGGCAGCGCCTTTGAAGCGGAGACGGGGATCAAGGTGAACGTCCATTTCGGGCCGCAGGCGACCTGGAATGACGATGCCAGCAAAAACGCCGACATACTGTTCGGCGCCTCCGAGCAATCGGCCCTGGCGATAGCCACCGACCATCAGCAGCAGTTCGACATCAACAAGATTACCCCGCTCTACCTGCGCCCGGCCATCATTCTGGTCAAGAAGGGCAACCCCAAGAATATCAAGGGGCTGGCCGATCTGGCCAAACCGGGTATCGGCATAGTCGTGCCGGAGGGGGCCGGGGTCAGCAACACCTCGGGAACCGGAGTGTGGGAAGACATGATAGGCCGCACCGGTGACATCAAGCTGGTGGCCGATTTTCGAAACAACATAGTGCAGTACACCCTCAACAGCGGCAGTGCCCGCAAGGCGTTTCAGGAAGATCCCAACGTCGATGCCTGGATCACCTGGATTGACTGGGCCAGGAGCAACCCGGACGTGGGCGACGTGGTGGCGATTGAAGAGCAGCTGGTGGTATATCGGGATGTGAACATAGTCCTTAACAAGAATCCGAGCCAGGATGCGGTACCTTTCGCCGAATATTTGAAAGGGGAAAAATCAAAGCAGATTTTTCAGCAGCTGGGCTGGTCCGATAAATTTTAATGACAAGAGAATGATGACCTTCTGATGACTATTATTGCATGCCAGTGCAGGGACGCATTGGCATCTATTCCCCCATAAACAGGATGGTCTGATTCACCAGATATTTATTTTGGCAATGCCGACTCTTGCTTAATAAATATGAAGCCTTAATTCATCGAGCGGATAAATTTGAAGATTGACAATCACAACCGCGAGACATTACTCATATTAACGTTCCATCACATATTTTCTTGCCGCAACATTGATTCACCCCAGCGCAGGATCAGCGAATTCACCGTCACAGGCCAGTGACACAGATTGCCACAAGGAAGGGCACAGCACGCTTTCGCTCCCCCCGGGGCAAGGCCCGGTCTCTTTTGTCGTTTGCGTACCCACGCCGACTGTGCAACCAAGGTTTGAGAATGAAACACGACATGCTAACGACGGACGCCAACAGCGCCGTTGCCTCCGTGGTTTATCGCACCAGCGAAGTGATCGCCATCTATCCCATCACCCCCAGCTCCGCCATGGCCGAGCAGTCGTCGGCCTGGGCGAGCCAGGGCAGTGCCAACCTGTGGGGGGATGTGCCGCGGGTGGTGGAGATGCAGTCGGAGGGGGGCGCCATCGCCACCGTCCACGGTGCCCTGCAGACCGGGGCGCTGGCGACCTCGTTCACCTCCTCCCAGGGGCTGCTGCTGATGATCCCCAACCTCTACAAGCTGGCGGGTCAACTCATCCCCTTCGTGCTGCACGTGGCGGCGCGCACCGTGGCGACCCACGCCCTGTCGATCTTCGGTGACCACTCTGACGTGATGGCGGTGCGCCAGACCGGCTGCGCCCTGCTCTGCGCCAGCAATGTGCAGGAGGCGCAGGACTTCGCCCTCATCTCCCAGGTGGCCAGCCTCAACAGCCGGCTCCCCTTCATCCACTTCTTCGACGGTTTTCGCACCTCCCACGAGATAGCCAAGATAGTACCGCTGGCTGACGACACCCTGCGCGCCCTGCTGCCCGCCGAGGCGATCCGTGCCCATCGGGAGCGAGCGCTGACCCCCGACAAGCCGGTCATTCGCGGCACCGCCGCCAACCCGGACACCTACTTCCAGTGCAGGGAGGCGAGCAACCCCTGGTATGACGAGGGCTATCGCCACGTGAGCGAGGCGATGGACGCCTTCGGCGCGCAGACCGGCCGCCACTACCGGCCGTTCGAATACCTGGGTCACCCAGAGGCCGAGCGGGTGCTGGTGCTGATGGGGTCCGCCATCGGCACCTGTGAGGAGGTGATCGAACACCTGCTGGCCCAAGGGGAGAGGGTGGGGCTGGTGAAGGTGCGCCTCTACCGCCCCTTCTCGGCCAAGCATCTGCTGGCCGCCCTTCCCGCAAGCGCCCGCAAGATAGCGGTGCTGGATCGCACCAAGGAGCCGGGCACCCTGGCCGAGCCCCTCTATCTGGACGTGATGACGGCACTGGCCGAGGCGGTCAGCCGGGGTGAGCGGGTCAGCCTGCCGCGGGTCATCGGCGGGCGCTACGGCCTCTCTTCCAAGGAGTTCGGCCCGGCCTGCGTGCAGGCGGTGTTTGACGAGCTGGCGCTGGCTAACCCGCGCCCGCGCTTTACCGTCGGCATCTTTGACGACATCACCGGCCTCTCCTTGCCGCTGCCGACCTCAGTGCCCCCGGCCAGCCACCTCAAGCTGGAGGCGCTCTTCTACGGCCTTGGCAGCGACGGTACCGTCTCGGCGGCCAAGAACAGCATCAAGATCCTCGGCAACCACACCGAGCTCTATCCCCAGGGCTACTTCGTCTACGACTCCAAGAAGGCGGGTGGCCTCACCGTCTCCCACCTGCGGGTGGGAACGCGGCCGTTGCAGTCGGCCTATCTGGTGGAAGAGGCGGACTTCGTCGGCTGCCACCAGTGGCAATTCATCGATCTCTACCGGATGGCGGAGCGGCTCAAAGCGGGGGGCATCTTCCTGCTCAACAGCCCCTATGGTGCGGCCGAGCTCTGGGGCCGCCTCCCCCTCGAGGTGCAACATGCCCTGCGCGAGAAGGGGGCCCGTCTCTACACCATCAACGCCGCCAAGATTGCCCGCGATTGCCAGCTCGGCCAGCGCATCAACACCGTCATGCAGATGGCCTTCTTCCAGCTCACCGCCATCCTGCCGCTGGATGAGGCCATCCGGCTGCTGAAACAGGCCATCGCCAACAGCTACGGCAGCAAGGGGCAGGCGCTGGTGGAGCGCAACTGGCAGGCCCTCGCTGCCACCTGCGCAGCCCTGACCCAGGTGCACCTCGGCGAGATGGAGGCCGGCAGTCGGCCCCGCCCGCCAGTGGTCTCCCCCAAGGCGCCGGACTTCGTGCAGACCGTCACCGCCGCCATGCTGGCAGGGCTTGGCGACAGCCTGCCGGTCTCCGCCTTCCCGCCGGACGGCACCTGGCCGGTGGGCACCACCCGCTGGGAGAAGCGCAACATCGCCAAGGAGGTGCCCATCTGGCAGGCAGACCTTTGCACCCAGTGCAACTACTGCGTCGCCGCCTGCCCCCACTCCGCCATCCGCGCCAAAGTGGTGGATAAAGAAACGCTAGAGGATGCCCCCGCCACCCTGGATGCGCTGGATGTGAAGGCCCGCGACATGCGCGGCCAGCACTACGTGCTGCAGGTGGCGCCGGAGGATTGCACCGGCTGCAACCTCTGCGTCGAGGTGTGCCCGGCCAAGGATCGTGCCGATCCGAACCGCAGGGCGATCAACATGGAATCGCGGCTGGATCACCTCGAGGCCCAGAAGGCCAACTACGACTTCTTCCTGGACTTGCCCGAGCGCAGCGCCGAGCAGCTGGAGCGCATCGACATCCGCACCTCCCAACTCATCTCGCCGCTGTTCGAATACTCGGGCGCCTGCTCCGGCTGCGGCGAGACCCCCTATATCAAGCTGCTGACCCAGCTCTACGGGGACAGGTTGCTCATCGCCAACGCCACCGGCTGCTCGTCGATTTATGGCGGCAACCTGCCCAGCACACCCTATACCACCAACGCCGACGGGCGTGGCCCGGCCTGGGCCAACTCCCTGTTCGAGGACAACGCCGAATTTGGCTTGGGCTTTCGACTCACCGTGGATCAGCATCGCGAGCGGGTACGCCGCCTGTTGGCGAGCCTGGGGGACGCCGTCCCGGCCGAACTTCAACAGGGGCTGCAGGACGCCAGCCTGCCGGTCGCCGAGCAGCGGGCCCATATCGCGCAGCTGCGCGCCCTGCTGCAGGGGCGCAGCGACGCAGCGGCCCGGGAGCTGGCCCGTGATGCGGACTACCTGGTGGAGAAATCGGTCTGGCTCATCGGCGGCGACGGCTGGGCCTACGACATCGGTTACGGCGGGCTGGATCACGTGCTGAGCCTGGGGGAGAACATCAACGTGCTGGTGCTCGACACCCAGTGCTACTCCAACACCGGCGGCCAGCAGTCCAAGGCCACCCCGCTCGGTGCCATCACCAAGTTTGGCGAGCAGGGCAAGCGCAAGGGGCGCAAGGATCTCGGTGCCAACGTGATGATGTACGGTCACGTCTACGTGGCGCAGATCTCCCTCGGCGCCCAGATGAACCAGACGGTGAAGGCGATTCAGGAGGCGGAGGCCTACCCGGGCCCCTCCCTCATCATCGCCTACAGCCCCTGCGAGGAGCACGGCTACGATCTGGCCCAGAGCCACGAGCAGATGAAGCAGCTGACCGCCACCGGTTTCTGGCCGCTCTACCGCTACGATCCGCGCCGCAAGGAGGAGGGCAAGGCGCCGCTGGCACTGGACTCTCGCGCCCCCAGCGCGTCGCTGGCCGAGACCCTGCAGCAGGAGCCCCGCTTCGAGCGCCTCACCCGCCAGCTGCCGGAGGTGGCCAGCCGGCTCTATGAAGAGGCGCAGGAGGATGCCCATCGCCGCTTCGCCTGGCTGAGCCAGCTGGCCGGCAAGGAGGCATCGGCGCAGGAGTAAGCGCGCAAGTTGCCACCAATAAAGAGGGCTCCCCGCGGGGAGCCCTCTTTTTATCGGCTGGCGGCCATCAGGCGGGCATGTCGGCCAGCTCGTGGCGCTTCAACGCCAGCAGGGTGACCAGCAGGGCGGCGCTGGCGATCAGCGCCATGCCGATGTAGGTGGCGCTGAAGCCGGGCGCCAGCTCGACCGGGCTCAGGCTGGCCAGGTTGTGGCTGCTGCCCGCCGGCAGGGCAGAGTGGAACAGCACGGCGCAGATGGCCACCCCGACCGCCCCGCCCAGCTCGCGGCCGAAGTTGAACAGCGACATGCCGATGCCGCGATCTTCCCGCGGCAGGGCGTTTTGCACCACCACCGAGAGCGCGGGCAGCACCAGGCCAAGGCCGATGCCGGCAAACGCCAGCCCCAGCCTGATCCAGACGTCGAAGTGGATCTGCCACAGGGCCAGCGCCGCCAGGGCGAACCCCACCACCACGAAACGCTTGTAGTAGCCGGTGTGACCGATCAGCTTGCCGCCGACGAAGGCCCCCGCCGTGATGCAGACCATGAAGATCACCATGATCTCGCCGCTGTCGCTGGCGCTCATCCCCTTCTGCCACTGCATCTGCAGCGGCAGGTAGACCAGCACGGCGAACATCAGCAGTTGTGAGGCCAGCGCCAGCAGCACGCTCACCAGATAACCGGGCTGACGCGCCAGGTGGGCCGGCAGGATAGGGTCGTGGGCCAGCCGCTCGATCAGCACCAGCAACAGCAGGGCCACCACCAGCGCGGCCGCAAGCCAGATGGCGGGCAGCGCCGCCTCCGGCGAGAGCAGCAACAGGGTGAGAGTGGTGACAGTGATGAGCAGCGCCGCCCCCTTCCAGTCGAAGCGGCTGTGACGACGCACATTGAGGTGGCCCAGGTTGCGGTTCACCAGCCAGAGGGCGATGGCCCCGAGCGGCAAATTGATCCAGAAGATCCAGCGCCAGCTGAGCTGCTCGGTAAAATAACCGCCGAGCAAGGGGCCGGCGATGCTGGAAACCGCGTAGACCGCCGAGATGTAGCCCTGATACTTGCCCACCTCCCGCGGCGGTATGCTGTCGGCGATAACGGTGAAGGCGAGCGCGATCAAGCCGCCGCCTCCCAGCCCCTGCAGCACCCGGGCGGCCAGCAGGGTCGGCAGATCCTGGGCCAGGCCGCAGGCCACCGAGCCGGCCAAAAACAGGCCTATACCGATGTTGAGCATGCGCACGCGACCGAACATGTCGCTCAGTTTGCCGTAGATGGGCAGGGCGGCGGTGGCCGCCAGCAGGTAGGCGGTGACCACCCAGGTGAGGGCGGCGCCGGCATTGAGCTCGGCCCCTATGATGGGCAGCGGGGTGGTGACTATGCTCTTTTCCAGTGAACCCAGCGCGATCACCAGGGCCACGCTCGAGAAGATGGTTTTGGGGGACATAAGACGGGCTCGCTCCTTTGTTGCTCCAGCGTCTGCGGCGCAGAACTTGTTATTGTCTCATACATCACTGGCGGATGACCAAAACCGGGCGCCCGTGCCGGCAAGCATGACCCCGGTCGCGGCAATGTGCCCCCCGCTCTGGTAGGCTGCCCTTTTACCCCGAGAGGAAGCAGCCCCATGTCCGAGCAGTTCCGGTTTGAGCAGTACGACGCCCTGATTTTCGATATGGATGGCACCCTGGTGGACTCCATGCCGCGCCACCTGGATGCCTGGGAAGCCACCAGCGCCGAGTTCGGCCTGCCCTTCGATCGCGCCCAGCTCAACGAGTACGGCGGCATTCCCACCCGCAAGATCGTCGCCATCCTGGCCGAACAGCACGGCCTGACCATAGACGTGGAGGCCTTCACCCGCCGCAAGGTGGCCCTCTACATGGAGCATATCCAGCAAGTGAGCGTCTTTCCTGCCATGTGGGAGCTGGTCAGGCGCTGCCACGGCAAGGTCCCCATGGGTATCGGCACGGGCTCGCCGCGCAATCAGGCGGAGTCGATCCTCAAAAGCACCGGGCTCGATGCCTATATCCAGGTGGTGGTGAGCGCCGACGACGTGGTCAACCACAAGCCCCACCCCGACACCTTCCTGCAAGTGGCCGAGCAGCTGGGGGCCAACCCCGCCAACTGCCTGGTGTTCGAAGACACCCAGATCGGCCTGCAGGCGGGCCGCGCCGCCGGAATGGAGACGGTACTGGTGCTGGAGGGGGAGCTCTACCAGCGCTAGGCTACACAACCCTCGCTGTCACCAATGGAAACGCCTCCGCAAGGGAGGCGTTTTGCATGCAGCAGTGCCGGCATGAGCCGGCCCCGGCTTACATGGCGTTGGTGGATTCGAAGATCTTGTCGGCCGACGCCTCGACGAAGCCCGGGTAGAGCACGCCGTCGGCCTGCGGGTAGCGCAGGGCGAATTCGTAGAAGCAGCTCGGGATGGTGCGCACGCCGTCGCTGAAGGCCACGTCCGCCTTGTCGGCCATGGTGGAGGATTGCTCCAGCATCACGTGGCGGTCTCCTTTCACCTCGCCGCCCACGCTGTTGAGCACGAAGCCGGCCGCTTTCAGGGCAGCGTTGACCTGCTCTATGGTGTCGAAATCCCGCAGGCGGTTGATGTTGACGGTGAAGTGGTTGGCGCGATAACCCCAGGCCGCCATCCAGGCCGCATACTCGCTCTCCGCCAGCAGGGTCTGGTAGTCGGCATAGGAGACCTGCCAGGGGGCACCGGCATAGAGGAAGGCGGCGGTATCGGTCAGATGATCGGGCACCTGATCCACCAGCTTGTGGATGATGGCCTGGGCGCCTTCGGAGAGCTCTTCTACCTTCAGCTCGCTGATGAACACCTTGGGAGCGTCCGGATCCTTGTGCTCGAAGTGCTTGGCGTAGAGCTTCTTGGCCTTGAACACGTACTCGCCCTTCTGCTCGTAGCCGAGCGCCAGGAAGTGGGCCGCCAGCTTCTCCAGCCCCAGCTTGGGCAGGTTGTAGGTACGAAACGCCACGTGATCGTTGACGATGGGTTCACCGCCCCCCAGCAGGGTGTGCACCTTGTGGGCACTCGGGGTCACCTTGATGTAGTTGTCCCACAGATGACTGAACAGGGTGTCGATATCCTTTTGCATCTCTCTTTCCTTTGATTGCGGGTACAGACAGGGGCACCCTGAGGTGCCCCCTTTTCGTTGTTGTCAGAAGCTCAGGCCGGGAGACAGCTGATCCGGCATGGCAGCCTTGCTGTCTTCGACGGAAGCGACCGGATACGCACAGTAGTCGGCGGCGTAGTAGGCGCTCGCTCTGTGGTTGCCGGAGGCACCGATGCCGCCGAACGGAGCGGCACTGGAGGCACCGGTGATGGGCTTGTTCCAGTTGACGATGCCGGCGCGAATGCGCTTGAAGAAGTGGTTCCAGTCCGCCTCGCTGTCGCCGAGCAGGCCGGCCGAGAGGCCGAAGCTGGTGGCGTTCGCCTTCTCGATAGCGGCATCGAAGTCGTCGTAGCGAATGAGCTGCAGCAGCGGGCCGAAGTACTCTTCATCCGGCAGCGCGCTGACCGCGGTCACGTCTATGATGCCCGGGGAGACGAAACCGGTGCCCGCTTCCAGGTGCTTGAGAGTGAGCAGGCTCTCGCCACCGAGGCGCTGCAGGTTGGCTTGCGCCTCGACCATGCCCAAAGCTGCACGCTCACTGATCATGGCGCCCATAAAGGGCTGAGCCTCGTCATCGTAGTGACCGACCTTGATCTGGCCGACCACCTCCACCAGGCGCTTGACCAGGGCATCGCCACGCTCGCCGCGCTCGACGAACAGGCGACGGGAACAGGTGCAGCGCTGGCCCGAGGTGATGAAGGCGGACTGCACGATGGCATGGACGGCGCCGTCGATGTCGCTCACGTCTTTCACGATCAGCGGGTTGTTGCCGCCCATCTCCAGGGCCAGGATCTTGCCCGGCTGGCCGGCAAATTGCTGGTGCAGGAAGTGGCCGGTGCGGGATGAACCGGTGAAGAAGAGGCCGTCGATGTCCGGGTTGCCGGCCAGCGCCTTGCCGGTGTCCACCTCGCCCTGCACCAGGTTGAGCACGCCCTTGGGCAGTCCCGCCTCCTGCCACACCTTCAGCATGGCTTCAGCCACCATGGGGGTCAGCTCGGAGGGTTTGAACACCACGGTATTGCCGGCGATCAGCGCCGGCACGATATGACCGTTGGGCAGGTGGCCCGGGAAGTTGTAGGGGCCGAACACCGCCACCACCCCGTGGGGTTTGTGGCGCACGAATGCCTTGGCGCCCGGCATGGGGTTCTCCACCGTGCCGGTGCGCTCGTCATGGGCGCGGATGGAGATGGCGATCTTGCCCTGCATGGCGGCTACCTCGGTACGGGTCTCCCACAGCGGCTTGCCGGTCTCGCGGGCGATGGTCAGGGCCAGCGCCTCCTTGTGCTCGCCAAGCAGGTCGGCGTAGCGGCGCACGATGGCCAGACGATCGTCGAGGGCCAGATCGGACCAATGATAGAAGGCTTGGCGGGCGGCCTTGACGGCGGCATCGACCTGGGCGGCGCTGGCGGCCTCCCCTTGCCAGATCACCTGATTCTTGGCCGGATCCTTTGATTCGAACGGCTTGCCTTCACCGGCCAGCCACTGACCGTCGATAAATTGCACTAAATGAGTCATCCAATCACTCCCTGTGGTATGCAGGCAGCCGAGGCTGCCTGTTTCATATTCGGTTTCGTCGCCAGCCGGATCAGTCGAGATCGACGGCGCGCACCATGTCGCCATCCTGCACCTTGAGCGCCGCCGCCATCTTGGGCGGAATGATGGCCTCGTGCTTGTCGAGATCGACCCGGATGTTGCCGTAGCAGGCGCGGTAGTGCTCGTAGCGGGTGTTGCAGATCAGGTGGGTCTTGCCGCCGATGGGCTCGCCCACCAGTACCCGCAGCTTCTGGCTGCGGCGCACGCTGCGAATGTTCTTCACGTCGCACTCGACGGTGGGGCCGGCATCGAAGATGTCGACATAGCCGCGATTCACGAACCCTTCGTCCTGCAGCATCTTGATGGCCGGGCGGGTCTTCTCGTGGGTCTGACCGATGACGGCGCGCGCCTCGTTGCTCAGCAGATTGACGTAGATGGGGTACTTGGGCATCAGCTCGGCGATGAAACGCTTCTTGCCGATGCCGGTGAGATAGTCGACGGTGGGAAAATCCATCGAGAAGAAATGCTTTTGCAGCCACTCGTAGAAGGGGCTGTGACCATCGCCATCGGAGACGCCGCGCATCTCGGCGAAGACGGTTTCGTCAAACAGCTCGGGGTGTTCGGCCATGAACAGAAAGCGGTGCTTGGAGAGCAGACGGCCGTTGAGCCCCTCGCGGGCGCATTCGCGCAGAAACAGGGTGCAGAGCTCGGAATTGCCGGTGTAGTCGTTGGAGAGGGTGAGCGTCTCCACCACGTTGTAGATGCCGAGCTTGGGGGAAGAGTGCACCACCTTGCCGATGTGATAGTTGTAGAACGGCTGGGACAGGCCCACGGCCGCATCGATGGCGCAGGTACCGACCATTTCGCCGGTCTCCAGATCCTCGGCGACGAAGAAATAGAGGCAGTCACCCTTGCCCGCAGGCTTGTCCGAAAAGGTCTGGGTGGAGGCGTCTATCTTGCGCTGCAGCAGTTCATCGTTGACGGGCAACGAGGTCATGCCGGTGCCGGATTCGATGGCACAGGTCTTGAGACCGGCAAAATCTTTTTGCTCGATGGGACGGATAACCAACATAAATGACAACTCCCTTTCATTGACGACAGGTGGGGGCCCGGCTCCTGCCGGGCGGGTTCCCCACCTCAATTTGGATCAGGCGTTAACCACCTGGGCAACCGCTTTCTCGAACCGGGCCAGCCCTTCCTTGATGTCCGCTTCCGGAATAACCAGGGACGGCGCGAAGCGCACCACGTTGGTGCCGGCAACCAGCGCCATCAGACCCTGATCGATGGAGGCCAGCAGGAAGTCGCGGGAACGCCCCTTGTAGTCGTCGTTCAGCACGGCGCCCAGCAACAGACCCTTGCCGCGCACTTCGCTGAAACAGTGGTACTTGGCGTTGATGGCTTCCAGCCCTTCGCGGAACAGTTGCTCGCGCTGCTTGATGCCGCTCAGCACTTCCGGGGTGTTGATCACGTCGATCACCGCCTCGGCCACCGCACAGGCCAGCGGGTTGCCGCCGTAGGTGGAGCCGTGAGTACCCACTTTCAGGTGGGAGGCGATCTCGGTGGTGGTCAGCATGGCGCCGATGGGGAAGCCGCCGCCCAGCGCCTTGGCGCTGGTGAGGATGTCCGGCGTGACACCCAGACCCATGTAGGCAAACAGATCGCCGGTACGGCCGACGCCAGATTGCACTTCGTCATAGATCAGCAGGGCGTTGTGTTTGTCGCACAGCTCGCGCACCCCTTTGGCAAACTCGTCGGTGGGACGAATGATGCCGCCCTCGCCCTGCAGCGGCTCCATCACCACGGCGCAGGTATTGTCGGAGATGACCTCGGCCAGTGCGGCCAGATCGTTGTAAGCCACGTGGGTGATGTCAGCGGGCTTGGGACCGAAACCATCGGAGTAGGCAGCCTGGCCACCGACACTGACGGTAAAGAAGGTACGACCGTGGAAACCCTGATGGAAGGCGATGATCTGGGTCTTGTGGGCGCCGAACTTCTCGATGGCGTAGCGACGGGCCAGCTTGAGGGCGGCTTCGTTGGCTTCGGCACCGGAGTTGCAGAAATAGACCTTGTCGGCGAAGGTAGCGGCGACCAGCTTCTTGGCCAGGCGCAGAGCCGGCTCGTTGGTCATCACGTTGGAGAGGTGCCACAGCTTCTCGCCCTGGGTTTTCAGGGCCTCTACCAGCTTGGGATGGCAATGGCCCAGGCCATTGACGGCGATCCCGCCGGCGAAGTCCACATACTCACGGCCTTCCTGATCCCAGACACGTGACCCTTCACCACGCACCGGGATGATCTTGGCGGGCGCATAGTTGGGAACCATCACTTCATCAAACACTTCACGTGTCACTGCCAACAACTCTGACATATTGCTCTCCTTCGATCTGGCGACAGAATAATCCACCGCCCAAAAGTTAAATCCATGTAAACACATCGGCATTGTCACAGAAAAAAAGCTAAAAGTCTGCAACAAAGCGCGTTACAGGGAACAATGTTCGATTGCCCGTGAGATTTTAGGCAACCGCATTGCATAACGGCTCAGGGGGTGTTGGCAAGAGATAATTTGGACAGGGAGGCAGGTGAATAAAGTGTCAGGGAAAATATTTTTGGCCTCATCACGATTTTGAGAGGCCGATCACGACTTGTCAGGAATTTGCCAGAAAATTGGCCAGCAATTGATGGCCCTGTTCGCTCAAAATGCTCTCCGGATGGAACTGAACCCCCTCTATATTCAACTGCTTATGGCGCAGGCCCATGATCTCGTCCGGGCTGCCGTCGGCATGTTCGCTCCAGGCGGTGATCTCGAGACAGTCGGGCAGGGTGTCGCGCTCCACGATGAGCGAATGGTAGCGGGTGACCCGCAGCGGGTCGTTGAGCCCCTTGAAGACGCCCTCCCCCCGATGGCGAATGAGCGAGGTCTTGCCGTGCATCATCTGGCGCGCACGTACAACCTGAGCGCCGAACGCCTGCGCCAGGGACTGGTGGCCGAGACAGACGCCGAGGATGGGAAGCTGGCCGGCAAAACGGGAGATGGCCGCCAGAGAGATGCCCGCCTCGTTTGGCGTGCAAGGGCCGGGAGAGATCACCAGATAGCGGGGAGAGAGCCGGGCGATGGCGTCCAGCGTCAGCTCGTCATTGCGCTTCACCACCACCTCCTGTCCCAGGGCGCCAAAATATTGCACCAGATTCCAGGTAAAGGAGTCGTAGTTATCGATCAACAACAGCATGGGTCAACCAGGGCAGAGAATTAACGATCCAGATAGCGGCCCTGCTCCATCTCGCGCTCGCGCTGGCACTCGGCCAGGTAGATGGCGGCGGCGATGGCGGGGATTTTGTGGTGCTTGTCGATGGCGTTGGAGACCATCAGTTGCAGGGTATGCAGGTTCTTGGCCTTGCGGAACTTGCGCAGCCAGTGACCCTTGTCACCCAACTCTTCAATCGTGGTATTTGATTCGACAGACATGCTAACTCTTGGGGCAGACGCCCGCGTTTGAAATTGGAAGATGAAAACAACGAATAGCAGGTCGGGTAAAACAAAGAAAGCCAGGCAAATACCCAGCTCTCTTCTACTACACCTTCCCAGTATGTCAGGCTCGAGGAACGAAGCCGACTACATCATATACGCTGGCCAGGGTTTTTTCAGCCCTTTCCCGCGCCTTTTGTGCACCTGCCGCCAAAATGGCCTGCAGATGAGCCTCATCCTGACGCAGCTCGTGGAAGCGCGCCTGGATCGGCTCCAGCAAGGCAACCACGGCTTCGGCGGTTTCAGTCTTGAGGTGACCGTACATCTTGCCTTCGAAATGCTGTTCCAGCTCGGGGATGGAGCGACCTGTCACCCCGGACATCAGGGTCAGCAGGTTGGAGACCCCCGGCTTGTTCTCCGGATCGAAACGCACCACCGCCGGCTCGTCGGAGTCGGTCACCGCGCGCTTGATCTTCTTGACGATCTGCTTGGGATCTTCCAGCAGGCCGATGAAGTTGGCCTCGTTGTCATCCGACTTGGACATCTTCTTGGTCGGATCCTGCAGGCTCATCACCCGGGCGCCTTCGGTCGGAATGAAGGGCTCCGGCAGGGTGAACACCTCGCCGTAGAGGTTGTTGAAGCGGGTGCAGATGTCGCGGGTCAGCTCCAGGTGCTGCTTCTGGTCGTTGCCCACCGGCACCTGATTGGCCTGATAGAGCAGAATGTCGGCCGCCATCAGCACCGGATAACCGAACAGGCCGACGTTGACGTTGTTCTCGAAACGGGCGGACTTGTCCTTGAACTGGGTCATGCGCGACAGCTCGCCCATCTGGGTGTAGCAGTTCAGGATCCAGCCAAGCTCCGCGTGCTGCGGCACGTGGGACTGGATGAAGACGGTGCTCTTGGCCGGATCGATCCCCACCGCCAGATAGAGGGCGGCGGCGTCCAGGCAGGCCTTGCGCAGGGCGGCCGGATCCTGGCGGGTGGTGATGGCGTGCAGATCGACGATGCAGTAGAGGCAGTCGAAGTCATCCTGCATGTTGACCCACTGACGCAGGGCCCCCATGTAGTTGCCGATGGTCAGCTGGCCCGACGGTTGGGCCCCGCTCAATACGATAGGTTTAGTCATCAGAGTGTTGATCCTTGTTATTCGGCCTGCCTGGCCAGCTTATTCGGCCAGCAGCGCGTCGAGCTGGGCAAACTGTTCACATACCCAGTCCGGGCGGGAATCTGCGATGGGACGGCCATAGTTGTAGCCGTAGGTCAGCCCCACCACCTTCATGCCGGCAGCCTGGGCGGCCAGCACGTCATTTTCGGAGTCGCCCACCATCAGGGTGCGCGACGGGCTGACGCCCAGCTCGTGGCAGGCCAGCAGCAGCGGTTCCGGGCTCGGTTTCTTGACCGGCACGCAGTTGCCCCCCAGCCAGAGCGCGAAGCAATCGGCGATGCCGAGGGCATCGAGGATCGGCTGCACGAAGTGGCTCGGTTTGTTGGTCACGATCCCCTGCCGGTAGCCCAGCGCCTGCAGGCGACGCAGGCTCTGCTCGACCCCGTCATACATGGCCAGCCCTTCCAGCAGGCAGGCCTGATAGTGACGATCAAACAGCAGACGGGCGCCAGCAAACAGCTCGGGCGCCGCGCGATAGTCCAGCGCCCGCTGGATCAGCTTGTCGGCACCATTGCCGACCCAGGTCCGCACCACGGCCTCGTCAGCCTCGGCCAGCCCGAGTTCGGTCAGCGTACGGTTGACCGCCAGCGCCAGTTGCGGGGCGCTGTCGATCAGGGTGCCGTCCAGATCGAACAGCACCAGGTCAAAATCACGTTCAGCGTTTGACATGAGAGAGCTCCGCCCGCATCTCGTCGATCACCGCCTTGTAGTCCGGGCGGCTGAAGATGGCAGAGCCGGCCACAAACATGTCGGCACCCGCCTGGGCAATTTCACGGATGTTCTCCACCTTGACCCCACCATCGATCTCGAGACGGATGTCGCGGCCGCTCTCGTCGATCAGGCGTCGCACCTGGCGCAGCTTGTCGAGGGTGCCGGGAATGAAGCTCTGGCCACCGAAGCCCGGGTTGACCGACATCAGCAGGATCACGTCCAGCTTGTCCATCACGTACTCCAGGCAGGTGAGCGGGGTGGCCGGGTTCAGCACCAGACCGGCCTGGCAGCCCTGCTCCTTGATGAGGCCCAGGGAGCGGTCGACGTGGTCGGACGCTTCCGGATGGAAGGTGATGAGGGAGGCACCCGCCTTGGCAAAGTCGGGAATGATGCGATCCACCGGCTTGACCATCAGGTGCACGTCGATGGGGGCTTCGATACCGTAGTCACGCAGGGCCTGACAGACCATGGGGCCTATGGTCAGGTTGGGCACATAATGGTTGTCCATCACGTCGAAATGGACCACGTCGGCACCGGCGGCCAGCACCTTGGCGACATCGTCCCCCAGACGGGCAAAGTCGGCGGAGAGGATCGAGGGGGCAATCAGAAAGTCTTTCATCAGCGTCATCCATTGGCAGCGTGGCAGAAAAAGCGGCGCAATTTTACCGCAAACGAGCGCCGAAAACGACCCGCACAGGGTATGGAAAAAGCGAACGTCATCATCACTGCAAGCGAGCGCCGAAAACGACCCGCACACGGTATGGAAAAAGCGGACACCATCATCACCGCAAACGAGCGCCGAAAACGACCCGCACACGGTATGGAAAAAGCGGACGCCATCATCACCGCAAGCGGACGCTGAAAACGCCCCATACGCAATACGGAAAAAGCGAACGCCATCATCACCGCAAACGAGCGCCGAAAACGACCCGCACACGGTACGGAAAAAGCGGACACCATCATCACCGCAAACGGACGCCGAAAACGACCCGCACAGGGTATGGAAAAAGCGGACGCCATCATCACCTTTACCGCAAACGAGCGCCGAAAACGACCCGCACACGGTATGGAAAAAGCGAATGCCATCATCACCCGCGGGAGATATAAAAAAACGGCACCCAAGGTGCCGTCTGTCTCAGCCGAGTGGCGCCAGTTCGGCGTCGCTCGGGTAGTAGCCCTGCTCCGGCTCGATGCCGGGCGGATAGAGCGCCAGCAACTCGGCTACCTTGTTGCGGGTGCCACCGTTGCGGCTGATGGTGCGTTTGACCAGGATCTCGTCGAGGCGGGCACCGCGATAGAGTTCGCGGGTCAGCTCGATGTCGTGGTTGCTGATGAGCACGGGCACCCCTTTGCGGGCCGCGGTGTGGCGGGCCAGTCTGGCCAGCACGGCCTGATCGTCCAGGGTAAAGCCGCCGGCCGAATAGGTGGTGAAGCTCGCCGTGGTGGAAAGCGGCGCATAGGGCGGATCGCAATAGATGACCCAATCCTCTTCGGCGCGCTGGATGGCGTCGGCATAACTTTCACAGATGAAGGTCGCCTTCTGCGCCTTCTCGGCGAAGGCCCACAGCTCTTTTTCCGGGAAATAGGGTTTCTTGTAAGAACCGAACGGGACGTTGAAGCCCCCTTTCTTGTTGTAACGGCACAGGCCGTTGAAACCGTGCCGGTTCAGAAACAGGAACAGCAGAGCACGTTCGAAACTGGTATCAGCCTGATTGAACTGGGTACGCAGCCGGTAGTAGGCGGCCTTGTGGTTGTGCTCGGCAACGAACAGCTTGCGCGCCTCGGCGATGAAGCTGTCCGGCGTCTGCTTGAGGTGGTTGTAAAGCCCGATAAGATCCGGATTGATGTCGTTGAGCACATAGGCGTCGTAGTCGGTGTTGAGAAACACGGACCCGGCCCCGACGAAGGGCTCCAGCAACACACGCCCGGCCGGCAAACGCTCGGCAATCTCTTCAACCAGGGAGTATTTTCCCCCGGCCCATTTTAAAAAAGCGCGTGTTTTTTTCATGGAAATCCGGTGTTAAGAAGGCATCGACCAAAAAAGGGGGACGATTCTACCCCCTTCCCGGCCAAAATGGCTATTGCTTCAACTCTTTTTGTACCTGCGCAAACGACTTGGGCCAGGGTTGACCCTTCAGCAAGGCGGGCGACAGCTTGCGAATGGCGGCCTTGGCCTGGTTGCTGCTGGCGTAGTCCCCCTGCAGCACCACATACCAGGGGCTGCCGCGGAACTGGGTCTGATAGACCCAGATCTTGCCGGCAAGGCCATTTTCGGCCACGAACTTGTCGACCGCCTTGGTGTTGCTCGCCCCCATCAGCTGGATGCTGTAGTGGCTGCGCGGCTTCTTGTTCAGGGTAGCGGCGGGGGTCAGCGCCACCTTGGGTGCAGGAGTCGCCACCGGCTCGGCGGCAGCAGGTTTGACCACCGGCTTGCTGGTAGCCTGCGCGGGCTGGGCCTTGGCGGCTGTTGCCGGCTGGGCAGCCTGGGCGGTGGCATTGGGTGTGGCCGCCTGCTTGGCAGGCGCATCCTGGGTGGCTGCCGCCCGGGAATCGGCGCCGGTCAACTCATCCACCACCGCCGTGGGCAGGGCCCCGCTGACGTTGGGCTGCTTCATCAGCTTCTCGACCACCTCGTCGGAGATCACCACCCGGCGCCCCTCGTAGTTGGTCGATTCGGTGGTAACCGTGTCGCTCTCCACCGCCTTGGGCAAGGCCTTGGCATCAGGCTGCCAGTCGCGTACCACACCACCCTGATTGGTGGCGGCATCATCATTGTTCACACTCTGATTGCCGTTCTGGCTGCTGTTGCTGCCACCGACGGTGAGCGGATCGCCACCCGACACGGGGATCGGCAGCGCCGTGCTCTGGGCGGGTTCAGACACGGCCCCTTTGTCGTCACTGCTGAACAGGGCCGGCAGCAGATAACTCAGGGCCAGCAGGCCGCCGGCAACCAGTGCCAGCAGGGTCGCAATCTTCTTGACGGGCAACTCGGCCTGACGTTTCTTGGGCCTTCTGTCGGTCATGATATCCTCCAGTAACTGCATGATGGTGGACGGATGTCCATTCGCCACTTTCAGGATCTCTTCCACTTTCGGCTTGGGCAAGAGGGCTGTCGGGATCTTGAGCTCTTTGGCCTTCTCATACAAGAAGATACGTTGTTCGGGGGCGCTCAGTGGCGCGACTTCCAGCTCCAGTGCCGGCATGGCACGCCCTTTGAGCAACGCCTTCTGGGTGCGACACCAGACGTCACTGCCGGACACCATGATCGCCAACTGATGGGGCACAGCCAGGGTGTCGTTGTGGCGGCACAGGCTCCACAGCTCGCCAACCAGTTCGGCCGGCAGCTCGTCTGCCCGTTCGATCAGCAGCAGCAATGTGGCCGGTTTGCCCTCCAGCATGCGAAAGAAGCTGTCTGCCAGCGCATCCTGTGGATTGAACAGCGGGCGGGCCACCACCTGGGGCAGCAACAGCTGACGCACGTCCACCATCTTCATGGCCGGACTGCCGATGAGGCTGGCGACGCGGACTTTTTCAGGCAGACGATCGAGCATGTCCTGGCACAAGGTGCCGCGACCGCTGCCGGGTTTGCCGGAAAGAAAAATGAAAGGATGATTGAATTCAATCAGATGCAGCAGCCGGTCAACCAGCTGCCGCTGGGAAGGAAGCTTCAGCAGTTTATTTGTCACGACCAGACTCGATCACCGCCAGCAGTTCAGCATCGGAGACATCGGCCACTACCTGGGCATGACCGATGCCAACCGGCAGCACCAGACGCAGTTTGCCTTCCAGTACCTTCTTGTCGCGACGCATGTGGCGAATGAAGGCGGCAAAATCCATCTCGGGCGGTGCCTGTACCGGCAGATTGGCCGCCAGCAGCAGTGCCCGGATACGGGCTACGTCCTGCTCGGTCACATCGCCACGGGCCTGTGCGGTCCAGGCAGCCAGCATGGTGCCCGCCGCCACGGCCTCGCCGTGCAGCCAGTTGCCGTAGCCCTTTTCGGCTTCGATGGCATGGCCGAAGGTATGACCCAGGTTGAGCAGGGCACGCACGCCATGCTCGGTCTCGTCCTGACCGACCACGTCGGCCTTGATTTCGCAGCAGCGGCGGATGGCATAGGCCAGCGCGGCCGGCTCCTGCGCCTGCAGACGGGACATGTTGGCTTCGAGCCAGCAGAAGAATTCGACATCCCAGATGATGCCGTACTTGATCACCTCGGCCATGCCGGCGGCGAATTCACGGGCAGGTAGGGTCTGAAGGCACTCGGTGTCGATGACCACGTGTCTGGGCTGATAGAAGGCCCCAATCATGTTCTTGCCGAGAGGATGGTTGACGGCGGTCTTGCCGCCGACGGAGGAGTCAACCTGGGAGAGCAGTGTGGTAGGCACTTGAATGAAAGGAATGCCACGCTGGTAGCTTGCCGCAGCAAAGCCGACCACGTCGCCTATCACACCGCCCCCCAGGGCGATCAGAGTGGTATCACGGCCATGGTTGGTTTCCAGCAGAGCAGACATGATCCGCTCGAAGGTTGCCAAGTTCTTGTAGGCCTCGCCATCCGGCAGGATCAGGTGTTCAACCTGATAACCGGACAGCAGCTGGGTAATGCGCTCAAGATACAAGGGGGCGACAACGGTGTTGGTCACTATCATGACCCGCTTGCCCTTGATGGTTTGCGTCAGCACCTCTGCATGCTGCAACAGACCTGCCGCTATCTCGATGGGATAGCTGCGTTCACCCAGTTCGACCTTCAACCTTTCCATGGACGTCCTCTTGATTACATGCCGATCAACTTGACGATTTGATTGGCAACAACTTTTGCGCTCTGGTCATCAGTCTGGATGACAAAGTCAGCCACTTCTTCGTACAGGGCGTTGCGTTCTTGTGCCAGACGTTCGAGTACTTCGCGCGGCGGCTCTTCGGTTTGCAGCAGCGGGCGACGTTTGTCACGTTGCGTCCGGGCCAGCTGCTTCTCAATGGTGGTCTCGAGGTACACCACGATGCCGCGAGCAGAGAGTTTGTTGCGTGTTTCACGGCTCTTGATGGCACCACCACCCGTTGCCAGCACGATACCCTGCTGTTCGGAAAGGTCACCAATGACCTTCTCTTCGCGGATCCGGAAACCCTCTTCGCCTTCAACATCGAACACCCAGCCGATATCGGCACCACTGCGGCGCTCAATCTCATGATCTGAGTCGAAAAACTCCATATGCAGTTGTTCTGCCAGATGTCTACCTATGGTGCTCTTGCCCGCACCCATGGGACCTATCAGGAAAATATTGCGTTTCTCAGCCATGTCTTTTCGTTAGTAATTACAAACTGTACGACCCCGACAAACTCTCGATCGGGGTACCTATGAACCTTATCTTGCGATGGATCAGGAGGGGGATTATCTCAATAGAAATCAGGACTGGCAACCGCAGCCCTTACGCCCCAGCCTCATTGGGGCGTAAGGTTATATGTGTTTTACCTTCACATGTAAAGTCTTCAGAAAGTCTCGGTGACTATCTTCGGTGTCACGAAAATCAGCAGCTCCCGCTTTTTGTTCGCGCTGGTCGTCTTGCGAAACAGCACCCCCAGACCCGGGATATCACCCAGCAGGGGGACCTTGGTCACATCGTTTGTAATGGTCTGCTGATAGATACCGCCCAGCACCAGCGTCTCGCCATTGTTGACCAGCACCTGGGTGGTGATCGACTGGGCGTTGATGGAGACGGCATCGCCGGTACCGGTAGGTACGGTTTCACCCTTGGTGTCCTGGGTCACGGTCAGATCCAGGATCACCCTGTTGTCGGGGGTGATCTGCGGCGTCACCTTGAGACTCAGCACAGCTTTCTTGAAGGTGACCGAGGTAGCCCCGCTGGAGGAGGATTCCACATAGGGTATCTCGGTCCCCTGTTCGATCAGCGCCGGCTTCTGGTTGGCCGTGGTCACCCGTGGACTGGCAATGATCTCGGCCTTGCTCTCCTTCTCCAGTGCCGACAACTCGAGATCCAGCAAGGTGCCGTTCGCCAGCCGTGCCACCTGGAAGGCCAGGGTACCGGCGGCGTTGGTCACCGGCAGGTTGACGTTCAACCGATCGTCCACCCCGGGGCGGGTAATGGTCGAGCCGCCGTTGTTGTTGCCGGAACCATCATTGCCCTCGATGGAGCCCGAGGTACTGTTGCCGTGACCGTCGTTCTTGGTCACCCCCCAGCGCACCCCGAGTGCCTCGTCGAAGCCGTCGTCTATGGTCACCATGCGTGCTTCGATCACCACCTGTTTGACCGGGATATCCAGAATATCCAGCATGCGCTTGATGTTGCTGATGACGTCGGCGGTATCCTTGACTACCAGCACGTTGGTCCGCTCATCCACGCTCACCGCCCCCTTGGCAGAGAGCAGTTTGGTGCTTTCAGACGAGAGCAGCGCCGCCACCTCGGATGCCTTGGCATAGTTGATCTGCAGGTATTCGGTGTAGAGCGGTGCCAGATCGGCAACCTGATTGCGGCTCTCCAGCTGCTGTTTCTCGCGGGCGGCTATCTCTTCCGCCGGAGCAACCAGCAGAATGTTGTTGTCGAGCCGCTTGTCGAGTCCACGCACCTTCAAGATGATGTCGAGGGCTTGCTCCCAGGGCACCCCATCCAGCCGCAGGGTGATGTTGCCCGACACCGAGTCCGTGGTCACCAGGTTGAGATTGTTGAAATCCGCGATGAGCTGCAACACGGTTCTGACCGGAATATCCTGGAAATTGAGAGAGATGGGTTTGCCCTGATACTGCTTGCCGGCACTCGCTGCGGTGCGCTTTTTCACCTCGACGATGAACATCTTGTCTGCCTGGTCGTAGCGATAATCAAACTGGCCATTGACCGACAGCTCGAACAGGGTGTCATTGCCCTGGCGAAACACCTCAACCTGAGAAACAGGGGTGGCAAAATCCTGCACATTGATCAGATTAAGCAGGTCGTCCGGAACCCGGGTGCCGTGAAACTTGGCCAGCACAGTCTGACCGCGGCTGCTGACGTCCACGGCGGCAGAGCTGTTATCCAGCGTCACCAGAAATTCCCCCTGTCCGTCCTTGCCACGTCGAAAATCCACGCCTTTGACGGAGTTGAAGTAAGCGCCACTGGCCGAAGTTTGCGGGGTTGGCAACACAGGTTTGCTGGCAACCGGCGCCGCCACCGGAGCACTCTGGCGGGCAAGCTGCTGGCTGTTGATCAAGGCCGACGAAGTTGCCGGCTGGGTATTGATAAGGGCGGACGAGCTCTGCTGGCGGGCCACCATCCCGGAGGAAGAGGTCGTGGTTGGCAGCGGCATGGCCGCCTTGTCCCCCAATGCAACCAACAGCTTGTTGCCCTGCTGGTGCACCTGATAGGGAGTCAGTTGATCGAGCGCAATCTTGATATCGAGACCCGCACCCTTGCCCTCTACCTTGATGTTATCCACCCCCTGCTGCTTGATGGGCAGGGGATTCACATTGAGTGCCCCCACCGCCCCCGGCACATGCAGCAGCAACTGGTTGGGTTCATAGGAGAGCCGATCGGTAAACCCGCTGACCGGTTCACTGAAACTCAGCTCCAGCAGCAGTTGATCGGCCATCAGCGGATTGACTTTGACCTCCTGCAGGGTGGCCACCGCCCAGGCCTGGCCCCATGCACCGACGCAAAACAGCAGGGCCACTCTGGTTGCCTTACCTATTGTTGTTCTCATCGCAGTTCATCCCTGATTATCGTTTTGCTTCAAGATTGGCCATGCCCAGCTGGGTTTCTCGAGTCACCCAGCATCCCTTGCCGTCCGGTATAGTCTCAATCAAATCCACATAAGTGTCAGTGATCCTGATCACCCGCCCCTGATCCAGCCCCATATGCTGGTTGAGGCCCACCCGGATGGATTGACCATCCGGCGTTCTGATCAGGGCCCACAGCTGCCCCTGCTTGCCAAGGGAACCCTGCATGCTCAGGCTGGCCAGTGAATAGTTCTCCAGCACCTCTTTCTCTCTGTTGGCGACAATCTGGGCACAATCCGGTTTCACCTTGGCATCCGTCTTGGCACTGCTGGCCTCGGGCTGGGGAGCGATGAAGGGACTGCGCTGGTCACTGAGATGATAAGCCATGGGAGAGAAGGGCTTTATTTCGGGAAGAGGTTCAATGGGAACCGGCTTTCTGGCCTTCACCTCGGCCACGTAATTATCCATGTCATCCTGACCGCCGCAGGCCGTCAGCAACAATGCCGGCAACAAAACGCAGAGTATCCTCATTTTTTCTGCTCCACCGTCTTGCCGTTGTATTTATAGGTCTTGGCCAGCATCGACATGGCGATCATGTCATCCTGCTCCTTGCCCTGACCCAGCGTGAACGACTCCAGAATGACGATCCTTGGCAAGGCCGCCATGTCAGCCGTGAACTTGCCGATCTCATGATAGGTACCCACCACTTCTATTCGCATGGGCAGCTCGGTGGAAAACTCGTGCTTGATCTCCGGCTCCCAGTTGATGCGATTCAACTTGAGGCCATTGTCGGTGGCGATGAAGCTGATGTCATCCAGCAGCCCGGCCACTTCATGGGTATTGGGCAGCTGTTTGAGCTGGGTATCGACCAGTTGTTCAAGCTGCACCATCTGCGCCTTGTATGCACCGAGATTGGCGGCCAGCATCGCCTTGCTCTCAAACTGTGACTTGAGCTCCGCCTCCTTGTCGGTTTCCTGGGTCAACAGAGTCAGCGACTTGGCAATCACGTAGTAATAGATGGCGCCCCCAAGCAGGGCACAGAAGAACAGGATGAAGATCCCCTTGGCCAGTTTGGGCCAGCTGGCAATGTTGTTGAAATCAAGTTCGTTGAGCTGTTGCAGGTTCATTTCTGCCCCTTAGCCATCTCGAGGCTGGCTCCAGCCGCCACGGCGACCTGGAACATCATGGAAAACTGGCTCAGGGAGACGGGTGCCACATCGGCCGCAAAGATGGTGCTGATCTGCGACTGCCCCAGCCAACCGGAACCATCGATGCGACGCATCATGCTGGCCACCCTGCCATAGGCTTCGGTCTTGCCGTTCACGTCGATCCGGTTGTCCTGCAGAGCCAACGTGTTGAGATACACCCCATTGGGTACCAACGAAGGCAGCTGGTTGAACAGACGAACCGGCAGGTTGCGACGCATCTGCAGATGCTCGATCAGCTGCATGCGGTCAATCAGCTCCTTGCGCCGCTCCTTGAGCAGGCGGATCTCGCCAAGCTGGGCATCGAGTATGGTCATCTCCTGCTGCAGGCGCTGGTTGCGCTGCTGCTGATGGCCGATCTGCTGTTCCACCAGCCAGTCAGCGGCAAAACCGAGGGATGCCGTGATGGCCATGAAGATACCGAGCATGACGCCGAACTGCTTCTTCTGCCGCTGGGCCCTGGCCTCGCGCCAGGGCAAGAGGTTTATATTTGACATGGCGTGAAGCTCCTCAATGCCAGACCCAGCGCCGTCATGTACTTGGCACCATGGGCAGCGACCTCTCCCTTGGGTTTGCCGAACAGGGTAAAGGGATCGGGATGCAACACCTCGCAGCTGAGCTCGTTGCCAATCTGAGCCGCCAACCCGGGCAGCAGGCTGCCCCCTCCGCTCAACACCAGTTTGGAAAGCTCCCGGTGGCCGGAAGAGCTGCAAAACAGCTGGACGTTGCGCCGCACCTGCTGCAGCAACGCATTCATGTGGGGCAGCAACACATCCAGCTCGTGATCGATCGGCAACTTGCCCTGCAGCTTGGCCTGCTCGGCATCATCCAGAGAGAGGCTGTAGAAAGAGGCCAGTGCCTGGCTGTATTGGTCGCCACCGAAGTTCTGCAAGCGGGAGTAGATCACCTCCCCCTTCACCAGCGCGGCAAATGTCATGGCGCTGGCGCCGATGTCGATGACACCGACCGGTTTGTCCCACTCCTGCAGCTCAGGCAGACAGGCGAGTACCGCCCGCCCCAAGGCGTGTGCCCCGACATCCACCACCTTGGTGGTCATGTCGGCTTCCGCCAGCGCGGTGACCCGACCATTCACGCTCTCGGTGCGGGCCGCGCTCAGCAGCACCTCCTGGCGCTCCTGATCGGCGACCTTGCCCAGGATCTCGAAATCCAGGCTCACTTCATCGAGGGGGAAAGGAATGAGTTGTTCAGCCTCAAGCTGGACCTGATTTTCCAGCTCGCTTTCACTCAGGCTGGCATCCACCTGAATGACCTTGGTGATCACGTTGGAACCGGTAACGGCAGTAGCCACATACTGGCTGCTGCCCGAGATGAGGCGCTTGAGGCCCTTGAGAGACTGGCCGACCCGCTCGATATCCTGCAGCTGATAATCGACCAGGGTGCCTTTGGGGGTGGCAACCTCCGCCACGGATTCGAGGTGCAGCTTGCCGGGACGGCCGGTGATGGTCACGGCCTTGATGGTCTGACTTCCAAAATCAATGCCTGCCAGTGGAAGCAGAGAACCCTTGTTGAATAGCCCAAACATATACACATCCATGCGTTATATGGGTTTTAGGATTGATTGTAGGACAGCTAATCAGAAGATGATGGCTTAACTCATCCTAAATGCTCTATCTATCAATGTCATAAAGTTTATGCCGAAAAGTGATGCAACTCGCTTTCCGAGCCGCGCCCTCCTCCCCTTGGTTATTGAGTCGCAGAGTGCTAACCTCCCGCCTCTTCTCGAGGAGCCGGACCATCGTCAGGAAAACCTCGAATTCACGAAGGCAAAAGGGCTATACTCTGCGCCCGTTGGCTAATTTTAAGACGATTGGTAGTTCTTCCATGCTGAAATGGCTCGTACGCCTGTTTATTGTCATGATGCTGGGTGCTGTGCTGGGTGTTGCCAGCCTCATCGGTATCTACTTCTACATCAAGCCCCAGTTGCCGGATGTGACCGCACTGCGCGACGTCAAGCTGGCCACCCCGATGAAGGTGTACAGTCGGGATGGGGAATTGATCTCCCAATTTGGCGAAATTCGTCGCATCCCCCTGCATCTGGATGAAATTCCCCAGTCCATGATCGATGCGGTGCTCGCTACCGAAGATGCCCGCTTCTACGAGCACCCCGGCATCGACCCCATCGGCATTCTGCGGGCTGCCACCGTCTGGGCAGTTTCCGGCCAGGCACGCCAGGGCGCCAGTACCATCACCCAGCAGGTTGCCCGCAACTTTTTCCTGAGCAACGAGAAGACCCTGGTGCGCAAGATCAAGGAGGTGTTCCTCGCCTGGCGCATCGAGCAGAACCTCTCCAAGGACGAGATACTGCAGCTCTACCTCAACAAGATACCGCTCGGCTATCGGGCCTTCGGGGTCGGCGCCGCCGCCCAGGTCTATTTTGGCAAAGAGGTGAAAGAGCTCACTCTGGACGAGATCGCCATCATTGCCGGTCTGCCCAAGGCCCCCTCCATGCTGAACCCGATCCGTTCGCCGGAGCGGGCCTTCGCCCGTCGCAACGTGGTGCTGGGTCGCATGCTGGAGACAGGCAAGATCACCCAGGCCCAGTATGACGAAGCCTCCAAGATGCCGATCAAGGCCCGTTATCACGGAGCCGAGACCACCCTCAACGCCCCCTATCTCGGCGAGATGGTGCGCCAGAAGATGGTGGAGCAGTTTGGGGAAGACGCCTACACCATGGGCCTGCACGTCTACACCACGGTCACCGCCAAGCGTCAGCGGGCTGCCCGTCAGGCTCTGCTCGACGGCGTGTTCGACTATGACACCCGCCATGGCTACAAGGGGGTGACCGCCCAGCTGTGGAAGAGCGGCGAGGCCGACTGGGATTACGACAAGATCATGGCCCATCTGGCCAAGCAGCCGACCTATCAGCCGCTGATGGCCGCCGTGGTCACCAAGCTGGGTGACAAGAGCGCGACCATAGTGCTGAAAAACGGCAAACAGGCCGAGCTTGGCTGGAACGGCATCAAGTGGGCCCGTTCTTTCATCACCGACGATCGCCAGAGTTTTGCCCCGAAATCGGCACGGGACGTACTCAAGGTGGGCGCCCAGATCTGGGTACGGGAGAAGGGTGAAGAGCTGCTGCTCTCCCAGATCCCCGAGGTCAACGCCGCCCTGGTGGCCATGAATCCGCAGGATGGCGCCATCGAGGCGCTGGTCGGCGGCTTCAGCTTCGAGCTGTCCAAGTTCAACCGGGTCGATCAGGCACGTCGCCAGATAGGCTCCAACATCAAGCCTTTCCTTTATGCCACCGCACTGGAGCAGGGCTATACCCTGGCCTCGCTCATCAACGATGCGCCGATCAACCAGTGGGATCCCTCCAAGGGCCCCATGTGGCAGCCCAAGAACTCCCCGGCTATCTATGACGGCCCCACACCGCTGCGCCTTGGTCTTGCCAAGTCGAAGAACGTGATGTCGGTCCGGCTGATGCGCGCCATCGGGCTGGATACCTATATCGACGGTCTGACCCGCTTCGGCTTTGTCCGCGACACCATCTCGCCCAACGAATCGCTGGCGCTGGGCGCGGCCGAGTTCACCCCGCTGGAAGTGGTGCGCGGCTATTCGGTGCTGGCCAACGGCGGCTTCCAGGTCACCCCCTACTTCATTACCGAGGTGACCGACAGCTTCGGCGCGCCTCTCTATCAGGCCAACCCGGCCGCCGCCTGCCGCGATTGCGGCGTACTGGCCGCCGCCGGTCTGGACAGCGCGGATGCCTATGCCAATACGGCCCCCGACTGGAAAGCCCAGTGCCCCATCGATCCCGTCGTGCCCAACAATATGGCGCCGCAGACCATCAGTGCCCAGAGTGCCTTCCTGGTCACCGATACCCTGACCACCGCCATCTGGGGCGGCAATGGCTGGCGTGGCACCGGCTGGCGAGCGGCTCGCGACCTCAAGCGCCACGATATATCGGGCAAGACCGGGACCACCAACGAGTCGCGCGATGCCTGGTTCTCCGGCTATACCCCGAACCTGGTCGCCACCTCCTGGATCGGTTTTGACAACCACCAGCGTGGCCTGGGCCGGGCCGAGTTTGGCGGCGGCGCCGCACAGCCCATCTGGATCGACTTCATGAAGACGGCGCTCAAGCAGATCCCCGAGCGCAAGATGCCGGTGCCGGAAGGGATCATCACGGTGCGCATCGACCGTGAAACCGGCCTGCTGACCAACCGCACCGATGGCAGCAGCACGGACGAGTTCTTCAAGGAAGGCACCGAACCGACCCGCTTCGCCACCCAGAGCTCGGATGGCAATCAGGTCTATGGCGGCGATGGCTCGGACACTGACGGCCCCGTCTCCACCGACGATATCTTCTAAGCAACCGCAGCAGACAAAAACCGGCGCCCAGGCGCCGGTTTTCTTTTGGTGAACACGAATGCGTTGTCGTCAGCCGAGCAGGCTTTTCATCAGGCTCGAGATGCGGGCGGCCAGCTCGTTGAAGCAGGGCCGGCGCACCGAGTAGTGGCGATAGAGCAGCGCTATGGTACGCCCTGGCACCGGATCGATCACCGGCCGGTAGCTCACGCCCCCCTCCTCGGTATTGGCTGGCACAGCGAGCCTGGGTACCAGCGTCATGCCGCTGCCGGCCGCCACCATGTTGCGCAGCGTCTCCAGGCTGGTGCCCTTGAAACGCTGATCCTCGCCGATGCCGGCGGCAAAACAGAAGCCCATCGCCTGATCCCGCAGACAATGGCCATCGGCCAGCATCAGCAGCTTCTTGCCCTTGAGACTGCTGAGCGGCACCGCCTTGGCCCTGGCCTCCGGATGCTGCTGGGGCACCGCCAGCCACATGGGCTCCTGATAGAGAGGGATGGAGCCAAACCCTTCCATCCCCTCCAGTTCGGCCAGGATCAGGCAGTCCAGCTCCCCCTCTTCCAGCCGTTTGAGCAGCACCTGGGTCTGCTCTTCATAGAGGTAGAACTCCAGCTTGGGAAAATGTTCGCGCAGATCCTGGATGATGTGGGGCAACAGATAGGGGCCGACGGTGGGAATGAAGCCGATGTGGATCTCGCCGGACATGGGTTCGGCAAAGTGCTGGCCTATGCTCTTGAGTTCGCGCACCTCTTTGAGCACCTTGCGAGCCTGCTGCGCCATGGCATCGCCAGCCGGGGTGAACAACACCTTGCGGGAGGTGCGCTCGATCAGGATCACCCCCAGCTCATCCTCCAGCTTGCGCAGCTGGCCGCTCAGGGTCGGCTGACTGACGAAACAGCGCTCCGCCGCCTTGCGAAAGTGCTTCTCCTCTTCCAGCGCCACCAAATACTCGAGATCGCGAAGGTTCATACATCCAGAATCCTGCCAACCAATGGGGCCATTAGCATGCCCAAGAACGGCGGGAGGGACAAGGGATGGTGAGATTGGACAGACCATGCACAGGGGATAAATAAAACGGGCCCGGATCCTGGATCCGGGCCCGTCGGGTCAGCATAGCCTCATCACACCCGGAAGCGGCGTACCAGCTCCTGCAGCTGGGTGGCCAGATGGTTCAGGTCGTTGCAGGCCTGCGCCATCTGGGTTGCCCCGGCCGCCACCTCTTCCGAGGCATGGCTGATATTGACCACGTTGCGGTTGAGCTCTTCACTCACCGCCCCCTGCTCTTCGGTGGCGGTCGCAATCTGGATGTTCATGTGGGAGATGCTCTCCACCGAGCCGCTGATCTCGGAGATGGACGCCCCCGCCTCACGCGCCGTACTGACGGTGGAGTTCATCATGTCCTGACTTTGCTGCATGGTGGTGCCGGCCTGCTCGGCCCGCTGCTGCAGCTCGGCAATGATGGTGTTGATCTGGGAGGTGGAGTCCTGGGTCCGTTTCGCCAGGGTGCGCACCTCATCGGCCACCACCGCAAAACCGCGCCCCTGTTCCCCGGCCCGGGCCGCCTCGATGGCGGCGTTCAGTGCCAGCAGGTTGGTCTGCTCGGCGATCCCACGAATGACCTCCAGCACCATGCCGATGTTGCGGCTGTCATCACCTAACTGATGAATCACCACGGCGGTGCTCTCGATGGCACCGGCCACCTGCTCAATGCGCTTGATGGAGTCGTTGACGGTGCGGGCCCCCAGCTCGGCGGTGCTGCTGGCGGCACTGGCGGCACTGGCGGCATCGCTGGTGTTGCGGGACACCTCCTGCACCGTCGCCTGCATCTCGTTCATGGCGGTGGCCAGCTGGTTCAGCTCGTGCTGCTGGCTGTTCATGTTGTTGGCGGACTGACGGGCAACCGCACTGATCTCTTCGGCCGCAGAGCTCAGTTGCACCACGGATCCGGAGACTTCACTGACCAGATTGCGCAAGTTTTTCTGCATCTCGCCAAAGCCCTTGGCCAGTTGACCCAGTTCGTCATTGTTGAACTGGCTGGTGTCAAGATGGGTCGCCAGATCACCTCCCGACACTTTACCAACCACCTCCAGCAACGCGTTGACCGGGCGCTTGATTTGTTGAGTCAGATACCAAGCCACCAACACCACGAAAAGCAGCGTCACGAGTCCAATCGCTATGCTGAGCAGTTTGGCTGACTCATATGATTGCTCACTGCTGGTATGCATGGCACTACCAATGCGGTCGTTAATCTCGCGCAACGTCATTGTGAGCTGAGTGGTCTGGTCCAACGTAGTGCGGGTAATGCCATCCCGATACTCGCCAATCTTGGCGCCTTCGTTGTTCATGACCGCTTGATACAGCTGATCATGGGCACCGAAATAGGCCTCTCCTGCTGGTTGCAAGGCACGATAGGTCTGCTCTTCTTCTGCGTCGTTGAAAGCCAAACGGCCATAATCCGACAACGCTTTTAGAAAGCGAGCCTTGGCATCCGAGAAACTGTCGTTCCGTTTGGCGATATCCGCCTGGTCATTGTTGGTCAACGCAATGACCATGGCCAGTTCGGCTCGACGCGCATCCAGCAACGCAACGTGCATTTGGCTGGCATAGCGAATGGAAGGCACCAGGTTATTGACAATAAGCTGAGTGTTCGCATTCAGGTAGGAGAGCCTGGAGATCCCAAATCCGGCGATGACCAGCACCAATAATGCCAACACCGCAAAACCGGCGCTCAACTTCTGACCTATAGACATATTTTTGAACATGATTGGTATCCTTGGCGGCTAGACGCAAGCCCCTGACATCGAACGTCCGGGCTATCCCCATAGAGCATAGCGCGATGACTGCAAGCGGATGATTTTCAAACTATCCGCTGCTGAATATATCGTCCTGCCCGGGGATAGCATGAGGGCCACCCAGGCAGGAAAATCCACTCAGGACTCATCCGATCAAGGTTATCTTCGGCAGGATACCAATTCCCCCCTCAGCGCCCCATCAGCTGCTGGATATGGCGGGCAAATGCTTGCGGCTCGCCCAGGAAAGAGGACGCTGACAGGGGCGTTACCTTGTCCCCCTGCACCAGCCCCAGAGTCGGGTAACCCTGCCCGCCGAGACGACGCATCCAGACCTGGCTGTCCGCAAGATGGCTTGCCAGCTCAACCGCCTGATAAGCCTGCACGAAGGCCTCCTGCGCAATGCCCTGCTCCGCCGCCAGGCTGGTCAGATGCTCGAGAGAACCGATCCAGATGCCATCGCGATAGTGGGATTGCTGGATGCGGTGCAGCATCACCAACCCATTGCCCCCCAGGGATGCCACCGCCAGGATGGCGCGGATCGGTTGCTCCGAGTCCAGCAGCAGGCCATCTCGCAGCAGCAGCTCATTGAAATAGCGCTCGCCGAAGGGCTGACCGGTCAGCGCCTGGATCCGCTCGTCATGGGGGCGCACATAGTCGCGCAGCGCCTGACCCATGGCCTGGCGGCGACCACCCAGCCAGAGGCCGCCGGCATGCAGTTCGATCTGCAAGCTGGCGACATCGGCTGCGGCTTTCAGCAGCGGGGCGGCGCCATAGCACCAGCCACAGAGGGGGTCATAGACATAATGGAGGGTTGTTTGCACTTCGTTCATCATCATTCTCGCTTCAATTCTGGATAAAAAACCGGGCCCTCGGGCCCGGTAAAAAAACACAGGGAAGTAGGCGTCAGGGGATTACCACTTCATCTCGCCGGTATTGACCTTGGCACCGATGGCCAGACCATCATCGACCGGCAGGGACGGGTAAGCCTTCTTCAACGCTTCAATCAGCTGCCCGGAGTTCTTGGCCTTGGCCAGCTCCTGCTCAAAGCGCTCTACGTAGTCACGGGTGAAGGTCACGGCTTCGGTACCCTTGGGCGCAGTCCCCAGGAAGTGACCCGGCACCACGCGCTCAGGCTTCAGCGCCAGCAGATTGTTCAGCGCCTTGACCCAGTTGCTGCGAGCGGCCTTGGTCTGACTGTCCGCCATCCACACATGTACGCCGCTGTAGACCGGCACACCACCAAAGGCAGTCTTGATGGACGGCGCCCACAGGTAGGCATTCGGAGTGTTCATCTCCTTGATCTCGATCTGCTCGCCATCCAGGGTCAGGTGGCTGGCCGTCATCACTTGCGGCACGGTCAGGCTCTTGGGTGCCCCCTTGCCCAGAATGGGGCTCCAGTAGCTCAGCTTGGCATCCTTGGTCTGGTTGATGTGGTCAACCACATGCTGGTCGGCCAGCACCTTGACGTCGGGGAACGCGGCCATAACAGGTTCCAGACCGAAGTAGAAGTCGGGGTCACCGGCACTGATATAGACGGTGGTCAGTTTCTTGCCGCTCTTCTTGATCATGTCGACCAGTGCCTGACCGTTTTGCACGTCGAACTGGGCATCGATCAGGATCGCCTCCTTGTCACCGGCCACCAGGGAAGAGGAGACCGGGAAGATGGCCTTCTCGCCAGGGTTGTAGACAGTTACGGTCAGCGGGGCGGCCATGGCGGCACCGCTCAGCAGGGTGGTAGCCAGGGTCAGATTGCGGATCAGGGTATTGTTCATCGGGTATTCCTCATCAAGTCATCAGGGGTTCATCAGATGGACACAGTTTATTGGATCATTTTCGGTACAAATACAGCATAATGAGCGCATCACTGTTGCATTAATCGAGCATATAGAGAGCCTGAACATGGATCGACTGACCGCATTGCGGGTCTTTGTCAGCGTAGTCGAACAGGGCAGCCTGAGCGGCGCCGGGGAGAAACTGGAGATGTCGCGCGCCATGGTGACCCGCTATCTGGCGGAGCTGGAGCAGTGGATGGGGGCGCGGCTGCTGCACCGCACCACCCGCCGGCTGAGCCTGACCGGACCGGGGGAAGAGGCGTTGAACCGGGCCCGGGCCATGCTGGCGCTGGGGGAAGAGATGGAGCAGATCGCCGTGCGCGGCGACGAGGCGCCCAAGGGGCAGCTGCGCATCACCAGCAGCTATTCGCTCTCGGAAGCCCTGCTGGTGGGGGCCGCCAACGACTACCTGGCGCGCTATGCGGGCACCGCCATCGATATCCTGCTGCTGGACCGGACCGTCAACCTGGTGGAGGAGCGGATCGATCTCGCCATCCGCATCACCAATGATCTCGATCCCAACCTGGTGGCCCGCCGGCTCGGCACCTGCCACTCCGTGGTCTGTGCCAGCCCGGCCTATCTGACCAGGCACCCGACACCACACAAGGTGCAGGAGCTCGCCCTGCACAACTGCCTCACCTACACCTATTTCGGCAAGAGCCTGTGGGAATTTCAGGGGCCGGACGGGCCTGAATCTGTGCCGGTCAGCGGCAACCTCAGCGCCAACATCTCCAACCTGTTGCTGGAGGCGACCCTGGAAGGTGCCGGCATCAGCCTGCAGCCCCGCTATTCCGCCCAGCCCCATCTCGAGACCGGCACCCTGGTGCCGCTGCTGGAGCAGTGGCAGCCCAAGCGGCTCGGCGTCTACGCCGTCTATGGCACCCGCAAGCAGATGTCACCGCTGTTGCGCAGCTTCCTCGACTTTATGGTGGAACGCATGGCCGCCGACCCCATGTGGCGCGATTAAACCGGCATGAAAAAGGGGCCAGCAGGCCCCTTTCGTTCAATATGCCAGACTCGCTGGCCGCATTCAGGCTTCGAAACCGCTCAGCGGGGCCTCGGCCGGCGTCTCCTGCGCCACATCCAGGAAGATCTCCCGATATGCCACATAGATGGAGTAGTTGAGCGCCGGGATCACTACCAGCAGCCCCACCAGCATCAGCGCCGCACCAAACAGCATCAGGATGGCGGCGACTATGCCCCACCAGAGGAAGGGCCACATGTTGGTCAGGCAGCCTTTGAAGCTGAGCTTGGCCGCCTGCAGGATCCCCACGTCGTGGAAATAGATGAGCGCGGGGGCGAAGGTGATGGCCATCAGCACCGGGATCAGCAGCGCCAGCCCCAGCAGCAGGCAGAGCAGCAGCCCCTGGGCCTGGGCCGCCGTGACCACCAGGGATTCGGGATCCTGGGTCAGCAGGGAGGTAAGCCCCCACATGGAGAGCAATCCCAGGCAGATGAGACCGATCAGGCTGAACAGGGCCAGCACCAGCAGCCCTCCCAGCATCAGCGGCGTCAGCTTGTGGCGAAAACCGGAGAAGAAGTCGGCGAAGCGCAGCGGGTTGCCTTCATAGCCGTGGTGGGCCACCGCCACCCAGCCGGCGCCCCAGACCATGTAGAGCAACTGGGAGATGAGGCTGCCCGCCGGCAGGCGCTCCAGCAGCAGACCAACCGCAAACCAGACGAGAACCATGCCGACGCTGGCCCCCATCCCCTTGTTGAAGATATCGAAGCCGGACCGCACCCAGACCCAGCCACGCCCTATGGGGTGACGGGCGGGTGCTGTGCGCAGGGGGGACAATCCATTCATAACATTTCCTCGGATGAAAACGGCTGGTTGCCGATTCTAGAGCCATGGGGCCCCCGACTCAATGGCGGGCCACCGTCGACACCGCAGGTGCACGTCATGGCTGCTTGTATCAGACGTTACGGTTATCATAAGAGACCCTTCTGCAAGGGGCGTTCACTTATTCAAGAGAATCCAAAATGCGTACATCTCACCTGGCGCCGCTGCTGCTGGCCTCCCTGTTGCTCAACCTCTGGCAGTGGCAAGCCGACCACACCGCCGCCCAGCCGGAATCAGACGCCACCGGCACCGCCCGCTCAGCCCAGTGCGACGCGTCAGCTTCCCAGAGCAGCAGCCAGAACCCGGGGCAGAACCTGCTGGCCAAGCTGCCCGGCAAGGGCCCCCAGAGCGAGCCAGCGCCCACCCAGGAGGTGCTCCCCCCCAACCCCGAGCTGGAAGCCGCCATCAGCCAGTGGAGCCAGTCGAGCGAAGGGTCCGTGCTGATCGAACGGCTCTATGACGCCGAACAGGGCAGCCAGCTCACCACCGTCTTCGATCGGCTCGACATCGTGGAGGACGTGCGCGGCCAGGTGCAGGAGCAGTTGCGCGAACTCTATCGCCTCGGCTTCGATCATCCCGACGCCTATGAGCAGGAGAGCCAGCGCATCTGGAGCAACCTCAGCAACCTGCTGGGGGAGGATACCCGCACCCGGCTCGAGCAGGAGATCTACTCGGGCGACACCAACCGCCTGTTGGAGATCCAGGGCCGCCTGGCGGAGCGCGGCGAGCTGCTGGCACCGGCCCAGCGCCAATCCCTGACGCGTCTGTTGAGCGAGGCGAACCAGCAGCTGGCCCAACAGGAGAGCGGCGATGCCAGCACCTATCTGGAGAACCAGCGCGCCTATACCCAGCGGGTGCTGGAGAGCAGCCGTGGATTCCTGAGCCCGGATCAGCTCAAGGTGCTGCAAGACATGCTGGAGCTGGATCTGGTGCGCCAGGAGGTCTCGGTCCAGATGGAAGCCATCTACCAGCGCTTCCAGCCAGCCTCCTGATTTCGTTACCGTTTCGTCTTAGTCAACCCAGCCTGGAATCATCATGAGAGTCGTTTGTTGTCTATTGTTGCTGCTGGCCAGCCAGTCCGCCCTCGCCGAGGGCTTCATCAGTCGCCTGCTCAACCACCCGGTGCCAGGTGGCGTCGCCGTGGTGCCCCTTGGCAGCGAGGCGCAGGCCCCGACCGCCCGCTATCAGGACAAGCCGGTGCTGGTGGTGCGTGAAGAGGGCAAGCGCTGGATTGCCATCGTCGGCATCCCCCTCAAGAGCCAGCCCGGCCCCCACCAGCTGCAGGTGAGCGATGGCCGCACCCTCGGCTTCACGGTCGGCAGCAAGCACTACCGGGAGCAGCACATCAAGCTCAAGAACGGCCGTCAGGTCAACCCGCTGGCCGAGGACATGGCCCGCATCAACCGCGAACTGGCGGAGCAGACCCGCGCCTACCAGACCTTCAGCCCGGCCCAGCCCAGCAACCTGCTGTTCGACAAGCCGGTGGAGGGCCCACTCTCCAGCCCATTCGGGCTGCGCCGCTTCTTCAACGGCGAGGAGCGCAACCCCCACTCCGGCCTCGACTTCGCAGTCGATGCCGGCACCCCCATCAAGTCGCCGGCGGCGGGCAAGGTGATCCTGATCGGCAACTACTTCTTCAACGGCAATACGGTGTTCGTCGATCACGGCCAGGGGCTCATCAGCATGTTCTGCCACATGTCGAAGGTCGACGTGAAGCTGGGTCAGAGCCTGCCCCGTGGCGGCATCGTCGGCCGGGTCGGCGCCACCGGCCGCGCCACCGGTCCCCACATGCACTGGAACGTCAGCCTCAACGATGCCCGCGTCGATCCCGCCATCTTTATCGGGGCCTTCAAGCCCTGAGGCCGGAGACCTGTCGCGCGCAGGCAGGGGCGTTCAAAACGAAAAAGGCAGCCGAGGCTGCCTTTTTCATGGCCGAATGACCACCTGTCAGGCAGCGCTGTGCTGGCGCGCCTCCCTGTTCATCGCCCGCCACATCACCAGTACCAGCAGGGTGCTGCAGGTGGGCAGCGCCAGCCAGACGCCGGATACCCCCCACAGGGAAGAGAAGCCCCACAGAAAGCCGCCGATCAGCACCAGCTTGCCGCCGGTGAGCAGGGAGGCGACGCGGGCCCGATTGATGGCCTGGAAGTAGGTGGCCCCCACCAGCAGCAGGCCCTCCATCGGCAACCCCCAGAAGTAGAGCCAGATGCCCAGGCTGGCCACCGGCAACAGGGCCGCGTTGTCCCCGGCGAACAGGTAGACCACCCCCTCCGGCCAGAGATAGAGCGGCAGCATGCCGCACAGGGCCACCAGCAGCGTCACCCCGAGCGCCAGGTTGCGCACCCGCAGCACCCGTGCCCAGTTGCCCGCCCCGGCGTTGAAGCTGGCGATGGGCTGGATGCCCATGGCGATCCCCTCGAAGATGAGATAGAAGAAGGCCTCGCTGTAGCTGATGACCCCATAGGCGGCCACGTGCAACGAGGTGCCGACCGAGAGCAGCGCCTTGTTGTGCAGCGCCAGCACCACCGACAGGTAGAGGTACATCAGAAAGCTCGACACCCCGAGTCGCAGCGTCTCCCCCATCAGGCGCCAGTCAGGCACCAGGGTGTCCAGGCGAATGCGCAGCTGGCTGCGCGGGGTGAAGAAGTGCCACAGGCACAGCCCCCCGGTCACCGCCTGGGAGAGCATGGTGGCGATGGCCGCCCCCGCCAGCCCCCAGGGGATCACCGCCATCAGCAGGTAGTCGAGCAGCACGTTGAGCACGCCACCCCCCACCAGGATCCAGGTGGTGAGGCCGGGTCGCCCGTCGTTGCGCAGCAGGGCGGTAAAGGCCATGGAGAGCACCGCGAACACCCCGAGCCAGGCGTACCACTGCAGATAGGCGTATCCGGCGTCGAAGATGGCCCCCTCCGCCCCCATCCACACCAGCATCTCGTCACCGTAGTGGATGCCGATGAAGGCGAGCAGCGCCGAGGCGATGAGCACCATCACCAGCGCGTTGCCGACGATGTGACGGGCCCTGGCCTGCTCCCCCTTGCCCAGATAAAACGAGGCGAGCGCCGAGGAGCCCATGCCGATCAGCGCCCCCACCGCATAGAGTACGGCGCAGATGGGGTAGGCCAGCATCATGCCGGCCAGGCCGTCCTGGCCCAGAATATGGCCGACGAAGATGCCGTCTATGGTGACATAGATGCCGGTGACCAGCATGGCGGCCACGGTCGGAGTGACGTAGCGCCAGAACAGGCGGGAAAGGGGGGCCGTGCCCAGATCGACTGCGGACATAGGATGCTCAATGGAGGGGAAAACGGCCGGAATGATAGCCAAAGCGGGCCGGGATCGCCCGTTATTTATGTTACAAATCATTAATATGGAAAACTTTACCCGCCCAGGCCCCTGCTTTAGGCTAGGGCGACTCCACCTGAACGGAAACGTGCGCCATGTTGCAACGCCTGCTCTCCCTGCTGCTCTGCCTTACTCTTCTCTCTCCCCTTGCCCAGGCCGATGACGCCATCACCCAGGTGGAAGAGCTGCTGCAGAGCGTGCCCAAGACGGACACCCCGGAGAACCAGAAGCTGCGGGAGAGCTACCAGCAGGCGCTGCAATTTGCCCGGGAAGCCCAGCGCTACCGCGAGCAGGGCAAGGCCTATCAGCAGGTGCTCATCGACTATCCCAAGGAGTCGGCCCGCCTCAAGGAGAGCCTGCACAACTACCAGCCCCAGCCTCGCCCTGCCCTCTCCTCCCTGAAGGAGGAGGCGCTGCGCCAGGCCATCGGCCTGAGCAGCAACCGCCAGCTCAACCTGCGCAAGGAGCGCCAGGGGGTGATGGACAGCCTCAACCAGCTGGAGAGCACCGGCCAGGAGTATCACCTGCGGGTCGACGAGCTGCGCAAGCAGTTGCAGCAGACCCGTGCCCTGCTCGATCGCCTGAGCTTCAGCAGTGAGTCTGACCGCCAGCAGGATGCCCAGCAGCTGGTGACCCGCCTCAAGGAGCAGAGCCTCTCCGACCGGATCCAGATGCTGGAGCTGGAACAGCTCTCCGCCCAGCAGCGCAACGATCTGGGCAAGCTCAGGCTGCAGGAGCTCAACCTCGCCATCACCGACGAGGACGAGTGGCAGACCAGTCTGCTCAACCAGCAGAACCAGCTGCGCCGCGACAAGACAGAACAGGCACTGGCGGAGAGCGAGCGCCTGCGCAAGCAGCTCACCTCCGACATGCCGCTGCTGCTGGAGCAGCAACAGCAGAACCAGGCGCTCTCCATCCAGCTCGGCGCGCTCGAAGATCAGATTGAGCGGGTGCAGGACGAGCAGCGGGTGATCGACACGAACCTCTCGACCCTGAACGACCTGGTCAACTCGGTGCGCGAGCAACTGGAGTGGCTGCAGATCAGCAACGCCTACGGCGAGAACCTGCGCAGCAAACTCTCGGATCTGCCCGCCTACTTCCCCCTCGACAAGCTGGAGTCGGCCATCGTCAACGCCCGCATGGCCAAATACCAGTACGAGACCGAGCAGGATGCCCTCAAGGATCCGCGTCAGCTGCGCGATCAGCTGCTGACCACCGACGGCATCACCCTGGATCGCGCCCAGCTGGCGGTGCTCGACAACCTGCTCAAGGCCAGGCGGCAGCTGCTGACCCGACTCAACGACGCCGCCGACAGCCTCATTCAGGAGCAGACCCGGCTCAAGCTGCTCTACAGCCGCCAGAACAGCAAGATCGACGAGATCCGCGAGCTCAGCGCCAGCCACCTGTTCTGGATGCCGGACGTGCGCCCGCTTACCCCGGCCGTGCTGCTCGGGGTGCCGGCCGCCCTCGGTCTCGCCCTCAACCCGGTCAACTGGCTGCAACTGCCCCAGGCCATCGCCGAGAACAACCCCATCACCCTCACCTTCGCCGGCATCGGCATCCTGGTGCTGGCCTGGTGCTGGTTCAAGCTGGCTCGCCACCTGACCCACTACAGCCAGTACATAGCGCCCCGCATCGGCAAGGTGACCCAGGACAAGTTCAGCCTCACCAGCCGGCTGCTGATGCGCTCTCTGCTGGCCTCCCTGCCGCTGCCCGCCATGGTGCTGATGGTGCGCGGCCTGCTCGACGGCGCCTGGCAATACCCGTTCGCGGTGGCGGTGGCCCGCGGCCTCGGCGAGATCTGGTTCCTGCTGCTGGCGCTCTTGATGGCCCGCCACCTGACGCTGGAGAAGGGGATTCTGATCCTCCATTTCCGCTGGCAGAAGGAGCGGGTGCAGAAGGTGTGGAGCCAGTTTCGCACCCTCTTGCTGGTGATCATCCCGAGTTTCTTCGTGCAGGGCATGGCCAACAGCTATCAGGAGCACGCCTTCTACGACTCCCTCGGCCGGCTGGCCTTCATCGTCGGCGCCCTCTGGCTGCTGCTGTTCTTTGCCCGCCTCAACCGGGAGCGGCTGCCGCTCACCTGGGGCCAGGCCGACATGAGCAAGCCCCACCTGCTGCACCACTTCATCTGGAACAGCCTGATGCTGGCGCCGCTGCTGGCGGTGATCGGCTCTCTGCTCGGCTACTTCTATACCTCGCGCATTCTGTTGCGCCAATTAGAGCTGAGCCTGCTGATGGGGCTGGGTTGCCTGCTCGTCTACTATCTGGCGCACCGCTGGATGCTGATCCAGCGCCGTCGCCTCGCCTTCGAGCGAGCCAAGAGCAAGCGCGCCGAGATCCTGGCCCAGCGCGGCCGGGAAGAGGGACACGACGAGCTCAGCTCCGAGATCCCGGATGTGGTGGAGGACACCGAACTGGATCTGGACACCATCAGTGCCCAGTCCCTCGGGCTGGTACGCACCCTGCTGATGCTGGGCTTCACCATGCTGGTGGTGGTGCAGTGGTCCGAACTCAACTCGGCGTTCAGCTTCCTGCGCAGCATCGAGGTGTGGCAAGTGAGCAGCAAGATCGGCGGCATCGAGCAGGTCGTCGCCATCACATTGCAGGATCTGATGCTGACGGCCTTCACTTTCATCCTGACCGTGGTCACCGCCCGCAACCTGCCGGGCCTGATGGAGCTGACCCTGCTCCAGCACCTGAGCCTCTCTCCCGGCACCGGTTTTGCCATCACCACAGTGACCAAGTACATAGTGCTGGTGGTGGGGGCACTGACCGGCTTCTCCATTCTCGGCATCGACTGGTCCAAGGCGCAGTGGATGGTGGCGGCCCTCTCCCTGGGCCTGGGTTTCGGGCTGCAGGAGATCTTCGCCAACTTCGTCTCCGGCCTCATCATACTGTTCGAGAAACCGATCAGGCTCGGCGACACAGTCACCATCCGCGAGCTGACCGGCACCGTCACCAAGATCAAGACCCGCGCCACCACCATAGTGGATTGGGACAGGAAGGAGATCATCGTCCCCAACAAGGCCTTCATCACCGAGCAGTTCATCAACTGGTCGCTGTCCGACGCCATCACCCGGGTACGGCTGCGCATCCGCATCGGCCTGACCCAGGAGCCGAGAAAGATACAGACCATTCTGGAAGAGTCGATCAAGGCCTCCACCCTGGTGCTGGAGACCCCCTCCCCCGAGGTGTTCCTGATCGAATTCACCGACTCGGCCCTGATCTACGAGATCCGGCTCTACGTGAACAGCATGGATCACCGCATGCCCATCACCCACGAGGTCCACTCGCTGGTGCTGGAGAAACTGCAGCAACAGGGGCTGGGGCTGCCGCACCAGCAGATCGACATTCGTCTGAGCCGGGCCTGAGTCGCCCTCACAGGAGCACAACATGCAGATCATCGCCCATCGCGGCGCCAGCGGACTGGCACCGGAGAACACCCTCAAGGCCATCAGGCTGGCGCTGACGCTGGGGGCTGGAGCCATCGAGATCGACGTGCAGCAGGCCGACGGCGAGCTGTGGGTCTTCCATGACCGCAGACTGGAGCGCTGCACAGACGGCCGCGGCGTGCTGATGGCCCAGTCGCGTGCCTATCTGGCGAGCCTGAATGCCGGCGAGGGAGAGGGGATCCCGACCCTGTGGCAGGTGATGGAGGCCATCGCCGGCCAGGCCGAGCTGCATATCGAGCTGAAAGGAGCACAAACAGCCGACGAGGTGGCCCGACTGACCCGGCGCGCCGAGGCCGAGCTTGGCTTCACGACCGCCCAGTGGGTCGTCTCCTCCTTCCACCATCCCGAGCTTGCCCGCTTCGCCGCCCTGCGCCCCGAGATCAGGCTGGGGGCGCTCACCTCCACCATCCCCCTCACCCAGGCGGCCTTTGCGGCCGAGCTGGGGGCCTGGTCACTCAACTGCGACGTGGATTTTGTCGATCAACAGCTGGTGCAGGATGCCCACGATCGCGGGCTAAGAGTGCTGGTCTATACGGTCGATGATCCCGCCGATCAGGCGATGCTGGCTGCCATCGGCGTCGACGGCATCTTCACCAACCGGCCGGATCGCTTTCTGCCATCCGCCAAATTGGACTCATTGTGTCGGGGGTGATCGATAACCGCTGATTTAAGCTATAAATTTAATGGCGCACCGGGATACAAAAAGTTCTACTTTGGCCGATACAGTGTTGGCCCATAACAATAAAACCACACATCGCAGACTGAAGCTCACAAGGATGTAAACATGAACTTATCCATCAAGAACAAGCTTGTCCTCGCCATCGGGGTCATTATCCTGGTCATCACAGGCCTGCAGGTCTGGTACAACACAAGTCAACTGAAAAGCGAGACCCGGCGTCTGATCTGGAGCTTCATCGACGACAGCTCGGTCTCGAATGTCAAAGGCATCTCCCGCTGGCTGGATGCCCGCATCGGCATGGTCACCGCCACTAAGGAGGCCTTCGCCAAGGAAGACGAACCCATCAGCCATCTGGCCCAGACCATGAACGCAGGCAACTTCGACCTGGTCTACGTGGGCACCAAGGATGGCAAGATGATCCAGAGCAAGCCGACCAACCTGCCGGCCGGCTATGACCCCCGTCAACGTCCCTGGTACAAGGACGCCATGGCAGCCGGCAAGCTGGCCATCACCTCGCCTTATGCCGATATCACCACGGGTCAGCTGATCATCACCATCGCCGAGCCCTTCACCCGGGGCAACACCCAGGGGGTCATCGCCGGTGACGTCTCCATCGATGCCCTGGTACGCGATGTGCTGGCCCTCAATTCGGAAGGCACCTACGCCATCCTGGTTGACGGTAATGGCACCATCATCGCCCACCCGGACAAGGAGCTGGCGCTCAAGCCGGCCACCGCCCTCTCCCCCGATCTGACCGCCGCCAAGGTCAACGAACTGGCCCATGACAACACCATCTCCGAGATGGAGATCAGCGGCAAACCCAGCGTGTTCGACCTGACCGAGATCCCGAACACCAACTGGTATTTCGGTATCGTGGTGGACGAAGCAGTCGCCTACCAGTCCGTCTCGCGCATGGTCACCTCCGCTCTGCTGCAAGGTCTGCTGACCATCCTCATCGTGGCCGGTTTCTCCTACGTCGCCATCAGCGGCTCCCTGGCTCCGCTGAAGACCCTTGGCGAGGCGATTGCCGATCTCTCCCGCGGCAACGGGGATCTGACCCGCCGCGTCAAGATCGAGCGGGAAGACGAAGTGGGCATAGTCGCCAAACACGTCAACACCTTCATCGACCGCATCCACGTGATGGTGCAGGACATCTCCAACTCCTCCGGGCAACTGAACCAGCAGGCCAAGTCGTCCCACAACATGGCGGAGAAATCGAGCCAGGGTCTGGCCCGCCAGCAAAACGAGATCTCCCAGATCGCGACTGCGGTGCACGAGATGTCCGCCACCGCGGTGGAAGTGGCCAGCAACGCCGAGCAGACCGCCGATGCGGCCCGCAGCTCCTCCAGCAGCTGTGAGCACGGCAAGCAGGTGATCGCCCGCAACCAGCGCTCCATCACGGATCTCGCCACCCAGGTCAAACAGGCTTCCGGCATCATCCAGGAGCTGGAGAAGAACGCTCAGGAGATCAACACCATCCTCTCCACCATTCAGGGCATCGCCGAGCAAACCAACCTGCTGGCACTGAACGCCGCCATCGAGGCAGCCCGTGCCGGCGAGCAGGGTCGCGGCTTCGCGGTGGTGGCCGACGAGGTGCGGGTGCTGTCACAGCGCACCCACAGCTCCACCGTCGAGATCCGCAACATGATCGAGACCCTGCAGCGCAACACCCAGGGCGCCGTCAGCACCATGCATGAAGGCCAGCTGCTGGCCCAGAACAGCGTGGAAGATGCCAACGATGCCACCCAGGCACTGGAGCAGATCACCTCCTCCATCAACCAGATCTCCGATATGGCGACCCAGATCTCCAGCGCCGCCGAGGAGCAGCGGGCCGTTACCGACGAGGTGAGCCGCAACATCCAGGCGGTCAAGGACGTCTCGGACGAGCTGGCGGTCGATGCCGACAGCTCGCGTCATCTCTCTGAACAACTTAAAAATATTTCAGGTGAACTGAGCAATCAGGTCGGCATGTTCCGCATCTGATGCAGATCGACAAAAGGGGCCATGCAGGCCCCTTTTTTTATGAAAAAATGCTTTGGTTTCAATAGTCATTACCACATCAACCCGCAGGGATTACCGACTCTCCTGTACGACGCCGGTCAGCCCTCGATCCTGCAACAACTGACTCACCATGACATTCGGATTAGTTTTTTGAACTCAATCACCACATTCTTCTATCCGTGAATAATTCTTATTAAATATTTTTGATAAAAAACTTAAAAACTTTGGGGGTAATACCTAAAAAGAGAGGTGTTTCTCATTTTTTTGAAAGAAAACTACGTATAATCCTGAGCTTAAAATAACCATAGTAATGACAGCGGCTGATACCGATAACTGCAGGATGGCGATAATTACGGCGTTTTCATCCAAGGAATGGGGTGATTTTGATAAAGATCACCATTGCCAAGCACTAAAACAGACCAGTTTGACTTGCATCAAGCCTGAATTTTTTTTATAGAGCAAAATCGTGCCCAGCAAATCTATCCCTAAGGAGGCAGATGTGGATATTATCAAGACCGATGTCGCCATCATCGGTGCTGGTGGTGGTGGCCTGCGTGCCGCAATCGCCATAGCGGAAGCTCACCCGGAGCTGGAGATCGCCCTGATCTCCAAGGTCTACCCGATGCGCAGCCACACAGTGGCCGCAGAGGGCGGCGCCGCCGGTGTCGTCCGTGATGATGACTCCCTCGAAAACCACTTCAACGACACCGTCTCCGGTGGCGACTGGTTGTGTGAGCAGGACGTGGTCGACTACTTCGTCAACAACGCCACCAACGAGATGATCCAGCTGGAGCACTGGGGTTGCCCCTGGAGCCGCAAGCCGGACGGCAAGGCCAACGTGCGCCGTTTCGGCGGGATGAAGATCCCCCGCACCTGGTTCGCGGCAGACAAATCCGGTTTCCACATTCTGCACACCCTGTTCCAGACCTCCATCAAGTACCCGAGCATCAAGCGCTTCGACGAGCACTTCTGCATGGATCTCATCGTGGAAGATGGTCGCGTCCAGGGCGTACTGACCTTTGACATCCAGAACGGCATCACCCGCTTCATCCAGGCCAAATCCGTCATTCTGGCCACCGGTGGCGCCGGCCGTGTCTATCGCTACAACACCAACGGCGGCATCGTCACCGGTGACGGCATGGCGCTGGCCTACCGCCACGGCGTACCGCTGCGGGACATGGAGTTCGTCCAGTACCACCCGACCGGTCTGCCGGGCACCGGCATCCTGATGACCGAAGGTTGTCGTGGTGAGGGCGGCATCCTGCTCAACAAGGATGGCTACCGCTACCTGCAAGACTACGGCTTGGGCCCGGAAACCCCGGTCGGCCAGCCGAAGAACAAGCACATGGAGCTGGGTCCCCGTGACCGTCTCTCCCAGGCCTTCTGGCAGGAGCAGCAGAAAGGCCGCGTGATCCAGGGCCCGATGGGCGACGTGGTTCACCTCGACCTGCGCCACCTCGGCGAGAAGTACCTGAAGGAGCGTCTGCCCTTCATCTGCGAACTGGCCAAGGCCTACGTGGGTGTGGATCCGGTCAAGGAGCCGATCCCGGTACGTCCGACTGCCCACTACACCATGGGCGGCATCGAGACCAACGGCGCATGCGCCACCCGTCTGCCGGGCCTCTATGCCCTGGGCGAGTGTGCATCCGTTGGTCTGCACGGCGCCAACCGTCTGGGTTCCAACTCCCTGTCTGAGATCGTGGTGTTCGGCAAGGTGGCCGGTGAGCACGCCGGTGAATTTGCCAAGACCCAGTCTCATGGCAACACCCAGGCGCTGGCCGCCAAGGCCGAGGCGCTGATCAAGCAGCACCTCTCCCTGCTCGATATCGACGGCACCGAAAACCCGGCGGATATCCGCAATGAGCTGGGCATGTCCATGGAAGCCGGGGTCGGTATCTACCGTACCGAAGAGCTGATGCAGGGCACCATCGACAAGATCAACGAGCTGAAAGCCCGTTACAAGAAGATCAAGATCAACGACAAGTCCTCCGTCTTCAACACCGATCTGCTGTACGCCATCGAACTGGGCTACATGCTGGACGTGGCCGAAGCCATGGCGCACTCCGCCATCAACCGGAAAGAGTCCCGCGGTTCCCACCAGCGTCTGGACGGTTACGAGGAGCGCGATGACGTCAACTTCCTCAAGCACACTCTCTCCTTCTACAACGGCGAAGGGGCCCCGACCATCGACTATTCCGATGTGAAGATCACTAAATCCCAACCGGCCAAGCGCGTGTACGGTTCCGAGGGTGAGAAACAAGACGAGGCTAAGAAGAATGGCTGAGATGATCGAAATTGAAATCCTGCGCTACCGTCCCGAGCAGGATAACGAGCCCTGGATGCAGACCTTCCAGGTGCCCTACCTCAAAGAGATGTCCCTGCTGGATGCACTGCAATACATCAAGGATCATCTGGACTCCACCTTGAGCTTCCGCTGGTCCTGCCGGATGGCGATCTGCGGCTCCTGCGGCATGATGGTCAACGGCATTCCGAAACTCGGTTGCAAGACCTTCCTGCGCGACTACCTGCCGGGCAAGATGACTATCGAGCCGCTCAACAACTTCCCGATCGAGCGCGATCTGGTAGTCGACATGTCCGACTTCATCGAGAAGCTGGAGAGCATCAAGCCCTACATCATCCCGTCTGAGCCGCGCAACCTGTGCGATGGCGAGTACACCCAGACCCCGGCTGACATGGCGAAGTATCACCAGTTCTCCATGTGCATCAACTGCGGTCTGTGCTACGCGGCCTGCCCGCAGTATGGCATCAACAAGAAGTTCACCGGTCCGGCGGCCCTGGCACTGGCCTACCGCTACAACGCCGACAACCGCGACAGCGCGTCCAAAGAGCGGATGAAGATCATCAGCCAGGACGAGGGCGTCTGGGGTTGCACCTTCGTGGGCTACTGCTCCGAAGTGTGCCCGAAAGGCGTGGATCCGGCGGCGGCCATCCAGCTTGGCAAGGTCGAGAGCGCCAAGGACTACATGATCGCCATGTTCAAGCCAGATTGAGAGCAGGAATGAGACCATGAACAACACCAATAGCAAACGTAAGCCTTACGTCCGCGAAATGAAGAAAGACTGGTGGCTGAAGAATGCCTTCTACACCGGCTACATGATCCGCGAAGGCACCAGCATCTTCGTCTCCATCTACGCCGTCGTGCTGATGTGGGGTCTGCTGCGGCTGGTACAGGGTCAGGAGGCGTTCAACGGCTGGCTGGAATCCCTGCAGAGCCCGATCGCCATCCTGTTCCATGTCATCGCCCTGGCAGCCTGCCTGTTCCACGCCAAGACCTGGTTCGCCCTGGCGCCGAAAGCCATGCGCATCTTCCGTGGCGAAGACCTGGTGCCGGAGAAGCCGATCGTCATCGCCCAGTATGTGGCGCTGGCGGTGGTATCCCTGCTTGTCCTGATCATCGTGGCCTGAGGAGAAAACAATGAGACGTTCTGACGAGCCAATTTACTGGGGTCTGTTTGGTGCGGGTGGCATGGTCGTTGCCATGCTGCTGCCGGTCATTGTCCTCATTACAGGTCTGCTGGTGCCCATGGGCATCATGGACGTGGAGACCATGAGCTACGAGCGCGTACTGGAATTCGCCAGCTCCTGGTGGGGTGCCTGCATCCTGCTGGCCATCATCGCCCTGCCCATCTGGCACGGCATGCACCGCATCTACCACGGCCTGCATGACTTGGGGATCCACACCACCAAGCTGCACCACTATGTGTTCTATGGCTTCGCCTTCCTGGTGTCCGCCATCACCCTGGGTCTGCTGATGGTGCTGGTGTTCCAGTAAGCACATCCAGACTGCATGACAAACCGGGCCAAGTGCCCGGTTTTTTTATGTTCATCTCTGCCGCTCATCTCCGTCCGATAGCAGGCCAGATGTGCTTGATGAGACAGCTTTCAATATCCCTTCACCAGAGCCGCGGTGCCGGCTCACGACCGTTTTCCGCGTAGTAGAGCGACGGCAGAAACTGCGCCAGATAGCTGAATTCGCTGTAGCAGTGGCGCATCAAATTGAAGCCGATCTCGTCCGGCACCTCGTCAAGCGGATTGGTGCAGGCCTTGCCCAGCAGGAAGCGGCTGCGCAGCACACAGCCGTATGGGGTATCGCGCGCCAGGTGCAACATCTCGCCATCCAGCGGCGCCCCGTTCTCATCCAGCACTACCTCATCGCCAAAGCCGATACGGGCGCAGATGGCGGCAGAGAGAGCCTGTGTCTCCCGCGCCTCCTGCAGCGGCTGCGGGGCGAACACCTCTTCGGCGCCGTGGAACTTGAGGCGAGCTGCCACCGGCGGCAGCTCGGCAAGCCACTCCACCGCCGCTATGCTGGCTCCCACATAACGCTCACCTCTCTTCCAGTGATGATCCCAGCCCCGGTGTTCGACGTGGTCGTGGGGGTGCCACCAATGGATGTGCTGGGTCGTCTCGAAGAAGGTGAACCACCAATCCAGCATGCGCCCCTTGCAGCCGTGCAGATCGGTGCGGATGGCGACCGTCAGCAGGCCCTCGGTGCTGCGGGTCAGGCCCATTTCCAGGCGCAGCGGCTGCGGTCTGAGCAACTCATTGATGTCATTGACGCCCCAGGGGGCAAGCAAGGCGGAAGTATTCATGATGAGACCCCGATAAATTTAGGAAACGAAAGTCGTTTCCTAAATTACGCTATGCCTGTATGCTGGGTCTGTCAATGCTTTCCAGGAGCCCATCATGTCGCACCAAACCGATGAAGAGACACGCTCACGAGGCCGCCCGCTCACCCCGGAAGCGGATCTGCGTGGCGCCCTCGCCGAGGCAACGCTGACCTTGCTGCTCAAGGGAGGATACGGCGCCGCGACCGTGGATGCGGTGGCCAAAGAGGCGGGGGTCGCCAAGAAGACCCTCTACCGCTTTGCCGCCAACCGCGACGAACTGGTGGCGCAGGCGGTGCGCAGCTGGACCGATGCCTTTCAACCCGCATTCGAGCAGGATGCCACTCACCCAGGCGCCCTGGGGGAGATACTGGAGCAGGGCTTGCAGGCGATTGCAGATCAGGTGCTGAGTGCTCAGGCGGTCGGCATGTTCCGGCTGCTGCAGCATGAGTTCACAGGGCGCGATGCCCTGTTGATGGCCTATCAGGAGAACGGTATTGCGCGCGGCAGGGCGACCCTGGCGGCGTGGTTGCAGCGCCAGCAGCAACTGGGCTGGCTGCGCGAGCTTGATTCAGCCCAGACCAGCGATCTGCTGCTGGCGATGACCATGGCGGAGCCGCTGCGCCAGATGGCGCTCGGCTTGCTGGCGCCGGGCAGCGACATCCGCGCGCGCATCGCCGCCGCCGTTGCTCTGGTCCTGCCCGGCCTGGTGCGAGGGTAAAGCCCCCTCGGCCAGGAGGCTGCGTCGCGGCAAAGGGCGAGATGACATCAGAACGCGAAACCTGCCGAGAAGTTGCCGCCCCAGTCAGCGCCATCACAGCCATAAAAAACCGGGCATCAGGCCCGGTTTTTTATGGTCATCACTCCATCGGCGGCAAGAAGCGGCGCATCACCTCGTCGCTGTAACCGCTGTCCTGAAACTCGATCAGCAACTGGTTGAGGTGGGTCACCAGCTCATAGGAGCGCGGCGACCCCTTGCTCACCAGCAGATAGAAGCCCTTGCGGCTGGGCAGGGCGAGGTGGAGCAGCCCGCTCTCGCTCTGATAGATGCCAAGGCCGATACCGCTCATCAGGGGTTCAATCTCGCTGGGCAAAAAGTCGCAGCGATCGCGCCCCAGCATGTCCAGCGCCTGCTGCAGCTGCTTGAGCCGGCGCGGCTCCTGCGCCAGCCCGTAGGGGGCATAGTTGTAGCCGAGCACCCCGCACACCCGGGAACGATTGACCGTCTGCAGATCGGGCGCCTCGGGAAAGCGCCGCTTGAGGTAGAAAAATCCGAGGTGGGTGTAGTAGAGCGGTACGCTGTAGAAGGCATATTCTGCCCGCTCCGGCTTGTAGCTGGCATCCCAGGTCAGCTCGCACAATTGGTTCTGGCGATAGTCGGCCAGCTCCTGCTGCACCCGTGCCCAGGGCAGATAGCGGATCTTGTAGGACAAACCGAGCCGCTTCAGGGCCTCGAGCACCTGGGTCGTGGCAGAGCCGGTGAGACGGCCGGTATCGGGCACGCCATCCTTGCGCTCCCAGTAGGTGAAGGGGGCCCACTCGTTGCCCTCCCCCAGGCAGATCTGCACCTCGGGCTGGGCCGCCTCCACCAGCCCGGTCAGGCCCCATCCCAGCAGCAACAACATGGCTCGCGTCATCGTCTCCCTCCTTCGCCTCCCTTGCAGCTTAGTGCAGGCGAGTGTGACGATCCCCGTTATAGTGCCCCCTCCTGCCACAGGGCCAGCAGGGGCGCGGGGATGGCGCCGTAGCGCAAGGTCGGAGTCTGGTGCCAGTCGGCCAGCCGCTGCAGCGCCTTGGCCAGCTCCTGCGCCAGGGTCCGGGTCACCCTGACCCCCGCCTCCAGATAGAGGTTCTTTATCTCGAAGATCCCCTGCTGGCGATGGGCCTTGGCGTCCATCCTGCCCACCAGCTTGCCGCGATGCAGCAGCGGCAGCACGAAGTAGCCGTACTGGCGCTTGGGCGCCGGGGTGTAGCACTCGATGCGATAGTCGAACTGGAACAGCTCGCTGGCCCGCTTGCGATCCCAGACCAGCGGATCAAACGGTGACAGCGCCGTGGTGTGACTGGCCTTGAGGGTGCCGGACTGGGCCTGGGCCAGCTCGTCCGCCAGCGAGGCGTGCACGAAGGCGCCGTGCTGCCACCCCTCCACCCGCACCGGCAGCAGCTCCCCTTCGTCCGCCAGTTGATGGAGCAGGGCGTCGTATTTGCCGCGCCGCAGCCGATAGTAGTCGGCCACCCAGCCGGTCTTGACCAGCCCCAGCGCCCGGCAACTGGCTCGCACCATGTCCCTTTGCGCCTGTTCCGGGCTCGGCAGATCCCGCGCGTCGCGCCACTCTGGCATCACCCGCTCGGCCAGATCGTAAACCCGCTGGAAGTTGCGCCGCTCGCGCACCATCAGCTGGCCTGCGGTGAACAGCACCTCTAGATGGCGCTTCTCCGGCTTCCAGTCCCACCAGCCGTTGCCCTTGCCCCCCTTGCGTTCAAAATCGGCCGCCCGCACCGGGCCATGCTGGCGAATGCGCTCTATGATCTCGCCAATCTCCTGCTGATGGGTGGCGAGCCAGTTGGCCGAAAACTTCCAGCCCATGGCGGCGGGATCCAGCATGCGGTGGCGCAGCAGGCGGTAATCCTCCCGCGGCACGAAGCAGGCCTCGTGGGCCCAGTATTCGAATAGATCGCCATCGGCCAGCAGTTGCTCCAGCCAGCGCGGATCGTACTGCCCCAGCCGGCTGAACAGCACCAGATAGGGGCTGCGGGCCACCACCGAGATGGTGTCTATCTGCAGCAGCGCCATGCGGCGGATGGTGGCCAGCAGATCGGCCGGTTTCGCCTTGCCGCGGCGCGGCGTCAGCAGCCCTTGGGCCGCCAGTTGCAGATGACGGGCGTCTTGCAATGAGAGGTGGGGGATCGACATGGAAATTGGGGCATCCGTTCCTGGGTATCGGGCCACCAGCATGCCCAACTCATGGCCAAATGAAAACGCCCGGCTCAGGGTTTGGTGAACACCGCCACATCCTGATGGGGAAACTCGACCTCTGCCTGCCAGCGGTCCGCCAGGGCACGAAAGGAGGCTTCGGCAAAGAAGACGATGTGGGTGGGATCGTGGCGGTAGCGCCACTGCCGAAAGCGCTCGTCCCCCAGCACCCGCTGGGTCTGCAGCACCAGCAGGCCGCCGGGCTTGAGGCAGCTCCACAGCGTCTCCAGCACGGCGCGCGGCTCGGCGATGTGCTCGATCACCTCGGTGCTGGTGATGAAGTCATACTGCCGCGTCAGCAATTCGGGCTCATCGGCATAGAACTTGTCGTAGCCCGCCATCTGGTAGCCCGCCTCCCGCCCCATGGCGATGAGCGCCGGGCCCGGGCCGCAGCCAAAATCGAGGCCGCTAGCCGGCGGGGGCAAGCGGCGCTGCACCTCGCCGAAGGCACGCAGCAAAAAGGCGCGATAGCGGGGGTCATCCACCTGGTTGTCGTGGCCGTCATAGACCGCCTTCTCGCGCTCGGGATCCAGGTGCTCGGCCACATCCAGCCAGACCAGCTCGCAGGCCCGGCAACGATGGTAGAGCTTGCCGGCCACCGGCAGCTCATAGGCATCGGTGGCGCAGCAGAGCGGGCAGGATAAGGGGGTCATGGCATCTCCTCTCGAAAGCGGGGCGGTCAAACGTGGCCGCAGCTTGCCTGCCTGTCTGGCGGCTGACAAGGTTTTTGTCCGGCCGCCCCGCAATCGGGTCACAGCTTTACCTCTCTTTTCAATCAGTTGCCTCTGTGTGAAACAGATTTTTTACCTCTTAAGGGTTTCTTAAGTTTGCCCCTTTAGTCTGATGACAATCGACAAGAAGGAGCCATCCATGACCACAGACATTCAAGCCCCCTATCGGCTGGCGCTGGCCGATACCCCGCAACAGGTCATGGCACTGCAGGGCTACATCCAGGCCGCCTACAGCCAGGAGTTCAACGCCCGCATTCCCCATTTTCTGCCCTGCCTGCTCGGTCTCTACCGGGCCGACGGCCTGCTGGTCGGCGCCTGTGGTCTCAAGCTGGCCGGCAGCGATCGCCTCTATCTGGAACAGTATCTGGATCAGCCCATCGAGGCCGCCATCGAAACCCGGCTCGGCGCCCCCGCCCGGCGGGATCGCATCGTCGAGGTGGGCAACCTCGCCTGCAGCGAGCCCGGCAACGCCCGCCTGATGTTTGCGGCGCTCTGCCGTCTGCTGTGCGACAACGACCTCGACTATGTGGTGTTCACCGGCACCGCCAAGCTGCGCAACAGCTTCCACCGCCTTCACCTCACCCCAGTGGAGCTGGCCCCCGCCCAGGCCGACAAGGTGGGTGACGACGCCAGCGCCTGGGGCGCCTATTACCACTGCCAGCCCAAGGTGATGGTCGGCGATCTCGGCCTCGGACGGCAGGCGCTGGCCCGGGGCAGCCTGCTGCTCTCCCTGCTGGCCCCCATGCCCTCCCTGTTCAACTGCCCGCACCGGAGCGCCTTATGATGCTGTTTGACCAAATCGCCTACTTCGCCCGCCAGACGCCCCACAGCCCGGCTCTTGCCAGCAGCCAGCACAGCCTCAGTTACGAGGCGCTGTGGCAGCAGTTGCCGCCGCTGGCCGACCGCCTGCAGATGGCCGGGATCAGCCGATTGGCGCTGCAACTGGACAACGGCCTGCCCTGGGCGCTCATCGATCTCGCCTGCGCCATGGCCGGTATCGTGGTGATCCCGATCCCCCACTTCTTCAGCCTGGAGCAGCAGGAGTGGCTGCTGGAGAGCAGCGGCGCCGACGCTCTGATCGGCCCCCACCATCCCGGTTGGCAGGCCAGCGAACCGCTGACGCTCGCGGTCGGCGAGCTGCCGCTGTGGCGCCGTACTCCTGCTCGGCTGCCCCCCCTGCCGGCCGGCACCGCCAAGATCACCTATACCTCCGGCACCACAGGCCAGCCCAAGGGGGTCTGCCTGTCGCTGGCCCAGATGATGGCGGTCTGCAGCTCGCTGGCCGAACGGGTCGCCCCGGCCAAGGTCGAGAAGCACCTGACCCTGTTGCCGCTCACCACCCTGCTGGAAAACCTCACCGGTCTCTACGTGCCACTGCTCACCGGTGCCTGCAGCCGCATTCCTTCGCTGGCAGAACTCGGCTTTGCCGGCTCCAGCAAGCTGGACCCGGCCACCCTGGCCCAGGCCCTGCTGCGCTGGCCCACCCACAGTCTGGTGCTGGTGCCCGAGCTGCTGCGCCTGCTGCTAGCCCTGTGCAGCGCCAACCCGGCGCTGGCCGAACAGCTGGCCGCCCTGCGCTTCGTCGCGGTGGGTGGCGGCAAGGTCTCGCCCGAGCTCATCAGCCGGGCCCGCAAGCTGGGGCTGCCGGTCTACGAGGGGTACGGGCTGTCGGAGTGTGGCTCCGTCGTGGCGCTCAACGGCCCCGACGGCCACAGCCTGGGCAGCGTCGGCCAGCCACTGCCCCACTGCCGGGTATCGATCGCCGCCGACGGCGAGATCCTGGTGGAGGGAGCCGCCATGCTCGGCTATCTGGGCAGCGATGAAGCGGTACCAGCACTGGTCGCCACCGGCGATCTGGGCCACCTGGATGCCGAGGGTTACCTGCACATCACCGGGCGCAAGAAGAACGTCCAGATCACCGCCTTCGGTCGCAACTTCTCCCCCGAATGGGTCGAGGCGGAAGCCCAGCTCTGCCCGGCCATCGCCCGCATCGTGATCTTCGGCGACGGTCAGCCGGCCAACGTCGCCCTGATCCAGCCGCAGCCCGGCACCGACGCCCTGCTGGCCCAGCAGATCGAGCAGCTCAATCATCGCCTGCCCGACTATGCCCGCATCCATCACTGGCTGCCGGTGGCGCTGGATCAACATCCGGAGCTGCTGACCGCCAACGGTCGCCCCCGTCGCGAACGGATTTATCACCACTTTTCCCGGCAGATCAGCCAATGCCTTACAGGAGAGACCTCATGAGCTTCTATCAGACTCTGCAACAAGCCACTGCCAGTGAGCGCGAGCATCTGTTTAACGCCCCCATCATAGAGGCGTGCCGCAAGGGGGAGATCTCCCGCGACACCTACCTGCGTTTCCTCTCCCAGGCCTTCTATCACGTGCGCCACACGGTGCCGCTGCTGATGGCCACCGGCGGCAAGCTGGGCCAGGAGTATGAGTGGGTACGCGGCGCCATCAAGGAGTACATCGACGAGGAGTACGGCCATCAGGAGTGGATCCTCAATGACATCCGCGCCTGTGGCGGCGATGCCGAGGCGGTGCGCCACGGCCAGCCCGAGCTGCCCATCGAGCTGATGGTGGCCTTTCTCTATGACCAGGTGCAACGCGGCAACCCCATGGGCTTCTTCGGCATGGTGCAGGTGCTGGAAGGCACCAGCGTCGCCATCGCACTGACCGTGGCCGACCAGCTCAAGGCGGGCCTCGGTCTGCCGCCCCAGGCAATGAGCTATCTCAGCTCCCACGGCGCGCTGGATCAGGATCACCTCAAGTTTTTCGAATCCCTGATGAACCGGGTGGAGAGCCCGGCCGATCAGGCGGCCATCATTCACTCGGCCAGGGTGGTCTACCGCCTCTACGCCGACATGCTCTATCAACTGACGGAAAACCAGACATCATGAAGCTTGAAGGAAAACTCGTGCTGCTCACGGGCGCCAGCGGCGGGATCGGCGAGGCGCTGGCCCAGGAGCTGGCAGCCCAGGGAGCGCACCTGTTGCTGCACGGACGCAGGGCCGGTGCACTGGAGCGGCTGTGCAAGGAGCTGCCTCACCCGGAGCGCCACCAGACGGTGATCGCCGATCTGGGCTCGCCCCAGGAGCGGGCCAGACTGCTGCAGCACCCGGCGCTGGACGAGGGGCTGGACGTGCTGATCAACAACGCAGGCTGCAACCAGTTTGCCTGGCTGGAGGATCAGAGCAACGAGCAGGTCGAGCGCCAGCTGCTGCTCAACGTCGAGGCGCCGATCCAGCTCACCCGCATGCTGCTGCCCCGCCTGCGCAAGCCGGCGGTGATCATGAACATCGGATCCAGCTTCGGTGCCATCGGCTACGCCGGCTACAGCGTCTATTGCGCCAGCAAGTTCGCCCTGCGCGGCTTCAGCGAGGCGCTCGGCCGCGAGCTGGAGGGAACCGGCATCCAGGTGCTCCACTTTGCCCCCCGCGCCACCCGTACCCGCCTCAACTCGGAGGCGGCCTACGAGATGAATGCCGAGCTCGGCACCCACACCGACAGCCCGCAGGACGTGGCCGAGGAGGCCGTCATCGCCCTGTGTAACGAAACCCGCCGCAGCTGGCTCGGCTGGCCGGAGAAGCTGTTCGTGCGGCTCAACGGCCTGCTGCCCGGCCTGGTCGACCGGGCGCTGGCCAGGCAACAACCCATCATAGAGCGCTATGCCCGCCACCCGGCACCCGCTGCCGGCACGTCGGGGCACGCCACCTCCGTCATGACAGAGAAGGAACGTTAAGATGAAGCACGCCACTTTCCGCCCCCGTTTCACCCACGGCGCCCTCCTGCTGCTCATGCTGGGCTCGGGGATGGCCCAGGCCGCCGACGCCCTGCCCGTCATCCAGCAGCAGTGGGCGGTCTGTCAGTATCAACAGACCGGCAAGGCCAAGGAGAGCTGCCTCGAACAGCTGAGCAGCGAGGCCGATCAGGCCAGCGCCAAGGAGGCTTTTCGCACCGATCTGCTGATCTGGTCAGCCATCGTCAAGAGCACCTGGGCCGGCGCCAAGGGCGGGCTGGGTGCGCTCGGTCTGGTCAAGGAGGCCAAGGCCAAGCTGGAGATCGCCCTCCGGCAGGACCCCAAGGCACTGGACGGCTCCGCCTACACCAGCCTGGGCTCGCTCTACTATCAGGTGCCGGGCTGGCCGGTGGGCTTTGGCGATGACGAGAAGGCCGAACAGCTGCTCAAGCAGGCGCTGGCCATCAACCCCACCGGCATAGACCCCAACTTCTTCTACGGCGACTTCCTGCTGGATCAGGGCCGCAAGGCCGAGGCCAAGAGCTATCTGGAGAAGGCGCTGAGCGCCCCGCCCCGGCCGGGTCGCGAGCTGGCGGATCAGGGTCGACGCATCGAGATCCGCGACCGCCTCGACAAGCTGTAAATCCGTTCGGGATCAGCGGGCTATTTAAACTCTGCCCACCAGCTTGCATACTGGTGGGCAGCGTCTTTTGAGGGGAATAACAATGCGGATCCTGTTGGTGGAAGATGATGTGATGCTGGGCGACGGCATGGTGGATGCCCTGCGCAGCAGCGGCTACACGGTGGACTGGCTGCAGCAGGGGCTGCCTGCCCTGTCGGTGCTCAAGAGCGAGGAGTTTGCCGCGCTCATTCTGGATCTCAACCTGCCGGACATCGACGGCATCAGCCTGCTGCGCAAGCTGCGCCGGGAAGGGCAGACGCTGCCAGTGCTGATCCTCACCGCCCGCGACGCCCTGGACGACCGGGTGCTGGGGCTGGATGCGGGCTCCGACGACTACATGGTCAAGCCGTTCGCCCTGCAGGAGCTCAACGCCCGTCTGCGCGCCCTGGTGCGCCGCAGCAAGGGCCAGGCCCAGGCGGTGCTCGAATACGGCGAGCTGCAGCTCTATCCTGAGTCCCAGCAGGTCACCTATCGGGGCGAGCCGGTCAAGCTCACCCCCCACGAATACAAGCTGCTGCAGGAGCTCATCACCCAGAGCGGGCGGGTGCTGAGCAAGGATCAGCTGCAGCAGAGCCTCTACGGCTGGGACGAGGGGGCCGAGAGCAACGCGGTGGAGGTGCACATTCACCACCTGCGCAAGAAGTTCTACAGCGACCTCATCCGCAATATCCGCGGGGTCGGCTACATCATTCCCCAGCTTGAACAGGCACAGCGCCGGGACGGCCGGGCATGACACGTCCCCGCTCCATCCGCCGCTTTCTGCTCTCCGGCATCCTGGCGCTGGTCAGCGCCAGCCTGGCCGTCAGCGCCCTCATCGGCTATCTGGAAGCGAGCCACGAAATGGAGGAGCTGTTCGATGCAAGACTCGCCCAGTCGGCCCGCATCACCAACCAGCTGCTCGGCCGCTATCTGGAACAAAACGGCGAGCTGCCCGCCAACGGTACCGTCTATCAGGAGTGGGAGCAGAGCAACCCGGAGCCGTGGCAGAAAGACAAGAGCTTCAACCTGCGGGGGGAAGACAGAGAGCTCACCCCCTTCGGCCACGAGTTCGAGCGCAACCTCTACTTCCAGCTGCTGAGCGAGCAGGGCGGCATACTGCTGCGCTCCCCCAGCGCCCCCAGCCAGCCCCTCGGCACCCTGGCCCCCGGCTTCAACAGCGTCACCAAGGACAACCACGAGTGGCGCACCTTCACCCTCTACAACCAGGATGCAGAGACTTGGCTCATCGTGGCGGAGCGGGACGACGAGCGCAGCGAGCTGGCCAGCAAAATGGCCACCCTGACCATGCTGCCGCTGCTCATCACCCTGCCCTTCCTGCTTGGCCTGTTGTGGTGGCTCATCTCCCGCGGGCTGGCGCCGCTGCGCCAGCTGGCCCAGGCCATCGGTGAGCGCCACCCGGCCAACCTGAGTCCGCTCAACCTGAAGATCCGGGCCCAGGAGCTGACCCCGCTCACCAACGAGATCAACCGGCTGATGCACGCCCTTGCCGACACCATAGAGCGGGAGAAGCAGTTCACCAACGAGGCGGCCCACGAACTGCGCACCCCGCTGGCGGTGCTGCGCATCCACAGCGAAAACGCGCTGGCCGCCGAGGATGCCGAGAGCCGTCAGCACTCCCTGCAGAAGATGCTGCTGGCGCTCGATCGCAGCGATCGGCTGCTGCGCCAGCTGCTGACCCAGGCCCGCATCGACAACCAGCAGGGGCTGGAGCTGAGCGAGCTCAACCTGAACCAGCTGCTGCAGGGCACCCTGGCCACCCTGGCCCCCATCGCCCTGAAAAAGGATCAACAGCTGTCGCTGGAGGGCACCGAGCAGCTGACGGTGATGGGTCAGGCCACCCTGCTGGAGCTGATGTTCAGCAACCTCATCGACAACGCCCTGCGCTACACCCAGGCCCAGGGCGAGATCGTGGTCGAGGCTTGCCAGGAGGGGCACAGAGTCAGGGTCGACATTCGCGACAACGGCCCCGGCATCCCCACCGCCGCCCTGTCGCGCCTGTGCGAGCGCTTCTTTCGGGTCAATCCCCAGCAGGGGGACGGAGTCGGCCTCGGCATGGCCATCGTCTCGCGCATCGCCCAGCTGCACGGCGCCGATCTCGATATCCACAACCGGCCAGAAGGGGGGCTGGAAGTCAGCGTGCTGCTGCCCTCTCGCAATCCATCCCAGCCATGACCCTGAAACGACAACGCCTCCCATCGGAGGCGTTGTTCACACAGGTTGATGACGCAGAAGCAGCCAGGCTGCGGTCGGCAGCTCAAGCAAGCAGCTTGTCCAAACCGGCCGTTACGGCCTCCATTCGGTGACCACCGGAATGTTCTATGACATACCGCTTGCCCACCTGAGCAGAGGCATCCAGCCCGAAAATCCCGTGCTCAACCTTCTGACTCAGCGGATCGCCACTGGTATTGATATGGGTAACGTTGGCTTGATCAAGCTTGTGGGCGAGGCGATCCCGTAGCCCAACATGCAGCCCCATGCTGTTAAAGGCCGTAACCTTCAACCCGTGTTTGATGCCGGCATATTGCGCCAAGCCGCCCCCCAAAGAGTGTCCCAGCACCTCGACCTTGCCACCATGCTGCTCGGCAAACGCCTTGACCAGACGGTCTGCATCCTGAAACGCACTGTCCTTGATCCCGAGCGCCGCACCGGCATCGCTCTTTAGCGTCCCCGGCCGCTTGGTTGGCTGGGTACCAACAAATGAGAGCACCAGGGTGTCGTCACGCTTGTAGACAGCGACCTTGAGCGCAGACCAGGCATCCCCAGCCAGGATGAAGGGGTCGTTTTCACCCTTTTTCGCAACAATATGAAGGGCCAGCGCACTCCCGCTACCACCGGTTCCATCTTCACGCCGCGCCAGGATAGAAGGCGGTATGTCCGCCAGCGTAGCGTGATGATAACCAGCCGGCATCTCCCGATAGCTGCTGGAACAACTGACTCTTGCCAGCTGGGCGGCATCCATGACGGCACGAGCCCCTTCGGCAGTGAGTGGTTCCTGCTCCGACTTGGCTACGAAGGCAGGCTTGAGCACCTCTTTGGCAGCACTCAACGCCTGCTGTGACCCTTGCAGCAGTCGCTCCGACATTCCCAGGGGCAAATGGGAAGCCCCTTTCATCACGGCACCAGCCAGTCCCAATGAAGAGGAGGCAACCAGACGGGCGGCCGACTCACCCAGATTTTTCACCCCTGCAGCGCCAGCGGTCACAACGCCGCTGGCGACACTGCTGATGCCCCCAGTGATATTGGCCAGGCCCTTGATGAGGGCGCCTGTCCAGTAACGAGCCTTGCCTTTGGCACTCTGGGCATGAGAGTCATGACCACCCTGAATGGCAATGCCAATCTTGCGAGCCGGAGCACTGAGGGTCAGCCATTTGAGTGAGGTATTCAATACCTTGCCTGGCTGCACACGGGAACCGAACCCGAGGCTGGTATAGTGAGACGCCAGATTGTGGTGCACCTTGCTCTGACGAGACGAGGTCTGTACCTCGCCATGAGCATGAGAAGTAACTGTGGTGGTATGCAGGGGCTGCCCAATGTTTTGGATAGACATATTCTGTTCCTGATTAATACGAGCGGACACCCGTCAACATGGAATGATGACGCCGGACAACGGGGATGGACGCGAGGGACTCTCCTGCTGCGCGAGCACGCTCTGCAACTGCCCCAGCAACGTAACGCCGAGATCGAGAAATTCGCCCAAGATCTGCATGAACAGAGCGCTATCAAGCATTTCGATGAGAGAAGAAAAAGTCAGCACCAGGTGGTTACTGCGACTGTCCAGGCTGATCTGGCTGCCCCCGGTGACAAGGCCAAACATGTTCAGCTCGAGGGCTGCCCGAGTCAGGGTCAACTGGCCGTCGGTATCTTCCGGTAGGCGCAACAACGGGATATAGAGGTAACACGCTTGCAGCTCATCGTTGTCTGGCACCTCGACCAGGCACTCGCCATCCTGGCCGAACGGCACACGGCAGTGGCCATCACTTCCCAGGCTCAAGGCAACGCCCTGCTGCTCACCTGCGAGCGATAGCCATTCAGATACGGTTTGTTGGTAGGCTTTCACTATGCTCCACTCCATGCTCCATCCCTTGCGGGCGAATGGGCTCGCCCGCATCGAGGGTATGGTGCAAATGCTACCGCTGGCAGAGACAGTGTGATTTAGCTGTGAAACGCCGTTTTTTAGATCCGCGCCGAAATTGCTCTAGCGACAGCTCGGCTGCACCGTGAAGGTGCGGCTCGAATCCACCGCGCCGAGATCCGCCAGCAGGCGGCGCCCCAGCAGCACCGGATAGATCATCTTGCTGCGATCCCGCAGGGTGAACCACTCCTCATAGACCTTGTCGCCCAGACAGATGGACATGGTGACCGTGGGGCGCTGCTCCATGCCGCCGGCACCACGCACCGTCACCATGTGCTCCACCGGCCGCTCCAGGGTCTGGCTCACCTGCCGATCGGTATTGGCATCGGTCACCTGCAGGGTAAAGCGCACCCAGGGCTTGCCGTCACGCTTGAAGTGGCGCAGATCCCGCGCATCGAGCGAGGAGGTGAGCGCCCCGGTATCCAGCTTCATCTTCACCGCCACCCCACTCGGCATGATGAGCCCCTTCTCAATCCAGCCATAGATGGCGGGCGCCGGCGCGGCGAGGGCCGGCAGGGCGAACCCGGCCAGCAGCAGCGGTATCATTCGCAATCGGATCATCTCTACTCCTTGTCAGGACGGGGCCGACACAGGCCCGAGCCGCCCAGAGTGGGGATGGAAAGCGCCGCTGTCAACCGCTGAAAAGCACGGCAGACCAGCGAGTGACGAGTGGCCGGATGCGGTGCGTCAGCAGCCTGCGGTGACGGGGCAGAACAGTGTCATCAGAAGCTGACCAGGCAGGCAAGGAGGGAGGCAAGATTGGTGTTGGATGAAACCCGAGGCTGTGCTCAGGTTGTGACGCCAAAGGCTACCACAAGGCTTCGCGAATTATCAGTCTTGTTCCGGAGGGATTTTTGCCTACACTGTTGTAAACCGGAGGCCCTGAAAACCACCGGTTTTTTTGTGCCTGCCGAAAAGTTGCCACTGCAAAGTGACCTATCAAACAAGGCTCAATAAGGAATTCGTAATGCGTATCGAAGAAGACTTGAAGCTCGGTTTCAAGGATGTCCTGTTCCGCCCCAAGCGCTCTACTCTCAAGAGCCGTTCCCAAGTCAGCCTGACCCGCCAGTTCACCTTCAAGCACACCCAGACCCAATGGCAGGGCGTGCCCGTCATCGCCGCCAACATGGATACCGTCGGCAGCTTCGCCATGGCGCGTACCCTGGCCGGCTTCGAGATGATGACCGCAGTACACAAGCACTACAGCCTTGCGCAGTGGCAAACCTTCGTCAGCGAAACCGACCCGGCGCTGCTGGGCCATGTGATGGTCTCTACCGGCACCTCCGAGGATGACTTCAACAAGACCCGCCAGATCCTGGCCATGTCCGAAGCGCTGCGCTTCATCTGCGTCGACGTGGCCAACGGCTACTCCCAGCACTTCGTCGAATTCGTGCGCAAGATCCGTGACGCCTGCCCCAACCACGTCATCTTGGCGGGCAACGTGGTGACCGGCGAGATGGTGGAGGAGCTGATCCTCTCCGGCGCCGACATCGTCAAGGTGGGCATAGGCCCGGGCTCGGTCTGCACCACCCGGGTCAAGACCGGCGTCGGCTACCCGCAGCTCTCCGCCATCATCGAGTGTGCCGATGCGGCCCACGGTCTGGGCGGCCAGATCGTCGGTGACGGCGGCTGCACCTGCCCCGGGGATGTGGCGAAGGCGTTTGGCGGCGGTGCAGACTTCGTGATGCTGGGCGGCATGCTGGCGGCCCACGAGGAGTGCGGCGGCGAAATCGTCGATGTGGATGGCGAACCCTTCATGAAGTTCTACGGCATGAGCTCATCGAGCGCCATGGACAAGCACGCCGGCGGCGTCGCCGAGTACCGCGCCTCCGAGGGCAAGACGGTGCTGCTGCCCTACCGCGGCCCGGTGGAGAACACGGTGCGCGACATTCTGGGCGGGGTGCGTTCCACCTGCACTTATGTGGGTGCCAGCCAGCTGAAAGAACTCACCAAGCGCACCACCTTTATCCGGGTGCGCGAGCAGGAGAACAACGTCTACGGCAAGGAGTAACCTGCCGCAGCCACCGTCACGCGCTGACGGTTAGAAGCCAGCCAACCGGTGTGCTACCCTGCGCACCGGTTTTTTTGCATCTGGAACCCCGCGACATGACAAGCCCGCTTCCCCCGTTTGACTGGGACATCTTCTGCTGCGTAGTGGACAACTTCGGTGACATCGGCGTCACCTGGCGGCTGGCCCGCCAGTTGAAACGGGAAGGTGCGATCCCGGCGCAGGAGGGTGAAGTTCAGGTGCGGCTCTGGGTGGACGATCTGGCGAGCTTCGCCCGCATCTGCCCTGGGCTAGACCCGGCGCAGGAGAGCCAGTGGGTCGACGGCATCCATATCCAGCACTGGCATGAGACCCTGCCGGCCGACACCATCCCGGCCCGGGTGGTGATCGAGGCGTTCGCCTGTGAACTGCCCGCCTCCTTCGTCGCAAAGATGGCGAGCCAGCCAACCCCCCCTTGCTGGCTCAACCTCGAATACCTCTCGGCCGAGAGCTGGGTCGAGGATTGCCATGGCCTCGCCTCACCCCAGCGTCTCGAGAGCCAGAGTCTCGGCAGCCTGAGTCTCAACAAATACTTCTTCTTCCCGGGCTTCACCGCCAGAACCGGCGGCCTCTTGTGCGAACGCGGTCTCATCGTCGAGCGCGAGCGCTGGCAACAGGATGAAGCGGGACTGAACGCCTACTGGGCCAGCCTCGGCCTGCCCCCCAAACAGGAGCACGAGCTGCGGGTCAGCCTCTTTACCTACGAGAGCGCCGCCCTGACCAGCCTGGTCGAGTGCTGGTGCCAGAGCGCAATCCCCGTCACCCTGCTGCTGCCGCTCGGGCGCTCCCTCAACGACGTGCTCACCGGCGCCGGGCTGGCAGACGCCATCCCCACCGCCCGGGCGGGGGAGCTGCTGCGCTCGGGCAACCTCGCCATCAAGCTGCTGCCGATGACCGATCAGGCCGGTTACGATCGGCTGCTGTGGAGCTGCGATCTCAACCTGGTGCGCGGCGAAGACTCCTTCGTACGGGCCCAGTGGGCTGCCCGCCCCTTCCTCTGGCATATCTACCCGCAGGAAGAGCAGGCACACATGGTCAAGCTGGACGGCTTTCTCGACCACTATCTGGCAAAGCTGCCCACCGCCACCAGCCAGTGGCTGCGCGGTTTCAGCCACGCCCTCAATCAGGGGGAAAATACCCGCGAATGGTGGGCCCAATGGCCGGATCACGCCGCGATATGGCAGCAACATGGGCGACACTGGTCACATAAGCTGCTCCAGGACGGGGATCTCGTCACGAGGTTGGTGAAATTTTTAGAAAGCCGTATATAATCTGGCAGTTTTTATCCGTCCGTTTCACGAACAGGAATTTTTTACATGAAAACCGCACAGGAAATCCGCGCTGGTAACGTAGTCATGATCGGCACCGAGCCGATGGTGGTCCAGAAGGCTGAATTCAACAAATCCGGCCGTAACTCCGCCGTGGTCAAAATGAAGCTGAAAGGCCTGCTGAACGGCAGCGCCACCGAGACCGTCTTCAAGGCCGACGACAAGCTGGACGTTGTTCAGCTGGAACGTAAAGAGTGCACCTACTCCTACTACTCCGACCCGCTGTACGTATTCATGGATACCGAATACAACCAGTACGACGTCGAGAAAGACAACCTGGGTGACGCGCTGAACTACCTGGTAGACGGCATGGAAGATCTGTGTGAAGTGACTTTCTACAACGAGAAAGCCATCTCCGTAGAGCTGCCGACCACCATCGTGCGCGAAGTTGAGTACACCGAGCCGGCTGCTCGTGGCGACACCTCCGGTAAAGTGACCAAGCCTGCCCGTCTGAAGGGCACCACCTACGAGCTGGCCGTTGCCGCCTTCGTAGAGATCGGTGACAAGATCGAAATCGATACCCGCACCGGTGAGTTCAAGCGTCGCGTCAACTAAGTTGACCTCTTGGATCAGTGGTAAAAAAGCGAGCCGTCGGCTCGCTTTTTTTATGGGCACATCGGCCCCCAGGCTGTATTCGCGGCGCAAACATGGCTAAATGGGGCATGCTGGCTTTTGCCATCCCTCGGAGCGCCCCATGACATCCCTGCACAAAGCGCTGTTGTTGCTGTTGACCCTGCTACTGCTGCTCCTCTCCGGCTGGCAACCCTATGACAGGGCGACCTGGCTGATGGAGGTCGCGCCCGTGTTCATCGCCATGCCGCTGCTTGTCCTGACGCACCGCTCTTTTCCGCTCACCAGCCTGCTCTATCTGTGCATCACCCTGCACGCCATGGTACTGATGCTGGGCGGCGCCTATACCTATGCCCGCGTCCCGCTCGGGTTCGAACTGCAGCAGTGGCTCGAGCTCGGTCGCAACCCCTATGACAAGATTGGCCACTTCTTCCAGGGCTTCGTGCCCGCCCTGGTGTGCCGGGAGATCCTGCTGCGCGGAGATTATGTGCAGGGCCGGCGCATGCTGGCGTTTCTGGTGGTCTGCGTGGTGCTCGCCATCAGCGCCACCTACGAGTTCATCGAGTGGGGAGCCGCCCTGGCCCTTGGCCAGGGGGCGGATGAGTTTCTCGGCACCCAGGGCGATCCCTGGGATACCCAGTCCGACATGTTCTTCGCCCTGATTGGCGCCGTCACTGCCCTGCTGCTGCTCTCCCCCCTGCACGACCGCCAGCTGGCCGGGCTGGCAAGCCTCAAGCAACCGTCACGCTAGCGCTGCCACTTCCCCTTCAGAAATCCGGCCTGGTGCCGCTAACCCGAATAACCGGGGGAGCACACTATGGCCAGACTGTTCTTATCACTGCTGTTACTGACCCTGCTGGCAGGCAACCCCTTGCAGGCCAGCGAGGGCACACCGCTCACGCCCCTCGACTACTGGCAGAACAGCGACTGGCAGGGGCTGCCCAACAGCACCCAGATCGACAAGCAGACGGTGCTGTTCGCCAAGCATGACAGCGACAGCTATGTGGGGCTGGCCATCCTCTTGCCCGACTGGCAGCGCAGCGGCCAGCTGTGGCAGCTGACCCGCGCCCTCGGCCGGCTCGGCTTCGACACCCTGCTGCTGCTCCCCTCGCCCCAGCAGACCGAACTGGACCCCGCCGCCGAGAAAAAGCAGCAGGCCATCGACGACTTTCGCAAGCAGTTTGCCACCCGCATCAGCAAGCTGGGGGACGCCAAGCTGCAGGAGGGGGGCTTCAAGCTGATACTGGCGCAAGGCACCGGCGCCGCCTGGGCCACCAACCTCATCGCCAGCGAACAGCTGCCCGCCCCCGATGCGCTGGTGCTGCTCGACGGCTTCTTCCCCGACCAGCAGAGCAACCAGATCTTCGCCAAGGAGATCGCCCAGGCCACCATGCCGACCCTCGACCTCTATCAGGAGGATGGCGGACGCTGGCCGCTGCTGGCCGCCGAGGCGCGCAGAAGCGAGAGCCGCCGCAGCCACAAGCTCAACTACCGCCCCTACGCCCTGCTGGAACTGGATGAAACGCCGACCCGGATCCAGGGCTGGCTCACCCACCTCGGCTGGCTCTGACCCCAAAAATGCCGCCTGTCTCACATCCGGCGCGATTGCCAAGGCCTTGAGGTGCAGCAAACTGGCCCTCGGTCGCCGATGTTTGGCATCATGGACGCCTCAACGGCAGGAGGCTTCATGCAGCAAATTGTGTTTCTCGACAGCGATACCCTGGATACCGGCATCACCCTGCGCCACCCCGACTTTCCCCACCACTGGCAGAGCTACCCGAGCACGGCCCCCGAGCAGGTGGTGGAGCGGCTCAAAGACGCCAGCATCGCCATCATCAACAAGGTGCGCATCGGCGCAGCCGAGCTGGCCCAGCTGCCGGAGCTCAGACTCATCGCGCTGGCGGCCACCGGCAGCGACAACGTGGATCTGGAGGCGTGCCGCGCCGCCAACGTCGGGGTATGCAACATCCGCAACTACTCGGGTCCCTCGGTACCGGAGCACGCCATGGCGCTGATGCTGGCCCTGGCGCGCAACCTCTTCTGCTGGCGCCAGTCGCTGCTGGAGGGGCGCTGGCAGCAGAGCGGCCAGTTCTGCTTCTTCGATCACCACATCACGGATCTGCACGGCAAGCGGCTCGGCATCATCGGCAAGGGGACGCTCGGCCAGGCCCTCGGCGAGCGGGCCAGGGGGATCGGCATGGAGGTGCGTTACGCCCAGAGCCAGGTCGGCGCCAGCCACGACGAGGATCGACTGCCGCTGGACGAGCTGCTGCAAAGCGCGGACGTCATCAGCCTGCACTGCCCGCTCACCCCCTATACCCGCAACCTCATCGGCGAGCGGGAGCTGGGGCTGATGAAGCCGGGTGCCCTGCTGATCAACGTCGGCCGCGGCGGTCTGGTGGACGAGGAGGCCCTGCTGCGAGCGTTGGCCAACGGTCGCCTCGGCGGCGCCGGTTTCGACGTGGCAAGCGTCGAGCCGCCGCCCCCCGACCACCCCTTGATGAAGGCGCTGCAGTACCCCCACTTCATCCTCACCCCTCACGTGGCCTGGGCCAGCGAGGAGTCGATGCAGCGCCTCGCCGATCAGCTGATCGACAACATCAACGCCTTCGCCGAGGGGCGCCGCCAGCACCGGCTGGTGTGACCCCTCTGGCGGCCAAAACAAGAGAGGGGCCCATCGGCCCCTCTCTCAATGCTGGCGGCGATCAATCATCGTCGTGCCATCTGTGTTTCTTGTGCTTCTTGTGTTTCTTGTAGTGCCTGTGGTCATCGTCGTAGTAGCGATCGTTGCTCTTGTGGCCATCCCCGGTCTTGGCCCCGATGGCAGAGCCGCTGGCCCCGCCGACGCCGGCCCCGATCAGTTGGCCCGTGCTGCCGCCCACGCTCTTACCGATGGCGGCCCCGCCCAGCGCCCCGACGGCCCCGCCGAGGGCGGCTTCGTTCTTGTTGCCCTTGTTGGCCGTGGCCGCGCCGCCGGCCGCCCCGCCCAGTGCAGCACCCACCAGGGCGCCGGTGTCACCGCCCAGCTCCTTGCCGATCATGGTGCCGGCCACACCGCCCGCACCGCCGCCCAGGATGGTGTTGAGGGTCTCCGAGGCCTGCGCCGCACCGCTGGCCAGCAGCAGTGAGCCCAACAGGGCCAGGGCGCGCATGCCGTGCTTGTTCATCTCCATGGGGTACTCCTGTCAAACCTGATTAATTTCCCCGAACTATACGATTCCCGGCAAAGGGCGCCACTGTCGCAGCAGAGCGACACCGCCTCCCGCGCCGCCTTCGATGTCGGTCAATTAGCTCATAAGATATTGAATATAAATATGTAAATGACATCAGATGGAAATTGGACAGCGAACGGTGCTGGGACCCACCGAGCGGCAGCGGTCGCTTAGCCGTTATCCATATGACAGGATCTGTCAGCATCTCCGTCCGGCCGGGGCCACTGCGTCAGCGACCAGCCGTCGCGCCCCAGCCGTTTGCTCCGGTAGAGGCACTCGTCGGCCCGCTCGAACAGCAGGGCCCCGTCCTCCGGGCTGTGGGCGCCGCCCACGCTCAGGGTCACAGCCTCGTGAAACTCGCGCCAGCGCTGGTTGCGCACCCTGGCCAGCAGCCGGGTCAGCCCCGCCTCCAGCTCGCCGCGCGGCCAGGGCAGCAGGGCGGCAAATTCGTCCCCCCCGATCCGGAAGACTCCGCCGCTGCCAAGCTCGGTCACCAGCAGCTCGGCCACCCGGCAGAGCACGCCATCCCCCACCGCATGCCCCCAGCTGTCGTTGATGCGCTTGAAGTGATCCACGTCGAACAGCAGCAGCCAGTGGGGTGTCGCGCGCTCTTCCAGCTCAGCGCGACGCTGGGTGAAGGCTCGCCGGTTCATGATGCCGGTGAGGGGATCGTGCAGCAGCGCATCCTGCCCCTGCAGAAAACTCGCCCGCACCTGATCTATCTCGCTGAGGCTGTCGTGTACGAACCAGGTCTTCAGCCGGCCGGGTCTCCTGGCCTGGGTCGGATCCCGCACTATGCCGGTCAGCGAGCCCGCCACCAGCGCCTGCTCCTGATTGAACACCCGCACCAGAAAGTTGATGCTGCAAAACCAGATGGCAAACAACAGGAGCAGTGGCAGCGCCACCATCAGCAGGGCTTCTTCAAGGTCGTCATGAAACAGCCTTGGCGGCAGATAGATGTTGAGATCCCAGTCGATATCCTCCAGCTCACGGCGCAGATGGCTGCCGTGCCAGATCACCGCCAGCCCCTTGTCCGCGCCCCCCGGCTCGGCCGCTGACGGCTGATAGAGCCCCATGTTGCTGCCCACCACCAGCTTTCCGTCCTCCCGCGCACTGATGTAGATGGCCGCCCGGTTGCTGCCCATGGCCCGCTGCAACGCCTGTTCGATGGTGTTGAAGGACATGTCGACCATCAGCAGGCCGAGCAGTTGATCGTCCAGCCCCTTTACCCGCTTGATGAGGGTCAGGATCGGCTTCTGGGTGTCGAACGCCGGATAGGGGCCGAGCCAGACGAGATCCGCCCCCGGCATCGACAATGCCCGATACCAGGGCCGGCTGGCGGCACGATACTCGACCGGCTGCTGCCAGGCCGGGTAACTGCTGAGGCGATCCGTCTGCGGGTGATAGAAGTAGATGTAGTGGCTGTCGCGCTTGATCTGGTGGGCGATGGCCCAGAGCGGGTTGTCGGCCGGCTCGCCGCGGGCGATGGCGGCCTTGTCCAGCGACGCCTCCAGCACGGCGATCTGACGCTGGTTGGCCAGCACCAGCTCGTGGATCAGAGCCGCTTCGAGGGAGGAGAGCATGTGACCGTAGCCGGTCACCGTCTTGTCGATGCTGCGCAGATAGCTGGCCATCGCCAGGGTGAGGGTGACCACCAGCACCAGGGCCCCCAACAAGAGGGTAAACGAGGTCAACAGATAATAACGCCGACTAACCAACCACTGGATCATCAACACTCCGCAACAAAAACTGGAATGCGAGAATTTTATGGTGCTCAAACGGAATTATTCATTGATTGATATCAGCCGGATTTCGGCTAACTGACAAAAAACACATAAACGTGATACTGCTCATCCATACGGTAGATATGTATATCAACAAAAAGTAAAAACAGTGACCACTGTGCGTTGACGGCTAACCCGCAAGAGGGTGTTATAGTCTACAACTCGAGCAATCGGAGCCGGATGGCCTTGCCAAGGATCACCGAAGACGATTCCCCGTCAAACAAAGGAGATGTTATGAGCAGTCCGTTTATCGAACAGATCAAAGTACGTCGTACCATCTATGCCCTGGGTGACCAGGTTTCCCATACGCCGGAGCAGCTGACCGCCCTCATCCAGGACGCCATCAAGCACAGTCCCTCCTCGTTCAACTCCCAGAGCTCCCGCGCCGTCATCCTGTTTGGTGCCCAGCATCACAAGCTGTGGGACATCGTCAAGGCAGAGCTGAAGAAGATAGTGCCGCCGGAAGCCTACGCCCAGAGCGAAGCCAAGGTGAATGGCAGCTTCCGCGCAGGTGTCGGCACAGTGCTGTTTTTCGAAGATACCGACGTCATCAAGGATCTGCAGCAAAAATTCGCCCTCTACGCCGACAACTTCCCCATCTGGTCGGAACATGCCACCGGCATCGCCCAGTTTGCGGTCTGGACCACCCTGGCCCAGGAGAAGATCGGCGCTTCCCTGCAGCACTACAACCCACTCATCGACGAGGCGGTGCGCAAGGAGTGGAACCTGCCCGCCAGCTGGCTGCTGCGCGCCCAGATGCCCTTTGGCAGCATCCAGCAACCGGCCGGTGACAAGACCTTCATGGACGACGCCGAGCGTTTTCGCGTGTTCAAGTAATTGCCCCATCGCCAGTCAGGCCCCCGCTCGCGGGGGCTTTTTGTTGTCAGGTGAGCAGCGTCAGCTGCAGACCCTCAGCCTCCACCACCACACTCACCTGGCGCCAGTCCTGGATCAGGGCGCTGATGCCGGGACTGAGCCGCTGCCGGCCCCCCACCTGTACCACCCGGCAACCCGCCCGCAGGGCGCTGCTGATGCCGGCGGGCGCATCTTCAAACACCAGGCAATCGGCCGCAGCCAGCCCCAGACGCTCGGCCGCCAGCAGGTAGGGTTCGGGATCCGGCTTGCCGTGTTCCACATCCTCGGCCCCCACCAGCAGGGCGGGCAGCGGCAGACCGGCGCTGCGCAGCCTATGCCTGGCCACCCGCTGACTGGCGGAGGTCACCACTGCCCAGCGCTCGACGGGCAGACTTGCCAGCAGGGTCCGGGCGCCGGCGAGGGCCTCGGCCTGGCCGGTGTGATGGATCTCGAGATCGTCGAGCAGGGCCACCTCCTGCGCCAGGTCGAGCTGCGGGGCCAAGGTGCGGATCACCTCCCGCGAGCGCACCCCGTGGCACATGGCCAGTACCGGCTCGGGATCCAGCCGGTGGCGTCGACACCAGAGCCGCCACACCGTCTCCACCTCGCCGGTGGAGTGCACCAGGGTGCCATCCATGTCCAGCAGCAGGGCGCGGGCCCGCAGCGTGAGCATGCTCATGAAACGGCTCCGGCCACGGCGGGTTCGGCCCCGGCCAGAATATCGCCGAAGGCCCGCCGTTGGGCTGCCTGCTCATAACAGGCCAGCGCCTGCTCGGCATTGCTCGCCCAGACTTGCAGGGGACCCACCGCAAAGCCCTGCTGCAACAGGCTGGTCAGCAGCTCCCCCGTCTCCGGTGCAGCCAGCGGCTGGGCCAGCACCAGATCTCCCTTGATCAAAAACAGATAGCGTTCGGCAGGCATGAATGACTCCTTGTTAGCAAGCTGACGGGGCCGACAGGGCCCGCTTCAGGTCTATTAGAACAAGGCAGTTAGATAATTTATAATCACAAAATGGCCACTTTCGATAACCAAACAGAATGAAATTCGATTTGAGACAGCTGCAGGCCTTCGTGACCCTGGCGGAGACCGCCAACTACCGGGAGGCCGCCAACCGCCTGTTCATCACCCAGCCGGCGCTCACCAAGCAGATCCAGGGGCTGGAGCAGACCCTTGGCAGCACCCTGTTCAACCGGGGGCGTCACGGCGCCGAGCTGACCGCCATCGGCACCCAGCTGCTCACCCAGGCCAGGGCGCTGGTCGAGCATGGCAAGGGCTTTGAGCGCCACGCCCTGGCGCTGGCCAGCGGCATTGCCGGACGACTCAAGATTGGTTTCGGGCTGTCGAGCTTTGCGCTGGCGCCGGCGCTGGTGGTCCGCTTCAAACAGCAGGCCCCCGATGTGATGGTGCACCTGCAGGACATGACCTCCGCCATCCAGCAGGAGCGGCTGCTGTCAGGTCAGCTGCAACTTGGCTTCATGCGCCGGCCCCAGGCCCCGCAGCTTAGGGAGCACAGGCTGCTGACCGACCGGCTGGTGCTAGCGGTGCCGACCCAGATGACGCAGCCGGATCCGGCCGCCTTCGACATCGAGCAAGCCTTGGCCAGCCAGCCCTTGCTGCAGATGGTGGGGCACCGCTGCCCCGGCCTCAGCCAGCAGATCGCCAGCTTCCTCGGCGCCAACCGGCTGACCGGCATGGTGCAGGAGGCAGAAGATATCCAGACCCTGGTGGCGCTGGTGGCCGCCGGCATCGGCAACGCCATCCTGCCGCGCAGCGTCAGCTTCATCGCGGGCCGGGACGTCACCCTCTATCCCCTCTCCGGCCCCTGCTCCGAGTGGGAGATAAGCCTGGTGTGGAACCCCGACTTTGCCGACCCGATCCGCGACCGTTTCTTGCAATTGGTCGTCGATGCCCATCCCGAACCGCAGCCGGCCGGGCAACAGCGTTAACAGCAAGCAGAGTCGTTCATAGAGAGCAGGGTCACAGACAGGATAAAACGAGGAATATCAGGGGGATGGCAGGGTACTGCAGCTGACGCTGTGGCAACGATTCTTGCCCCCCTGCTTGGCCAGATAGAGCGCCATGTCGGCGGCGCTCAGCAGCTCCTCCTCCGAGGCGCGGGCCTGCTGCGGCAGCAGGGTGGCGATGCCGACGCTGGCGCTGAGCCTAAGGGTGTCCGCCCCCTGGATCAGCAGCTCGCCGATGCCAAGGCGAATAGCCTCCCCCATGCGGGAGGCGGCCTCTGCCCCGGTGTTGCCGAGGATCAGGGCAAACTCGTCGCCGCCGAAACGGCTCGGCAGATCGGTGGCTCGCTGGCAAAAGGTGCCCAGCAGCCGACCCACCTGCTGCAAGAAGTCATCCCCCACCTGATGGCCGAAATGGTCGTTGCACAGCTTGAAGTTGTCCAGATCCAGCATGATGAAGGAGAGCGGGGTCTGTTCGCGCATGCTGCGCCGCCACTCGTTGTGCAAAAAGCTGTTGAACAGCCGCCGGTTGGCCAACCCGGTCAGCGGGTCGTGCAGGGAGAGGTAGGCCATGTCCAGCTCCTGCAGCTTGCGCTCGGTGACGTTGATGTGGCTGATGGTGTAGAACTCGACCTCGATACCCGGGATGGCGGAGACCCGCATCATGAACCAGCGCTGGGTGTCCGGGCTGTGACAGGGGTACTCCAGATGAAAGTGCTGCTGTTCATGGCGCAGCACCCGCCGGATCCCCTCCGCCGCCATCAGGGCCAGCGGCTCCACCGAGTTGTCGCACACCCGCAAGTAGTTGACCCCCAGCCAGTCATAGCCTGCCGGCATGCCATTCTGCTCGGCAAAGCGGTTCCAGGCGAGGTTGGTGTAGTGGATGACGCCGTCCCGGTCGATCACCGAGATCTGCTCCTCCAGCGAGTTGAGCAGCGCGGCCAGGTATTGCGCCCGATCGGAGAAGTGAAACAGTGAGCCCTGAAAATAGTCCGCCATGACCGCACTCCTCACCCAAAAACGACGTCCCCGGCATGGCCGCAACAACCGGAGCCATCCCGGCCCGCCCGTGTGTTGCCAATGACCGGGGCCACACCTGCCATGACCCGACCAGCAAGATAATGATAGATGATCAACGACTTGAGTCAGCCCCCGGGTCCGCTAGTGGCCACACCACTGCCGCTCGCAGGGGATGCCGTCGCCCTCGCCGTCCATCCTGGTATTGGGGCAGTTTCGCAAAAACCAGGTCGCCTCCTCGCAGGAGGTCATCTGGGAGCAGTACTGCCGACCGTCGCACTGGCGGACGAAATTGGCGGTCTGCTGCGGGGTGTCCGAACTGTCGGCCTCTGCCTGGCTGAACGAGGAAGTGGAGGTAGGTGAGACCGACTCGGCCGAAAAACGGGAGTAGAGGGAGAAGATCCCGACCAGCACCAGCAGCGGGATGAGCTTGCCGCGCCAGTGGCTGCGGCGCCGGTAGGTGGGGCGAGGACGCCTCTGCTGCGGGGTAGGCCCGCTGCCCGCCGGGATGCGACTGCCCTCCGACATGCGGCGGCCCGCCGGCGTGGGTCGACTCTCATTGCCGTCTGCCAGCGACAGGGGGCGTTCGGGGAAAAACACCTGCTCGGCCCTGGGCTTGCCATCCTGGCCGGCCCCCACCAGGTAGGAGACCCGCTCCCCCGCCATGGGCGGCAGGCCGTCGCACTTCAGTGCCGAGATGTGCACGAACAGTTCGGCCCCTTTCGGGGCACCCTCGCCCTGCTCGGGCGCGATAAAACCAAAGCCGCGCGCCTCGTTCCAGCGCACGATCCGTCCCTGATAACGCATGTCCCCATCCTTGTGGCCATCGATGCTCGCTTCATGTTGCCCAAAATGGCTGCGGCCCGACAGGGGGCCGCAGACAAAATGTCAAAACAGTGAGCAAGCTCCGCTTGCCGCCGGGCTCAGGCCAGCTGGGCCACCTTGATGATCTCGGCGATGCGGCCGAGCAGACGCAGCGAGGCGTGGTGCTCGTTGGCATCCGCCGCTGCGCAGGCATCTTCCAGGATGGTGATGGCGTAATCCCGATCGTGACCCTCCCGCACCGCCGCCTGAATGGCCCAGCCGGTGCTCACCCCGCACAGATAGAGATGCTCGATGCGATTGGCCCGCAGCGCCGGCTCCAGCGCCGTACCGTAGAAGGGGCTGACCCTGGGCTTGGTCAGCACCAGATCGCCGGGTCGCACGTCCAGATCAGGGTGAAAGTCGGTGCCGCTATCGCCAAGCGACAGCGCCCCGAACTGGTGAGCCCGGCCAAACATGGGGGAGCCCTTGGGCTGCAGCAGATAGTGCGGGTCAAAGCCCACCTTGATCTGCACCACCAGCCAGCCGTGGGCGCGGGCATGGGCCAGCGCCTGGTTGGCGTGCGCGATGGCGTCCTGCTCCAGCACATGGGCCGCCGAGGCGGCGATGCGCCCGTCCGGGTGGGCGATGTCGTTGATGAAATCGATCACCAGCAATGCCTTGTTCATGGGCTCTCCTCCCTCATGATGGCGCCACGCGCCTTAAACCAGCCCCAGCGCATAGCGTAGCGCCATCTCCTTGAGCGGGCCCGCCTTGTCCGCCAGATTGAGGGCCAGGTTGCGGGCCAGCTTGAGGGGGCCTATCTCGTTGCTGAAGACGCCGTAGAAGAGATCCATCCCCGACTGCATCAGCAGGTTGTCCGGGCGGCGCCGCCGTTCATAGCGGGTCGCCAGTTCGGGCTTGTGCCACTCGGCACCGGCACTGTGCAACAGATCCGCCCAGCAGGCCACGTCCTTGAAGCCGAGATTGACCCCCTGCCCCGCCAGCGGGTTGATGGTGTGGGCGGCATCGCCCAGCAGCACCACCCGGCCGGCGTGGTAGTCGTTGGCGTGGCGGCGCACCAGCGGGAAGCTCCCCTTGCCGGTCGCGGAAAAACCACCGAGGCGAGCCGGGAAGTGGCGGCGCACCTCGGCGGCCAGCCCCTCGTTGCTCATGGCCGCCAGCGTCCGGATCCGGGCCGGACTGTCATACCAGACCAGGGAGCCGTGCCGGCCCGGCAGCGGCAGGAAGGCGCGCGGACCGCTCGGGGTGAACTGTTGCCAGGTGATGTCTTCCTGCTCGAAGTCGGTGTCGATGTTGATCAGCATGCAGTGCTGGCGGTATTCAAAACGCGACACCCCGATGCCGGCCAGCTGGCGGGTGCGGGATTCGGCGCCATCGCACGCCAGCACCCAGCGGGCGGCTAGCTCGCTGCCATCATCCAGGGTCAGCACCACCTCGTCCGCGCCCTGGCGCAGGCTGGTCACCGCTGCCGGGGTGTGGGTCTGGATGTTGGGGAAATCTTCCATGCGTCTGAGCAGCGCCAGCTGCACCAGCCGGTTCTCGATGATGTAGCCGAGCTGGGGCAGGCCGAGGTCGGCGGCGTTGAAGTGGGTGGCGAAGCCATCCAGCTCCCAGGTCTCCAACCGGCGATAGGGGCACAGCCGCATCTGTTGCAGGTGTTGCCAGGCACCGGCCTGCTCCAGCAGCGCCACCGAGGCCTGACTGATGGCGGAGACCCGCAGATCCAGCGGCTGCTCGGCGGCGTACTGCTCCGGCAACCGGGTCTCGATGACCCGGATGGAGAGGCCCTGCGCCGCCAGCAGACAGGCGGTGGCGGCGCCGACCATGCCGGCCCCGACAATGGCGATATCACACTGTTCCATAACTTGATTCCTGCAAGGGGTGGGCCCGGGCAAGGGGAGAGCGCAGCCGGACCGAATGGTCACATGATACCGCAAGGGGCGCCGAGAAACAGTGAAGGCCGTGGAGAATTAGTGCGCCAAATCAAGGAGAAAGCCGATGCCTGCCGAGGTGGCTACGGCTGCGTTCCGACCATGGCGGGCTGGATATTTGCTAGGCAGTCTCCGGATTGCGGAGTAAAATGCCCGGTCCTTTGACCATGCCGCATTCAAAACAAGTCAAGAGAAGCAATGAGCAAGAAACTTCACATTAAAACCTGGGGCTGCCAGATGAACGAGTACGACTCGTCCAAGATGGCCGACCTGTTGGATGCCAGCAATGGCTACACGCTGACCGAAGAGCCCGAAGAGGCAGACGTCTTGCTGCTCAACACCTGCTCCATCCGCGAAAAGGCGCAGGAGAAGGTGTTCCACCAGCTGGGACGCTGGAAAAAACTGAAAGCGAACAAGCCCGGTCTGGTGATCGGCGTGGGCGGCTGTGTCGCCTCCCAGGAGGGGGACAACATTCGCACCCGCGCCCCCTATGTGGACATCGTGTTCGGTCCGCAGACCCTGCATCGCCTGCCCACCATGATCAAGCAGGTACAGGAGGGACGTGGAGCCCAGGTGGACGTCGCCTTCCCCGAAATCGAGAAGTTCGACAGCCTGCCCGAGCCGCGCGCCGAAGGGGCGACCGCCTTCGTCTCCATCATGGAAGGCTGCTCCAAATACTGCTCCTTCTGCGTGGTGCCCTACACCCGCGGCGAGGAGGTGAGCCGACCGCTGGACGACGTGCTCTATGAAATTGCCCAGCTCGCCCAGCAGGGCGTGCGCGAAGTGAACCTGCTCGGCCAGAACGTCAACGCCTACCGTGGCCCGACCTTCGACGGCGGCATCTGCACCTTCGCCGAGCTGCTGCGACTGGTGGCCGCCATCGACGGCATCGACCGCATTCGCTACACCACCAGCCACCCCATCGAGTTCACCGACGACATCATCGAGGTCTACAAGGACACCCCGGAAGTGGTCAGCTTCCTGCACCTGCCAGTGCAGAGCGGCTCCGACCGCATCCTGACCATGATGAAGCGCCCGCACACCGTGCTGGAGTACAAGTCCAAGATCCGCCGCCTGCGCGCCGCCCGTCCCGACATCACCATCAGTTCCGACTTCATCGTCGGCTTCCCGAACGAGACGGACGAGGATTTCGAGGCCACCATGAAACTCATCGAGGATATCAACTTCGACATGAGCTTCAGCTTCATCTACAGCCCGCGCCCCGGTACCCCGGCCGCCGACCTGCCCGATGATGTCGACATGGAGGTGAAGAAAGCCCGCCTGAGCCGCCTGCAGCACGTCATCAACAACCAGGCGATGCAGATTGGTCGCGCCATGCTGGGCTCCACCCAGCGCATCCTGGTGGAAGGGCCCTCCAAGCTCGACCCCATGCAGCTGTGCGGCCGCACCGAGAACAACCGGGTGGTCAACTTCGAAGGCCCGCACACCCTGATCGGCGGCTTTGCCGACGTGGAGATCACCGAGGTGCGCCCCAACTCCCTGCGCGGCAAATTCCTGCGCGGCGAGAACGAGATGAACCTGCGCATCGCCACCGCCCCGAGCGAAATCCTGGCCCGCCGCCCGGACAACGTACCGGACCAGCTGGGCGTGGCCGCCTTCACTCCCCACTAATCTGTTCACTCCATCCGGCCCCGGCCGGATGGAGTCGCGTCAAGACGAGGACACTTTGAGCCGACACCTCTCGACCCTGAATCTGCATCTGGAACCCGCCGACAACCAGCGTCTCGCCAGTCTGTGCGGCCCGTTCGATGACAACATCAAACAGCTGGAGCGCCGCCTCGGCGTCGAGATCAGCTACCGCGACAACCACTTCCAGCTGCTGGGCAAGCAAGCCCAGGTGGACGCGGCCGCCGTCATCATCAAGCACCTCTATGTGGAAACCCAGCCGCTCAAGGGCGGCAAGGTGACCGACATCACCCCCGACATGGTTCATCTGGCCATTCAGGAGTCGCGGGTGCTGGAACAGGATGACGAGCCGGCGCCGAGCATCCCCTACGGCAAGGAGGTGACGGTCAAGACCAAGCGTGGCCTCATCAAGCCGCGCAGCCCCAACCAGGCCCAGTACATCGCCAATATCGTGCGCCACGACATCTGCTTCGGCATAGGCCCTGCAGGAACAGGCAAGACCTATCTGGCGGTAGCGGCGGCGGTGGATGCGCTGGAGCGCCAGGAGATCCGTCGCATCCTGCTGACCCGGCCGGCGGTGGAAGCGGGCGAGAAGCTCGGCTTCCTGCCCGGCGATCTCTCCCAGAAGGTGGACCCCTACCTGCGCCCGCTCTACGACGCCCTGTTCGAGATGCTGGGCTTTGAGCGGGTGGAGAAGCTGATGGAGCGCAACATCATCGAAGTGGCACCGCTCGCCTACATGCGTGGCCGCACCCTCAATGACGCCTTCATCATCTTGGACGAGGCCCAGAACACCACTACCGAGCAGATGAAGATGTTCCTGACCCGCATCGGCTTCAACTCCAAGGCGGTGGTCACCGGCGACATCACCCAGATAGACCTGCCCCGCAACCAGAAATCGGGCCTGCGCCACGCGCTGGAAGTGCTGCAGAATGTCGACGGCCTGTCATTCAACTTCTTCCAGTCCGCCGACGTGGTGCGCCATCCGGTGGTGGCCCGCATCGTGCAGGCCTACGAGGCGTTCGATGCCAAACAGGCGGCCGACAAAGTCGCCACCCACACCAGTAAAGAGAGTGCCCAATGAGCGTGACCCTGGATCTGCAACTGGCCAGTGCCAACAGCGACGGCCTGCCGAGCGAGGCCCAGCTGCAGGGCTGGCTCGACGGCACCATTCTCGGCTTCCAGCAGGAGGCCGAAGTGACGGTGCGCATCGTCGACGAGGCGGAGAGCAACGAGCTCAACCTCACCTATCGCGGCAAGGACAAGCCCACCAACGTGCTCTCTTTCCCGTTCGAGGCACCGCCCGGTCTGGAGCTGCCGCTGCTCGGCGATCTGGTGATCTGCCGCCAGGTGGTGGAGCGCGAAGCCATCGAGCAGGGCAAGCCGCTGATGGCCCACTGGGCCCATATGGTTGTGCACGGCAGTCTCCATCTGCTAGGTTATGACCATATCGAGGATGACGAGGCCGAAGAGATGGAAGCGCTCGAGCGCGACATCATGCAGGAGCTCGGTTTCGCCGATCCTTATCTGAACGACGAAGAGTAAACCGCGGGATGGTCATCGCCTTGAAACAGCCGATGCTCATCCTCATATAGCCACAACGATTTCAAGTGTGTTCATACGAGTAACCAAGAGAGAAAATGACCGACGATCACCCTAGTACCGGCTCGCCGAAGAAAACCTGGCTCGACAAACTCAGCCAACTCTTCCAGGGCGAGCCAAAAGACCGCAACGATTTGGTGGAAGTGATAGCCGACGCCGAAGAGCGCGATCTCATCGATCAGGACACCAAGGACATGATCGAGGGGGTGCTCGAAATTGCCGAGCTGCGCGTGCGCGACATCATGATCCCCCGCTCCCAGATGGTGACCATCGAGAAATCCCAGCCGGTGGACGAGATCCTGCCGGTGATCATCGAGTCGGGCCACTCCCGCTTCCCGGTGATCAATGAGGACAAGGATCACGTGGAGGGCATCTTGCTCGCCAAGGATCTGTTGCCGTTCGGGTTCGGCGGTCACCATGCCAGCGAGCCGCTGCAACTGGAGAATATCCTGCGCCCCACAGTGATCGTGCCCGAGAGCAAGCGGGTCGACCGGCTGCTCAAGGAGTTTCGCGAAGAGCGCTACCACATGGCCATCGTGGTGGACGAGTTCGGCGGCGTCTCCGGTCTGGTGACCATCGAGGACATCCTTGAGCTCATCGTCGGCGAGATCGACGACGAATTCGACGACATCGAGGACGAGCCGGACGAGATCCGCCGCATCAGCAAACGGGTCTTCTCGGTGAGCGCCCTCACCGAGATCGAGGATTTCAACCACTTCTTCGGCACCCAGTTCAGCGATGAAGAGGTGGATACCGTCGGCGGTCTGGTGATGCACGCCTTCAGCCACCTGCCCAAGAAGGGCGAGGAGATCGAGCTGGACGGCTACCTGTTCAAGGTGATGCATGCCGACAAGCGTCGTCTGCAGCAGCTGCAGGTGAAGATCCCCGACAACCATGTCGCGGCCCAGTCCGAGGCCCAATAAGCCCTGGTTCGAGTCAACAGCGCCCCGCCCGTCGGGGCGCTGTTCGTTTGACCACATGCCCCCTGTTTCCCACCGGCTATCGGGCCCGTCATCACCCTTTTATCCCCTCGCTTCGGGCCATCGGCCGGGAGGCTCGCCGTTGACCGCCTTTACGGGTTAAGATACCGGCCATTCAACCCATAGCAGTCCAATCCGAGCCTCATCGCCCGTGAAATTACAGCCCGCAAAATCGAAACTTCTGACCAGCCTGTTTGCCATGGCCTCTGGCGCCATCGCCGTGCTGGCCTTCTCCCCATTCAACTACTGGCCGCTGGTGATCCCGTCCCTGCTCGGCCTCTACGCCCTGCTGGACAAGGCCACTCCCAAGCAGGCGGCCTGGCGCGGCTTTGGCTACGCCATGGGGCTGTTTTTGCCGGGGCTGTGGTGGATCCACGTCAGCATGACCATGTTCGGCGGCATCGCCCTACCGGTCGCCTTCGTGCTACTGGCCGGGCTGTCGGCCTATCTGGCGCTCTATCCGACCCTGGCCTGCTGGCTGTTTGCCCGTTTCTTCCGCGAACGTCACTGGAGCCGCTGGCTGCTCGCCTTCCCGGCGCTCTGGCTGATGGCCGACTGGCTACGCGGCTGGGTGATGACCGGCTTCCCCTGGCTCTGGTTCGGCTACAGCCAGATCGACGGGCCGCTCAAGGGCTTTGCCCCCATCCTCGGCGTACAGGGCATCACCCTCGCGCTGTTGCTGACCGCCTCCGCCCTCTGGCTGCTGTGGCAGAGCCGCAAGCCGGCCTGGCTACTGGTGCCGGTGGCCCTGGTGGGCGCCGCCCAGGGGCTGATGCAGCTGAACTGGGTGACCCGAGGTGAACCGGTCAAGGTGGCGCTGGTGCAGGGCAACATCGAGCAGTCCCTCAAGTGGGATCCGGAGGCCCTGGTGCCGACGGTGCGCAAGTATCAGGATCTGAGCCGCGAGAATCAGGATGCCGACATCATCGTCTGGCCGGAATCCGCCATCCCGGCCATCGAGAAGGAGATGGGCAACTACCTGGAGAGCCTGGACAAGGCGATGAAGGTGAACGATACCGGCCTGCTGGCGGGGATCATCCACTACGATCTCGAGCAGCAGCGCTTCTTCAACACCGTGCTCGGCATGGGGGTGCAGGATGCGGAGGGCAAGGAGTCCTACTACTACCAGCACAAAAACCGCTACTACAAATATCACCTGCTGCCCATCGGCGAGTTCGTGCCGTTTGAAGATCTGCTGCGCCCCATCGCTCCCTTCTTCAACCTGCCCATGTCCTCCTTCAGCCGCGGGGACGAGGTACAGCCGAACCTGATCGCCAAGGGGCTCAAGTTTGCCGCCGCCATCTGCTACGAGATCATCTTCCCGGACGAGGTGCGCCGCAACGTGCAGCCGGACACCGACTTCCTGCTGACCGTCTCCAACGACGCCTGGTTCGGCACCAGCATCGGCCCCTGGCAGCACATGGAGATCGCCCGCATGCGCGCCCTCGAGCTGGCCCGCCCGCTGCTGCGCGACACCAACACCGGCATCACCATAGTCACCGAGATCGACGGCAGCATCATCGCCCAGATCCCGCAGTTCGAGGCTGGCGTGCTGCGCACCGAGGTGCGTCCCGCCCACGGCGTGACTCCCTATCTGCGCTTTGGCAGCTGGCCCATGTACGGTCTGGCCGCCGCCCTGCTGGCACTGGCCCTGTGGCTGCGTCCCCGCGCCCACCCCTGGGCGCGCAAGGGCTGAGGCAACACAAGGCAGATAAACAAGAGAGGCGCCCAGGAGCGCCTCTCTTCTGTTCAGTCTGATACCTGCTCAGAACCTGTTCAGGCTCTGCAACGAGAGGTCGTCAGCAAGGTAAAGAGCAGCGCAGGAACCGGAGCGTATAGATATACGTGAGAACTCTCGGTTACAAACAAGCGAGCAGTACATGAGCCTTGATCACGGCCTCGCAGTAAGAGTGTGGACAGGTTCTCAGGGCGAGAGCGGCTCACGGTGATATTCATCGGCCCCGCACTCGGGGCAGGTGCCTAGCTGTTCCGGGTGGAGCACGGTATGGCGCCACTCGCAGTGATCGCACACCAATACCCCGAGCCCCACCCAGTCACCGGCGCGGTAGACCCCCTTGTGCTCCAGCTCGTCCGCCAGCTCCTGCCACTCCACCTGGGTGCGGTCGGTCACGTCCGCCAGCCAGGACCAGGCGGTGTCTTTGAGCGCCAGCATGAAGGCGGACTCCTCCACCTGCTCATCCTTGCGCCCCTCGTCATAGTTGCCCAGATCCCGCTTCACATACTCGGCGATCAGCGCCAGCTCGTCCTGGGTCAGATCCCCGGCCGCCTCCAGATAGGCCTGTACCTTGGCGATCATCCGGTTGAGGCGCTCCCCCTGGAACTGTTCTGTCTCTTGCCACTGCTTCTGCAGTTCGGCAATGAAGGCTTCGTACCCTTTTTGACGTTTGTCCATGGCCGTTACTCCTCTACTGAACCCTGATCGAGCCCGGCTTAAGGCCCGAGGGACGCTGGCGGTTGTTGCCGCCGCAGGATATGGGTATTCTATTGCGATTTCCCAGCTGATTTATCTATCCATTTCACAGATCCGGATGTCACCAATGCAAGAGCAATACGTTCCCCAATCCATAGAACCAGCAGTGCAAAAGCACTGGGATGCCAAGAAAACCTTCAAGGCGGTGGAGAAAGTAGACAAGGAAAAGTTCTACTGCCTCTCCATGTTCCCCTATCCGTCTGGTCGTCTACACATGGGGCACGTTCGCAACTACACCATAGGTGATGTGATCTCCCGTTATCAACGCCTCAATGGCAAGAACGTGCTGCAACCCATCGGTTGGGACGCCTTCGGCCTGCCGGCAGAAAACGCCGCCATCAAGAACAACACGGCGCCGGCCCCCTGGACCTACGAAAACATCGAATACATGAAGAACCAGCTGAAGATGCTGGGTCTGGGTTATGACTGGGATCGCGAGCTGGCTACCTGCAAGCCGGACTACTACCGCTGGGAGCAGTGGTTCTTCACCAAGCTCTACGAGAAGGGTCTGGTCTACAAGAAGACCTCCTCCGTCAACTGGTGCCCGAACGACATGACGGTGCTGGCCAACGAGCAGGTTGTCGACAACTGCTGCTGGCGCTGTGACACCCCGGTGGAGCAGAAAGAGATCCCCCAGTGGTTCATCAAGATCACCGACTACGCCGAAGAGCTGCTCAACGACATCGACAACCTCGAAGGCTGGCCTGAGATGGTCAAGACCATGCAGCGCAACTGGATTGGCCGCTCCGAAGGGGTCAACATCAGCTTCGCCATCGAGGGTCAGACTGAGCATCTCGAGGTCTACACCACCCGTCCGGACACCTTCATGGGCGTGACCTATGTCGGCATCGCCGCCGGCCACCCGCTGGCGCTGCAGGCTGCCGAAAGCAATCCGGAGCTGGCCGCCTTTATCGAAGAGTGCAAGAACACCAAGGTGGCCGAAGCCGAGCTCGCCACCATGGAGAAAAAGGGCATGGCCACCGGCCTCTACGCCATTCACCCGCTGGATGGCCGCAAGGTGCCGGTCTGGGTCGCCAACTTCGTGCTGATGAACTACGGCACCGGCGCCGTGATGGCAGTACCGGGTCACGACCTGCGTGACCACGAATTCGCCACCAAGTACGGCCTCGAGATCAAGCCGGTCATCAAGCAGGCCGACGGTGAAGCGCCGAACGTGCTCGAAGCCGCCTACGCCGAGAAGGGCGTGCTGTTCAACTCCGGCGAGTTCGACGGTCTCGACTTCCAGGGCGCTTTCGATGCCATCGCCAACAAGCTGGAAACGCTGGGCCACGGCAAGCGCACCGTCAACTACCGTCTGCGCGACTGGGGTGTCTCCCGTCAGCGCTACTGGGGCGCCCCCATCCCGATGCTGACCCTGGCCGACGGCACCGTCGTGCCGACCCCGGAAGATCAGCTGCCGGTGCTGCTGCCGGAAGACGTGGTGATGGATGGCATCCAGAGCCCGATCAAGGCCGATGCCGAGTGGGCCAAGACCACCTACAACGGCCAGGAAGCGTTCCGCGAGACCGATACCTTCGACACCTTCATGGAGTCCTCTTGGTACTACGCCCGCTACTGCTCCCCGGACTACGACAAGGGCATGCTGGATCCGGCTGCTGCCAACCACTGGCTGCCGGTGGATCAGTACATCGGCGGCATCGAGCACGCCTGTATGCACCTGCTCTACGCCCGCTTCTTCCACAAGCTGCTGCGTGATGCGGGCCTGGTGAACAGCGACGAGCCGTTCAAGCGCCTGCTCTGCCAGGGCATGGTGCTGGCTGACGCCTTCTACTACAAGGACGAGAAGGGCGGTAACGTCTGGGTCAGCCCGCTCGACGTCAAGGTTGAGCGCGACGACAAGGGTCGCATCACCAAGGCGGTCGACCTCGAAGGCCGTGAAGTGATGCACTCCGGCATGACCAAGATGTCCAAGTCCAAGAACAACGGCATCGACCCGCAGCTGATGGTGGAGCGTTACGGCGCCGATACCGTCCGTCTGTTCATGATGTTCGCCTCCCCGGCCGAGATGACCCTGGAGTGGTCCGACTCCGGCGTAGAAGGTGCCCAGCGCTTCCTGCGCCGCCTGTGGCGCATCACCTTCGAGCACGTCTCCGGTGGCGCCGTTGCCGCGCTGGATCTGGCCGCCCTCACCAGCGACCAGAAAGCCGTGCGCCGCGAGCTGCACAAGACCATCGCCAAGGTGAGCGACGACGTGGGTCGCCGTCAGACCTTCAACACCGCCATCGCCGCCATCATGGAGCTGATGAACAACCTGGCCAAGCTGGGCAGCGACGCTCAGGATCGCGCCCTGATGCAGGAAGCACTGGAAGCGGTGGTGGTCATGCTCTACCCCATCACCCCACACATCGGCTTCGAGCTGTGGAAGATGCTGGGCAAGGGCGACGACATCGATCACGCGGCCTGGCCGGTGGCCGACGAGGCCGCCATGGTCGAGACCGAGAAGCTGGTAGTGGTGCAGATCAACGGCAAGATGCGCGGCAAGCTGACCGTGCCGGCCGAGATAAGCCAGGCCGACGTCGAGAAGCTGGCCATGGCCGATGCCTCGGTACAGAAGTTCACCGACGGCCTGACCGTGCGCAAGGTGATCTACGTGCCGGGCAAGCTGCTCAACATCGTAGCCAACTGATGCCATATTGCTTACTGGCAACCGGGGACCGGTTCGGGTCGACGCAACTGCGTCGCCAACGGAGCGGTTGCCAAGCGGTCACAGCAAACGGATGATAACGGCGGGCCCTGCGCCCGCCGCTCTTCACTTCATGCAAAGAGGATTTTCTATGGGCACCACCCTCACCCGCTGGATGGCCATCCTGCTGACCGGTCTGCTGCTGCAGGCTTGCGGCTTCCAGATGCGCGGCACCGCCATCCCGCCCGAGTTGATGACCATGAAGGTGGTCGGTGACAACAAGAGCGACTTCTACCGGCTGGTCACCACCCGCCTCAAGGCCGCTGGCGTCGAACTCGCCGACAAGGAGGGCATTCCGGTGCTGACCCTGTCCGGCGTCGGCAGCACCAGTCAGGTCGCCTCCGTCGACTCCATCGGCCAGGCCCGTGAGTACGTGCTGGGCTACAACACCCAGTTCACCGTCTCCATGCCGGGCAAACCGACCCAGGTCTTCCCCATCGCCTTCAACCGCAGCTTCCTGAACAAGCCGGACGCGGCGCTCGCCTCCTCCCGCGAGCAGGAGCAGCTCGGCAAGGAGATGCAGGAGCAGGCCGCCAACCTGGTGATCCGCCAGCTCAGTCAGGTCAAATTCTGATGCGCCCATCCTGATGAGAGTGTGTTGATGAGAGTCTATCCCGAGCAGTTTGCGGATCATCTCAAGGCAGGGCTCAAGCCCTGCTATCTCATTTTTGGGGACGAGCCCCTGCTCAAGCTGGAAGCGATCGACGCCGTGCGCCAGGTGGCGCGCAAACAGGGCTTCGATGAGCGCCACAGCTTCGTGGTGGAACAGGGGCTGGACTGGAATCAGGTCTACGATGCCTGCCAGGCCATGAGCCTCTTCTCGGCCCGCCAGATCATCGAGCTGGAGCTGCCGGCCAAGGTCGACAAGGAGTTGGCCGCCCGCATCAGCGAGATCGGCAAGCAGCTGCACCCCGACCTGCTGCTGGTACTGAGCGGCAATCGTCTCAACCAGACCCAGATGAAGGCAGCCTGGTTCGACAAGCTGAGCCAGAGCGGCACCTATGTGCCGGTCAACCACCCCGAGCCCCGCTTCTTTCCGCGCTGGATGAGCGCCCGCTTCCAGCGCTTCGGCCTCAAGGCGCTGCCGGATGCGGTCAACTTCATGTGCCACTCCTACGAGGGCAACCTGCTGGCCGCCAGCCAGGAGATAGAGAAGCTGACCCTGCTCTCGCCGCCCCAGCCCATCAGCGTCGCCTATCTGCAGGAGACCATCATCCGCCACGCCCACTTCACCCCGTTCCAGCTCATCGACACCCTGCTGGAAGGGAAGGTGAACCGGGCCCAGCGCATCCTGCTGGCCCTGCGCGCCGAAGGCACAGAGCCCGGCATGCTGGCCTGGACCCTGTGCCGCGAGCTGGAGCAGCTCACCGAGCTGGCGCTGGCGGCCCGCGCCGGTCAGCCGCTGGTGGAGCACTTCTCCCGATTGCGCATCTGGCAGAGCCGCCAGCAGCTTATTCAGCAGGCGCTGACCCGGCTCCCCTTCGCCAAGCTGCAGCAGTTGTGGCAGCTGATGGCCCGCCTCGACGACGCCCAGCGTCGCTTCGATACCGAGCAGGCCTGGCTGATGCTGCAGACCATCGCCCTCGGTTTTCGCGATGGCACCCCCTTGCCGCTGGCGGGATCTGACGCATGAGCCAGCCCGTCGACATCCCGGCCATCACCGGAGGGGAACCCATGCTGCAGCCGCCCATCGGCATTCTGGGGGGGACGTTCGATCCCATCCACATCGGCCATCTGCGCCCGGCCATCGAGGCCCGCGACGCCATTGGTCTGGCCGAAGTGCGCCTGTTGCCGAACCATATCCCGCCCCACCGCGCCAGCCCCTTCTGCTCGAGCGAGCAGCGTCTGGCCATGGTTGCCCTGGCGGCGGCGGAAAACCCGGGCTTCGTGGTGGATGAGCGGGAGCTCAAGCGCGATACCCCCTCCTGGACCATCGACACCCTCATCGAGCTGAGGAGCGAGCTGCCGGACACCCCGCTCTGCTTTCTGATGGGGATGGACTCCCTGCTGAGCCTGCCGAGCTGGCACCGCTGGCAGGAGCTGCTCGATTACGCCCACCTGGTGGTGAGCACCCGTCCCGGCTGGCAGCCGGATTACCCGGCCGACGTGGTCGCGCTGCTGGCCCGCCACCAGACCCGCGAAGTGGCGGAGCTGCACCGGCGGCGCCACGGCCGCATCTGGCTGGCGGACAACCTGCCCGTCGAGCTGTCGGCCACCCGGCTCAGAGAGCGCTTGGCGGCGGGGGCGGATCCCCGCTATCTGCTGCCGCCATCGGTGGCGGAGTACATCCGCCAGCAAGGGCTCTATCGACCGGCCTGAACCCGGTTTGCCGGGGTGGTTGTCCGACGCGGATCGCGCACTATAGTGATCAACAGGGGGCCGTTTTCCGAGCGGGCACGGCCCCTGTTCCACTCCCCTTCACCGGACTGGGAAACGGGAGTGACCATGATATAATCCGCCGCCCTCACGCCGTGAAAGCGCGCCGGAATACAGGAGAGACTCATTGCAAGGCCAAGAACTGCATGCCTTTATCGTCGACAAGATCGATGACATGAAAGGCCGCGACATCATCACCCTCGATGTGCGCGGCAAATCCAGCATCACCGACACCATGATCATCTGCTCCGGCAACTCCAGCCGTCACGTCAGCGCCATCGCCCACCATCTGGCCAGCGAAGCTCGCCATGCCGGGCTCGATCTGCTGAGCGTGGAAGGCCAGCTCACCGGCGAGTGGGTGCTGGTGGATCTGGGCTCCGTCATCGTCCACGTGATGCAGGATGAGCATCGCGATTTCTATCAGCTGGAAAAACTCTGGAGCAACACCGCTCAGGTGAATGCGCAATAAACGAGCACAAGTGTAACGACCGATGAAAATCCAGTTGATTGCGGTGGGCACCAAGATGCCCGCCTGGGTAGAGCATGGCTTCGAAGAGTATCGCCGCCGTTTCCCCAAAGACATGCCATTCGAACTTGTCGAGATCGGCGCCGGAAAACGTGGTAAAAATGCCGACATTCCCCGCATTCTGCAAAAAGAGGGGGAAGCCATGCTGGCTGCCGCCGGCCGCTCGCGCATCGTGACCCTGGACATCCCCGGCAAACCCTGGACTACCGAGCAGCTGGCCGTGCAACTGGAAGCCTGGAAGCTCGATGGCCGCGACGTGGCCCTGCTGGTGGGTGGCCCGGAAGGGCTCTCCCCCGAGTGCAAGGCTGCCGCCGAGCAGAGCTGGTCGCTGTCGCCGCTGACCCTGCCCCATCCGCTGGTGCGGGTGCTGGTGGCCGAGAGCCTCTATCGCGCCTGGAGCATCACAACCAATCATCCGTATCACAGAGAGTGAACCATGCGCTATTCCAGCATCACCCTCACATACCCGTATCACAGAGAGTGAGCCATGCACCATCCAAGCATTCCCCTCTCAAACCCGAATCACAGAGCGTGAGCATGCACATCTGCACCCCGTTTCTCACCTGCTCGACAGTCATAAGGTAGCGGCATGCTGAAGACTCGCATCGAAATGCGCGACCACAGCGCCGAGGGTCGCCTCTTCTTCCGACGAACCCTGGTCGCCTACGTTGGCATGATAGTGCTGATGCTGGTGCTGCTGGGCAATCTCTACTACCTGCAAGTAGAGTCTTACGACACCTACCAGACCCGTTCCAACGACAACCGCATCCGCGTCGTGCCGGTGGCGCCGCCGCGCGGCCTCATCTATGACACCAACGGCGTGCTGCTGGCGGAAAACCGCCCGGTCTACAGCCTCGAGATCGTGCCGGAAGAGACCAAGGATCTGGAGAAGACCGCCGACGAGCTGATCGCCCTGCTGAAGCTGCCGGAGGGGACCAAGGAGAAGTTCCTGGCGGAGGTCAAACGCCAGCGCCGCTTCAAGCCGGTCGCCCTGTACGAGAAGCTGACCGAGTATCAGGTTGCTCTCTTCTCGGTCAACCAGCACAACTACCCGGGTGCCAGCATCGAGGCCTACCTCAAGCGCTACTACCCGTTTGGCGACACCCTGACCCATGCGCTGGGTTACGTGGCCAAGATCAACACCCGCGACGTGGAGCGCCTCGACAAGGAGGACAAGCTCGCCAACTATGCCGCCACCAAGGATATCGGCAAGCAGGGGGTGGAGAAGTACTACGAGGATCAGCTGCACGGCGTGGCGGGCTACCAGGAGGTCGAGGTAAACAACCGCGGCCGGGTGGTGCGCACCCTGAAATTCCAGCCGCCCGAGCCTGGCAAGGACATCTACCTCAACATCGACATCCGCCTGCAGCTCAAGGCCCAGCAGCTGCTGGCCGGCCGCCGCGGCGCCATCGTGATGATGGATCCCAATACCGGTGCCCTCCTGGCCATGGAGTCGAGCCCGAGCTATGACCCCAACCTGTTCGTGACCGGCATCTCCAGCGCCAACTACTCGGCGCTGCTCAACGATCCGGCCCGGCCGCTGGTGAACCGCACCACCCAGGGCATCTACGCCCCCGCCTCCACCGTCAAGCCCATGATGGCGGTGATGGGGCTCAACGAGGGGGCCATCACCCCCAACTACCGCTACTTTGGCGGCCCCAGCTTCTCCATCCCCGGCACCACCAAGAAGTTTCGCGACTGGCGCCGCTGGGGCCACGGCTGGCTCGACGTCTATCGCGCCATCGAGGTGTCGGCGGATACCTACTTCTACGATCTCGCCTACCGGGTCGGCATCGACAAGATCAACAGCTACATGACCAGGTTCGGCTTCGGTCAGTACAGTGGTGTCGACATCTACGAAGAGACCAAGGGGGTCATGCCGTCCCGCGACTGGAAGATGGCCCGCTGGCGCCAGCCCTGGTATCAGGGTGACACCATCTCCATCGGTATCGGCCAGGGCTACTGGAGCGCCACCCCGATCCAGCTGGCCAAGGCCATCAGCATCCTGACCCAGAACGGCCACGACGTGACGCCGCACCTGCTCAAGAGCACCGCCTCCATCGATGGCGTGGTCAACGCCCCCATCAACCCGAACATGGCCATCCAGACCAAGAGCGACAGCTACTGGCAGGTGGCCAAGGACGGCATGTGGCGGGTCATCAACGGCCACGAAGGGACCGGTCGACGCGCCTTTGCCAACACCCCCTACAAGGCGGCGGGCAAGTCCGGCACCGCCCAGGTGGTGGGCCTCAAGGAGAACCAGGTCTACAACGCGGCCACCACCAAGGTGGAGCATCGCGACAACGCCCTGTTCGTCTCGTTTGCACCGTTCGAAGCACCCAAGGCGGTAGTCGCCCTGGTGCTGGAGAACGCCGGTGGTGGCAGCGCCATGGCGGCACCCGTCGCCCGCAACATGCTGGATGCCTATCTGCTGCCGCCGGAGCCCCAGCTGCCGCCGGCGCCGGCCAAGAAGCCCCAATCTGAAGAGGTCGCTCCTCATGAGTAACTCCGCTCGCCAGCAGAGCATCTGGTACAAGCTGCATATCGACTTGCCGCTGCTGCTCGGCCTGCTGACCCTGATGTCCCTCTCCATGGTGGTGCTCTACTCCGCCTCCGGTCAGGATGTCGACTCCATCGTGCGCCAGCTGGTGCGTGGCGGACTGGCGTTCGCCCTGATGATCGGCATGGCCCAGCTGCCACCCTCCCTCTATGCCCGCTGGTCGGTGCCCCTGTTTGCAGTGGTGGTGCTGCTGCTCATCGCGGTGGACGTGTTCGGCCACATCGGCAAGGGTGCCCAGCGCTGGCTGGACCTCGGCTTCATGAAGTTCCAGCCCTCCGAGGTGATGAAGCTCTCCATGCCTATCATGGTGGCCGCCTGGCTCAGCCGCCATTCGCTGCCGCCCAAGTTCAGCCACCTGGTGCTGAGCCTCATCATGGTGCTGCTGCCCACTCTGCTGATCGCGGCCCAGCCCGACCTTGGCACCTCCATCCTGGTAGCCGCCTCCGGCTTCTTCGTGATCTTTCTGGCGGGGATCAGCTGGTGGCTCATCGGCCTCGCGGTGCTGCTCATCTGCGCCTTCATGCCGGTGCTCTGGTTCTTCCTGATGCACGACTACCAGCGCCAGCGGGTGCTGATGCTGCTAGACCCTGAGAAGGATCCGCTCGGCCGTGGCTACCACATCATCCAGTCCAAGATCGCCATCGGCTCCGGCGGCGTGTTCGGCAAGGGCTGGCTGCAGGGCACCCAGTCCCAGCTCGAATTCCTGCCCGAGCGCCACACCGACTTTATCTTCGCAGTGTTCAGCGAGGAGTTTGGCCTGGTGGGGGTCGCCCTCCTGCTGGTGATCTACCTCTACATCATCAGCCGCTGCCTGTTTATCTCCATGCAGGCCCAGAACAGCTTCGAGCGCCTGCTGGGCGGTGCCCTGACGCTGACCTTCTTCGTCTATGTGTTCGTCAACATGGGGATGGTGAGCGGCATCCTGCCGGTGGTGGGGGTCCCCCTGCCGCTGGTGAGCTACGGCGGCACCTCCATGGTGACCCTGATGGCCGGCTTCGGCATCCTGATGTCCATCCAGACCCACAGAAGGCTGCTGGCCTGATGCGACTGGCCGGTTTGCTGCTCTCTCTCGTTGCCCAGGCCGCAGCGGCGGCCGTCGAGCCCCCCGGGCTCGCCCGGCTCGCCGAGCAGCAGCAGGTGCCGCTGGCCGAGCTACAGGCCGCAGCCGCCCAGGCCAGCCTGCGCCAGGAGGTGCTCGACACCATCAGCCGCCCCTGGGAGGCCAAACCCTGGCATCGCTACCGGCCGCTGTTCATCACCCCGGAGCGGATCCGGGACGGGGTCAGCTTCTGGCAACGCCACGCCGCCACCCTGGCGCGGGCCGAGCAGACCTATCAGGTGCCGGCCTCCCTCATCGTCGCCATCATCGGCATCGAGACCTTCTACGGCCGCCAGATGGGCCGTCATCCGGTGCTCGACAGCCTCTACACCCTGGGCTTCCACTACCCCGAGCGGGCCGACTTCTTCGCCAAGGAGTTTGCCCAGCTGGTGCTGCTTGCCCGGGAAGAGAAGTGGCCACTCACCCTTCTCAAGGGCTCCTATGCCGGCGCCATGGGGATGGGTCAGTTCATGCCCTCCAGCTATCGCCACTACGCGGTCGACTTCGACAGTGACGGCAAGCGCGATCTGTTCGCCAATCCGGTGGATGCCATCGGCAGCGTCGCCAACTATTTTGCCGAGCATCAGTGGCGCTGGGGGGAGTCGGCGGTCGAACCCGCCTTGATCGGACTGGCGCCAGTGGGTACCCTGCTGGGGCCTGCCCCCGAGCTGACCCAGACCTGGGCCGAGCTGGCCGCCGCGGGCATTGAACTCGCCACCCCGCTGGCACCCGACACGCCGGTGAAACTGCTGGCATTGGAACAGGCCGATGGACCGGAATACTGGGTCGCGCGCCACAATTTTTACGTGATCACCCGCTATAACCGCAGCCCGCTCTATGCGATGGCGGTGCATCAACTCAGTCAAGCAATCCAGGACGCGTATGCATTACAGCCACAAACTTTTCCCGCTCAGCCTGACCTTGTTGCTGGCCGCCTGTAGCAGCCAGCCGGAACAGCTTCCCCCGCCTCCCGAACCGGTCCAGCCGGAAAAACCCCAGGTCATCGAGATCCCGCAGGCCACCGGTGCCATCCCGCGCCCCGAGCCCCTGAGCGCCAGCGGCAACCGTGACTACTGGATAGGCAAGCAGAAGAACGAGGTGTGGCGCGACATCAAGCACTACAGCGAAGAGGGAACCGCCAGCTGGCTCTCCCAGGATCTGGACGGCCAGAAGACCGCCAACGGCGACGTGCAGGACAGCAAGCTGTTCAGCGCCGCCCACCGCAACCTGCCGCTGCCAAGCTATGTGCGGGTCACCAACCTGGAGAACGGACAGGAGACCATAGTGCGGGTCAACGATCGCGGCCCCTTCGGCAGCGATCGGCTGATCGACCTCTCCCATGCCGCCGCCAAGCAACTGGGGATGGTGGAAGGGGGCGAGGCGCGGGTAAGGCTCGAGCTCATCAACGACACCCCGGATCAGATGGTGCTCATGGCCCCCATGAAGCCCATCGAGATGACGCCGACCACCCCGGCCGCTGCGGCCCCCGTCGCTCAGGACGGCTTCGTCGGCCAGCCCACCGAGCTGGCCATGGCCACGCCGGCGGCAGAAGAGCCGGCCCCCGTCAAGGCGCCGGTCACCAAACCCGCCAAACCGGCAGCGGCCAAGACGGCGGCGCCCGCCAGCAGCGGCGAGGGCAAGATGATCCAGGTGCTGGCCAGCGGCTCGCAGGCACGGGCGGAGGCGATGGGCAAGGTAATGACCCAGCGTCACGGCCTGCCCTATCGGGTGGACGCCCATGGTGCCATCTTCCGGGTGCTGATCGGCCCCGTGCCTGCCGACCAGCAGGCCGCCACCCTGGAGAAAGTGCGCCAGGGGGGGCTGGAGCAAGCCTTCATCGTCCCCTGAGCGTCTCAAGCTCAAGCTGACCGAACCGCCCTCTGTGGCCCGCCATCACGTCGTTTCCCGGCGTGATGGCGGCAACGGAGGGAGAAAAAACCAGACCAGATGGCACGTCGGGCTTTGACCGACGGTCGCTTCTGGTATAGTGAAGCCCGCATTTTTAACTTGGGTTACCCCAACCAGGCACCAGGAATTTCAAGATGTCCAAATTTGCCCGTTCAGTTATTCTGGCCTCCCTGATAAGCGCCACCGCCCAGGCCAACACGCCTGTACCGACGCCGAACGCCAACCCCGTGGTGGTTCCGGCCGCGCCGGAGATCTCCGCCAAGGCCCACATCCTGATCGACTACTACTCCGGTCAGGTACTGGCCGAGCAGAACGCCGAAGAGCGTCTGCCGCCCGCCAGTCTGACCAAGATGATGACCTCCTACATCATCGGCCAGGAGCTGCTGAAGGGGAACATCAAGCGCACCGACATGGTGACCATCAGCCAGAACGCCTGGTCCAAGAACTACTCCGACTCCTCCAAGATGTTCATCGAGGTGGGCAAGCAGGTCTCCGTCGATGACCTGAACAAGGGCATCATCATCCAGTCCGGCAACGACGCCTGCGTCGCCATGGCCGAATTCCTGGCGGGCAGCACCGACTCCTTCGCCAGCCTGATGAACAGCTGGGCCGCCAAGCTCGGCATGAACGACAGCCACTTCATGAACCCGCACGGTCTGGATGCGGAAGGTCACTACAGTACCGCTCACGACATGGCGCGCCTGGGCCAGGCCCTGATCCGCGACCTGCCGGAGGAGTACAAGATCTACGCCCAGAAATCCTTTGTGTTCAACGGCATCACCCAGCACAACCGCAACCGCCTGCTGTGGGATCAGTCCCTGCAGGTTGACGGCATCAAGACCGGCCACGTCAGCCAGGTCGGCTACAATCTAGTCTCCTCCGCCACCAACAACGAAGGTATGCGTCTGATCGCCGTGGTACTGGGCGCCAGCAGCGAGGCCTCCCGCGCCGCCGAGAGCAAGAAGCTGCTCACCTACGGTTTCCGCTTCTTCCAGAGCCTGACCCCCTACAAGGGCGGCACCGAGCTGGTGACCCAGAAGATCTGGATGGGCGACAAGCCGGAAGTGAAACTGGGCGTCGACAAGGACGTCTCCGTGCTGGTTACCCGTGGTCAGGGCAACAACCTCAAGGCGGACTTCCAGCTCGAAAGCGAACTGAAGGCACCGCTGGCCAAGGGTCAACGGGTCGGCACCGTGTTCCTCAAGCAAGGGGACAAGGAGATCAAGCAGGTACCGCTGGTCGCCCTGGAAGAGGTGCAAGAGGGTGGCCTGATGAGCCGTCTGTGGGACTACCTGGTGATGCTGGTTTCCAGCTGGTTCAAGTAATCCGCACGCAGGATCCCGACCAAACAGCGGCGCCAACAGGCGCCGCTGCTGTCTTTTTGGGGTCGGGCCAGTCAATAACCCTGTAAACTGCAGGTTCCGCCGACTGACGATTTGTGGTAAAAAGCAGCACCTCCATCCCTTGTCTGCCGGTCCGGCCTTGATCCCGGCCCGGGCAATGCCCATATACACTTGAGCAGTGCCCCGCACAGACGGGAGCATGGCGGCCCCGAGGGGCCAACGGCCATTAGCCACAAGCAAGAAAGTCGTCTCGCGACGACCGCAAAAGGTGAGTAAATGAATACCAAGTTTGATGAACTGCTGGAGTTCCCCTGCAAGTTCCCGTTCAAGGTGCTCGGCGTTGCCGACCCGGCCCTGCCGGACATGGTGGTGGAAGTGCTGCAGCAGCACGCCCCCGGCACCTACAGCCCGACCGTCCAGCCCAGCTCCAAGGGCAACTACCACTCGGTCCGGGTCACTGTGACTGCCCAGAGCAAGGAACATATCGAAGCCATGTATACCGCCCTCGGCAACATAGAACTGGTTCGCTACGTCCTGTAAGTCGCCTCTTTCGCCCCGCCACCGGGGCGACTGATTATTTGCCGCCGGCGACCAGCGCCGTGCCGGCCGACCCAAGCGCCTGTCAGTGAGGAAAGATGTCACCCCAAACTCCCGCCGAGTCATCACAGTCCGCCAGCCAGCTGCTGGTGAGACAGCTGGGCCGTCGTCCCTACCAGCCGGTATGGGATGCCATGAAGGCCTTCACCGACAGCCGCACCCCCGACACCCCGGACGAGTTCTGGGTGGTGGAGCATGACCCCGTCTACACCCAGGGGCAGGCCGGCAAGGCCGAACACCTGCTCGCCCCCGGCGACATCCCGGTGGTGCAGAGCGATCGCGGCGGTCAGGTGACCTATCACGGCCCGGGCCAGCTGGTGCTCTACGTGCTGGTGGACGTGCGCCGCAGCAAGCTGACGGTACGCGAGCTGGTGACCTGCCTCGAGACCGCCATCATCAATACCCTGGCCAACAGCGACATCAGCGCCTATGCCAAGGCCGATGCCCCCGGGGTCTACGTGAAGAACGAGCTCGGCATGGAGGCCAAACTGGCCTCCCTTGGCCTGCGCATTCGCAAGGGCTGCTCGTTCCACGGGCTGGCCCTCAACATCAACATGGACATGACCCCCTTCCTGCGCATCAACCCGTGCGGCTATGCGGGCATGGCCATGACCCAGACCAGCGCCCTGGGCGGCCCGCAGAGCGTGGCCGAGGCGCAATCCATCCTGGTGGCCGAACTGGCCCGCCTGATTGGTTATCAAACAATAACAAACACCGAGAGTGAATCATGAGCAAACCCGTTCGTATGGAGCCGGGCGTCAAGCTGCGCGATGGCGACAAGATGGCCCTGATCCCGGTGAAATTCATGCCGGATCCCAACGAGGAAGTGCTGCGCAAGCCTGACTGGATGCGGATCAAGCTGCCACCGTCGAGCCAGAAGATCGAGCACATCAAGAGCACCCTGCGCAAGAACAAGCTGCACTCGGTGTGTGAGGAAGCCTCCTGCCCCAACCTGGCGGAGTGCTTCAACCACGGCACCGCCACCTTCATGATCATGGGCGCCATCTGCACCCGTCGTTGCCCCTTCTGCGACGTGGCCCACGGCCGCCCGCTGGCGCTCGACCCGGAAGAGCCGAAGAAGCTGGCGCTGACCATCAAGGAGATGGGGCTGAAATACGTGGTGATCACCTCGGTGGACCGCGACGATCTGCGCGACGGCGGTGCCCAGCACTTCGCCGACTGCATCAAGCAGATCCGCGAGCACAGCCCGCAGACCCGCATCGAGATCCTGACCCCGGACTTCCGCGGCCGGATGGAGCAGGCACTGGAGGTGTTCCGCGAGACCCCGCCTGACGTCTTCAACCACAACCTGGAAACCGCCCCGCGCATGTACCGGGTCGCCCGCCCGGGTGCCGACTACAAGTGGTCGCTGGAGCTGCTGCGCCGCATCAAGGAGATGCACCCCCATGTGCCGACCAAATCCGGCGTCATGATGGGGCTGGGCGAAACCAATGAAGAGATAGTCCAGGTGCTCAAGGACCTGCGCGAGCACGGCGTCAACATGCTGACCCTGGGTCAGTACCTGCAGCCGAGCCGCCACCACCTGCCGGTGAAGCGCTACGTGCCGCCCGCAGAGTTCGATGAGCTCAAAGACGTGGCCATGGAGCTCGGCTTCAGCCACGCCGCCTGCGGCCCCTTTGTGCGATCCTCCTACCACGCGGATCTGCAAGCCAAGGGGGAAGAGGTCAAATAAGCCTCTGCCCGCCGACAGCAAAAGAGCGCCTTATGGCGCTCTTTTTTATGCAAGTCGCAAAGCACATCCTGCTGGTTGGCGCCCCCGAAACGGGCATGTCGAGAGGCCTTGACCGCTGTTATGATGTGGCCGCCGTTATCGTCAACCGCCCAGGATATGTCATGTCTCAAACCCGCCTCTTCATCGTGCACGGTTATACCGCCTCCCCCGACGCTCACTGGTTTCCCTGGCTCAAGGCCGAGCTCGAGGCCCGGGATGTCCGAGTCGAGGTGCTGGCCATGCCTGACCCACACCACCCAAAGCCCGCCACCTGGGACGCGGCCATGGACAGCCTGGTGCGGGATCTCGACGAGCGCACCTTCCTGCTCGGTCACAGCCTCGGCTGCATCACCATACTGCGCCAGCTCGACCGGCTGCCCGCCGGCAGCCAGGTGGGGGGGATCCTGCTGGTCTCCGGTTTCGATCAGCCGCTGCACACCCTGCCGGAGCTGGATCCCTTCATGACTCCGGATTATGACCCGGCCCACATCATGGCACTGGCCCCCCGCCGGGTGGTGATCGCCTCCCGCGACGATGCCATCGTGCCCTATCCCTACAGCCAGCACCTGAGCGAACAGCTGGCTGCGCCGCTCTACAGCCTGGAGCATGGCGGCCACTTCCTAGACCGGGACGGCTTTCTGACCCTGCCGCTGGTGCGCGACCGGCTGCTCGCCATGCTGGCGGAGGGCTGAGGCAGACAACAACGGCCACCAGGGTGGCCGTTGTTGTCTTCGACCCGGCTAGAACGACATGCCGGAGAAGGACATGAAGCCGAGCGACATCAGCCCGGCCACGATGAAGGTGATGCCAATCCCCCTCAACCCCTCTGGCACATCCGCATATTTCATCTTCTGGCGCAGGCCGGCGATGGCGACGATGGCCAGCAGCCAGCCCAGGCCTGAGCCCGCTCCATACACCACGGATTCGATGAAGTCGTAGTCCCGCTGCGCCATGAACATCACCCCGCCGAAGATGGCGCAGTGCACCGTCAGCAGCGGCAGATAGATGCCCAGCGCGTGATAAAGCGCCGGAAAGTGCTTGTCCAGCACCATCTCCATCACCTGCACCAGCGCCGCCAGCACCCCGATGTAGACGATGAAATCGAGAAAGCTCAGATCAAACTCGCCGAGAAAGGTGCTCTCCGGGCGCAGGATATGGCGGTAGATCAGGTTGTTGAGAGGAATGGCGATCACCATGACCACCAGCACCGTCAGGCCAAGGCCGAAGGCGGTGTTGATGTTCTTGGAAACGGCCAGGAAGGTGCACATGCCAAGGAAGAAGGCCAGCGCCAGGTTTTCGACAAAGATCGATTGAATGAAGAGGTTTACGTAATAGTCCATCGGGTCGGCTCACAACGGGTACGAACGGGAGCCGCCTCCCTGCGCGCAAGCGGGCACGAAGGCGGAGCAAGAGGCGCCGGATCGGAGCCTGGCCCGCAGGCAGTACTCTGTGGCTGGGATCAGGATCGGATCGAACGGGCGCACGGCATACAGCCGGCCTCTAGTCGCTGTGACAGAACCGAAATTGCAGATGGTGGCAGCATCGCAGCCGCCGATGCAGATAGCCGAAGTGGTCGGCCAGCTGCCTGAGGTAGATGAGGGGCAGGAAGAACAGCAGGCCACAGAGCAGGCCGAGGATCTCGTGCTGGAACCAGGCCAGCAGCATCTGGTAGAGCTCGGCATGAGCGGCCCCTTCCAGTCGCCGCCCCTGCTCGAAGCCGAGGCGCCACTGGGAGGCAGGCGGCAGGCTGGCGCTGTCGAGCAGCCCCCGCTGGGCCGGCTCGTGCAGCTGCATCGAGCCCTCCTGCCCTCCCGTTGCCGGCCCCGGGGTTGCAACGACCCCTGCCGCGCCAGAGGCGGCAAGCCAGAGAAGGCAGGCGATGGCGAGGGCCATCGACCAGGTCGACAGTCGGCCAGGGGGCAGCAAGGGATGCATCCGGTTCAAACAAAGAGGAACAAGAGGGGCGAATTTATCACAATTCCTCGATTTATTGAATTTACCATATGGGAAATCAGCTTTAATCGATGCTAAAAACCCTGATTATCAAAAAATCCAGCAATTAAAAACCACCATGAGAGCAAGCGCCATGACGCCTGCTCTCATGGTGAGGACTCACCCCTGCTCAAAGGCCTGATGGTAGCGCACTTCACCACTGGGCATGGCGGCGCCGAACGAGCGGGCCATGAAGTACTCGGCCGGCACGCCGGGCAACGTCAACCCCGGCTCGGACACGAAGCCGAAACGGCCGTAGAAGCCGGGATCCCCCAGCACCACGCAGCCGGCCGCCCCCATCCCCTTGAGCTCGGCCAGACCCGCCTCCATCAGCCGTGATCCCAGCCCCTTGCCGTGCAGCTCGGGGGAGACGGAAATGGGGCCAAGGCCATACCAGTGCGGGCTGCCATCGCTGATGGTCACCGGCAAGAAGCAGAGGTGGCCGACCACTCGCCCCTCCTGCTCCGCCACCAGCGACAGACTGAGTGCCCCGGCCTGGCGCAATGCGCGCACGATCAGCTGCTCGTTGTGATCGGTATGGGGGGCCTTGAGGAATGCGTCCACGGTCACCGCTTCAATGGCGTCGTGATCGGCTCCCGTTTCCGGTCGAATGAGGATGTTCATAAGGGTTTCTCCGTTTGCTCTCTTTCAATGGTTGGTTTGATCAGACTGCCTGCAGGCAGCAGATCACATAGCCGTAGCAGCCCAGGTATTGGCGGTGGATGGCCACTTCCCGGCTCAGATCCTGCCAGGCTGGGCTATCCCCCAGCTCGGCGCGATGGCGCGCCAGATTGCGCTCGATGGGATCCAGATAGTTGTGCCAGGCCCTTTGCGGCAACTCGGTGTGCCACAGGCAGCGATACCCCGCCTCCTGCACCGCCTTGAGCAGGCCAGCCAGGGTCTGCATGGCGGGATAATCCCGTTGCCAGAACGCCAGCGCCTCCTCTGGCGGCGTGTCCGTCAGCCATACCAGGTCGCTCAGCACGATACAGGCATCAGGGCCGGCAAGGTGCGCCCGCCAGGCTTTGAGCGCATTGGCCACCCCTATGGTGTAGGCGCTCCCTTCGGCCCAGATAAGGTCGGCGGGGGCCAGCTCCACCGGCAGCGCCGCCATGTTGGCGCACAGGGTGGTGACCTGCTCAAAGCCAGCCGCGCTGACCGATCTGGCCACGGCGGCCAGCGCCTCCTCGTCGAGGTCAATGGCCACGATGGCGGCATCCGTCACCTGTGCCAGCGCCAGGGTGGCGGCGCCGCGCCCGCAGCCCATGTCGAGGATCCGGCGAGGTGCCATGGGCAGCGCGGCAAACTGCTGCTGAGTGAAGGCGCAATCCCCCGGCCCCCAATAACTCATGCCATCCAGCAGCAGCTTGAAATCGCGGATATAGCGCTCATGTTCATTCATGTCTTTGCTGAGCCACTGCAGGTGATAACGCTCTTTTTCACTGAATCCCTGCTTCATCATCCAGGTAAAGTAGGCCTGCGGGGCTTGATGCTGCAATTGCCGCTGCCAGGCCTTGAACTCGTCGCCGGAGTCCGCACGCAAACCGGCGAGATCCGCCAGCAGATCCCTGGCGCGTTGCATCCGCGCCAGCTCCTCATCCAGCTCCCTGACCCGGGTCTGCAGCGTTGCCTGCTCCAGCTCCCCCGCCAGACAGGCGAGGCACTGCTTGAGGCTGAGCCCGCCGGCCTGCAGGGCCTGCACCATCCGCAACCGCTGCAGATCTTCATCGTCGTAGTGGCGATAACCGTTGGCGCCCCTTGTGCCCGCAATCACCCCCAACTTCTCGTAATAGAGCAGGGTGGAGCGGGCCAGGCCGCAGCGCCTGGCCAGTTCGGATATTTTCATGACAGCGACTCGCAATGGGGTCCGTGACCCGATGAAGGGAAGCTTAAACTGTGAAGCAATAGACGGGTCAACGGCAAAATCCGGGTTCATACCATAAAAAAACGGCCACCCTGAGGTGGCCGTCATCGGCAGCAAGAGAGACTCACGGATCAGAGGCCGGCGGCTTCCAGATGCTCCACCAGCAGTTGCACGCTGCGGTTGCCGCGCCACTCGTTGACGTCGAGCCGGTAGACCAGCCGCACCCGTTTGACCGAGGCATCGGGCCAGCGCTGCAAGTCGACCCCGAAGGCGATGGCATCCACCGCGTGGCCGGAATCCGTGGTCAGCATCATCTTGAGGTGCTTCTCCCCCACCAGCCGCTGCTGCACCAGCACGAACTCGCCGTCGAACAGCGGCTCGGGGAAGGCCTGACCCCAGGGGCCGGAGGCACGAATAAGCTCCGCCAGCTCGAGGGTGAGCTCGTCCGGCAGCAGTTCGCCGTCGGTGAGCAGCACCCCGGTCAAGATCTCAGGGGTCACCAGCTCGCCGATGACCGCCTCGAAGGCGCGACCGAAGGCCTCGATATTGGCCTTGGGCAGGGTCAGCCCCGCCGCCATGGCATGACCGCCAAACTTGCCCATCAGGCCGGGGTGACGGGTGTCGAGCAGTTCCAGCGCATCGCGCAGGTGCACCCCGGGGATGGAGCGCCCGGAGCCCTTGAGCTCGGTCTCGCTGCTCTCGGCAAACGCGATGACCGGGCGGTAGTACTTCTCCTTCACCTTGGAGGCCACCAGCCCCACCACTCCCTGATGCCACTCATCCCGGTGCAGCACGATACCGGAGGGCACCTCGCCGTCACGAAACCGGATCTGCTCCAGGGTGGCCAGCGCATCCTGCTGCATCCCCTGCTCGATCTCCTTGCGCTCCTGGTTGAGGCTGTCCATCTCGGATGCTAGCTGGCGCGCCAGGTTGAGGTCGTCACTCAGCAGACAGGCGACCCCGAGGGACATGTCGTCGAGCCGGCCCACCGCGTTGAGGCGCGGCCCCAGCGCAAAGCCGAGATCGGCGGCGCACAGGCGACGACCGTCGCGACCGGACACGTCCACCAGCGCCTGGATGCCGGGGCGGCAGCGGCCGGCCCGGATCCGCTGCAGGCCCTGATGGACCAGGATGCGGTTGTTGCCATCGAGCGCCACCACGTCGGCCACCGTGCCAAGGGCCACCAGATCCAGGTAATCCGCCACATTGGGGGCGCGCAGCCCCTGGCGCTCATACCAGCCGCTCTGGCGCAGATGGGTGTTGAGGGCCGCCATCAGGTAGAAGGCGACCCCGACCCCGGCCAACGACTTGGAGGGGAAGTCGCAGCCATGCTGGTTGGGGTTCACTATCGCGTCGGCGTCAGGCAGCTCCTGGCCCGGCAAATGGTGATCGGTAACCAGTACCTGCATGCCGGCCGCCTTGGCTGCCGCCACCCCGGCGATGCTGGAGATGCCGTTGTCCACCGTGATGAGGAATTCGGCGCCGCGGGCCACCGCCAGCTCGACGATCTCGGGGGTGAGGCCATACCCGAACTCGAAGCGGTTGGGCACCAGAAAATCGATGTGGCGGCCACCCATGGCGCGCAGGGCCAGCACGCACAGGGCCGAGCTGGTGGCGCCGTCACAGTCGAAGTCACCGACGATGAGAATGCGCTTTTGCGCCGTCAGCGCCTCGGCCAGCAGGGGCACCGCCTGCGCCATGCCGAACAGGCGCTGGGGTGGCAGCAGCTGATTGGCGCTGCGCTCCAGCAGGGCAGGGTCTTCGACTCCACGGCTGGCGAAGATTTGCCGCAGCAAGGGATGAAGGGTGGCGGGCAGATGGGAATCATCCACGCGCGGACGACGACGGATTAGCAGGGGCATCGATGTGATCCAGTATCTTGAGCAGTTGTTCAGGGCTCTGATAACCGCGCAGCAGGTCGCCATTTGGCAGGACCCAGCTCGGCAGCGCCTTGATCCCGAGCCACTGGCTCAGGCCGATATGATGGGCAAGGATCTCATTACAGCCGCTCTCAGGCAAACGATCACTGAGTTCGAGTTCACGAAGCAGCCCGGGATCGCACCAGCGCGCCTGCGCCTCGGCCAGTTCGGCAAAGGGGCCGAGCACCGGCAGCAGTTGCACACTCACCCCCCTCGCCTGCAAGGCGGGCAGCTCATCCAGGGTGGTGCGACAGCCGCGGCAGGCGAGATCGGTAAACAGGGTGAGGCGGTGGCGCTCGGGCACGGCCTTGAGCTGCATCCGCCGCTCGCCGATCTGGGCTAGGGCCAGCTGCCGCTGTTGACGCTGGCCCAGCATGGTGAGGTTCTTCATGTCGTGGGCCAGATCCAGCATGGTACCCAGCAGCACATGGTCGCCCCTGGCATCGGTATAGAGGGGCCCCTGCGCGGTGCCAAGCAGATAGAGGCCGGAGACCGGCGTCTCGTCCACCAGATAGACCTGCACCCCGAGCCGCCGCTCTATGGTCTGTTTCAACAGTTGGGGATCCATCCCCGCGCTGACGGCAAAAGAGCCCAGCAGCATCATTCCCAGCAGTAAATAGTGCACTTTTTTACTCACTTGGCATGAACGAATGGACTCACAAGGTTACTCAGCAAATATGCTCGCCTCAACTGCTTGATTACTGATTGGTTAATAGAAGGGTCGCAAAAAAATCCCGATCTGACAGGTTGCCAATCGGGCAAAGCCCCAGCAAGCTAACCGGGACGACAGGAAACACGACGGTCATCCTCTGTTTTCCTGATGCTTTATTATTCAAACACCAGGGCGGCTCAGGCCGCTGCTAGCCCATTTTTGGAGGGGAAAATGAGTCTGATTCAAGAGTTCAAGGCCTTTGCATCCAGAGGCAACGTCATCGACATGGCGGTCGGTATCATCATCGGGGCCGCCTTCGGCAAGATCGTCTCCTCCTTCGTCGGTGATGTGATCATGCCGCCCATCGGCCTGATCCTGGGGGGCGTGGACTTCAGCGACCTCGCCGTGACCCTGAAGGCCGCCGAGGGCAGTGCGCCGGCCGTGGTCATCGCCTACGGCAAGTTCATCCAGACCATCATCGACTTCCTGATCATCTCCTTCGCCATCTTCATGGGGCTCAAGGCGATCAACACCCTGAAGAAGAAGCAGGAAGAGGAAGCCGCGGCACCGGCCGGCCCCACCAAGGATCAGGAGCTGCTGACCGAGATCCGCGATCTGCTCAAATCCCAACAGGGAAAATAAGCGCCAGCTCCTGTCGTGTACTGGAAAAAAACCGCCTTCGGGCGGTTTTTTAGCTACATCAGCAACGGAACACTTTACACTTGGCATCACCCAGACCCTGATCTGCATCCGCCCCCCATCCCACGCACATCATGCTTGAATGAATGTAAACCTACAGGAATCATCGCCATGACATCCCCGACAGTGAAGACCAGAGCGAAACATGGTTTCATTCTGCGCTATTTGCTGTTGCTCTCCCTGCCCCTGCTATTGATGACAGCCAGCAACCTCTATCTGTTTTTCATCAAACAACAGAACGTAGTACGCGAGCGCATGGAATTTTTCAGCAGCAGTACGGCCCAGCAATGGGACAACGCGCTGAGCTCGGTCGAAGAGCAACTCAATATTCTGGCGGTGGATCTCGCCAACCATGACGGCGTGCTCCCGCCGGAAATGCGGGCGCGGCACTACTCGGTGTGGCAGCAGCTCAGCCGCTCGGGCAGCCTGCTGAAGGGGCTCTACTATGTGCAGCGGGACAATACCCTGGTCAACTTCAACCATCAGCTCCCCCCTTCCCCCCAGGCAATGGCCAAACAGGCATGGTATCTGGAGGCCATCCATACGCCGGGTATCAATATCTGGAGTGCCCCCTATCTCGACACCGTCCAGCACATCCCGGTGGTGACCCTGTCGCGGGCGGTCTTGAACCACAGCGGCAAGATAGTGGCCGTGATTGGTCTGGACGTCGAGCTGTCGCGAGTCTCGGACCGGATCGGGCGCATGCTGCAGGGCGGCAAGCAGATGACCTACCAGCTCTACGATCGCAGGTATCAGCGCATCGTGGCGCACAGCAACCCGCTGCTGAACGCCACCCCGCTAGACGAGCCCTGGTTATCCCAGCTCCAGGGGAAAAATGGCGCGATCCAGAGCCAGGATGACGAACTCATCGCCTACTACACCCTGGCCAACAACCCCGGCTGGCAAGTCATCATCATCTACCCCTTCAGCAACTCCTTCGTCATCAGGGAGCTGCTGCCCAACATGATGATGGGGCTGTTGCTGTCGCTGGTCATGTTCATCCTGGTGGCCGTCATCTTCCATCAGCGGCTGGAGAACACCATCGGCATGCTGGTGCAGGTGGTGCGCCAGTTGCGGATCACCCCGCCGGGACAGCCCCTCATCATCCCCCGCATTCCGGGCATCGAGGAGCTGGAGGACGAGATCACCCTGATTTCCGACCAGATGCAGGCGGAGAGCGAGAAGGCCCAGCGCGATGCCCTGACCGGGCTCTACAACCGCCGCTACATGGACACCCTGCTGAGCGAGCTGCACCAGCAACATAGCCCCTATGTGCTGGCCATCATCGACATCGACAACTTCAAGCAGATCAACGACCGTCATGGCCACCCCGCCGGCGACAGCGTGCTCAGACGCACCGCCTCCCTGGGCAGCCAGTTGCTGGAGGGCAAGGCCACCCTCTGCCGCTTTGGCGGCGAGGAGCTGGTCGCCATCTTCGAGCAGGGGCGGCTTAAGGAGGCACAGCAGCAGATGGATCAGTGGCGCCGCGCCATGGCCACGCAGAACTGGCGCGAACCGGGCTTGACCGTCACCTTCAGCGGCGGGCTGGCCGAGGCGCTGGATGCCCCGCCCGCCGAGGTGCTGGCCCAGGCGGATGCCGCCCTCTATCGCGCCAAGCAGGAGGGGAAAGATCGCCTCTGTCTGGCCTAGGCGCGCGGGTGGTGCTGGCCGTGCAGCGCCTTGAGCCGCTCGTTGGCCACGTGGGTGTAGATCTGGGTGGTGGAGAGATCCGCGTGACCCAGCAGCATCTGCACCACCCGCAAGTCGGCGCCGTGGTTGAGCAGGTGGGTGGCGAAGGCGTGGCGCAGGGTGTGGGGAGATAGCTCCCCGCTGATGCCGGCCCGCAGGGCATAGAGCTTGATGCGGTGCCAGAAGGTCTGGCGGGTCATCATCTGGGCCCGCTTGGAGGGGAACACCACGTCCGAGCTGGTGCCCCCCAGCAGCAGGCCGCGCCCCTCACGGTAGTAACGCTCCAGCCAGTACACCGCCTCCTCCCCCATGGGGACCAGCCGCTCCTTGTTGCCCTTGCCCACCACTCGCACCAGCCCCTGGCGCAGGCTGACATGCTCGGCGGTCAGCCCCACCAGCTCGGAGACCCGCAGCCCGGTGGCGTAGAGCAGCTCGAGCATCGCCTTGTCGCGCAGCTCCAGCGGGTCATCCACCAGCGGCGCTTGCAGCAGCGCCTCCACCTCGGCTTCGCTGAGATCCGATGGCAGCTTCTTGGGCAGCTTGGGCCCCTCCAGCAGCACGGTGGGATCGTCGCTGCGCAGCTTCTCCCGATTGAGATACTGGTAGAAGCGGCGCAGGGCCGACAGGAAACGGGCCGTGCTGCTGGCCGCGAACTGCTGGTCCACCCGCCAGGCGAGGTAGTGCTGGATGTCGTCCAGCCCGGCCAGCAGCAGGGAGCCCCCCTGCTCGTCGAGCCAGAGGGAGAATTTTTCCAGATCGGTGCGATAGGAGCTGACCGTGTTGTCGGAGAGGCCCCGCTCCAGCCAGAGGGCGTCGAGAAACGGCTCGATCAGGGGATGGGATTCAGCTTTGCTCATGGTACGCCGCGCTCAGGGAAACAGTCCCCCATTGTAACGTGTCGACCCACCCGGCCCGCAAGGCAGGCTTGTCCATGGCCCGGCAAGAAGTGAAGCGCGCCGGGCAATCTGCTAGACTGGCGCCCACCCCGGGCGCCGCTGTGCCGGTCACGCCCCTTGCCTACTGCGATCAAGAGAAGAGCGATGAAGATTGGTTTGTTTTACGGCTCTACCACCTGCTACACCGAGATGGCCGCCGAGAAGATCCGCACCCTCATTGGCCCGGAGCTGGTCGATCTCCACAACATCAAGGACGTGCCCCTCATCCGCATGCAGGAGTACGACATCCTGATCCTAGGCATCTCCACCTGGGACTTCGGCGAACTGCAGGAGGACTGGGAATCCCGCTGGGAAGACATTGCCGACCTGCATCTGGAGGGGCGCATCATCGCCCTGTTTGGCCTCGGCGATCAGCTGGGCTATGGCGAATGGTTCCAGGATGCCCTCGGCATGCTGCATGACCAGCTGGTGCCCAAGGGGGTCAAGCTGGTGGGCTACTGGCCCAACGAGGGGTACGAGTTCGACGCCTCCAAGGCGCTCATCGACGATGGTCGTCACTTCGTCGGCCTGGCCCTCGACGACGCCAATCAGTACGACCAGACCGAATCGCGCATCGAGCAGTGGGTCGACCAGATTTTGAGCGAGATCCACGAACTGCTGTGACGCCGGGTTTTCTGACAGCAGTGGCGATGGCCCCCTGCCATCGCCCGCTTCCCGCACGGCATGTCGAAAAAGGCCTTGTGACAGGCCCATTGAACAGACGTCAGCTGCGACGCTTCCCCGCCTGCCGCCCCAGGTTTCGGACCACCGGGCGCATAAATCGCACCGATTTTCTCAATCGGTATCATCGTATGACGCTATAGCGACTTTTTTATGCTGGTCTGCAACAATGGAAGCGACACCCCATAACAATCACAGCCGGGTGTCGGAAGCAAACGGACAGACCAGAAAAGGACATTCTATGACCCCATTCTCCCTGTTGGCCCCCGCCATCGCCCGCGACGTGCTCGATCACGCGCTGGCGCTGGGTGCCGACTTCGCCGAGCTGTTTGTGGAGCGCAAGCGCCGCAGCCAGCTCAGCCTGCTCTCCAGCCAGATAGAAAACATCAGCGGTGGCCTCGATTTCGGCATCGGCGTACGCCTGTGCTACGGCCACAAGGTGCTCTACGGCTACACCAACCTGGCCGATCGTAACGAACTCTTGCGCATCGTCACCCTGCTGGCGGCCAAGGACAGGCGTGACCCCGTGGTCACCGCCACCGCCTTCGATTTCACCCGCCTGAACGATCGCAACCCGATCGCCCTGCCCCTGTCGGCCGACAAGCTGCTGGAGCAGAAGATCGCCTACCTGCACGCCATGGATGCCGCGGCCCGCGCCGAGAGCGACAAGGTGAGTCAGTTTGCCGGCAACGTGCTGGGCTGGGAGCAGGAGGTGGAGATCTTCAACAGCGAAGGGGTGCAGGTAAGCGATCGCCGCCACTACAACCGCATCATGGCCCAGACCATCGCCGCCCTTGGCAGCGAACAGAGCGTCGGTTACGAAGCCCCCGGCGCCATGATGGGCTGGGAGCACGCCGCCAGTATCGATCCCCGCGAGCTGGCCCTCACCGCCACCCGCCAGGCGCTGGTGAAGCTGGGGGCGGCCCCCTGCCCGAGCGGCAAGCTGCCGGTCATCATGGAGAGCGGCTTTGGCGGCGTCATCTTCCACGAGGCGTGCGGCCACCTGCTGGAGACCACCTCGGTGGCCAAGAAGGCCTCGGTATTCCACGACAAGATGGGCCAGCTCATCGCCAATCCGGTGGTCAGCGCGGTGGACGAAGGCTTGCAGGGCAACGCCTGGGGCTCCATCAACGTCGATGACGAGGGAATGGCGACCCAGCACACCCAGCTCATCAAGGATGGCGTGCTCACCGGCTTCCTGGTGGACCGGATGGGGGCCCTTCGCACCGGCTACGCCCGTACCGGCTCCGGGCGCCGTGAATCCTACAAGTTCGCGCCGGCCTCGCGCATGCGCAACACCTATATCGAGCCGGGCAATCACAACCTGGACGACATGCTGGCGACGGTGGAGCACGGCATCTATGCCAAGCGGATGGGGGGCGGCTCGGTGCAACCCGGCACCGGCGAGTTCAACTTCAACGTGCAGGAAGCCTACCTCATCGAACACGGCAAGATCACCCGGCCCCTCAAGTCGGCCACCCTGATCGGCACCGGCCCGCAGGTGCTCAAGGAGATCTCCATGGTGGGGCGCGATCTGGCCCTCTCCGCCGGCATGTGCGGCTCGGTCTCCGGCTCCATTCCTGCCTCGGTCGGCCAGCCGCCGCTCAAGGTTGACAGCATTCTGGTCGGAGGGAACGCCTGATGAGCCAACTCGACATGAACCAACTGCTTGCCCGCTTGCTGGACCAGGTCGCCGACCTCGGTGCCGAGGCGGACATCATCGCCAACCAGGACAAGGCCTTCTCTCTCAAGGCCGACAAGGGTGAACTCAGCGAATACAAGGTCACCAGCAGCCAGCAGATCGGTATTCGGCTGATAAAAGAGGGTCGGGTCGGCATCGCCTATTCGGAGTCTCTCGACGAGTCTGCGCTGGCCGCCATGGTGCAGGATGCGCTGGATGCCAGCCGCTTCGCCAAGGTGGACCCGGATCAGACCATCGCCGTGCAGCAGAGCCGGCTCACCACCGACTGCGCCGAGATCAATCAGCCCGACACCACCCCAGTGGAGGAGAAGATTGCCCTGGCCCTGCGCCTCGAATCGGAGATGCTGGCGCTGCCGGACGTGACCGGCGCCCCCTACAACAGCTTCTTCGAGGGAGAGGGCCGGCTGTGGCTCGCCAACAGCCAGGGCAGCCTCTGCCAGCACCAGGCATTCAGCGTCGGCTGCTACAGCTCAGCCCTCATCGAGCGCGACGGCCGTCAGTCCATGTTCTCCCAGGGGCAGTATGAGCGCCGCTTCGATGCGCTGGACAGCCAGACCCTCATCCAGCAGATCCACGCCGTGGCCGACGGCCTGCTGGCGGGAGACGCGGTGCCGAGCGGTCACTACAGCGCCATCTTCGACACCAATGCCCTGGCCAGCCTGTTCGGCTGCTTTCAGGCAGCGCTGTCGGGCAAGTGGGCCCAGCAGGGGATCAACCCCTGGCGGGTCAAGCTGGGCCAAAGCGTGGCTTCCCGCTGGCTCACCCTGGAGAGCCGGGCCTATATGCCGGGCGGCATGCACATCAAGGCCTTCGATGGCGAGGGTGCCGCCACCCGGGATCTGCTGCTGATCGGCGAAGGGGAGCTCAAGACCCTGCTGCACAACAGCGCCACCGCCCGCCACTTCGGTGTGGCCAGCAACGGCTCGGCGGCCCGCAGCGCCCGCAGTGCGCTGGATGTCAGCCCGCGCCACCTGGTGTTCGGGCTCGGCCCCCACAGCGAGGCCGAGGCGCAAGCAGGCGAGTATCTGGAGCTGGTCAAGCTGGACGGCCTGCACTCCGGCGCCGATGCGGTGAGCGGCGACTTCTCGTTCGGCGCCTCCGGTTTCCTGTGCCGGGACGGCGTGCGGGTGGCACCGGTACGCGGCATCACGGTAGCAGGCAACTTCTATCGCCTGCTGAGTGAGCTGGAAGCGGTCGGCAACCTGCTGCACCACGACGATGGCAAGAGCTTCTATGCGCCGCTTATCCGCTTTGGCGGATTGAGCATCGCCGGCAAGTAACTGTATATCGAGGGAAAAAACCTCCAGTTCCCCACCCGAAAGCGGCGCCTGATGGCGCCGCTTTTTTAGCTCTGGCGCCCCTCATGGGCCACTCCTAACCTCTAAGAAGCTGTCTACGACCTGCCGCGAGAGGTCGTCAGCAAGGAACAGAGCCGCCGGTCGCATCGGCCGGCACATGCAGGAGATCATCAAGATGGACAATACCCTGGTCTGGGCCGACATTCCGACACGGGATCTGGAGCGCGCCATGGCCTTCTACTCGGCCCTGCTCGACGTGCCGGTCACGCCGATACAGGAGGAGATCCGCTTCGCCATGCTGCGCCACGACGGCAACAACGCGGCGGCCTGTCTCGGCCCCATGGACAAGTACCACCAGCCGGGGCACTCGGGCCCCCTCATCTACCTCGCCCTGGGCGATCGCCTGCAGGAGGCCGAGCAGCTGGTGCCCAGCATCGGCGGACGAGTGCTCGAGCCCCTGCACAGCATCGGCAGCGGCCATGGCTCCCGGGTCATCATCGAAGATACCGAGGGCAACTGGCTGGCCCTCTATGCCCCGCCGGCCGGCTGACGACGGCTGCCCCCAGAAACAACAACGGCGACCTGATGGTCGCCGTTGTGCATGAGTCAGTCTCCCGGGTCATCAGACCTGCGGGTTGAGACGGGTCGGCATGCCGGTACGCTGTTCCAGCACCTGTTTGACCACGTTGGAGTCGCTCTCAGCGTGGGCGATGAAACGGGTGGTGGCCGGGGTCATGGGCAGCGGCACGGAGGCGGTGGAGTTGAACTCCGCCTCGGTGCGTGACAGCGGCTCGTGCACTTCCATGTAGCGGCTGCCATCCGGCTCGACCGTGGTCTTGACCGGCTGGTTGACGAACTGGACGCGAGTACCGACCGGCACGTTGTCGAACAGGTACTTGATGTCGTCGGCACGCAGGCGCACACAACCGCTGCTCACCCGCAGGCCGATGCCGAAGGTGGCGTTGGTGCCGTGAATGGCGTACAGGTTGCCGATGTAGAGCGCATGCAGGCCCATGGGGTTGTCCGGGCCGGCCGGCCAGACCGCTGGCAGGGTCTTGCCCTGGGCGGCGTAGCGGCGACGGATGTTCTCGGTCGGGGTCCAGGTCGGGTTGGCACGCTTGCGCTCAACCTTGGTGATCCAGTTCTCCGGGGTGTTGACCCCCAGCTGGCCGATGCCGATGGGCAGCACCTGCACCACGTTCTTGCCTTTCGGGTAGTAGTAGAGACGCATCTCGGCCACGTTGATGACGATCCCTTCGCGGGGAGCGTTCGGCAGGATCAGCTGATGGGGAATGATCAGCTTGCTGCCAGCCTTGGGCAGGTAGGGGTCGACGCCCGGGTTGGCTTCCATGATGTTGGTCAGACCCAGCTGGAAGTCAGAGGCGATCTGCTCCAGCGGACGGTTGTCCGCGGGCACCACGTATTCCTGGTTCTCGCCGATCAGGCGGCTGTTGGCGGCGGGCAGCTGGTATTCAACGGCGGCAGCCTGCTGGCCGGCCAGTGCCAGCGTACATAAAAGAGCCGAAGCGGCAATGCGAAGGGGATTCATAAAATTCCTGTGTGGTTTCCTGTACCAAGTTGGCCGAAGGCCGTGTCATCCTCGGTTGCGCCGGGGCCCGAAGCTGGCGTCCGCGGTCGATTACCGAGCGCGCATTCTTTCCTGAGTCGGCCAAAATTTCAACGTCGAAAACGCTCTTTTTTGCATGAAAAAGCGCATCCGGCGCCACTGGCGCAGCCTGCTGTCATTATGGCCACGCTAGCAGCCACAAACTGAGCAGAAGCTGAACAAAAAGGGAGGCCGCCTGGCCTCCCCTTCATCACGCTATCAAGGTCGTCCGCCGAGCAGATCCGCCACGCTCGCGGCGATGGCGGCGCGGCCATCAAGTGCCGCCATCTCGTCGGCCAGCAGTTGGGCCCTTGCCCGATAGCGCGGCTCGCCAACCACCTTGCGTACCGCCGTGGCCACCATGGCCGCCGTCGGCTCGTTGCTGTGCAGATTGATGCCGGCACCGCTCCAGGCCACCCGGGTCGCCACCTCCGCCTTGTCCTCTCCGGTACCCGCCACCACCAGCGGCACCCCGTGGGCCAGCGCGGACTGCACTGAGCCGTAGCCGCCGTTGGTCACCAGAGCGGCGGCGCGGGGCAGCGCCAGCTCGAACGGCACGTGGTCGGTGACGATGGCATTGGCCGGAACGGCATCGCCCAGCAGCGCCGGATCCCGCCCGCCGGTGGTCAGCAGCAGTTGCAGCTCGTCGCCGGCCAGCCCCTGCATGGCCGGCAGCAGCAACTGCCCCAGATCCACATTGGCCAGGGTGCCCTGGCTGACGATGACCAACGGCCGCTCGTCGAGCCTCTCCCACCAAGGCGGCGTCAGCTCAAGCCGGGGTGGCAGCAGCGGGCCGACATAACGGAGCACCCCCTCCAGCTCCGGCCGCTCGTATTCAAAGCCGGCGCAGGAGAGCTGCAAGAAGGCATCGGGCGCCGTCACCATCACGTCGGTGAAGGGGGCCGTCAGCGGCGGCGCCCCCGCCTCGGCCAGGGCGGCATCAAAGCGCTGTTGCACCTCCCTTTGCAGTTGCCGGGTCGGCTCATCGAGCCAGGGCAGCTCGCCAAGGGAGCGGCGCAGCTCGGGGGGAATGCGTGGGCCGTAGAAGATGGCGTCCGGACTCGAGTAAGAGACAGGGTTCACCCCCAGCATCAGGATCGGCACCGGCCGGCCATGGGGCTGCTGCAGCAAGGGCAGCACGCCGTAGAAGCCGTTTTCCACCAGCAGCAGATCCACCCCCTCCGCCGCGATCAGCGCCCTCAGCTGCCTGTCGTGCTGCGCCATGGGGGCGGCGAAGAAACGCTTGAGCGCCAGCGCCATCTGGGCGGTACCGCTCAGGCTGGCCCGCTCGGGAAAGTGCCGCTCCAGCGACCGGTAGTCAAAGTCCACCTCGGGGGCGAAGGGCACGAACTCGGCGCCAGTGTCACGGATGTGCCGCTCGAACAGGGCGCCGCACAGCATCAGCACTCTATGCCCCTGCGCCACCAGCTGGCGAGCCGCCGCCAGCATGGGATTGACGTGGCCCGGGGTGGCGGTGGCCGCCAGCAACAGGGTCGCCATCACGCCGCCCCTTGCGGCGCCAGCGCCGGGTTGAGGCAGACCGGGCTGGCCTGGATGTGGACCCGCTGGATGTGGCGGGCGGAGCGGGCGGTGAACCCCTCGCGGCCGTGCAGCAGGCCGAGGTTGTCGGCGATCACCACATCTCCCCCTTGCCACTGGTGGGCATAGAAGTAGCGCGGATCGTAGAGCCGCTCGTGAAGATCCTGCAGGAAGGCGGCCTGCTCGGCCGGCGCCACCCCCTCGATGTCGAGGGCATGCTGGTTGAGAAAACGCACTCCCTCGCGCGGCGGCTCGTTGTAGCGCAGCACTGTCTCGCCGCTCACCGGGTGAGGCACCAGCAGCGACGAGCTCACCTGGCCGCCGTAGTGCACCACCTGCTTGATGCGATAGGTGATGTGCACCCGCTCCCAGCGGGCCAGCCGCTCACCGTCCAGCTCGGTGAGCAGCTGGCGGGTATTGATGAAGGTGGTGCGCCCCCCTTCGTCCGCCGCCGGGGCGTGCACGCAGTGAAACAGCTGGAACTCGGGCAGGGTCGGCTTGTACATGCCGTCCCAGTGCAGCGGCACATAGCTGGAGTCGAAGATGTGGTCGGTGGCGTTCTCGTGCTCCTTCACGTCCAGCACGGCGCCGAAGGGCCACATCATGATCTCGCCCCACTCCTCGCCGTAGCGGGTCAGCCGCTCGGGATCGGTGAAGCCCGACTCGAACCCGCGCAGGATCAGCACGCCGTGGCGGCGGGCCAGCTCGCGCAGCGCCTCGATAGCCAGGCTCTGCACCGGCTGGCCATTGCGGGCCGGCTCAATCAGCAGGCCGAACGGGGCCTGCGGCAGGATGCGGCAGCGCTCGCCGCCGAGGGTAACGATGGATGCAGTCATGGGAAACTCCTCAGGCGGCGGCCTGCTTGCCGTTGATCAGGTAGTGGCTCGGACGGCCGTGGATGTGGACCAGCTCATGCTCCATCGCCAGAACGTCGCGCCGCTTCATCAGCACGAACTGGCCATCCAGGTTGGCCGCCACCCCGTGCCAGGGGGTGAGCCAGTCATCCCGGGTCGGCAGCATGTGGATGCCCATCTTCAGGCTGTGGCTCGCCTGGGGGTGGATGGAGAGGCGGATCGCCTCGGGGAAGCGCTCCGCCAGCAGGTTGCCCCAGGCGCGGCTGCGCTGGATCACCGCATGAGTGCGCCCCTTGGCATCCCGCTGCAGCGCCGTATTGGAGAGCGGGGTGTCCGGCAGCTGGCTGTCTTCATAGAGGAAGCGGGTCATGGCGCGATAGAGGCGAATGCCCTCCTCGGTGCTTCTCACCTCCTGGGCAATCAGTTCCAGCGGCTCGGCGTAGCGCTCCACCAGCTGTTCGCGCAGGGTGTCGAAGTCGCGGCTGGCGCAAAACTCGGCCATGCCCGCCACCATCCCCAGGTGGAAGACCCCGAGATGGGTCGCCCCCAGCTCCAGGATCAGCTGCTCGATATGGGCCTGATAGGCGTCGATGGCCGGGTCCGCCACCCGGATGAGGTCACCGAACACGTGGCCGTCCGAGCAGATGAGGATCCGCATGCCGGGCGCGTAGTGCAGCTGGATGCGCTGGCAGAGGTGGTTGAGAAAACTGAGGGAGAGCCGCTCCGCCATGTCCGGCAGAGAGCCCAGCACCTTGTTAGGATTGGGCGACTTGGTGGGAAAGGCGGGCAACACGCAGAGGATGGTCTCGCCCCGCTCGATGAAGTCTTGCAGACGGGGGATCTGGATGGCGGCCACCTCTGCCTCCTCCTGCTGCCGATCCAGGATGGGATCGGGGAAGCGGCGGCGATAAGGCAACAGCTCGGCAAATATATTCTGGGCAATTTGATGGGAAGATAAACCACTCATTATTCCGGCTCCTTTGGCAGGATTAAAATCAATAAAGATGACTCTTTATCAATGCGTCCAGTCTCTGTTGTTATTATTTGCGTATCCGTTTGCTACCCAAACGAATCGAGAGGGGACAGTAGCCGAGATAAAGTCAGGCTATCAATTCGCCATTGATGTAAACAGCTTCAACCCTGCGCTAATAATCTTTACCGCATAAGCAATTCACATTTATCTATATGAATAAAAACAAAATAATGAATATTTAATCGATTACCAAAAGCCCTTTTCCCAAAAAGTTCCCTAGCCATTATTTTATTTGGTCACAAGTTGACTCAGCCATTATTTAGCAGAGCTTAATAGTGATAGCGGCTCAACGGAATAATAGTGACCATTTCGCCGAAAATATCGCAAGCAATTATTTATTCACATAATAAGCCGATGCGCCATGGCCGGGTTCCGGGATGGCGCAGACACAAAAAACCGGGTGGCCCCGGTTCTTTGCATCTCGTCCCAGCGATGCTGCCTATGGTCGACCGAATCTCCTCAGGCCGGCACCGGCTCCGCCGCCAGATAGTCGAGAGCTGCCTGCCAGCCCATCCGGTAACCCTGCTCCAGCCTCGCCCGGTCGGTGGTCATGCGGCCGACCCGAAAGTTTGCCGGCGGTACTATGACCCGGATGCGGCAATCGGCCGGCGGCTGGCGGATGAAGTCGATGGCATCGTTGTAGCTTTGATGGCGCGACAGGCTGGCCCGAGCCAGCGCAGGCGTCTCGCGCAGCAGGTAGCGATGCAGGGCGGGCAGGCGCGGCGCCCGCTTGCGATAACCCAACGGGCGGGAGAGCACCACTGTGATGTCGCGCGCCCCCTGCTCATAGGCGTGGCGCACCGGAATGGAGTCGGCCACCCCGCCGTCCGTCATGGCCTCCCCGTCGATGCGCACGAAGTCCCGGTAGACCAGCGGCACCGAGCAGGAGGCCTTGATCTGCTGCTCCAGCTCGGCGGCGTTGGCCCTGAGGTAGGCGGCCTGGCCGTCCGCTACCCGGGTAGTCACCACCGTCAGCGGCACCGGGTTGGCGGCAAAGCGCGCCAGATCGAGCCGGCACTCGCGAATGGTGATCGCCCACAGCCAGTCGAGATCGAGCCAGTGACCGCCGCGCACGAACTTGGCCAGGTTGATGAACTCGGGACGGCAGGAGTAGTCGGTGATGACGTTGTGGTTGCGCCCCTGCTGGCCGGCCAGAAAGGCCGCCAGATTGACCGCCCCGGCCGATACCCCGATGCAGTGATCAAACGCCGTGCGCCCCTTGGCCAGAAACGCATCCAGCACCCCGGCGGCAAAAATGCCGCGCATGGCGCCCCCCTCGACCACCAGGGCCGTTTGTCGCCGACTCATCTCGCCTCCCCGTTTTGCTCTGTGAATGGTCTCACACTTTGGCCCATTCAGAGCCCGGCTGCCTGCCGGGATCCCTATAATGGGCCCTCCTTCGCTCCCCATGAGCAAGGTATAACTTATTGATGCTACGGAATATTACAATGAAAAATATCAGCAAGTCCCTGCTCGCGGCTGCCATTTCCCTCGGATTGATGGCAGGCTGTAACAGCCATAATGACTCCGAGACCCCGACCCCCATGGTTCGCTTCGCTACCTTCAATCTCTCCTTCGATCGCACCGCCGCCGGCATGCTCGCCGGTGAACTGGCCCTCAGTCGCACCGAGCAGGATGCTCTGCTGGCCCGCCTCGCCGATGGCACCTTGAGCGGCGCCGAGAAGACCAAGGCCCTCGACGTGCAGCAGATCCGCAACATCGCCGAAATCATCCAGCGCACCCGGCCGGACGTGTTCCTGCTCAACGAATTCGACAATGACGGCAAGGGCAGCGACACCAAGGACCTCAAAGCCTTCAACGACAACTACCTGGCCCATGCCCAGCACGACGAGGTGAAGGCCATCAGCTACCCGGTGCTGCAGAACTTCGCCACCAACACCGGCCTGATGAGCGGCCATGACCTCAACCTGGACGGCAAGGTCAACAACGGGCCGGACGACGCCTGGGGCTTTGGCAACTACCACGGCCAGTACGCCTTCGCCGTGATGTCCCAGTACCCCATCGATACCAAGCAGATCCGCACCTTCCAGAAATTCAAGTGGAAGGACATGCCGGGCGAAGCAAACCCGGTCATCGACGACTGCAACAATGCCAAGGCGCCGATCCCGGCCGGCCGCCAGTGTGGCGATGCCTGGTATGACGACGCCGCCTGGCAGGCCTTCCCGCTCTCGTCCAAGAACCACGCCGATGTGCCGGTGCGCATCAAGCGCGGCAACAAGGAGGAGGTGATCCACTTCCTCATCTCCCACCCGACTCCGCCCATCTTCGGCAACGCGGCGCGCCACAACGTCAAGCACAACCGGGCCGAAGTCGCCTTCTGGCAGGATTACGTGGAGACCGCCAGCTACATGGTGGATGACGCCGGCAAGGCCGGTGGCCTGCCCGCGGGCGCCAGGTTCGTCATCGCCGGCGATCTCAACGCCGATCCCCAGATTGGCGATGGCGACCTGACCGCCATTCAGGACCTGCACAACCATGTGCTGGTCAACCAGGCCGTCACCAACGGCGCCCTGATCCCGGTCAGCCAGGGCGGCCCCGAGTGCCTCGCCAGCCAGCCGGATCTGTGCAAGCGCAACAACAACCGCCCCACTCCGGAGCGCATCACCAGCAGCAGCGGCCTGCAGCTCGACCACGTGCTGCCCTCCGCCAACCTGAACGCGGTCGCCTCCGGCGTGTTCTGGCCGGCCAGCTTCGAGCCTGGCTACCACCTGGTGTATGACGCCAAGCTGGGCATCGCCAAGGGTGTCAGCTCGGATCACCGCCTGGTGTGGGTCGACTTCAAGCTCGACTGATCGCGCCAGACTGACCAAGGGGGCCTGCGGGTCCCCTTGTGCTTTTGTGGCCGCCGATGAAATTCAAAGAGACCCCTGGATCTCCTCTGCTCTACAGCCTCATCGCGTCCATATGCCACCCGCTCGGCACCATGACCCCAGTCGTAGGCCCATCAGTGCCTGACCTCTCTTTGGTCAAAAAACGGTCTCATCAGGGTACATGGCGAGTCGATCACAGAACCCGACGCCGGATCGGGCTAGAATGGGGGCTTCCGTCACCCGGCCGGGGCCGGTGACCTCTTCGCGCTTTCACTTATCGAGGACACGCTTCATGGAACTGCTTCTTCTCAGCAACGGCAAAGCCACCGAATGCCCGGGTCTGCTCGGCTGGGCCCGGGATCGGGTGCAGACCCTGCTCGCCCGCAAACAGGTCAAGCGCATCCTGCTGATCCCCTACGCGGTGATCCGCAGCGACTGGGATGCCCGTGCCCTGGAGCTCAGCGAGAGCCTAGGAGTGGAGGCCATCAGCATCCACCAGTTCGACGATCCGGTGGACGCCATCCAGCAGGCGGAGGCCATCTTCATCAGTGGCGGCAACACCTGGCGCCTCAACCAGCTGCTGCACGAGAACGGCCTGGTGGTGCCCATCCAGCGCGCCGTGCGCGAGCGGGGCGCGCCCTATGTGGGCTGGAGCGCCGGTTGCAACGTGGCGACCCCGAGCATTCGCACCACCAATGACATGCCGGTCTGCAGCGCCGCCGTGCTGCCTGCGCTGGGGCTGTTCCCGCTGCAGATCAACCCCCACTATCTGGACGCCAGCATCAGCGGCCACATGGGGGAGACCCGCGACGAGCGCCTGGCCGAGTTCTGCGCCATCAACCCGAGCGAACACGTGGTCGCCCTGCGCGAGGCGAGCCTGCTGCAGGTAAGTGGTGAGCAGATCGAGTACTGGAGCGCCCGCGGCGAAGGCTTCAAGATCTTCAAGTACGCCGAGACCACCCAGGAGTTCACCACGGCGGCGCCGCTGGCCGAGCTGACGCCGTTTCGCCCCCGCGGCTGAATGACACTGACCGACGGATAATTCGACAGGGGCGCAGGATGTCGCCCCTTTTTCGCAATGAAGGGAGAACGAGATGAAGAGCAGGAGTGAACACGACAGCTTCGGCGAGATAGCCGTGCCGGCCGACCGGCTGTGGGGAGCCCAGACCCAGCGCTCCCTGCAGCACTTCGATATCTCCGGCGAGCGCCAGCCGATGGCGCTGATCCACGCGCTGGCCCGCATCAAGTCAGCCTGTGCCCGGGTCAACCACGCCAAGGGGCTGCTGCCCGCCCGCACGGCGCAGGCCATCATGAGCGCCGCCGACGAGATCCTGTGCGGCCAGCATGATGAGGAGTTCCCGCTGCGGGTATGGCAGACCGGCTCCGGCACCCAGACCAACATGAACCTCAACGAGGTGCTGGCCAACCGGGCCAGCGAGCTGCTCGGCGGCCCCCGCGGCGAGGGGCGACTGGTGCACCCCAACGACGAGGTGAACAAGAGCCAGTCCAGCAACGACGTTTTCCCGAGCGCCATGAACCTGGCCGCCGTCACCACCCTCACCCGGCAACTGCTGCCCGCCCTGGCCACCCTGAGCGCTACCTTGGCCAGCAAGGCGGCTGCCTTCGACGACATCGTCAAGATAGGCCGCACCCATCTGCAGGATGCCACCCCGCTCACCCTGGGGCAGGAGTTCTCCGGCTGGGTGGCCCAGCTCGAGCAGGGGGAGCGCCATATCCGCGCCGCCCTGCCCCATTTGTGCGAGCTGGCGCTGGGGGGCACTGCCGTCGGCACGGGCCTCAACACCCCGCCCGGTTTCGCCGAGGCGGTGGCCGCCACCCTGGCCGAACAGACCGGCCTGCCGCTGGTGAGCGCCCCCAACAAGTTCGAGGCGCTGGCCGCCAGCGACGCCCTGGTCCATGGCCACGGCGCCCTCAAGACCCTCGCTGCGTCCCTCATGAAGATCGCCAACGACGTGCGCTGGCTAGCGAGCGGCCCCCGCAGCGGGCTCGGCGAGCTGCTCATCCCGGAGAACGAGCCCGGCTCCTCCATCATGCCCGGCAAGGTCAACCCGACCCAGTGCGAGGCGCTCACCATGCTGTGCGCCCAGGTGATGGGCAACGACGTCGCCATCAACATCGGCGGCGCCAGCGGCAACTTCGAGCTCAACGTGTTCAGGCCGATGATCGCCCACAACTTCCTGCAGAGCGTGCGGCTGCTGGCGGACGGCATGCAGAGCTTCCACGATCACTGCGCGGTCGGCATCAGCCCGAACCAACCCCGTATCGACGAGTTGCTGGCCCGCTCCCTGATGCTGGTAACGGCGCTCAACCCTCATATCGGCTATGACAAGGCGGCAGAGATCGCCAAACGGGCCCACCATGAGGGGCTCAGCCTGCGGGAGGCGGCCATCGCCTCCGGTCACCTCACGGCGCAGCAGTTCGATGCCTGGGTGGTGCCGGCCGACATGGTGGGCCGGCGCGGCAGCTGAAGCACCCTGGCGGAAGACACGAGATAAAAAAGAAGCCGGGCTGCGCCGGCTTCTTTTTATCGACAAATCAGGATTTGATCAGCTTGCTGAGCGCGTCCAGCTCGCGCTGGGCGGCCAGCAATTTGGTCTGGGCCTCTTCCAGCTTGGCCTGCTTCTTGGCGATCTTGTCGGGCTTGCCCGTCACCCGGGCGTTCTGCAGCTCGACTAACCGCTCGTTGACCTGCTCCTTGAGCTCGGCCACCCGCTGCTGCTGCTCCTTGAACAGGCCCGCATCGGTGCAATGGGTCTCGATATTGCGCAGGGCCCGTTCCAGCCCGGCCACCTGGTCCCCGTTGTCGTGCGCCTTGGCAATGGCCAGCTGCTCCTTGACGGCCTGCTGGCGCGCCTTGCAACCGACAGCCTCGCTGCCGTAGGCCTGACCGGCCAACAGCAGCATGCTCATTCCGATAACCTTCCACATAACGACCTCGTTCCCCTGTCATGTTTGATGGCCGCCTATCAGACCGTACTCGGCCGGCCGGGTCAAGGCGCGGGCAAACCGCTACGACAGAGTTTGTGCGACGTCACGCCAATGGTGGGCTGCTGGGTCTACAATGGCGACTTTCATGAAGGAGTCTGTTATGAATCAAGAGATTGTCATCATCGCCAACGGCGCCCCCTATGGCAGCGAATCCCTGTTCAATGCCCTGCGCCTGGCCATCGCCCTGGGCGAACAGGGCGGTACCAGCCTGAAACTGTTTCTGATGTCCGACGCGGTCAGCGCCGCCCTGGCGGGCCAGGCCCCGGCCGAGGGCTACAACCTGCGCCAGATGCTGGAGATCCTGCTGGCCCAGGGGGTCACCATCCGCCTTTGCAAGACCTGTACCGATGCTCGCGGCATCACGGCACTGCCGCTCATAGAGGGGATCGAGATCGGCACCCTGCCGCTGCTGGCCCAATGGACTCTGGCCGCCCACAAGGTGCTCACCTTCTAGCACAAGGCAAAAATGGGCGCAGAGTTGATCTGTCACAACACTGCGCCATTTGAAAACCTGCTCCCGGCTGTTAATGTCTACACTGTCAATTACATAACAATGTGTGCGCCTTTATTTTTGCTCGGGAAACTGTCATGAACCCAACCGAACAGACGCTGCTGGAACAGATGCGGATCACAGAGTTCGAAATCGCCCATCGCAAGGAGCTGCTGCTGCTGGACGAGCAGGATTTCCTCCTGCTCGCCAGCTATCGTCCCAAGATCGAGCCCCACATCGACGCCCTGGTCGACAAGTTCTACACCCTGCAGACCGGGATCACCGAGATTGCCCTGCTGATCGGCGACGCCGACACCCTGACCCGGTTGCGGGCGGCCCAGCGCCGCTACATTCTCGACCTGTTCAGCGGCCTGTATGACCTGGAGTACGTCAACAACCGGCTGCGCATCGGGCTGGTGCACAAGCGGATCGGGGTGGAACCCAAGCTCTACCTGGCCGCCATCAATACCCTGAAAGGGCTGCTCATCGAGGATATCTTCACCCAGATCCCCAGCGAGCAGGAGCGGGTCACCATGCTCACCGCCCTCGACAAGCTGTTCCTGTTCGACATCACCCTGGTGTTTGAGACCTATATCCGCAGCCTGGTGTCGGAGATCGAGTCCTCCAAGGAGAAATCCGAGCTTTACGCCAAGGCGCTGGAGGAGAAGGTACGCGAACGCACCCAACAGCTGGAGGAGATGAGCCGGACCGATGCCCTCACCGGCCTGCTCAGCGTGCGCCATCTGCAGGAGAACCTCACCCGCACCCTGCGCACCTGCCAGCGTCGCTCCGAGCCTGTGGTCATCGCCTACCTCGACATCAATGACTTCAAGCAGATCAACGACACCCAGGGCCATCAGCGGGGGGACGAGATCCTGCGCATCGTCGGCGACTGCATTCGCCAGGTGTCGCGGGTGGAAGATAGCTGCTTCCGCTACGGCGGGGACGAATTCTGCCTGATCCTGCCCAACTGCAACGAGGATCAGGCCAGGGACGTCTTCCTGCCCCGTCTCAACAAGACACTGGCCGAACGGACCGGTGACGTGACCCTCAGCATAGGGCTGGTGCAGACCGGGCCGGTGCAGTTCGACGAGGGCAACAGCCTGATCCGGCTGGCGGACGAGCGCATGTATGCCGCCAAGAAGGCGATGAAACAGGTCGCCCAGAAAGGTACTCACTGACCCGGGTTGGCCCGGGCCAGCTCGGGGCGCGGAATGCGGGCGCCCCACTCATAGAGCAGGAAGGTCAGCAGACAGAGCAGCGCCATCAACGCATAGAGCAGCTGCCCGTTCCACTGGGCAAGGATCCAGCCTCCCAGCAGGGCGCCGATGGCGCCACCCAGCCCGGCCAGCGCGCCGGCCCCGAAGTAGCTCCCCTTCAGATGCGGGGGCGACATCTGATCGATCAGCACGTTGAGCAGCGGGAACAGTATGGTCTCCCCCACGCTCAGCATCAGCACGGCGCCGATCCAGTGCGACCACTGCTGCGGATCCCCCAGCGCAAACAGCACCTGAGCCCCCAGAAACAGGGTGATGCCGACCTGCAGGCGCACCTTGCCCGGCCAGCGGGCCAGCAGATGCAGCAGGGGAAACTGCAACAGCACCACGGTCAGGGCATTGGTGGCTACCAGGATGGCGATGAGGCTTGCCACCTCCGGGGTCCCGGTCCGGGTCAGGTACTGCACCAGCGGTGAGTGGAACTGGGAATAGACCAGGTTCATCAGCAGGTTGGCCAGCACCAGCAGCAAGAAGCCCCGATCCCGCCACAGCACCTTGATGGCCACCCGCAAGCCCAGCTCGTTGCCACGGGTCACCGCAACCCTGCTTTGCGCAAATCCCCAGAGGAAGGCAGCCCCCAGCAGCAGATAGCTGCCGCTGAGCAGCAGGAAGGTCTGCTGCTGGGCATTGATGCCCAGGGTCACCCCCAGCAAGGGGCCGAGGGCCGCCCCCAGGTTGAGCAGAAAGTAACGCAGGTGCAGCGCCAGCTCGCGGGCCTTGGCCGAAGCCAGGCTGTCAGCCATCAACGCCTTGCCGGGCGCATCGATGAGACCGGAGGAGAGGCCGCTGCCGAGCACCCCGAGCCCGAGCCAGAATACAGAGTGGGAAAAGCCGAGCAGACCGTAGCAGAGCACCGAGACTAGGCAGCCCGCCAGCAGGATGTTGCGCCGCCCCAGCTTGTCGGAGAGCCAGCCGCCATAGAAACTGACCAGAGTGGAGATGGCTGCGGTCGCCCCCAGCATGGCGCCGATGGCGGTCGCCGAAAGACCATACTCCCGATAGAGCAAGATGGAGAGAAACGGCCAGACCATGTAATAGCTGGTGCGCACCATGAAGGTGCCCAGGATCACGGTCCAAACCAGGGGAGGAAACTGCCTGAGGAGGGCCCACGACATCACACTGCTCCTTGTTGCCCGTCGCGCGAGAAGCCTTTCGTTATAATAAGGGGCCTCAAGAGAGACAACATCAGGCCACGAATATAAAAAAAGCCGACCCTGAGGTCGGCTTTTTCACGGCTCGGCGACTTATTCGGCAGCCGGCTCTTCAACGGCAACGGCAGCCGGAGCGGCGGCAGCTTCGGTCGGGGCGTTCGCTTCCTTGATGGATAGACGTACGCGGCCCTGACGGTCCACTTCCAGTACCTTCACCTTCACCACGTCACCGATCTTCAGGTAGTCGGCCACGTTCTGCACGCGTGCATCGGTGATCTGGGAGATGTGTACCAGACCGTCTTTGCCCGGCAGGATGTTGACGAAAGCGCCGAAGTCGGCCAGACGGACGACCTTGCCTTCGTAGATGCGGTTCACTTCGATCTCGGCGGTGATGGCCTCGATGCGGCGGATCGCTTCCTTGGCGGCGTCACCGTCAACGGCGGCGATGCGGACGGTACCGTCATCATCCAGCTCGATGTTGGTGCCGGTCTCTTCGGTCAGGGCGCGGATCACGGAACCACCCTTGCCGATGACGTCCTTGATCTTCTCCGGGTTGATCTTGATGGTGTGGATGCGCGGGGCGAAATCGGAGATCTCGGCACGCGGCGCCTGGATGGCTTCGTCCATCACTTTCAGGATGTGCAGGCGAGCACCACGAGCTTGCTTCAGGGCAATCTCCATGATCTCTTTGGTGATGCCTTCGATCTTGATGTCCATCTGCAGGGCGGTCACACCTTCGGTGGTACCGGCAACCTTGAAGTCCATGTCGCCCAGGTGATCTTCGTCACCCAGGATGTCGGACAGCACGACGAAACCTTCTTCTTCCTTCACCAGACCCATGGCGATACCGGCAACGGAGGCCTTGATCGGCACACCGGCGTCCATCAGCGCCAGGGAGGAACCACAGACGGAGGCCATGGAGGAGGAGCCGTTGGATTCGGTGATTTCAGAGACCACGCGTACCACGTACGGGAACTCGTCGGCGCTCGGCATCACGGCAGCAACGCCGCGCTTGGCCAGACGGCCGTGACCGATTTCGCGGCGCTTCGGGCTACCCATCATGCCGGTCTCGCCGACGCAGTATGGCGGGAAGTTGTAGTGCAGCATGAAGCGATCGGCGCGGTTGCCAGTCAGCTCGTCGATGTTCTGGGCGTCACGCTCGGTACCCAGGGTCGCAACGACCATGGCCTGGGTTTCACCGCGGGTGAACAGGGCGGAGCCGTGGGCACGCGGCAGTACGCCGGTGGCGACGGACAGGGCGCGGATCATTTCCGGATCGCGACCATCGATACGCGGCTCGCCACGAACGACGCGACCACGGACGATGCGGCTTTCCAGGCTGTGGAACTCTTCGCCGATCTTCTTGGCATCTTCTTCCACGCCGGAAGCGATGACTTGTTCAACCACGCGAGCCTTGATGGCACCGATGGTTTCGTAACGCACGGCCTTCTCGGTGATGCGGTAGGCTTCACCCAGCTCAGCTGTCGCCAGCTCGGCAACCTTGGCTTTCAGCGCTTCGTTGACGGCAGGCGCAGTCCAGTTCCACGGCTTGGTGCCGACGTCGGCAGCGAATTCGTTGATGGCGTTGATGACGGCCTGCATCTGCTCGTGACCAAAGACCACGGCGCCCAGCATCACCTCTTCGGAGAGAATGGCCGCTTCGGATTCCACCATCAGCACGGCGTTGGCGGTACCAGCAACCACCAGATCCAGATCGCTCTGGGGCAGTTCGGTAGTGGTCGGGTTCAGCACGTACTGACCGTTCATGTAACCCACGCGGGCTGCACCGATCGGGCCGCCGAACGGGATGCCGGAAATGGCCAGTGCCGCGGAGGCACCGATCATGGCAACGATGTCGGGAGAGACGGCCGGGTTCACGGACATGACGGTGGCAACCACCTGAACCTCATTGAGGAAGCCTTCCGGGAACAGCGGACGAATAGGACGGTCGATCAGACGGGAGATCAGGGTCTCGCCTTCGCTCGGGCGACCTTCACGACGGAAGAAACCACCCGGGATACGACCAGCAGCATAGGTACGCTCCTGGTAGTTGACGGTCAGCGGGAAGAAATCACGGCCGTGATCGGCCTCTTTCTTGCCAACGACGGTCACAAATACGCAGGTATCGTCCATGCTGACCATGACGGCCGCAGTGGCTTGACGGGCCATCACACCGGTTTCCAGAGTGACGGTGTGTTGACCGTACTGGAATGACTTTACAATAGGATTCACGTGAATTTCCTTTTTACAATTTGGCGCTTTAAATTCGCGTGCAAGTATACTTGATTCGATGCAAAAGGTAAGCAGTGACACAAATTCTGTGAGGGCGGCAACAGCCTGACGCACAATAAAAAAGGGGAACCCGGAGGTTCCCCTTTTTCGCGAAATCTGATGGTCGATTAACGACGCAGACCCAGCTTGGCGATCAGAGCAGCGTAACGCTGAACGTCTTTACGCTTCAGGTAGTCCAGCAGCTTACGACGCTGGGAAACCATGCGCAGCAGACCGCGACGACCGTGGTGATCCTTGGAGTGCTCCTTGAAGTGACCTTGCAGATGGTTGATCTGGGCAGTCAGCAGGGCAACTTGCACTTCGGGGGAGCCAGTGTCGTTGGCGCAACGAGCGTTGTCAGCAACGATTTGAGCTTTGATCTCAGCATTTAGAGACATGGTAATACTCCAGTAGAGTGTTTAAAGGTTCACAGCCAATCTCTAATTCAGCCGTGAAATGAGGGCGGTATCATAATCGTCCCCGCCCCTTTTCGCAACGATAAAGACGCGCAACGGGCAAGCAACCTGATACCGCCGGAGGATCACTCCTCGTCGTGGTAGCGCACCAGACGCTTGGGCGCCACGCGTCCCTCGTCGTCGATCTCGCCAACCCCGATGAATTCGCGCTCCGGGCCGACCGTCATGCGGACCTGGCCGCTCTGCGGGCTGCCTGCCACCTGCACGGCCTGGCCCTGGTTCACATAGGCGGCCACGGCAGCCAGCATGTTCACCTCGGGCAGGGAGGCCACCGCGGTATCCATCGGCAGCAGCAGGGGATCCAGCTGCTCGCGCGGCGGAATGCTCTCAGCCTTGGCCTGCTCAAAGATGCACTCGAGCTGCTCCAGGGTCAGCATCCGCTCATAGGGGTAGCTGGCTACCTGGGTGCGGCGCAGCTGGGTGACGTGGGCGCCACAGCCCAGCACTTCCCCCAGATCGTCCACTAAGGAGCGAATGTAGGTACCCTTGCTGCAGTGCACTTCAAGTCGCACCTCATCCCCTTCAAAGCTCAGCAGTTTGAGCTCGAAGACGGTGATGGGACGGGCTTCCCGCTCGATCTCGATGCCTTCGCGGGCATATTCGTAGAGCGGACGACCGTTGTGCTTGAGGGCCGAATACATGGACGGCACCTGCATGATGGGGCCGCGGAACTGGTCCAGCGCCTCGATCAGGGTACCCACGGCCACGTTCACCGGACGGGTGGAGACCACCTCGCCATCGGAGTCGCTGGTGTTGGTACGCTCGCCCAGCTTGGCGGTCACCTCATAGCGCTTGTCCGCCTCCAGCAGATACTGGGAGAACTTGGTGGCCTCGCCGAGGCAGATCGGCAGCATGCCGGTTGCCAGCGGATCCAGGGCACCGGTGTGACCGGCCTTGGCGGCGTTGTAAATCCGTTTGACCTTCTGCAACACATCGTTGGAGGTCAGGCCGGTCGGCTTGTCCAGCAGCAGGATACCGTGTACGTCACGGCCCTTGAAACGACGTCTACGAGACATCTCAGGCTTTATCCTCAGTAGTGTCATCCGGCGCGGCTTCGTCTTCTTCACGACCGGATTCGGCCATGCGACGCTTGTCTTCGCGGATGGTGTTGGTCACCAGGTTGGAGAGGCGCATCCCCTCAACCAGGGTCTGATCATAGAAGAAGCGCAACTCGGGCACCACGCGCAGGCGCATGGCGCTGCCCAGCAGGCTGCGGATGTAGCCGGCAGCTTCGGTCAGCGCCTTGAGCCCTTCCTTGATGCGCTCAGCATCATTTTCCAGCTGCAAGAAGGTGACATACACCTTGGCGTAATTGAGGTCACGGGACACTTCCACATCGGAAACGGTCACCATGCCGATGCGCGGGTCTTTTACCTCGCGCTGCAGAATGAGCGCAATTTCGCGCTGGATCTGCTGTCCGACCCGACGGGTCCGGCTAAATTCTCTGGCCATATTCTATCCTGCGATAAAAGGGGGCCGCGGCCCCCTATTTAATCTGACTCTTGGCTTACAGAGTCCGTTGGATTTCAACGGTCTCGTAAACTTCGATCTGGTCGCCTTCGCGTACGTCGTTGTAGTTCTTGACCGCGATACCACACTCGTAGCCGTTCTTGACTTCGTTGACGTCATCCTTGAAGCGACGCAGGGATTCCAGCTCGCCTTCATAGATAACCACGTTGTCGCGCAGAACGCGAATGCGGTTGGAACGCTTGACCACACCTTCGGTAACCATACAGCCGGCAACGGCGCCGAACTTCGGTGACTTGAAGACGCTGCGCACTTCGGCCAGACCGATGATTTCCTGACGGTACTCGGGGGCCAGCATGCCGCTCATGGCCTGCTTCACTTCGTCGATCAGGTCATAGATGACGGAGTAGTAACGCAGATCCAGGCTCTCGGCATCGATGACCTTGCGAGCAGAGGCATCGGCACGGACGTTGAAGCCCACCAGGATGGCGCTGGACGCGGCCGCCAGAGTGGCGTCGGTCTCGGTGATACCACCCACGCCGGAACCCACGATCTTCACCTTCACTTCGTCGGTGGAGAGCTTGACCAGCGCATCGCAGATCGCTTCCACGGAACCCTGTACGTCGGCCTTGATCACCACGTTCACTTCGGACACTTCGCCTTCGGTCATGTTGGCGAACATGTTCTCCAGCTTGGCCTTCTGCTGGCGAGCCAGCTTGACTTCGCGGAACTTGCCCTGACGATAGAGTGCCACTTCACGGGCCTTCTTCTCGTCACGCACGACGGTGGCTTCGTCACCGGCAGAGGGAACGCCGGACAGGCCGAGGATTTCCACCGGCAGGGACGGACCCGCTTCCTTGATCTCACGACCCAGTTCGTCACGCATTGCACGGACACGGCCGTATTCGAGACCACACAGCACGATGTCGCCCTGACGCAGGGTACCTTCCTGTACCAGCACGGTGGCAACCGGACCACGGCCCTTGTCGAGGAAGGACTCGATCACGACGCCGTTGGCCATGCCGTCAACCACGGCTTTCAGCTCCAGGACTTCAGCCTGGATCAGAATGGCTTCCAGCAGGTCGTCGATGCCTTCGCCAGACTTGGCGGAGACGTGCACGAACTGGCAGTCACCACCCCAGTCTTCGGACATGACGTTGTAGCGGGCCAGCTCGGTCTTGACGCGATCCGGATCCGCTTCCGGCTTGTCGATCTTGTTGACCGCAACAACCAGCGGCACACCGGCAGCCTTGGCGTGCTGGATGGCTTCGATGGTCTGCGGCATCACGCCGTCGTCTGCTGCAACGACCAGCACCACGATGTCGGTTGCCTTGGCACCACGAGCACGCATGGAGGTAAACGCCGCGTGACCCGGGGTATCCAGGAAGGTGATCATGCCGCTGTCGGTCTGTACGTGGTACGCACCGATGTGCTGGGTAATACCACCGGCTTCACCGGCCGCCACCTTGGCTTTACGGATGTAGTCCAGCAGCGAGGTCTTGCCGTGGTCAACGTGACCCATGATGGTCACGACCGGCGCGCGCGGCTTGGCTTCGGAGGTTTCGTCACGATCGGACAGCACCGCCTCTTCCAGCTCGTTCTCACGACGCAGCACCACCTTGTGACCCATCTCCTCGGCGACCAGCTGAGCGGTCTCCTGGTCGATCACCTGGTTGATGGTGGCCATGGCACCCATCTTCATCATCACCTTGATGACTTCAACACCCTTGACGGCCATCTTGTTGGCGAGCTCTGCCACTGTGATGGTCTCGCCGATGATGACGTCACGGTTGACTGCGGCAGCCGGCTTGTTGAAGCCGTGCTTCATGGCGTTCGGGGTAGCCACCTTGCCACGCTTGCCTTTACGGGCGCGCGGGTCACGGGAGTTGCGGTCGTTGCGATCGTCGTCGCGGCGACCGGCCTTCTTCGGCCCCTTGGCAGCTGCAGCGGTGCGGCGGCTGGTCTCTTCCTTGCGATCCAGCTCGTCTTCAGCAGCCTGGGCGTGCTTGGAGGTGGTCACATGGTAATCGCTGCTCTCTTTGGCGCGAGCAGCTTCTTCTTCAGCCCAGCGGGCTGCGTTCTGTTCCGCCATGACGCGAGCCTCTTCGGCTTTCTTGGCGGCGAGTTCTTCAGCCTTTTGCAAAGCTGTTTGTTCCTGTTGGCGCTTCAGTTCTTCTGCTTCGCGCTTGGCCATCTTTTCTGCCTCTTGCTGAGCTGTGCTACTGGCTGCTTTGGCGGGCTGTTGAGCCTGTCGAGCCTTTTGTTGTGCCTCGATCCGCGCCTTTTCCTCAGCTTCACGACGAGCCTGCTCAGCCTCACGGCGAGCCTTCTCTTCAGCATCGAGACGAGCCTTCTCTTCGGCTTCGCGACGAGCTTTTTCTTCTGCTTCCAAACGCGCTTTTTCCTCGGCTTCCGCCTGACGCTGTTCATCTTCCAGCGCCGAGCGTCTTACATAGGTGCGAGACTTGCGCACTTCTACCTGCACTTCCTTGTTCTTGCCGCCAGTCCCCTGAACACTGATGGTGCTCTTGGTCTTGCGTTGCAAGGTCATGCGGGCAGGTGCGGCGACCTCGTCACCTCCATGCTGTTTCTTCAGGTGAGTCAGCAGAGTCTGTTTCTCAGACTCGCTGACCATGTCGTCGGCCTTGCTCTTGCTGATACCGGCATCGACAAACTGCTGGAGAAGACGATCAACCGGTGTGTCGATGTCAGTGGCAAGTTGTTTGACTGATACTTCTGCCATTCATTTTCCTCCGTTTGATCTTAACTAGACTGCTCTTCTCCGAACCAACAGATATTGCGAGCAGCCATAATCAGCTCACCGGCCTTCTCGGCGGTCAGCCCTTCGATATCAGCAAGGTCATCGATGCCTTGCTCTGCCAAATCTTCTAGGGTACCGATGCCGCGAGCGGCCAGGGCGTACGCCATTTCACGACCGAGGCCGTTCAGATTGAGCAGTTCTTCGGAAGGTTCAACACCTTCAAAGGATTCTTCTTTGGCCAGCGCCTTGGTAGTCAGGGCGTCTTTGGCACGCTTGCGCAGCTCTTCGACCATGTCTTCATCCAGACCGTCGATGGCCAGCAGCTCGTTGACCGGTACGAAGGCGATCTCTTCCAGGGTGGAGAAGCCCTCTTCCATCAGCAGGCCGGCGAAATCGTCATCGATGTCGAGGGTGCTGGTGAACAGGTTCATGATGCGGTCGTTTTCGGCCTGGTGCTTGGCACGCATGTCCTCGACGGTCATCACGTTCAGTTCCCAACCGGTCAGCTGGGAGGCCAGACGCACGTTCTGACCGTTGCGGCCGATGGCCTGAGCCAGGTTGGCGGCTTCCACGGCGATGTCCATGGTGTGGTTGTCTTCATCGACGATGATGGAGGCCACATCAGCCGGCGCCATGGCGTTGATCACGTACTGGGCCGGGTTGTCATCGTACAGCACGATGTCGGCGCGCTCGCCGCTCAGCTCGGCGGAGACCGCCTGAACGCGGGCACCGCGCATGCCGATACAGGCACCGATCGGGTCGATGCGGCGATCGTTGGTCTTGACCGCGATCTTGGCACGGGAACCCGGATCACGGGCGGCGCCCATGATTTCGATCATCTCTTCGCCGATTTCCGGCACTTCGATGCGGAACAGCTCTTTCAGGAAGTCCGGGCTGGAACGGCTGACGAACAGCTGGGAACCACGGGCTTCCGGACGCACAGCGTAGAGCAGGCCACGGATGCGGTCGCCCGGACGGAAGGTCTCGCGCGGCAACATGTCGTCGCGGAAAATCACGGCCTCGGCGTTGCTGCCCAGATCCAGGATCACGTTGTCGCGGTTGCTCTTCTTCACCACGCCACTGATGATGGTGCCTTCTTTGTCCTTGAACTGGTCAACGACTTGTGAACGCTCGGCTTCGCGCACTTTCTGCACGATGACCTGCTTGGCGGTCTGGGTGGTGATGCGGTCGAAGGTGACGGAGTCGATCTGATCTTCAACATATTCACCGATCTGGATATCCGGCTGCTCGATCTGCGCCGCTTCCAGGGTGATCTCGGCGTAGGGGTTTTCCATGGCGGCCTGATCCGCGATGACCACCCAGCGGCGATAGGTGTCGTAGTCGCCGGTCTTGCGATCGATCTCTACCCGAACTTCGATCTCGCCTTCATATTTTTTCTTGGTCGCCGTCGCCAGTGCGGTTTCCAGAGCCTGGAAAATCTTCTCGCGGGGAACCGCCTTCTCGTTGGACACTGCGTCAACGACCAGCAAAATCTCTTTATTCATATCCGATAGCCTCGTTAACCAAAGTTCGGCACTATGTTCGCTTTTTGGATATTGGTGAAAGCCAACACTTCGTCCTTACCATCTACCGTCAGAGTGATCATGTCGCCCTGCACGGCTTTGATTACGCCTTTGAACTTGCGGCGGTTGTTTGTTGCCATCCGAAGCGAAACCGCCGCCTCTTGGCCAACGTATTTTTCGAACTGGGCAACCTTGAACAGGGGACGATCCAGACCCGGGGAGGACACCTCGAGGTAATACTCCTCGGTGATGGGATCCTCGACGTCCATGATGGCGCCAACCTGATGGCTGACTTCTGCACAGTTCTCGACGCTCACGCCATGCTCGCCGTCGATGTAGACGCGCAAGGTGGAGTGTTTACCCGCACGGATAAACTCGATACCCCACAGTTCAAAACCCAAGGCAACGACAGGAGCCTCGAGCAGATCGGTCAAACGTTGTTCCAACGTAGCCAAAGTCACCCTCCGAAAAACAAAAAAAGGGCATAAAGCCCAGATAGAAATAGATTCAGAGTAAATTGCACATAACAAAAAGCCCCGATGTCAAATCGGGGCTTGGCGCTTTACCCTGATTGTCGCCTCGCAGCGACCGCCTTCCTGAGCGTAGGAAATGCGTGAAATTTGGTTGCGGGGGCCGGATTTGAACCGACGACCTTCGGGTTATGAGCCCGACGAGCTACCATGCTGCTCCACCCCGCGTCCGAAATCGTGCGAGATTATAGCCACTTCACTCTCGTCACACAAGACTGACTGGCTATAACACACCTGGTCACCCAGGCTTACTGCTTAATTGGTGCCGTGGGCGGGACTCGAACCCGCACACCCTAGAGCACTACCCCCTCAAGATAGCGTGTCTACCAATTCCACCACCACGGCAAAACTCTTACTCGGGAACGTCAGTGTCTTTCTTTACTGGCGCTTTGCTCTGCTCAACCTGTTGGGTTTGTTGCAGATTTTCCCATTCACTACCCTGTTTGACCTTGTTGCTGGACATAGAGCCAAGCACCAGGCTAATCAAAAAGAACAGAGTAGCCAAAATCGCTGTTGTGCGGGTCAGGAAACTGCCTGAACCACCGGAGCCGAATACGGTATTCGATGCCCCTGCGCCGAAGGAGGCGCCCATGTCAGCCCCTTTACCTTGCTGAATCATCACTAGACCAATCAGAGCCAGTGATACCAGCAGATAAACGACCAAAAGAATCTCGTACATTTAACTTGCACCCTTTGCCGCTTCAACAATTCCCAAAAACGTCTGGTCATCGAGACTTGCTCCACCAATCAGGCCGCCGTCAACGTCGGGCTGGGCAAACAACTCTCTCGCATTGGCCGGTGTCACGCTCCCACCATAGATGATTCTGACTTTCTCACCTATGACCGGAGTATCCTCCGCCAAGCGACCACGTATAAAGGAATGAACCTCTTGTGCCTGCTCGGGTGTGGCGCATTTACCTGTACCTACAGCCCAAATCGGCTCGTAGGCGATGATAGCATTATCGAAAGCCATCGCGCCATTTTTCTCTATGACGATATCCAGCTCTTCGGCAATCACCTCGAAGGTTCTTCTTGCCTGCCTTGCCGCACCCGACTCGCCCAAACAGAGGATTGGAACAAGTCCTGCAGACCTGGCCGCCGCAAACTTCTCTGCGACGATAAAACTGGTCTCACCAAAGAGACGCCTGCGCTCGGAGTGCCCTACCAATACGTATCGACACCCTGCCTCGACCAGCATCTGACACGAGACTTCACCCGTGTAAGCGCCCTGTCTGTGCTGACTCACATTCTGAGCCCCCAACTTCATCACCCTCTGCTCACCGAGCAGAGCGGCCGTGAAGTCGAGATGCACATGGGATGGACACAAGACCACGTCTACCTGCTCACCAATGCCTTTCAGGCACTGACCGGCAAACTGCTCTAACTGCGACCTACTACCGTGTAACTTCCAGTTGGCTGCTACAAACGGCTTGCGATGTCCCATCGGCAACTCCCTTGCGAAAGCGGGGCTGATAATATCCAGAGGATTGTCAGCTGACAAGCGCTATTTTTAAATTTTTGAATCGTTTGAACAAGATACAACCAGGGCGGCTAAAAAGCCGCCCCATTTGTTCATTAAAACGCCGATTCAACCTGTTGTGCAATGCGTTGTGCCATATCGCGCACCTGTTGCTCGTGCTCCCCCTCCACCATGACGCGGATCAGGGGTTCAGTGCCGGACTTGCGCAGCAGCACACGGCCACGACCGGCCAGCTCCTGTTCCACCCTGGCCACTTCCTGCTGTACGGCGTCAGCCGCCAGCGGGTCCTTGCCTTCGGCAAAGCGCACGTTGACCAGCACCTGCGGGAACTTGTTCATGCCGGAGCGCAGCTTGGCCAGCGGCATCTCCGCGGTACAGATGGCGGTCAGCACCTGCAGGGCGGCGACGATGCCATCCCCGGTGGTGGTCTGATCCAAGCAGATGATGTGACCGGAGTTCTCGCCACCGATGCGCCAGCCCTTCTCGTTCATCATCTCCAGCACATAGCGGTCACCCACCTTGGCGCGGGCGAACGGAATGCCCAGGGTCTGCAACGCCAGCTCCAGCCCCATGTTGGCCATCAGGGTGCCGACAACACCGCCCTTGAGGCGGCCGTTACGCAGAGCATCGCGGGCGATGATGTAGAGGATCTCGTCACCGTCGATGATGTAGCCGGTGTGATCCACCATCACCAGGCGATCGCCATCGCCGTCGAAGGCAACGCCGAGATCAGCCTTGCACTCCAGTACCTTGGCGGCCAGTGCCTCCGGGGCGGTTGAGCCGACGCCGTCATTGATGTTGAGACCATCCGGGCTGCAGCCGATGGCGATCACCTCGGCCCCCAGCTCGCGGAAAACGGAAGGCGCGATGTGATAGGTGGCACCATGGCCGCAATCCACCACCATCTTCAGCCCTTCCAGACTCAGATTGGAGGGGAAGGTGCTCTTGCAGAATTCGATGTAACGACCGGCGGCATCGTCGATACGCAGCGCCTTGCCAAGCTCGGCGGACTCCACGCACTTCAGTTCGTGATCCAACTCGGCTTCGATGGCCAGCTCGACCTCGTCAGGCAGCTTGGTGCCATCGGCGGAGAAAAACTTGATGCCGTTGTCATAATAGGGGTTATGGGAAGCACTGATGACGATGCCTGCCTCGGCACGGAAGGTGCGGGTCAGGTAGGCAACGGCCGGGGTGGGCATGGGGCCCATCAGGATGGCCTTGAGACCGGCGGCGGAAAGACCCGCTTCCAGCGCCGACTCCAGCATGTAGCCAGAAATGCGGGTATCCTTGCCGATCAGCACCTTGCGGGTACCCTTCTTGGAGAGCACCTTGCCCGCGGCCCAGCCCAGTTTCATTACGAAATCGGGAGTGATCGGGTATTCACCCACCTTGCCGCGTACACCGTCGGTGCCAAAATACTTTCTTGCCATAGTCTGTTCTCGATTTTTTATTTGGATATGAAATCTTGTCCCGTCATGACCATCCAGCCGGTGCGCAGAGCATCCATGGTCGCTCGCACATCGTGCACCCGGATGATCCGGGCACCACGCTGCATCCCGACAAGGGCACAGGCCAGGCTGCCGGCCAGCCGTTCATCAACCGGGCGACCGAGCAAGTTGCCTATCATAGACTTTCGCGACATGCCGACCAAGAGCGGCAGCTGGTAATCGAGCAATGACTCCTGCAGTGCCAGCAGCTGATAGTTGTGCGCAAGGGTCTTGCCAAAACCGTAGCCAGGATCCAGCAGCAGCTGTTCACGAGCGATGCCGGCCGTCAAACAGGCGGCGATCCGCTCATCAAAGAAGGCTCTCACCTCCCCCAACAGATCATCGTAATGGGGCTCCGCCTGCATGGTTCTCGGTTGCCCCTGCATATGCATCAGACACACAGGGACGTCGGCAGCGGCGGCCGCAGCCAGTGCACCAGGTTCGAGCAGGGCTCGTACGTCGTTGATAAGGTGGGCCCCCGCCGCGCTGCCCTCCCGCATGACCGCCGCCTTGGATGTGTCGAGGGAGATCATCACGTCGAGCTCACGCACCATGCGCTCCACCACGGGAAGGACCCTGTCCAGCTCCTCCTGCTCGCTCACGTCGGGAGCGCCGGGACGGGTCGATTCACCACCGATGTCGATGAGGGTTGCCCCCTCCGCCACCATCTGGCGCGCATGGGTCATCGCCCGCTCCAGCTGATTGAAATGACCGCCGTCGGAGAAGGAGTCAGGTGTCACATTGAGGATCCCCATGACGTGGGGACGTTCGAGGGAGAGGCTGAGCCCCTTGCTGATTAGCTGCATCTTCACTTCCATGGACATAAAGAAAAACCCCGGGGCCAGCCCGGGGTTTGTATCATCACGACTTATTTGGCAGGCAGGTCGTTGGCCTTGTCGATATCGACATCGGCAACCTGTTCCGCCTCGGTCACGGTCGGCTTGGGCTCGGGTGCCACAGTCGCACCACCCTGCGGGGTATCGCCGTGCTCGTCATGCCAGTTGCTGGGAGCACGCACTTCGCGACGAGCCATCAGATCATCGATCTGCTTGGCATCGATGGTTTCGTACTTCATCAGCGCATCTTTCATGCTGTGCAGCACGTCCATGTTGTCCAGCAGGATCTGCTTGGCACGGTCGTAGTTGCGGTCGATCACCTGCTTGACCTCGGCATCGATAATGCGGGCGGTGTCATCGGACATGTGCTTGGCCTTGGCCATGCTGCGGCCGAGGAACACCTCGCCATCTTCTTCCGCGTAGAGCATGGGACCGAGACGCTCGGACATGCCCCACTGGGTCACCATCTTGCGGGCGATGTCGGTGGCACGCTCGATATCGTTAGATGCACCAGTCGATACCTTCTCGGCACCGTAGATCAGCTCTTCCGCCAGACGACCGCCGTACAGGCTGGAGATCATGGACTCCAGATGTTGCTTGGAGTGGCTCCAGCGATCCTGCTCCGGCAGGTACATGGTCACACCCAGCGCACGGCCGCGCGGAATGATGGAGACCTTGTAGACAGGGTCATGATCCGGTACCACGCGACCAATGATGGCGTGGCCCGCTTCATGATAAGCCGTCATCTCCTTCTCGGACTCTTTCATCACCATGGAGCGACGTTCTGCGCCCATCATGATCTTGTCCTTCGCCTTCTCGAACTCGGCCATGGACACCACGCGGCGGCTCTCGCGCGCGGAGAACAGAGCGGCTTCGTTGACCAGGTTGGCCAGATCGGCACCGGAGAAACCAGGGGTACCGCGGGCGATCAGCGCCGGGTTGACGTCATCCGCCAGCGGCACCTTGCGCATATGCACCTTGAGGATCTGCTCACGGCCACGAACATCCGGCAGACCGACCACGACCTGACGGTCGAAACGGCCCGGACGCAGCAGTGCCGGATCCAGTACGTCAGGACGGTTGGTAGCGGCGATGACGATGATGCCTTCATTGCCCTCAAAGCCATCCATCTCGACCAGCATCTGGTTCAAAGTCTGCTCGCGTTCATCGTGACCACCGCCCAGACCGGCACCACGCTGGCGACCGACGGCGTCAATCTCATCGATGAAGATGATGCAGGGGGAGGATTTCTTGGCCTGCTCGAACATGTCGCGTACCCGGGAGGCACCCACACCCACGAACATCTCGACGAAATCGGAACCCGAAATGGTGAAGAAAGGCACCTTGGCCTCACCCGCAATGGCCTTGGCCAGCAGGGTTTTACCGGTACCGGGAGGGCCTACCAGCAGTACGCCGGTCGGGATCTTGCCGCCCAGTTTCTGGAATTTGCTCGGGTCGCGTAGATAGTCGACCAGCTCCTTGACCTCTTCCTTGGCCTCATCGCAACCTGCTACGTCGGCGAAGGTGGTCTTGATCTGATCCTCACTCATCAGGCGAGCCTTGCTCTTGCCAAACGACATGGCACCTTTGCCACCGCCGCCCTGCATCTGACGCATGAAGAAGACCCAGACACCGATCAGCAGCAGCATCGGGAACCAGGAGATAAAGATGGAGGTGATCAGAGACGGCTCTTCCGGCTTCTCGCCCATCACTTTGACATTGTGATTGAGCATGTCGTTGAGCAGCTGGGGATCCGGCGCCGGGATGATGGTGGTGAAGCGTTCACCGGTGCGCTTGACGCCATTAATGACCTTGCCATCCATCCGTACTTCACGGATCTGCTCTTGGGTCACTTCTTTAACGAAGCTGGAATAGTCCAGCTGGCGACTGGTGGTATCGCTGGGGCTGAAGCTATTGAACACCGACATCAACACGACGGCGATGACCAGCCACAGGATTAGGTTTTTCGCCATGTCACTCAAATCAGTAACCTCGCAGACTGACAGTTAACGATGAAGGTTAGGGTACTACAGTTTAAAACCGGTAGCCACAATGTAGACTTCTCGTGAACGGGCACGAGAAGAGTCTGGTTTACGAATCTTGACAGCAGAGAAAAGCTTACGGATTTCATTGAGATAGATGTCAAATCCCTCCCCCTGGAATACCTTGACCACGAAACTGCCGTTGGAACGCAGGACCTGATTGCACATGTCCAGCGCCAGTTCGACCAGATACATGGAACGGGCCTGATCCACCTGCTGGGTACCGCTCATGTTGGGTGCCATGTCGGACATGACGACGTCAACCTTGTCCGGACCGACCCGCTCAAGCAGGGCTCCCAGTACAGTTTCCTCCCGAAAGTCTCCCTGCAGGAAATCGACACCGGCGATGGAATCCATCGGCAGAATATCGCAGGCGATCACCCGCCCCTTGTCACCGACCTGATCGATGGCAAACTGGGACCATCCACCGGGGGCCGCCCCCAAGTCCACCACCGTCATACCGGGCTTGAGCAGTTTGTCCTTGCCCTGGATCTCGTCGATCTTGAACACGGCACGGGAACGCAGCCCCAACTTCTGGGCTTTCTTGACGTATTGATCGTCAAAATGCTCTTTTAACCAGCGGGTTGAACTGGGGGAATGTTTTTTCTGGGTCATGATTGTCGACTTTAAAAAACCACAAGGGTTATTAGTATTAAGGGCTAAGTGGGGGTAGAATACGCCCCTTTCAACCCTGACTTATGAAGAAATTGCCATGATTCTCAACAATAAACAGAAACAGTACCTCAAGGGCCTTGCCCACAGTCTGAAGCCGGTCGTCCTGCTGGGACAACACGGTCTGACCGAAGGTGTGCTGGCCGAGATCGATCTGGCGCTCAACCACCACGAGCTGATCAAGGTTAAGGTTGCGTCTGAAGATCGTGAGATGAAACAGCTAGTTATGGATGCCATCGTCCGTGAAACCGGCGCGGTGAAAGTACAGAGCATCGGCCACGTGCTGACCATCTACCGTCAGGCCAACGAGCCGAAAATCCAACTGCCCCGCAAGTAACAGGAAAGAGCATCGCTCTTTCCTCTCATTTTCTCTCTTCCCAAGTCGCTTGCCAAAGTAGTCGCCAGGCCCTTAACCTGCGATGAATACTCGTGGAAACCCGCTATGGATCACCATCAGATTCTCACCGAAGATGAACTGGCCATGCTACGGGACTTGGGAAACGATCAGGAGACGGCCGCCGGACAACCCCTGAGCGGTTATCTCGCCACTCCCCTGCTTGGCCTGTTGCAACGCGCCGACCAGCTGGTGCTGGAAGCCCGCTTCGCCGGACACCAGCTCCTCTTCCCACTGCGTTTCACTCAGGGCGATGACGGCTTCGTCGAACCACGCATCGCCGCCCCCGTCATCAAGGAGCTGGGTTACCCCCATCCTCGCACCTGGCGGCTGGATGAACAGGCCCGCTTCCAGATGGGAGAAGAGGACTACCTGGTGCACAGACTGTCGCTGGACGGGCTGGTGGTGGAAGGCTTGCCGGCCGAGCTGGCCATGGATACCACGCTGGCAGGCACCCTGCTGCTCGAAGGTCTCCCTCCTCTGCTACTCAGCGCAGAGCCGGTCAGGCGGATCCACCGTCGCAACGGCATACAGGGCTGGGCACTGCACTTCCAGATGGCCAGAGAAGATCTTGAACAGCTGCGCGGCTGGATGTTTCAGCGCCATCAGGACGCCTTCACCCAGGCTTATCAACCCCGCTGAATACAAACAGGGGAGCCGGGCTCCCCTGTTGCTGCCTGAACGCTTACCTCAGAGGTAGGCGACTTCCAGGATCTCGTACTCCACGTCGCCGGACGGCGTCTTGACGATGGCGACATCGTCCACTTCCTTGCCGATCAGGGCGCGGGCAATGGGCGAATTCACAGAGATCATGTTCTGCTTGATGTCCGCCTCGTCGTCACCCACGATGCGGTAGACCACCTCTTCTTCCGTCTCGCTCTTCAGCAGCGTCACGGTCGCCCCGAAGATGATGCGACCATTGTTGGTCATCTTGGTGACGTCGATCACCTGGGCGTTGGAGAGCTTGCTCTCAATTTCCTGGATACGGCCTTCACAGAAACCTTGCTGCTCACGGGCAGCATGATATTCGGCGTTTTCTTTCAGATCACCATGTTCACGGGCATCTGCAATCGCTTCGATAATCTGCGGACGAAGCTCGGTCTTGAGATATTCGAGCTCTTCACGCAGCTTTTCAGCGCCGCGAACAGTCATCGGAGTATGATTCATAGTCGAAACCTGGGTTGCTTGAAAAGAGAAGCTGCGGCTATCAGAGAGAGCCGCAGCTGTCGGTTCGGATGAGGCATCTTAATATGAAGCCGGCACAAAATCCATGTCGGTCCCTGCGAGGCAGATCGCGCTTTGCCATCACAATTGTCTGTGACTATTTCTGCTCCTGGGCGCTGATCGGCGCAGATACCGTCGGTTTGCCCTGCATGATGGAGATCTCCACCCGCCGGTTCATGCGCCGGTTCTCCGGTGTCGTGTTGGGCACCAGCGGCTGAGTATCCGCCATGCCCTGCACCACCAGCCGGCTGCCATCGAAACCGGGCACCTTGATCATCTGGTGGGCCACCGCCACAGCCCGCTGGGAGGAGAGTTCCCAGTTGGACTGGAACAGCTCATCCTCGGTGGCCACGTTGTCGGTATGGCCGGAGATGGTGATCTCGCCGGGTACATCCTTGAGCAAGGCGGCGACCTTGCGCACCACCGGCCAGAACTGGGGCTGCAGGAAGGCGGAGCCCGCCGGGAAGGCGGCTTTCTCGCGGATCCGGATGATGATCTGCTGGCCCAGCGCCTCAATCTCGATCGCCCCATCCTGGATCTGTGCCTTCATCTGATCCGCCAGCGCCTTGGCCAGCGCATTGGACTGCTCCTGCTGCTGTTTCTGCGCCTCCTGCTGGGTGTCGCCCCCCACCGGCTTGTCTTCGCTCTTGTCATGACCACCAGCCTTGTCGGCGTCACCGGGCTGGAATTCCAGCTCGGTCTGGGTCATGTCGATGGTCTGCTGCATGATGGTATCGATGGGCGTTGGTTCCGGGCGACCCGGTCTGAACTCCTGGGCAATGACGGAGGTTCCCTTGGGGATGTCCTTCACCTCGAGGATGTTCTGGACCCCGAACGCCTTCTCCATGGAGCCGGCAATCTGCTTGAACTTCTGCACATCCATCTCGGCAAACGAGAGCAGCAGCACGAAGAAGCACATCAAGAGCGACATCAGATCGGCGAAAGTGCCCATGTAACCGGGCAGCCCGGGGGGCGGACATTTGCAATCAGACATACAGCCCCCTATTCATCGCCATTGTTGCGTTTCGACTGGTTGAGGTAGTTCTGCAACATGGACTGGATCACCCGCGGGTTCTGGCCATCTTGAATACCCATGATGGCGTCCAGCACCAGGCAGCGACTCAGCTTCTCCTCACCGCTGCGCAGCTCCAGCTTGTCGGCAATCGGGATGGCAAGCATGTTAGCCTCGATGGCGCCGTACAGAGTGGTGAGCAAGGCTACCGCCATGGCCGGGCCGATGGATTTGGGATCGCTCATGTTGGCCAGCATGGCCACCAGCCCGACCAGGGTACCGATCATCCCCATGGCCGGCCCCAGATCCCCCAGCGAGCGAAACACCTTGATGGCGATGACATGGCGCTCGGCGGTGAGCTCTATGTCTTTTTCCATCACGGCACGGATGACGTCGGCGTCGTGACCGTCCACCAGCATGTCGATGCCCTTTTTCATGAAGGGGTTGGGCACCTCGGCCGCTTCCAGCGCCAGAAAACCACCCTTGCGGGCCGCATCGGCCAGCTCGACTGCCTTGACGATCAGATCGTCGAGCTTGTCTCCCTTGTACATGAATGCCTTGCCGGCCACCTTGAACGCCATCAGGAACTGGCCGATGTTGAACTTCATCATGGCGATAAAGATGGAGCCTAACACCGTGATGCAGATTGAAGGAACGTCAATGTACATCCCCACAGGGCCACCCAGCAGCATGCCATAGATGACCACCCCAAATCCCAGCACTATGCCAATCAGACTACCTAGATCCACATCCCTACTCCTGTCAGCTGAAATTTGTTGTATCTGTAGTTTGTTGAATTTTCTGCTATTGGCTCACCAGCGGCAAGGGCCGCTACCATTTTCCCCTTTGGAAGATGGCTTATTATCGGCCACTTTTCCGAGAGTTTAAGCCGATGGCATTTTTCTGCCTCCCCCCTGCCCGCCGTCGATGTTAAGATAAGCCGTTTTTTTCAATCCCCGAGGATGGACATGGCCAGTAAAAAAATCGACCGCCTGAGTTTTGATGCCACTCTGGAAGAGCTGGAAACCATAGTTCATCAACTGGAACAGGGCTCCCTGCCGCTGGAAGAGGCCCTCAAGCAGTTCGAACAGGGCATTCACCTGGTGCGTGCCGGCCAGCAGAAGCTGGAGCAGGCCGAGCAGAAGATCCAGATCCTGCTGACTCAGGCCGATGGCAGCGAGCACGCAGTTCCCTTCCAGCCAGAGCAAGGAGAGGAGTGAGTGACGCTGGACGATTTTTCCCGCCTGCACCGGCAACGTATTGACGACTGTCTATCTGCACAACTTGAATCCTTGCCACCCATGGCCCCCCGCCTGCGCGATGCCATGCGCTATGGTCTGCTGCTGGGTGGCAAACGGGTACGCCCCTTTCTGGTCTACGCCGTCGGCGAGATGCTGGGAGTAAAGCGCGAGCTGCTGGACGGCCCCGCCGCCGCGGTGGAGTGCATCCACGCCTACTCCCTGCTGCACGACGATCTGCCCGCCATGGATGACGACGATCTGCGTCGCGGCCAACCGACAGTACACAAGGCATTTGATGAAGGCACCGCCATCCTGGCCGGTGACGCCCTGCAGACCCTGGCCTTCGCCATTCTGGCTGATCACCCGATGCCGGATTCGCTGCTGGGCAACCGGGTGCGGATGCTGAGCCGGCTGGCGCGCGCCTCCGGTTATCTCGGCATGTGCGGTGGCCAGGCGCTGGACCTGCAGGCGGAAGGACGTCAGATCACCCTGGCCGAGCTGGAACAGGTACACCGCCACAAGACCGGGGCTCTCATCGAGTGCGCCGTGGCGCTTGGCGCCCTGTGCAAGGCCGACGTGGATGAAACCATCCTGAGCGCGCTGCAAAGCTATGCCGCCGCCATCGGTCTCGCCTTCCAGGTGCAGGATGACATCCTCGACATCACAGGCGATACCGCCACCCTCGGCAAGCGGCAAGGTTCCGATCTGGCGCTGGAAAAGAGTACCTATCCGGCGCTGCTGGGGCTCGACAATGCCCGTGAGCTGGCTCGCGAACTGCATGGTAAAGCCTTAACAGCCTTGCAATCTTTGCCCTACAATACCGACATTCTGGAAGCGTTTGCCGATTACATCATCGAGCGAACCCACTAAACGCTGGATAACAGTAACAATATGAGCGTTGATATAAGCAATTTCCCCAACCTGGCCCTCGCGGATACGCCGGTCGAGTTGCGATCCCTGCCCTTCGAGCGACTGCCTGTGCTGTGCAACGAACTGCGTGAATATCTGCTGCGTTCGGTGAGTCGCTCCAGTGGTCATCTTGCCTCCGGGCTCGGCACCGTCGAACTGACGGTGGCGCTGCACTACGTCTACAACACCCCGTTCGATCGACTGGTGTGGGACGTGGGCCACCAGGCTTATCCCCACAAGATCCTGACCGGTCGCCGCGATCGGATGCAGAGCATCCGCCAGAAAGACGGTTTGCACCCCTTCCCCTGGCGCGGCGAGAGCGAGTATGACGTGCTCTCCGTCGGTCACTCCAGCACCTCCATCGGTGCGGCGCTCGGCATGGCCGTGGCGGCCGAGAGCGAAGGGCTGGGGCGCAAGGTGGTGGCGGTGATCGGCGATGGCGCCATCACCGCCGGCATGGCGTTCGAGGCGCTCAATCACGCCGGCGATGTTCACAAGGACATGCTGGTGGTGCTCAACGACAACGAGATGTCCATCTCCGAGAATGTCGGGGCACTGAACAACCACCTGGCCCGCATCATGTCCGGCAAGCTCTACACCACCATCCGCGAGGGTGGCAAGAAGGTGCTGGCCGGCCTGCCGCCGGTCAAGGAGCTGGCCAAGCGGGCCGAGGAACACCTCAAGGGAATGGTGGTGCCCGGCACCCTGTTCGAGGAGTTCGGCTTCAACTACATAGGTCCCATCGACGGCCACGACATCGAGGCTCTGGTCGAGACCCTGCGCAACATGCGCAATCTCAAGGGGCCGCAGCTGCTGCACGTCAAGACCAAGAAGGGCAAGGGCTACGAGCCCGCCGAGAAGGACCCCATCGGTTATCACGGCGTGCCCAAGTTCAATCCGGACGAGTGCACCCTGCCCAAGGCGAGTGGCGGCAAGCCGAGCTTCTCCGCCATCTTCGGCCAGTGGCTGTGCGACATGGCGGCCAAGGATGAGCGGCTGGTCGGCATCACCCCGGCCATGCGCGAAGGCTCCGGCCTGGTGAAGTTCAGCCAGCAGTATCCGGATCGCTACTTCGACGTGGCCATCGCCGAGCAGCACGCGGTCACCTTCGCCGCCGGTCTCGCCATCGCCGACCAGAAGCCGGTGGTCGCCATCTATTCAAGCTTCCTGCAGCGGGCCTACGACCAGCTGATCCACGACGTGGCGCTGCAAGAGCTGCCGGTGCTGTTCGCCATCGACCGAGCCGGTCTGGTGGGGGCTGACGGCCCGACCCATCAGGGGGCATTCGATATCAGCTTCCTGCGCACCGTGCCCAACATGGTGATCATGACCCCGTCCGACGAGAACGAGTGCCGTCAGATGCTCTACACCGGCTACCAGTGCAACGGGCCGGCGGCGGTACGCTACCCCCGCGGCAGCGGCACCGGCATCCAGGTGGAGAGCGAGATGCAGGCGCTGGCGCTCGGCAAGGGGCGGATTGTGCGTCAGGGCAAGGGCACCGCCATCCTGGCGTTCGGCACCCTGCTGCAACAGGCCAAAGCGGCTGCCGAGGCGCTCGACGCCACCCTGGTGGACATGCGTTTCGTCAAGCCGATGGACGAGGCCCTGGTGCTCTCCCTGGCCGCGACCCACGATCAGTTCGTCACCCTCGAGGACAACGCCATCATGGGTGGCGCGGGCTCTGCGGTGAACGAGCTGCTGATGCGCAGCAAACAGTGCAAGCCGGTGCTCAACCTCGGCCTGCCGGATCGCTTCGTGGAGCAGGGTACCCAGGAGGAGATCTACGCTCTGCTGGGGCTCGATGGCGCCGGCATCCAGCGCAGCATCGAGCAGTGGCTGCAGGCTTGACCCTCAGCACACAGAGCAAAAGGGCGCCGTTATGGCGCCCTTTTCGTTTGTCTGTCTCGTTTGTTTATCTGTGACCATCAGCCCTTGTAGAGCTTGGGATTGAACACATCCCGCAGCCAGTCACCCAACAGGTTGATGACCAGCACCAGCACCACCAAGCAGATGCCCGGGAAGGCGGTGATCCACCAGGAGCCGGAGAAGATGTAGTTGAAGCCCACGCTGATGAGCGAGCCCAGCGACGGCTGATCCACCGGCATCCCCAACCCCAGGAAGGAGAGCGCCGCCTCGCTCATGATGGCGTTGGCCACCTGCACCGTGGAGATGACCAGGATCGGCGACAGGCAGTTGGGCAGAATGTGGCGGAACATGATGCGCGGGGCACGAAAGCCCATCACCTTGGCCGCTTCCACATACTCCTTTTTCTTCTCCGCCAGTACCGAGGCGCGCACGGTACGGGCGTACTGCGGCCACTCGGCGATGCCGATGATCACCACCAGCATCAGGATGGCGAACTTCGAGTAGAACTCGGAACCAAAAGTAGCCTGGAAGATGGCGGAGATGATGATCGCCACCATCATGGTGGAAAACGACAGCTGAACGTCGGCAAAGCGCATCAGCAGGCTGTCGATGCGGCCACCGAAGTAGCCGGCCAGCAGGCCAATGACGATGCCGAGCACCAGCTGCAGCCCCACCGCAAACAGACCTATGGTGAGCGAGATGCGGGCGCCATAGAGGATGGTGCTCCAGATGTCGCGACCCTGGTTGTCGGTACCGAGCCAGAAGCGCTCCTCGCCCCCTGCCAGCCAGGAGGGCGGCAGTTCGGCATCCATCAGATCGAAGCTGGTCTGGTCATAGACGTTGTACGGGGCGAGCCAGGGCGCCAGCATGGCGGCCAGCACGAACACCACGAACACCGCAAAGCTGAACATGGCTACCTTGTCCCGCAGGAAGTAGTAGACGATGTCGGAATTTTTGAATCGGGCCCAACGGCTTGGGCTCGCAGTCACAGCGTTAGTCATCTGTTACCCCTTGGCGGTCAGGTTGACGGTCGGATTGATCAACCCGTAGAGCAGGTCGACCAGGGTATTGGTCACCACGAAAATGAGCCCGACGAAGATGACGTAGGCGGTGATGAGGGGCGTATCGACCCGGTGGATCGCCTCGAGGAACAAAAAGCCGGTCCCCGGCCACTGGAACACGCTCTCGGTCAGTATGGTGTAGGCCACCATGGTACCGATCTGCACGCCGCCAACGGTAATGACCGGCAGCATGGTGTTCTTCAGGGCGTGCTGGTAATAGACCTTGTTGTTGTCCAGCCCCTTGGCGCGGGCAAACTTGACGTACTCGGAGGAGAGCTGCTCCAGCATCTCGGAGCGCACCAGCCGGATGAACAGCGGCAGCATGATGGAGGAGAGCGACACGCAGGGCAGAATCAAATGCTTGATACCGTCCCAGGTGAAGAAGCCCGACTCCCAGCCCAGCAGGTTGTAGGTCTCGCCGCGGCCATAGGCCGGCAGCCAGCCTAGCTGGATGGAGAAGAGGTACATCAGCATGATGGCGGTCAGGAACACCGGGATCGAGATGCCGATGCTGCTCCCCGCCATGATGATCTTGGTCGGTATGCTGTGCGGGCGGATCGCCGAGTAGACCCCAAGCGGAATGGAGACCACCACGATGATCAGCGCAGCGCCAAACACCAGCTCAAGAGTAGCCACCAGCTTGTCGAGGATAACCTCGAGAGCGGGTCGCTTGAAGAAGTAGGAAGTGCCCAGATCCCCGTGTACCGCGTTCTTCAAGAAGCGGCTGTATTTGACGAGGAAAGGATCGTTGAGGCCCATCTTCTCGCGCAATTCGTGGCGCTGGGCTTCGGAGACGGATTGTCCCACCAGCTCGCGCAGCGGATCCCCCAGGTTGTCCTGGATGGAGAAGGCGACCAGGCTGATGACGAACATCACTATCACGGCCTGATAGAACCGTTTCAGCAGGAATGTAAACATGCTTGTCCTTCTACGTGGCCTGTGTCATGGCACAGGCTTCTGTTAGCAGGCGGGGTGACCGGCTGACCACCCCGCCCCGTCCTTCCTTGCGACTTGCGCTTACTTGCCGACCACCAGGTCACCCAGGTAAGGGAAGTTCATTACGTTGACCACCGGCTTGATGTCGGCGTTCTTCTTGGCGCCGTAGGCCAGATCTTCCCAGTGCAGCGGCACGTAGGCGGCGTCGTCGATCAGCATGGCTTCGACCTTCTTCAGCATCTCGGCGCGCTTGGCTGGGTCGGTCTCGGCATTGGCCTGCTCGACCAGCTTGTCAGCCTCGGCGTTGGCATAGCCGGCACAGTTGTACTGGCCCATGCCGGTCTTGGCATCCTTGGTGAAGGTCAGGAACTCGAAGAAGTTCGCGGTATCTTCGGTGTCGGAGTGCCAGCCGATCAGCTGCATGTCCGCGGCGCACTTGTCAAACTCCGGCCAGTACTGGGCCACCGGCATGGTCTTCAGATCAACCTTGATGTTGATCTTGGCCAACATGGCGGAGACGGCCTGGGCAATCTTGACGTCGTTGACGTAGCGGGCAGCCGGGGAGATAAAGCTCATCTTGAAGCCCTTCTCGTAGCCGGCTTCCTTCATCAGCTCCTTGGCCTTGGCCAGGTCATACTGGGGCTTGAGCGCCTCGTTGTGACCGGCATAGCCTTTCGGGCTCAGCTGGCCGGCGGGGGTGCCAAAGCCCTTGTTGATCTTCTCGACGATCCCCACCTGGTTGATGGCGTAGTTGATCGCCTGACGCACGCGCTTGTCTTTCAGCGCCGGGTTGGTGTTCTGGTTCAGCTCGATGATGATGGCGCGGGTACCGGACAGGGTCACCAGCTGGGTGTCCTTGCCGTTCTTCACGCGCTCCAGATCGTTCGGTGCAACCGGGTAGATCATGTCCACGTCGCCACCCAGCAGGGCCGCCACGCGGGTGGCGTCTTCCTTGATGGGGACCACGGTCAGGTTGTCAACGTTGCCCTTGGAGGCCTTGTCCCAGTAGTTGGCGTTGCGCACGTACTCCAGCTTCACGCCCTGCTCGCGGAACTTGACGCTGAACGGGCCGGTACCGGAGACGTGGGTGGAGGCGTAGGAGTCGCCGTTCTTGACGATCTCGCCCTTGTCCTTGCCCGCCTCTGTTTTGCCGGTATAGAACTTGGAGTCCATCGGGAAGATGTAGGTCACGGTCTGTAGCACCAGCGGGAACGGCTTGGCGGTGACGAGATCCACTGTGTACTCATCGACCTTCTTCACTTCGGCGATGGGGTCGAAGATAGCCTTGAAGTCGACGGAGGACTTCAGACGGTTGACGGTCCACACCACGTCGTCGGCGGTGAAGTCGTTGCCGGAGTGGAACTTGACGCCCTTGCGCAGGAAGAAGCGGACGGTCTTGTCGTCGATACGCTCATACTTCTCGGCCAGGCGCGGCTCGAACTGCAGGTCCTGGGTGTAACGCATCAGCGGATCGAACACCAGGTGGGACATCTCCAGGGTCTGACCGGAGAGCTGCTCCTGCGGGTCCAGCGAGGTGGCGTCAGAGGCGACACCGACCTTGATGTCGACAGCGGAGACGTTAAAGGCGAAACCAGCGGCAAACAGCGCCAGTGCAATCTTGGACAATCCTTTTTTCATTGTTTTCTCCATGCTTTTGGCTTTTTTATTGACATAGATACCGGCGAGCCGGTGCTTTCCTAGCTTGCGATTTCCAGCCCCTCGCGGGACATTCCCTTGAACTCCGGCATGAGGGAGATCAGCTTGCGGCTGTACTCATGCTCGGCATTGGTAAACAGTTTCTCGGTCTCGGCCACCTCCACCAGGTGACCGTGCTGCATCACCCCGATGCGATCGCACATCTGGCGGATGACCGGCAGATCGTGGCTGATGAACAGCATGGTGAGGCCAAGCTCCTGCTGCAGATCCTTGAGCAGGTTCAGGATCTGGGCCTGCACCGACACATCCAGCGCCGAGGTTGGCTCGTCGCAGATGAGGAAACGGGGCCGGGTCGCCAGGGCCCGGGCGATGGAGATGCGCTGACGCTGGCCCCCGGAAAACTCGTGGGGGTACTTGACCCCGGCGCCGCGGCCGAGGCCAACGTGATCCAGCAGATCCCCCACTATGCCGGCGATCTGGCTCTCGCTGCTCGCCAGCTTGTGGAAGCGGATCGGCTCGGCAATGATGTCGCGCACCTTCATGCGCGGGTTCATCGACGAATAAGGGTTCTGGAACACCATCTGCATCTGGCGACGCAATGGGCGACGCTCATGCTCACCCTTGAGGGCGGTGAGATCGATCCCCTCGAAGAAGATCTTGCCGGTATCGGGCGGATAGAGGCCGGTGATGGCGCGGGCGATAGTGGATTTGCCGGAGCCAGACTCCCCCACCAGGCCGAAGGTCTCACCTTCGAAGATCTCGAAGCTGATGTTGTTGCAGGCCCGTACATACTGGCGACGGCTCGGGAAGAAGGAATCCTTGGTGACGAACTTCAGATCCACGTTCTCCACCCGCAGCAGCGCCCCTTCATAGGCACGCTCGTCCTGGCTCTGACCGAGCCAGTGGGTCTTGAGATCGATGCTGGTATCTGCCGCGCCGGCATCCTCGATATAGGAGACCAGCGGGAAGCGCACCAGCTTCACATCCGAGCGGGGCACCGCCGAGATGAGGCTGCGAGTATAGGGGTGGTTGGGGCGACCCAGCACCTGTTCCGTGGTGCCGAACTCCACCAGATCGCCGCGATACATGACCGCCACCTTGTCGGTAACGTTGGAGACCACGCCCATGTCGTGGGTCACCAGCATGCAGCCCACCTGCCGCTCCTTGCAGAGGGTACGGATGAGCTGGAGGATCTGATCCTGGATGGAGACATCCAGCGCCGTGGTCGGCTCGTCGGCGATGATGAGCTCGGGATCGCCGGAGAGGGCGATGGCGATCACCACCCGCTGGCGCATGCCGCCGGAGAACTGGTGCGGATACTGCTTGATGCGCAGCTCCGGGCTCGGGATCCCGACCGCCTTCATCAACTCGAGCGCCTTGGCAAAGGCCGCCTCACGTGACAGGTCAGTGTTGGCCAGGATGGTTTCAACCAGCTGATGTTCGACGGTGAACAGCGGGTTGAGGGAGGTCATGGGATCCTGAAAGATGAAACCGATGCGCGAGCCGCGAATGGCCCGCATCTCGTTCTGGCTCTTGCCGGAGATGAGCTCGCCATTGAGGTAGATATCGCCACGGGCGATGCGACCCGGCGGGCTCAGGAGATCGATGACGGCGTTGCCGATGGTGGACTTGCCGGCGCCGGATTCACCCACGACACCGACTATCTCCCCTTTTTCGATGGAAAAAGAGAGATCCTTCACTGCGGCCAGTACCCCGTAGCGGGAGGGATACTCGATCCGCAAGTTTTTCACTTCGAGCAAGGACATGGTTACCTCTGCGGGGGACATCCGTCCCAAATAATTCGTCCGTAAATCGGCCGCAGATGCCGGTCGTGCCTTGGCGTGATCGTGAGTGTTTGATATGACGACTAAACGCTCAATCCATGAGACAACGAAACCAGCGATCCGGGCGGGTTTTTTGCATTTTTTTGGAATAACCCGCGAGTAACTTAGACGGTTTGACGGCGAGTGTAAATGATCGGGTTATACAATTTCGCAATACTTTGCTCAGTTAGCAGCCAGCTCAGCAGTCATAAATGATGACTACAATCACATATCCAGACTTTATGACCACATAAATGACGATCTAGTGCTTTTACTTTCAACAAGGGTGTAACAGGCGGGAATATTCACTATTGACACAATAGTCTCAAGCCTCGAATGAGTAGTGAATATTTATGTGAAATGATTTTTTAACGGCAGCATATGCCGATGAATGAAAACTAAACAGAGATAAATAGGGGGATGCCAGCGCTGCATTCCCCCTCGTAATCCCCGTCACCCCAGCCAGTATGCCAGCAATTGCATACAAAACAGGGCGAACAGGGCGGCGATGAGATCGTCGAGCATGATGCCGAAGCCACCGTGGATGCGGCGATCAAACCAGGAGATGGGCCAGGGCTTGAGCACGTCGAACAGGCGAAACAGCACGAAGCCGGCCAGCACCCACTCCCAGCCGGCCGGCGCCGCTATCATGGTGACGCCAAAGCCGATTACCTCGTCCCAGACGATGGCGCCGTGATCCGGCATGCCGATGGCATCGGTGGCGCTCTGACAGATGCGGATGCCGATCAGGAAACCCACCACCAGCAGGGCGATGAACCAGAAGGTCGACAAGCCGCTCACCAGCAGATAGAGCGGAATGGCGGCAAGCGTCCCCATGGTGCCGGGCGCCTTGGGCGAGAGGCCGGAGCCAAACCCCACCGCCAGGAAGTGAAGCGGGTTTCTGAGGTTCAACCGCTTCAGCTCGGGCTTTATCATGAACCAGCTCATGCGAAGTGATCCCACCCTTTCAGCGTCAGCTCGACCGGCTGCTCGCCGTGCAGATAGTCGATGCCGGGCTCGCCGGCAACGATGCGGCCGATGCGGGTAAACTTGACGCCGCAGTTGGCCAGCGCCGTGTCCAGCGCGCCGCGATGCTCCTCCGGCACGGTGAAGCAGAGCTCGTAGTCATCGCCACCGGCCAGCGCCAGCTGCCAGGCATCCTGCTCGCTCACCGCATCCTGCAGCACGGGTGAGAGCGGCAGCAAACCGAGATCGATCTGGGCCCGCACGCCAGACGCCTTGAGCACGTGGCCGAGATCCGAGGCCAGGCCGTCGGAGAGATCCAGCGCGCTGCTGGCCAGTCCGCGCAGGGCCTGTCCGGCCAGAATGCGGGGATGGGGATGGTCGAGGCGCGGCAGCACGGCCGCCAGCTGGTTCTCGTTGAGGGTGCGCTTGGCCAGCAGGTGGGAGAGCGCCAGCGCGGCATCCCCCAGGGTGCCGGTCACATAGACACCGTCGCCGGCCTTGGCACCGCTGCGCAGCAGGGCGCGGCCGGCCGGCACCGACCCCTTGACCGATACCGTGATGGAGAGGGGGCCGCGGGTCATGTCCCCGCCCACCAGTGCCACATTGTAGTATTCGGCAAGCTCGAGGAAACCTTCCGCAAAACCGGCCACCCAGGCTTCGTTGACGGTGGGCAGGGTCAGCGCCAGCGACACCCAGCGCGGCTCGGCGCCCATGGCGGCCAGATCGGAGAGATTGACCGCCAGCGCCTTGTAGCCGAGGTCTACCGGATCCATGTCGGGAAAGAAGTGTACGCCGCTCACCAGGGTATCCGTGCTCACCGCCAGCTGGGTGTCGGGGGGCAGGGTCAGCAGGGCGCAGTCGTCTCCAGGGCCCATCACCACGTCCTTGCGGGCGTGGGGGACCTTGAAGTACTTATCAATCAGCTCAAATTCACCCATACAGTAAAAAGCCAGCGATTAAGCTGGCTCCTCTATTAGATGCTGTTGCGGCTCTTGCTGCGAGACCGTGTTCAAGGCTGGTCGCTGCCGGGCTCTTCATGTATTTCCATACACGTCGGCCTGGCGCTGCGCTTCACCTTGCTGACGACGGCTCGCGACAGAACATCGATCAGCATGGAATGCTGATGAACGCAGGGATCAGCGCTTGTCCAGCGACTTGATCACCTTGTCCAGTACACCGTTGACAAACTTGTGGCTGTCATCGGCAGCAAAGGCTTTGGCCAGCTCGATCGCTTCGTTGATCACCACGCGCGGCGGCACATCATCACGACGGGTCAGCTCATAGGTCGCCAGACGCAGGATCGCCTTGTCCACCATGTCCACTTCTTCCAGCGGACGGGAGAGGAAAGGTGCGAAGACCTTGTCCAGCTCGTTGCAGTGGAGGGCTACCCCGAACAGCAGATCGCGGAAGTAGTTCAGATCCACACCCTTGGTGTCCTGATCGATCTTGAACTGCTCTTCGATGTCGCCCACGTTAGCCTTGGTCATCTGCCACTGGTAGATGGCCTGGGTGGCGCAATGGCGGGCCTTGCGGCGCTCAGACGGTTTCAATGCATTTCTCCTCGTTACACGTCCAGTTCTTTCAGGACGTTGATCATTTCGAGCGCTGCCAGTGCAGCCTCTGCACCCTTGTTACCCGCCTTGGTACCTGCACGCTCGATGGCTTGTTCAATGTTTTCAGTGGTCAGTACGCCGAAGGCAACCGGAATTTCATATTCCATCATTACCTGGGCCATGCCCTTGCTGTTCTCGTTGGCGACCAGATCGAAGTGGTAGGTGCCGCCACGGATGACGGTGCCGACTGCCACGATGGCGTCATACTTGCCGCTCTTGGCCAGTTTCTTGATGACCAGCGGCATTTCAACCGCGCCCGGCACTTTCACCAGGGTCAGGTTGCTGTCCTGTACCTGGCCTTGACGCTTCAGTACGTCCAGTGCACCACTCACCAGGCTGTCGTTGATGAAACTGTTGAAACGAGCAACGACAATCGCAACGCGCGCTTCAGGAGCGGCGATATTTCCTTCGATAACCTTCATTGGAAATCCTGTATCTGTGAAAGCAAAAGGGCCGGAGTCAAAAGTGCGCACATTCTAGCACAACAGACCCACGACAAAAAACCATGGCCGCAACGGGCGGCCATGAGGATGATTTCAGCCGTATGCGGCGCTTACTCGCCGACGTACTCCACCACTTCCAGGCCGAAGCCGCCGAGAGCGTGATACTTCTTCGGCGAGCTCAGCAGGCGCATCTTGCCCACCCCCAGCGCCTTGAGGATCTGGGAGCCGACGCCGACCCGGCGCGAGGTGCCCTGCCACTTGGCCCCCTCCGGTGCCAGCCCCTTGTCGGCGGCCTCAAAGCCCTTGACCCTGGCCAGCAGCTCGGCGCCGTGGGCTTCCGCCCCCAGGATCACCAGCACTCCGCCCTCGTCGGCGATGCGGGCCATGGATTTGGGCAGCGGCCAGCTGCGGGCGGCGTGGCGGTCGGTCTGCAGCAGATCGCTCAGCACGTCGTGCAGATGAACCCGCACCAGGGTCGGCTGATCCGCCTGCACTTCACCCTTCTTCAGAGCGAAGTGAACCTGGTTGTCGATGGTGTCGCGGAAGGTGATGAGGTCGAACTCACCATATTCGGTGGGCAACTTGCACTCGGCCACCTTCTCGACTGTGGTCTCGTGCTGGTTGCGGTATTCGATGAGATCCGCAATGGTGCCAAGCTTGATGCCGTGCTGCTCGGCGAAGATCTCGAGATCAGGGCGGCGCGCCATGGTGCCATCTTCGTTGAGGATCTCGACGATGACGGAAGCGGCCTCGTAACCGGCCAGCCGGGCCAGGTCACAACCAGCCTCGGTGTGGCCGGCGCGAGTCAGCACGCCACCATCCTGCGCCATCAGCGGGAAGATGTGGCCCGGCTGCACCAGATCGGAAGCCTTGGCATCGGGTGCCACCGCCGCCTGCACGGTGACGGCGCGATCGGCGGCAGAGATGCCGGTGGTCACCCCTTCGGCCGCTTCGATGGTCACGGTGAAGGCGGTGGAGAACTGGGCGTTGTTGCGGTCGACCATCAGCGGCAGCGCCAGCTGCTTGCAGCGATCCCGGGTCAGGGTCAGACAGATGAGCCCCCGGCCGTAACGGGCCATGAAGTTGATATCTTCCGGGCGGACACAGGAGGCGGCCATGATGAGGTCCCCTTCGTTCTCCCTGTCTTCGTCATCCATCAGGATCACCATCTTGCCAGCCTTGATATCGGCAATGATTTCCTGGGTCGTGCTCAGCGCCATGGGCTACTCCATCAACATGCTTCGGGGATTGAGCCAGTCGGCTCGACGTGATACTGCCTATTGTGCTCTAGATGGGGCACGCGGGGCCCCATTTCAATCGGAGCGGGATCACAGAAAAGCGTTTTTCCCGCCGAGGTTCCGTCACAGGAAACCGGAGCGGGCCAGCTTATCCAGGGTCAGGGTGGAGGCACTGCTCTCCTGGCGCTGACCCGTCATCAGCCGCTCCAGATAGCGGGCTATCTGATCCACCTCGAGATTGACGCTCCTGCCCGGCTTCCAGCCGGCTATGGTGGTCTCCTGGGCGGTGTGGGGCACGATGGTCAGCCGGAACAGATCCCCCTGCACGGCGTTGACGGTAAGGCTGATGCCGTCCACCGCGATGGAGCCCTTCTCGGCGATGTAGCGGGAGAGCTCCGTCGGCGCCTTGATCCAGTACTCGATGGCACGGCCACTGCTGGAGACGCTCTTGACCTCCCCCACCCCGTCCACGTGGCCGGAGACCAGGTGACCGCCGAGGCGGGAGGTGGGCATCAGCGCCTTCTCAAGGTTGACCCGATCGCCCACCTTGGCGGCAGAAAAACCGGTGCGGGAGAGGGTTTCCAGCGACACGTCGGCGGTGTAGCGCTTGTCGCCCAGGGCGATCACGGTAAGACAGACACCATTGGTGGCGATGGAGTCGCCCAGCTTGACGTCGCCAAAATCCAGGGTGGGCGCGTGCACGGTGAGGGCCATGTCTTCGCCCTGGCGACGCAGCTCGGCCAGGGTTCCCACCGCTTCGATAATTCCGGTAAACATGCAGATCACCTTGCTGATGACGGGGGCGACAATACCCCCTTTAACATTGATAAATCAGGCTATTTTGGCGGTAATACGAATATCCTGGCCAACCATGCGCACATCCTTGATGTTGAGCTTGGGTGCCTGGAACAGCCGGGTGAGCCCGGGCAGATGGAACAGGCCGCGCCCCTCATCCCCCATCAGTTTGGGCGCCTGATAGAGCACCAGATCGTCCACCAACCCCTTGTCCAGCAAGGCGCCGCACAGGCGGGGCCCCGCCTCCACCAGTACCGAGTTGACGTTTTGCTTGGCCAGCAGCATGAACAGGCTGACCAGATCCAGCTTGCCATCCAGCAGCGGCACCTCCAGCTGCTGTACCCAGGCTGGCCAGTCGCCGTCCGCCTTGTGGCGGGCCAGCAGCACCGGGCTCTCGCTCTGGAACAGGGGCAGATCCGGGGTCAGCCGGTTCTGCGAGTCGACGATGACCCGCAGCGGCTGACGCAGGGTCTCTTTGGGATAGACGGCCTTGACCGAGGGGGGCAGCTCGTCCCAGCGCACGGTGAGGGAGGCGTTGTCCGCCAGCACGGTTTCGGCGCTGGAGAGCACAGCATCGTGGCGGGCCCGGAGTCGCTGCACGTCACGACGCGCCTCCGGGGAGGTGATCCACTGGCTCTCGCCGCTCGCCATGGCGGTGCGGCCATCCAGGCTGGCGCCGAGCTTGACCGTCACCTGTGGGAAGGCGGTACGCATCCGCTTGAAAAAGCCCGGGTTGAGCGCCTCAGCTTCGCTTGCCAGCAGACCGAAATCGGTCTTGATGCCCGCCTCGGAGAGCATGCGCAGGCCGCGTCCCCCTACCTGAGGGTTGGGGTCCACCATGGCGGCCACCACCCGGCTCACGCCGGCCTTGATCAGCGCCTCGGCGCAGGGCGGGGTGCGACCGTGATGGGAGCAGGGCTCCAGGGTCACGTAGGCGGTGGCGCCGCGGGCCTCATCGCCGGCCGCGTGCAGGGCGTAGACCTCGGCATGGGGCTGACCGGCCCGCTGATGCCAGCCCTCTCCCGCCACCACGCCGCCTTTCACCAGCACGGCACCGACACAGGGGTTGGGCGCCGTGGTGTAACGGCCGCGGCGGGCCAGTTCGAGGGCCCGGCTCATCCATTGGTAATCGTCTTGACTAAACATCTGGGCTCCTCTGACAGCACATCCAGGCTTACGCAATATCGTAGGTTCGATTAGCGCAGCGTAATCGAACGCGGCAACCTGGTTTGGAAGAAAGACTCACTTCTCCAGCTTGGCGATCTCTTCACCAAACTCACGAATGTCTTCAAAGCTGCGATAGACGGAGGCAAAGCGGATATAGGCCACCTTGTCGAGCCCCTTGAGTTCGTCCATCACCAGGTTGCCCACCAGCTCGGAGGCCACTTCGCGCTCACCGGTGGCCCGCAGGCGGGATTTGATGTGGTTGACCGCCTTCTCGATGGCCTCCATGCTCACCGGCCGCTTCTCCAGTGCCCGCAGGATGCCGGCACGCAGCTTGTCTTCGTTGAAAGGCTCGCGCGAGCCGTTGGACTTGATGACGCGGGGCATGACCAGCTCGGCCATCTCGAAGGTCGTGAAGCGCTCGTGGCAGAGCAGGCATTCGCGACGGCGGCGTACCTGATGGCCTTCGGCCACCAGACGGGAATCGATCACCTTGGTATCTACCGCACTACAGAAAGGGCAATGCATCGGACCTCCGGCGTTGACGGAAAAGGGCGCCGACCACCGGGGCCGGCTCTAGGCCGGCCAGTGTAGCACGGCCATCCGGAACCGGTAAAAGCCCGTGAAAACAAGGGAAGTGATAGATGCCATCAGCAACCACGAAGTGCATCAATGGCGACATCAGGCAGGCAGAGCACAGTATTGGTGTCGCTCTCTATCAGCTCGACGATGGCTTCTCTCGGACCTGTTCTCCATGCATCCGTGGCATAGAATGCCGCCTGTGAACGGGTCAGATCGTCAAGATCATCGTAAGCCCGCATCAAAAAATAGACGTCCGGATCGTGCAAGGAAGGGCCATGATTCACCACATCCATTCCCCACTCGCGGTGCAGCGGCAAACTCTGCTCTGCAACCAGCCTATGAAACTCTGTCCGGCTACCGGCCTTGAGCCGGTAGTTCCGGATCTCCAGCACTCTCTTCATTGAGCTATCTCCTGCCATCCGTTTCTTGAACATCAGAGCTGTTTTAGGCGCCCATCCCAGTCATCCATTCGACCGGGCTCAGTCATCATAAGGCAGGGTATCGGGGTCACAATCCTGATAATCGGGCGCCGGATCCACGGCAAAGCGGCGCGCCTCGATATGGCTGTGGCCCAGCATCAATGCCTTGCCCACCCGGTGCATGCCGTCCATCACCCGGCCGGCGCTGTCCAGCAGGATGGGATAGGCGAGATCGGCCGCCATCATGAGCTGGCAGTGCTCCACCACGCTGCGCACCGTGGGGCGGGTGGCGTCATGGCCGTACCAGTGCTGCTGGTCGAGCTCGGCAATCTCACCGAGTGCTACCGCCTGCACCGGCAGATCGCGGCTCAGCCACACCAGCCGGCGCACGTCCCAGGCCAGCAGCCCCTGTTCGCTGGCGCGAAAATGATACTGAGCACGGATCGCCTGCCTGAGCGCTGCCGACGCCAAGTCCCGCTCAGCGTTGCCCCCGCCCCCTGTGCCCTCCAACTGCTCTTTGCTGTGCTGACTCATAGCCCCTCTCATGTTGCCAAACGTCACAAAAAACAATGCCACCCGAGGGTGGCATTGCGGTTCAACCTGAAAAGCGGGTCGATTATGCGTAAACCGGGAAACGGCGGCAGATATCCAGCACCTTCTCGCGCACGGTGGCCAGCACTTCGTCGTTGTCGTGGTTGTCCAGCACGTCGCAGATCCAGTGGGTCAGCTGGATGGACTCGGCTTCCTTGAAACCGCGGCGGGTGATGGCCGGAGTACCGATGCGCACACCGGAGGTGACAAACGGGGAGCGCGGGTCGTTGGGCACGGAGTTCTTGTTGACGGTGATGTTGGCTTTGCCCAGCGCAGCGTCGGCATCCTTACCGGTCAGCTCACGGCCGATCAGATCAACCAGCATCAGATGGTTGTCGGTGCCGCCGGAGACGATCTTGTAGCCGCGCTCGATGAAGGTGGCAGCCATCGCCTTGGCGTTTTTGACGACCTGGGCCTGATAGGTCTTGAACTCGGGCTCCAACGCCTCTTTGAAGGCAACGGCCTTGCCGGCGATGACGTGCATCAGCGGACCACCTTGACCACCCGGGAAGACGGCGGAGTTGAGCTTCTTGTAGAGCTCCTCGTCGTCAGCGGCGGAGAGGATCAGACCACCGCGCGGACCGGCCAGGGTCTTGTGGGTGGTGGAGGTGACCACGTGAGCGTGGGGCACCGGGTTCGGGTAGACACCGGCGGCGATGAGGCCAGCCACGTGGGCCATGTCGACGAACAGCCAGGCACCGATCTTGTCGGCGATTTCGCGCATGCGGGCCCAGTCGACAACGCCAGAGTAAGCGGAGAAGCCGCCGATCATCATCTTCGGCTTGTGCTCAACGGCCAGACGTTCCATCTCGTCGTAGTCGATCTTGCCGGACTCGTCGATGCCGTAGGGGATGATGTTGTACAGCTTGCCGGAGAAGTTGACCGGGGAGCCGTGAGTCAGGTGACCGCCGTGAGCCAGGTTCATACCCAGCACGGTGTCACCCGGTTGCAGCAGGGCCATGTAGACGGCGCTGTTGGCCTGGGAGCCGGAGTGCGGCTGCACGTTGGCGTAGGTGGCACCGAACAGCTCTTTGGCGCGCTCGATAGCCAGGGTTTCAACCACATCCACATACTCGCAACCACCGTAGTAGCGCTTGGAGGGGTAACCTTCGGCGTACTTGTTGGTCAGCTGGGAGCCCTGGGCTTCCATGACGCGGGGGCTGGTGTAGTTCTCGGACGCAATCAGCTCGATATGCTCTTCCTGACGACGGGTCTCGTCTGTGATGGCCTGCCACAGCTGGGGATCATAGCCGGCAATGGTCATGTCACGTTTCAACATCCGTTTCTCTCCTGAAAATCGTTTGCGCGATAGGTGAAGTGGGCAGGCGCATTGTAACGTGAGCTGGATCAAAGAGACAGTCCAACCACCCAAAAATTTGTTTAAAAAATGTAAAATGCGTCGCAAATTTCACACCGACCAGGCGGGCTGCGACCCGCCGGCGAGCCCACGCCCGCCCGGCCGGCGCACTCTTCATCTGCCGCCGATACACTCGGCCAAGTGCCGGAGCATGGCTCATCAGCCGGCCAAAACCAGAGCCAGATCATGGATATAGCATTTACTAACAGATAACATCTTTAACAGGCACAGCAGTTGCCCGGCGCGCAGGCCGGCAACGTAAGGGCCCCTCACCGCATCCGGTCAACTGCTGCTCGCGTCACCCTCTTGTCTTGTCACACCGCAGACTCACGGGAGTAAGCCATGCTGGATAACTTGATGCTGTTTCTGATTATTTCGGTATTCGCGCTGTTCTACTGGATCTACTACACCGGCAGTCGCAAGAGCCCTTTCACCACCCAATGGGACCAGTTGCCCACCCGCGAGCAGTATCTGGCGGCCCACCCGGACGCCATCGACGGCGACATCCTCTTCTGCATTCACTGCGGCCATCATCAGCAGCTGGATGTGGGCCTGGTGCACCAGGCCGACTTTCGCCGTCAGCACCTCTGCGCCCAGTGCAGGCAGCCGCTCTACCGCGAAGAGCAATGACTGTCCTGAGCGGGCGTGAGCCACGCCCCCTTGCTGCTAATCCGGCAGATGCTTCGCCTGCCACGCCCGCAAACCGGCCAGCGCCTGCTCAAACGGCCCGGTCAGCGCCCCCCCATCCAGCAGCCCCTGCTCCACGGCGGCGCACTGCGCCGCGAAATCATCCAGCCCGAGCGCCAGGGCACTGCCCTTGAGCCTGTGGGCCAGCGCGCGCTGCGCTTCCCCTTCGCTGTGCGCCAGCTCGGCCACCAGGGGCGCGCCCTGCTCGGCAAACAGGGCGATGAGCTGGCGGATGCGCTGACTGCCGAGCAGGGTCAGATCCGCCTCCAGCACCCGGTTGGCGGTCCCGCCACCAGCGAGCGGCTCGCCCGCCACCAGGGGAGGCGCCTCCTCCCCCGCAGACAAACGGTCGATGGCCGCGGCCAGCGCCGCCAGCCGCACCGGCTTGCCGACGAAATCGGCAAACCCCGCCGCCAGACAGGCGCGCACATCCTCCGGGTACATCTGGGCCGAGACAGCGATGGCGGGCAGGCCGCAGCCATGCTCCTCCTCGCTGATGGCCACCAGATCCTCGCGCAGCGTCATGCCATCCATGTCCGGCAGGTTGATGTCAAGCAGAGCCAGCTCGAAGGGGCGCTCGGTCACCCGCGCCAGCGCGCTGCGCCCATCCTCGGCCAGAGTGACCCTGTGGCCGAGGCGCACCAGCATGCCCTCGGCCACCAGCCGGTTGATCTCGTTGTCCTCCACCAGCAGGATCTCCCGCGGCTGGCCGAGGCGCACCGGCTGGACACTGGCCGGCAGCTGAGCCGCCGAGCGTTGCAGCGGCAGGCTGAAGCTGAATTCACACCCCAGCCCCGGCTCGCTGGAGAGCATAAGCTCTCCCCCCATGGCGGCCACCAGCCGGCGGCTGATGGCGAGCCCCAGCCCCGTGCCCCCCTGATGGCCCATGTCCCGCTTGCGCTGGCGGAAGGCCTCGAACACCGCCTCCTGCTCCCCGGACGGGATGCCGGGGCCCGTGTCTTTCACCACGAAACGGATGCAGGGCTCGGCGCAGGGGCCCGCGCAGGCCAGCGGCGCCACCACCAGGGTGATGCGCCCCTCGCCGGTAAACTTGACCGCATTGCCCAGCAGGTTTGCCAGCACCTGGCGCAGCTTGCCCAGATCCCCCTCCACCACGGGGGGGAGCGAGGGGGCGAACTCCAGCGCCAGCGTCACCCCTTTCGCGTCGGCCCTCGGCCCGAACAGGGCGATCAGCTCCTCGGCCAGCGGGCGCAGGGAAAAGGGCTCGCGGCGCGCCTCCACATGGCCCGCCTCGATCTTGGAGTAGTCGAGAATGTCGTTGAGGATCTCCAGCAGGGATTCACCGCTCTGCTCGATGGCGGCCAGGTAGCGCTGCTGGGTCTCGCTGAGATGGGTATCCTCCAGCAGGGTGAGACCGCCCAGGATGCCGTTCATGGGAGTGCGGATTTCGTGGCTCATGGTGGCGAGGAACACCGACTTGGCCCGGTTGGCCTGCTCCGCCTCGGCGCGAGCCAACCGCTGCTTCTCCACCTCCTCGTTGAGGCGCGCATTGGCGTGGCTGAGCTGCTCGGTGCGCTCCTCGACCCGCGACTCCAGCTCCCGCTGGTAGCGGCCAAGCTCGAGTGCGTTGTCGCGAAACACCTGCAGCGCCCGCGCCAGCTCAGCCAGCTCGTCGCGCCCCGCCTCCCCGACCGGCGTCAGCGGCGCCAGATCCCCCCTAGCCAACCGGCTCATCCCGGCGACCGCTCGCTGCAACGGCCAGACGATGCGGCCATAAACCATGCGCCACATCAGCAGGATGAGCAGCACCAGGGTAAGCAGGCCGATCACCATCAGGGCCCGCTCCAGCAGCTTGAGCCGCTGGCTCAATGCCTGCTGGCTCTGCCCCAAGGAATCGCGGGCCTGACTGACCAGGGTACCGACCTGACGGTTGAGGCTCGCCATCAGGGCGTCGTTGGCGGCGGCCAGCACCCGCAGCGCCTCCCCCTTGCCGAGCCAGTCGCTGCGCAGTTGCACCAGCCGATCGCTCTGCTCCAGCACAGTCAGCGCCTGCTCCACCGCCTGGCTGCGGGCCGGATCGGTCACCGCTCCCGCCCGCAGCCGCAGGATGGCCAGTTCCCCGCGCACCTCCTGCAGCAGGGTTTGCAGCCCGTCCTGCCGGTCGCTGCGCCAGATCTCCTCGATACGCTGCTGCTGCATCAGGGTACGGTGGCGCAGCTCCGTCATCTGCTCCAGCCAGTCGAGATCCTGCTCCAGCAGCCGGTCGATCGCCCCATCTGCAGACCGCCCTTGCAGTGAATAGAGGGAGCCAAGCCCCGCCACCATCACGGTTTCGGCGTTCTCCATCTGGCTGCGGGCCAGCTCCGCCACCTGACCGGCGGCCGTCACCAGCCGGGAGCGCAGGGCGCTACCGTCGGCCATCAGCGTCAGCCGTTCTCCCACCAGCCAGCCCTGCTGGCCCAGGTTGCCAATGATGGTCTGGCTGAGGCGATGCAGCTCGTCTGGGGTCTGCTTGCCGCCACCATGGCCCAGTTGCTCCAGCACCTGTTGCATCTGCTGCCCCTGCAGGGTGAGCAGCCGCCCCTGATGCTCCCGCTCCCCCTCGCTGGTGGCGGAGGCCAGCAGGTGGGAAGAGCTCTGGATCTCGCCGCCGAGCCGCGCCAGGGTGCGGGCCAGCTCCTGATCCGCCAGGGTCTGCTGCACCCCCTGCTCCAGCTGGCGCAGGTGGCTGAGCCCGAACCAGCCTAGCAGGGAGGCCCCCAGGGTCAGCAGCGCCATCAGGGAGAAGGCCAGCAGCAGCTTGCCACCCAGGCCGGAAAAGATTCTCACGCGAAGCCCCTTGGTTGTGGTCGACTTTGACCGGATAATATGGCCCCACACTTTAACAAAACCCCCGGCCATGCGAAGCGTCTGTCTCTCCCTGTTGCTCATCCTGCTCCCGGCCTGCGCCCTCGCCTTCGAGGTGGATCACTGGCCGGACGGCGCCTTCGACGGCAAGCCGGCCCGTTTGAACTGGCAAGGACCCGCCCCCGTCACGCGCCCACTGACCCTGTGCGCCCTCTACCCCCACCTGCGCGACGCCTACTGGCTGTCGGTCAATCAGGGCATGGTGGAAGAAGCAAAGCGGCTCGGCGTGAAACTGCGCATTCATGAGGCGGGCGGTTACGGCGCCATCACCGAGCAGCGCCAGCAGTTGCAGCAGTGCGTGAGCGAGGGGAGCGATGCCATCCTGCTCGGCGCGGTGAGCTACGACGGGCTGGACGAGGCGATCGGCGCCAGTCCGCTGCCGGTGTTCGGTCTGGTCAACGATCTGCCCGCCGGACTGGTCAAGGCCAAGGTGGGGGTCTCCTGGTACCAGATGGGCTGGCGCATAGGCCACTGGCTGGCCAAGCGCCATCCTGCCGGCAGCCCGCCGGTGACGGTGGCGCTCTTTCCCGGTCCGCAGGCAAGCGGTGGCAACAACTTCGTCGAGCCCGGCTTTGCGGCAGCCATCCAGGGCACCGCCATCAGGCTGGTGACCACGGCGCGCGGTGACAACAGCCGCGAGATCCAGCGCACCCTGGTGCAGCAGACCCTGGCCCGCCACCCCGACCTCGACTATCTGGTGGGGGGGGCCATCGCCGCCGAGGTGGCGGTCAACGAGCTGGCGCAGCGCCAACTCGATCGCCCCAAAGTGCTGAGCACCTACTTCAGCCACGGGGTGCAGCGCGGCCTGCGCCGGGGCAAGGTCCTGGCCGCCAACAGCGATCAGATGCGCCAGCAGGGACGTCTTGCAGTGGCCCAGGCGGTCTGCCTGCTGCAAAGTCCCGAGGCCGGCGAGCAGCAGTGCCCGCGGGTGATGGGCCCCCCCATCCTGACTCTGGAGGCCCCCCTGGCCAATCCCGCCAACTCTCTGTCCGATGGCACCTTTCGCCCCGTCTACCGGGTCGGCTTCGACGCCAGCGGCCACTAACCAAGCACTCAAGGAGAAGAGATGAACACATTGCATGCGAGCTGCCTGTGCGGCGCCGTGGCCCTGACCCTGCCGGATCGGTTCGACTACATGGGCAACTGCCATTGCTCCGAATGCCGCAAGTTTTCCGGGGCGGACTACGCCTCGGTCGGCGGGCTGGATGGTGACAAGGTGACCATCGCGAAGGGGAGCGAGGCCATCGGCCGCTACCAGAAATCGGACGAGACCAGCATCGCCTTCTGCCGCCACTGCGGCTCCAGCCTGTTCAGCCAGAAGCGCAGCACGGGCAAGATAAATCTACGGCTGGGGATACTGGACGAGGCGCCGAGCCAGAAGCCCGCGTTTCACATCTTCGTCGGCTCCAAGGCCCCTTGGCACCAGATAGGGGATGACTGCCCGCAGTTCGACACCCGGCCATCGGCCTGAGTGCCTCGCAAAGCTGAGGATCAGGCGGCCAGATCGCCGGCGAACAGATAGCCTTCCCCGTGCACGGTAACGAACAGTTGCGGGTCACGGGGATCTTGCTCCATCTTGCCGCGCAGGCGGCGGATCAGCACGTCTATGGTGCGATCGCTCGGGCCATCACCGCGGTGGCTGGTGAGGGCCAGGATCCGCTCCCGGCTCAGCACCCGCCCGGCGTTGGCGATAAAGGCCACCAGCACTTCGTACTCTGCCTTGGTCAGGCGCACCGGCACCCCGTCACGGCTGAGCTGGCGGCGGGGTATGTCGAAGCGCCAGGGGCCGAAGCGCACCGCATCGTCGGCTACCGCCGGCTCACTCGGCTGGGCTGCGGCCAATGAGATTCGCCATAGCAGGTTCTTGACCCGCACCAGCAGTTCCCTGAGCTCAAACGGCTTGGTGACATAGTCGTCGGCTCCCATCTCAAGGCCGACGATCCTGTCCACCGCATCGCTGCGACCGGTCACCAGGATGATCCCCACCGTGCTGCGGGCGCGCAGTTCACGGGTCAGCAGCAAGCCATCCTCCCCCGGCAGGTTGATGTCCAGCATCACCAGGGCCACCTCCTGCTCTGCCAGCACGGCCCGCATCTCCTGGCCGTTCTCGACCGCGGTCACCCGATAGCCCTCCCGCTCGAAATAGCCGGTCAGCTTCTCGCGGGTCACGGCATCGTCTTCAACAACCAGAATGTGGTGGCTCATGGGCAGGGTCCGCAGGGTTCGACAGAGTTCAACATGGGGGGATTATTCTATTCATAATTTTTCATAAATACCCCTATTTCGTTAATTTTCGGCGGCAGCCCTGTTCACAACGCCTCCCTATCATGGCCTCCATCAAAAAAGCGATGTGAGAGAGCATGATGAAAAAACTGTGGCATTTCCTGCGCACCCCCAGCCGCCGCTGGTCGGTATTGGCGCTGCTGCTGGCGGGCGTCGGGGTCACCCTGGCCGGCAGCGTCGGCCTGCACTACGGCTTCGAGAAGACCAGTACCCTCGAGTTCTGCATCTCCTGCCATACCATGAAGGACACCGTCTACCCCGAGTACAAGGAGTCCGTCCACTTCAAGAACGCCTCCGGCGTCCAGGCCATCTGCACCGACTGTCACCAGCCGAAGGACTTCGTCGGCAAGGTGGCGCGCAAGATGGAGGCGGCCAACGACCTCTATCAGCAGTACATAGGCCACAGCATCGACACCCAGGAGAAGTTTGAGGACCGGCGTCTGCACCTGGCCGAGAAGGTGTGGGCGCGCATGAGCAGCCAGAACTCCAAGACCTGCAAGTCCTGCCACAGCTACGACAACATGGACCACGCCAAGCAGTCCCCCGCCGCCGCCCTGGCGATGAAGGATGCCGCCGCCAAGAACATGAACTGCATCGAGTGCCACAAGGGCATCGCCCACGAGCTGCCGAACATGGCGGGCGGCTTCCGTGCCACCTACGCCACCCTGGCAGGCGATGCGCAAGAGGCACCGGCTGCCGAGACCCTCTACACCCTGGGCGAGAAGGATCTCTACGAAAGCGAAGAGAGCACCGATCCGGTCGGCAAGCTGCTGCCCGCCTCCCGCATCGAGGTGGTGGCCCGCAGCGGCGATCGCCTCAAGGTGACCATCGAAGGCTGGCGCGAAACCGCAGGCAAGGGCCGCGTGCTGAGCGAGTACATGGGCAAGCGAGTCTTCGTGGCCACCATCCGTGACGAGCTCAGGGCGAACGAGCAGATCCTGAAACAGGAGACCGACAGCGCCACTCATATCGAGTGGGAACAGGTGCAGGTGCAGGCCTGGGTCGATGGCAAGGGCCTCGAATCCTCCCTCAAACCGATCTGGGATTATGCCGGCGAGATGTACAAGTCCACCTGCAACTCCTGCCACGCGGCGCCGGATCCGGCTCACTTCACCGCCAACGGCTGGATCTCGGGTCTCAAGGCCATGTCCGCCTACTACCGCCTGAGCAAGGAAGAGGAGCGCACCCTGCTCAAATATCTGCAAAACCATGCCGCCGATACCGGTGGTCAGGGCAGCCACTAAGTCCGGATTTGAGAAAGGAATAACAAGATGATCAATATTTCCCGTCGTGGTTTTCTGGGTGGCTTGCTGGCCAGCGGCGCCAGCGCCCTGATCGGCCCCTCCCTGCTCGGTCGTGCCGTGATGGCCGCCGAGTCCGGCGAAAAACTGGTGCAGTCCGGCTCCCACTGGGGCGCCTTCCGCGCCCGTGTGGTGGGCGGCCGCTGGGTCGAGACCCTGCCGTTCGAGCATGACAAGCATCCGACCGAGATGCTCAAGGCCCTGAACGAAGTGGTCTACAACCCCTCCCGCATCCGCTACCCCATGGTACGGCTGGACTGGCTGCGCAAGGGCCACCAGTCCGACACCAGCGAGCGCGGCCAGAACCGCTTCGTGCGGGTGACCTGGTCCCAGGCACTGGACTTCTTCTATCACGAGCTGGAGCGGGTGCAGAAGACCTATGGCCCGAGCGCCCTCTACGCCGGTCACTCCGGCTGGCAGTCGGTCGGCAAGCTGCACTCCGCCGGCGCCATGCTGGGGCGTGCCATGAACCTGCACGGTACCTATCTGGCCAAGGCCGGTGACTACTCCACCGGCGCCGCCCAGGTGATCCTGCCCCACGTGGCGGGCGCCATGGAGGTATACGAGCAGCAGACCTCCTGGCCCCTGGTGCTGGAGCACAGCAAGACCATCGTCATCTGGGGTTCTGATCCCATCAAGAACCTGCAGGTGGGCTGGCTGGTGCCGGATCACAGCGTCTACGAATACTGGGCACAGCTGAAAGAGAAAGTGGCCAAGGGCGAGATCAAGGTCATCAGCGTCGACCCGGTCAAGTCCAAGACCCAGAAGTACCTCCATTGCGATCAGGTGACCCTGAACCCGCAGACCGACGTGCCCCTGATGCTGGGTATCGCCCATACCCTCTACAGCGAGAAGCGTCACGACGAGGCCTTCCTGAAGAACTACACCACCGGCTTTGACAAGTTCCTGCCCTATCTGCTGGGCACCAAGGATGGTCAGGTGAAGGATGCCGAGTGGGCTTCCGCCATCTGTGGCGTGCCTGCCGACACCATTCGCGAGCTGGCGCGCACCATGGCCAGCGGCCGCACCCAGCTCATCGGCGGCTGGTGCGTGCAGCGCATGCACCACGGCGAACAGTACGCCTGGATGCTGGTGGTACTGGCCTCCATGCTGGGCCAGATCGGTCTGCCGGGTGGAGGCTACGGTTTTGGCTGGCACTACAACGGAGCGGGCACCATCACCTCCAGCGGCCCCATCATGTCCGGCTTCAGCTCCGTCATCCCCGGGGTCAAGCCGCTGCACGACGGCGACTGGAAGGGCTACTCCAAATTCATCCCGGTGGCCCGTTTCGTCGACTGCATCCTGAACCCGGGCAAGCGCATCGCCTTCAACGGCCAGACCATCACCTACCCCCAGATGAAGATGGCGGTGTTCTGCGGCAACAACCCGTTCCACCACCAGCAGGATCGCAACAAGATGATCGCCGCCTGGCGCAAGCTGGAAACCGTGGTGAGCGTGGATCACCAGTGGACCGCCAGCTGCCGCTTCGCCGATATCGTGCTGCCGGCCACCACCACTTACGAGCGGGATGACATCGAGCAGTGGGGGTCCCACTCCAACGCCGGCATCCTGGCCATGCACAAGGTGGTCGAGCCGCTGTTCGAGGCGCGCGACGACTACGACATCTTCGCCGATCTGTGCCGTCGCTTCGATCGCGAGGCCGAGTTCACCGGTGGCAAGAGCAAGCTGGAGTGGATCCAGAGCATCTATGACGATGCCCGCCTGCAGGGCCGCGGCATCGGTATCCGCCTGCCCCGCTTCAGCCAGTTCTGGCACGGCGAAGGCTTCGTCAGCTTCCCGGCGGGCCAACCCTGGGTGCGGCACGAGTCGTTCCGCAAGGAGCCGGATCTGGAACCGCTGGGCACCCCGTCCGGCCTCATCGAGATCTACTCCAAGACCATCGCCGACTACGGTTACGCGGATTGCCCGGGCCACCCGGTCTGGATCGAGCCTTACGAGCGCTCCCACGGCGGCCATGGCAGCAAGCAGTTCCCGCTGCACCTGCAATCCTGCCACCCGGACAAGCGGCTGCACAGCCAGCTCTGCTCCTCCGATGCCTACCGTGCCACCTACACGGTGCAGGGGCGCGAGCCTGTCTACATGAATCCGCAGGACGCCAGGGCGCGCGGGCTCAAGGACGGGGATCTGGTGCGGGTCTTCAACGGCCGCGGTCAGGTGCTGGCCGGTCTGGTGGTGAGCGAAGACTACGCCCCCGGCGTGGTGCGCATCCAGGAGGGGGCCTGGTACGGCCCGCAGGAGGGCGGCAAGGTGGGGACCTTGTGTACCTATGGCGATCCCAACGTGCTGACCGCCGACATCGGCTCCTCCAGCCTGGCGCAGGCCACCACGGCCCACACAGCACTGGTGGAGATCGAGAAGTTCCGCGGGCAGGCGCCGACCGTCACCGCCTTCGGGGCGCCGGAATCCGCCAAGGGCATCGATCCCATGTTCCCGGCACTGTGACCCGAGGGGACGAAAGTCACCCCTTGAGTTTCCTTTATTTTTAAAGTCGTTAGAATCGGGAGCCTCTATGGCTCCCGATTGTCATCCACGGAGGATAAATGCAGGAATTCATGGCTACCAGCGAACGCCGGGCCGAGCTTTACTGGTGGTTCTCCACCCTGTTCGCTGCCGAACTCAGTGATGCACAGATCGCTGAATACGACACCTACGACGTGCGCAGCTTCTTGAAGAGCCTCTCCACTCTCGACCCCATGCGCGAGGCCGTGGCAGAACTGAACGAGGCCATCGCCCGCCTGCTGGTACGCCCGGATCGCCAGCTGGAGCTCGCCGCCGACTTCGCCGGCCTGTTCCTGGTCGACCCCAAGCAGGGCGCCCTGCCCTACGAGTCGCTCTATCGTGGCGAGGGCAAGCTGCTGATGCAGGCCCCCATGAGCGAGATGCAGGCCCGCCTCGATCGCCTCGGCATCAACGTCAGCGATAAATACAAGGAGCCTGCCGATCACCTGGCCATCGAGCTGGATCTGATGGGCAACCTCATCATCCGTGCCGCCGAGGCGACCACCGCCGCCCAGCGTGAAAGCTGGCTCGGCGAGCAGGAGTCCCTGCTGCACGGCCACCTGCTCGGCTGGTTCGACAAATTCGAGAGCGCCTGCCGCGCCGCCGACCAGTTCGGCTTCTACGGCGCCAGTGCCCGGCTGCTGGGGGTATTCCTCAAGATGGATGCCAACTACCTGAGCCTGGTCAAACCGGCGCAAGCCGCCGACTAAGCCGATGAAGACAGCCCTGCTCCTGATAGCATGCTGGCTGCTGGCCCTGATCCCGCAGGATCAGGGCATTACTCCCCTCGTCGCCCTGCTGTTCAATCCGGACCGGGAACTCTACGGCACCGCCCAGCTCACCGGCTTCGCCGGCATCCTGCTGACCCTTTACCTTGCCAACCTCGGCGTCGAGGTGGTGCTGCGCCGCCGCTTCCAGATAGCGGGCATGCTGGCCCTGCTGGCCGCCTGGATCGACTTCATTCACAGCAGTGGCAGCGAGGCCCACTGGCTGCTGCTCTACGCCATGGCGCTGCCGTTTCACGTGGTCGGCTGGCTGGTCCTGGTGCGCGGCATCCAGGCGTTTGGCCGCCAGAAAGGCTGAAAAAGCGCCAAAACTATTACAAATCATGACAGCCCGATCCCCCCGGTTGCCCTTGTGGCAAGGTCAGCGGGGTAATTGCGGGTAACATTCGCTTACATTCAGCTCCCGTTCAGTTTCACGACAACCGCTATAGTGCCGCTCCTTTTCCGACCGATACAGGAGCATCAGCATGCCTCCACAGGATGCGCGCATCACGGGCCTCGATCTGCTGCGAGGGCTCGTCATCTTCATGGCCGTCTTCGAGCACTACACCGGCTACCTCAACTACTGGTACATCGACTTCTTCAATCGGGAGCACGCCCTGTGGAACAGCTTCTACCTCTCCCACAAGGCGATGGCCGGTCAGCTGCTGCCCATGGATCATCTGACGGCCCAGGTGTCGGCCTGGCTCATCCCCTGGGTCAGCCAGATCTACCTGGCACTGGCCGCCTTCAACCTCAGTCGCCGTGATCAGGCCAGCTTCAGACCGCAGCTGGGCGGCAAACTGGTGCTGTTCGCCAGCATCATACTGGTGCTCTATGTGGAAGGACTGGTCATCGCCCCCAACTTCGGCGAGGCGATCTCTTTCTATCCGGTGATGCTGTGGATGTGCCTGCTGGCGCTCTTCTCGCTGGTCTACGCCTGGTTCGGCATCCGCGGCATGTTGCTGCTGACCCTGCTCAGCCTGCTGCTGGATCAGCTCGGCGTGCAGGATCTGCTCGGTCACCTCGATGGTTGGATGAAGCTGCACGTGCACCCCGACTACGAGCTGGATGCCCGCCTCGACCTCTTCATGGCCAGCGGCTGCTTCGGCTTCCTCTACGGCTGGTGCTGGCATCAGCGGCCCCAATGGCGGGACCGCCTCAACACGCTGGTGCTGACGCTCTCGCTGGTGGCGCTGGCCTGCTATCTCATGTTCGGCGAGACCAGCACGGTCGAGCTCAGCGACATCTACGCCAACGAACACGAACTGGCGATGGACATGGTCGGCCGCGCCGGCATCTGGGGAATGGAGTTTCTGGTGATCGGGGCCGTGCTCTGGCTGCATCAACGCAACATTCGCCTCTGCTGGCGCCCCCTCAACTGGATCGGCATGTACTCGCTGACCGTCTTCATCTTCCACAAGAGCATCTTCGTGCACCTGTGGGGCCCGCTTCTGCTGTGGTGGACCGCCCGCCAGGGCACCATCCTGCCCAACAATTTCGGCCTCATCATGGCGCTCAGCGCCACCAGCGTGCTGCTCATCTACGCCTTCCAGCGTTCCGGCATCATCTGCCACCTGATGGGCATGCATCAGGATCGGGACTGGGTGCGGCTCTATGGCAACAAATAAGCACTGGCTGGTGCTGCTGCTCCTGGCGCTGCCGGTCTGCGCCAAGGAGCTGGCCATCGGCGGTCAGTGGCAGCTGGACAGCAAGCAGGCGGGCAGCGGCAGCAGCGACAGCACCCAGTTCTGGGTCGGCTACGAGCGGGAGACCCAGGTCGGCCTCATCTTCGCCGACGGCCAGAGCGCCGGGGTGGCGCTGCCGCTCTACGACAAGAGTTTTATCGCCCTCGGCGTCAGCCCGATGGAGGTGATCGACCGCACCCGCTTCAGCGCACTCTGGCGCCTGGGCTGGCAACTGGATAACGATCACCAGCTCACCCTGGGCCAGCTCTATGACGTCAGCGGGCGCTATGGCCAGCTCTGGTACATGGAGCACAGCCTGCCGCTGCCCGCCGGGCTCTCCCTCAATCTCTGGCTGACCCGCGGCAGTCAGGCCCACATGGCCGCCTATGGGGCGAACGAAGGCTTGCGGGACTGGGGGCTTACGCTGGAGCGCGGCTGGTGCTGGCAGCAATGGCGCCTTGGCACCGAGTTCGGCGCCAAGCAGTGGCTCATCAAGGAGCATGACTGGCAACCGGTGATCAACCTCACCCTGAGCTACCACTTCGGAAAATAACAAAACTGGGGGCAAATGAGCCCCCACCTCTTCCCTCCAGTAGGCTTCATGCCATACTGACAACACCTCAAATGACAAAACAGTCAATTTCGGAGTCCCGTGATGGGGAAAGAGCTTTTCGACGCCATGCCCGATCCGCCGCAGGCGGGGCAGTTGAGCGTGAACGAGCTGCAGCAGCTGTTCGAACTGGCCCCGTTTGGCATAGGCATCTTCGATCGCCACTTCCGCTGCCGCAGCGTCAACCAGACCCTGGCCGACCTCAACGGCCTCTCCCGGGAGGAGCACTATGGCCACACCCTGCGGGAAATCGTCCCGGCCCTGGCCCCCGTGCTGGAGCCCCTGTTCCAGCAGATCATCAGCAGCGGCGTCCCCCGGGTCGAACTGAACCTGAGCGGCCATACCGCGGCCCATCAGGGCCAGCAACGCCACTGGCAGGCGATCTACAGCCCCATGCTCGACGAACAGGGCCTGCCCGACGGCATTCTCACCATAGTGCGCGACGTGACCGAACAGGTCGAGTCGCAGCGGCGGCTGCAACTGGCCATGAATGCCGGCCGGATCGGGGTGTGGGAGTGGCACGTCAAGGAGGACAGATTGCAGTTTGACGGCCGGGTCGAGCAGCTGCTCGGCACCGCCGCCAGCGAGTTTCAGGGGGGAATGGAGCAGTTCATCAAGCGTTTCGACCCCCTCTCTGGCGAGCAGCTCAGGGCGGCGCTCAAGGGCACGGCCCCCATTCATCTCACCCTCGGTTACCTGGGGCCCGATCAGCAGCGAGGCTGGGTCGACATCCATGCCGATCACGTGGCAGCCAGCGAACATCTGGGGCGACGCATCACCGGAGTGATCCACGACGCCACCGATCGCTGCACCCAGGAAGACAAGCTGCGCCAGGCCAACGTGGTGTTCGAAACCGCTGCCGAAGGCATCATCATCATGGATGGCCAGCGCCAGATCATCTCGGTCAACCCGGCCTTCTGCAGCATGACCCAGTACGAGGAGGACGAGGTCGTCGGCAAGTCACCGGAAGCCATCATGCACCCGCGCCGCCACACCGACATCGACTACCCCTGGCACACCCTGCTGCCCGGCAGCCACGCCTGGCATGGCGAGATGATGTGCCTGCGCAAGGATGGCGGCTACTTCACCTCCTGGCAGCATGTCAGCGCCGTCCACGACAGCCGCCACAACACCACCAACTATGTCATCGCCTTCTCCGACATCAGCGCCATTCGCAAGGCCGAGGCACAACTCAACCACCTCGCCTATCACGATCCCCTGACCGAGCTCGGCAACCGCAACCTGCTGCAGGAGCGGCTTGAGCTGGAGATCAAGACCGCCCACCTCAACCGGCAGCAGCTCGCCTTGCTGTTCATCGATCTGGACGGCTTCAAGCTGATCAACGACACCCTGGGCCACCGGGCCGGGGACGAGCTGCTCAAGCTGCTGGCCGAGCGCATTCGCCGGCTCCTGCACCACAACGACGTGGCGGCCCGGCTGGGGGGCGACGAGTTTCTGGTGCTGATCCCCTACTTCGAACAGCCGGAGGAGCTGGCCAGGCTCGCCGAGCAGCTGCTGGCCCGCCTGCGCGAGCCGGTCGAGCTGGATCACGAGCGGGTGGCCGTCTCCGCCAGCATCGGCATCGCCCTCTATCCGGAACACGCCACCACCCCGGACACCCTGGTCAGTGCCGCCGACAGCGCCATGTACGAGGCGAAGAACCAGGGCCGCAACGGTTACCTCTTCTATACCCCGGACATGACGGAGCAGACCCGGGAGCGACTGAGCATGGAGCAGGGGCTGTTCCAGGCCATCGAGCAGCAGCAGCTCTGCATCCTCTATCAACCCATGACGGATCTGGCCAGCAACCAGCTGAGCGGGCTGGAAGCCCTGCTGCGCTGGCAACACCCCAGCGAGGGCATGATAGGGCCAACCCGCTTCATTCCGGTGGCCGAGGAGTGCGGTCTCATCGAGCAGATCGGGGAGTGGGTGATGCGTACCGCCTGCCAGCAGGGACAAGCCTGGCTGGCCGCAGGGTTGGCGGTGCCCAGACTGTCGGTCAATGTGTCGGTACGGGAGATGCGCTCGGCAGGTTACGTGGAGCGGGTCGCCGCCATCCTGGCCGAGACCGGTTTTCCGCCGCAGCGGCTGGAGATAGAGGTCACCGAGAGCATCATCCAGCGGGTCGACCAGAGTCTGCAGCTGTTCAAGCGGCTGAAGGAGCTGGGGGTGCAGATCGCCATCGACGACTTTGGCACCGGCTTCTCATCCCTGAGCCTGCTGAAAAGCCTGCCTATCGATCGGATCAAGATAGACAAGACCTTCGTGCAGGCGCTGCCCGATGACAAGCACAGCCGGGAGCTGTGCCGCACCATCGTCAACCTGGCCGACAGCCTGGGCATGGTGGTGACCGCCGAAGGGATAGAGACCCAGGCCCAGCGCCAGTTTTTGCAATCCCTCCACTGTCAGGAGGGGCAGGGCTATCTGTTCAGCCATCCGCTGGCCGAGCCCCATCTGGCGGCGCAGCTGGCATCGGGCAGGAATCACTGGTGCTGAGCCCCGCACCAGGGGGGTGACAGCCGCTGCCAACTCAATCGTTGAAGGTCAGCCTGGCGTCCCACCCTTCGTCCTGCTGCCGGCGTGACTCTTCCAGCAAGGAGTCCTGCGGATAGGAGGACTTTTTCTCCCCGAGGGTGACGGACACCGGTGGCTTGCGCGCCAGCCAGGCCTCGCTCAGCTGGCCGCTGATGTGATCCCGCAGTGAGGGTGAATCGGGCTGTGTCGGTGTCAGTTCAAGACCGTTGGCATGGGGGGCGGCCAATGCGGCCTCATCGGTGGCCTTCGGGGCCTCGAACTGCCAGAGGGAGGAGCAAAGAAGCAGGGTCAACACGGGGGCTGTCTCCATCGGTAAAAGCGACGTTTTACCCAATCGGCGATGAATTGTCATCGACGCGACTGTAAGCGGATGTTGCCATCTATCCAAAAGTCTAATTGCCCTCCCCCGCCAAAGGTATAAGTTGTTATCCAATCATTACAAAAATGTATTCAAAGGAGTGACACATGAGCGAGAGCAAGGTCTACCCGGTCAAAGCCCACATCAGCCAGGGCGCCCTGCTGGACAAGGCGGGGTATGAGGCCATGTACCAGGCCTCGGTGCAGAACCCGGATGCCTTCTGGGGCGAGCAGGGCAAGATCCTCGACTGGATGAAGCCCTATACCCGGGTCAAGAACACCTCCTACGATCCGGGCCACGTCTCCATCAAGTGGTATGAAGACGGCTTGCTCAACGTCTCTGCCAACTGCCTGGATCGCCATCTGAGCGAGCGCGGCGACAAGGTCGCCATCATCTGGGAAGGGGACAACCCGGCCGAGGATCGCAAGCTCACCTATCGCGAGCTGCACACCGAGGTGTGCAAGTTTGCCAATGTCTTGAAGGCACAAGGGGTGCATCGCGGCGACGTGGTCTGCCTCTACATGCCCATGGTGCCGGAAGCGGCCATCGCCATGCTGGCCTGTACCCGCATCGGCGCCGTGCACAGCATCGTCTTCGGCGGTTTCTCGCCAGAAGCCCTGGCCGGTCGCATCATCGACTCCGGCTCCACCATCGTCGTCACCGCCGATGAGGGGCTGCGCGGTGGCCGCCCGGTGCCGCTCAAGAAGAACGTGGATGAAGCGCTCACCAACCCGGAGACCAAGGTCAGCAAGGTGATCGTGCTCAAACGTACCGGCGGCAACATCGCCTGGCACAACCACCGCGATCTGTGGTGGCATGAGGCAACGGCTGCCGTCAGCAGCGACTGCCCGCCGGAGGCGATGGGGGCCGAAGACCCGCTGTTCATCCTCTACACCTCCGGCTCCACCGGCAAGCCCAAAGGGGTGCTGCACACCACCGGCGGCTACCTGGTCTATGCCACCCTCACCTTCAAGTACATCTTCGACTACCACGAGGAGGACATCTACTGGTGTACCGCCGACGTGGGCTGGGTCACCGGCCACTCCTACCTGGTCTACGGGCCGCTCGCCAACGGCGCCACCACCATCATGTTCGAAGGGGTGCCCAACTACCCGGCGACCAACCGCATGAGCCAGGTGGTGGACAAGCACCAGGTCACCATCCTCTATACCGCCCCCACCGCCATCCGCGCGCTGATGGCCAAGGGCAACGAGGCCGTTGAGGGTACCTCCCGTTCGAGCCTGCGCATCATGGGTTCGGTGGGCGAGCCCATCAACCCGGAAGCCTGGGAGTGGTACTACCGCACCATAGGCGACGAGCGTTGCCCCATCGTCGACACCTGGTGGCAGACCGAGACCGGCGGCATCCTCATCAGCCCGCTGCCCGGCGTCACCGATCTCAAGCCAGGCTCGGCCACCCGCCCCTTCTTCGGCGTGCAGCCGGCGCTGGTGGACAACATGGGCGAGCCGCTGGAGGGGGCCACCGAGGGCAACCTGGTGATCACCGACTCCTGGCCGGGCCAGATGCGCACCGTATTCGGCGATCACGAGCGCTTCGAGCAGACCTACTTCTCCACTTTCCCCGGCCGCTACTTCACCGGCGACGGTGCCCGTCGCGACGAGGATGGCTACTACTGGATCACCGGCCGGGTGGATGATGTACTGAACGTCTCCGGCCACCGCATGGGCACCGCCGAGATCGAATCCGCGCTGGTGGCTCATCCCAAGATCGCCGAAGCGGCTGTGGTGGGGGTACCGCACGAGATCAAGGGCCAGGGCATCTACGCCTATGTCACCCTGATCGCCGGCGAAGAGCCGAGCCGGGAGCTGCACAAGGAGGTGAAGGAGTGGGTCCGCAAGGAGATCGGCGCCATCGCCACCCCGGACGTGATCCACTGGGCCGAGGGGCTGCCCAAGACCCGTTCCGGCAAGATCATGCGGCGCATTCTGCGCAAGATCGCCACCGGCGAGACCGACAGCCTGGGGGATATCTCCACCCTGGCGGATCCGGGCGTAGTGGACAAACTCATTCGCGAGAAGTCCGAAGCCGCCTGATCCCGCCTGCCTTTTGCCTCCAAAGCCGGCCCTGTGCCGGCTTTGTCATTCCTGCTAGTGAGTGTTTTGACAGCCGACCAGATAGAGCAAAAAACAGACAGATGTAGAGATTAGACCAGTAAAATGCTGCTAATTTTCACGAAATCAATATAATTGCGAAATCTGTGTGCCAGTGCACACCGATTTGAGCAGAAAATGGCTAGATTTCTGGTAGTCCACAAGATAGCTGACAGATAGCAGCATTATCATCGAGGATGTACTCAATATGTCGCAAAAACACCGAATTCTCCTGCTCAACGGGCCGAACCTGAACCTGCTGGGCAAACGGGAACCGGGCATCTACGGCAGCAAGACGCTCGATGAGATCGTCGCCGATCTGACGCTAAGTGCCGGCGAACTCGGGGTCACACTGGAACACCTGCAATCCAACGCCGAACATGAGCTGGTCGGCCGCATCCACCAGGCCATGGGTCAGGTGGACTTCATCATCATCAATCCGGCCGCCTTCACCCACACCAGCGTCGCCATCCGCGATGCGCTGCTGGGTGTGGCCATCCCCTTTATCGAGGTTCACCTGTCCAACGTCCACGCCAGGGAACCCTTCCGTCATCACTCCTATCTGTCTGATGTCGCCAAGGGGGTCATTTGTGGGCTGGGGGCCGATGGCTACCAATTCGCTTTAACCGCGGCCGTGCACCAGTTGCGCGCGGCTTGATAATCACTGATCAGATAAAGAAGAAAGAGAATGCTAATGGATATCCGCAAAATCAAGAAGCTGATTGAACTGGTTGAAGAGTCCGGCATCGCCGAACTGGAGATCTCCGAAGGTGAAGAGTCCGTTCGCATCAGCCGCAACTTCTCCGGTCAGGTGACCGCTGCTCCGCAGATGATCATGCCGCAGGTTGCTGCTCCGGTAGCCGCTCCTGTCGCCGCAGCCCCGGCCGCCGCCGCACCGGCTGCCGACGCCACCCCGGCCGGTCACCTGATGCGCTCCCCCATGGTCGGTTCCTTCTACCGCTCTTCCAGCCCGGAAGCCAAGCCGTTCGTGGAAGTGGGCCAGCACGTCAATGTCGGCGATACCCTGTGCATCGTCGAAGCCATGAAAATGATGAACCAAATCGAATCCGACAAGGCCGGCGTGATCAAAGCGATCCTGGTTGAAAATGGTCAGGCCGTCGAATTCGACGAGCCGCTGTTCATCATCGAATAAGGGAAATCGCCACCCATGTTGGACAAAGTAGTCATCGCCAACCGCGGTGAAATTGCCCTGCGGATCCTGCGCGCCTGCAAAGAGCTCGGGATCAAGACAGTGGCCGTTCACTCCACCGCCGACCGGGAGCTCAAGCATGTGCTGCTGGCCGACGAAACCATCTGTATCGGCAAACCGGCCAGTACCGACTCCTACCTCAACGTGCCGGCCATCATCGCCGCCGCCGAGGTGACCGGTGCCGTTGCCATTCACCCCGGCTACGGCTTCCTCTCCGAGAACGCCGACTTTGCCGAAGTGGTCGAGAAATCCGGCTTCGTCTTCATCGGCCCGCGCGCCGAGACCATTCGCCTGATGGGTGACAAGGTCTCCGCCATCGAGGCGATGAAGAAGGCGGGCGTACCCTGCGTACCGGGCTCCGACGGTCCGGTTGACAGCGATGCCAAGCACAACGCCGCCATTGCCAAGCGCATCGGCTACCCGGTGATCATCAAGGCCGCCGGTGGCGGTGGTGGTCGCGGCATGCGCGTGGTGCGCAGCGAAGCCGAGCTGGCTGCCGCCATCGCGCTGACCAAGTCCGAAGCAGGCCAGTTCTTCAAGAACGACATGGTCTACATGGAGAAGTACCTGGAGAACCCGCGCCACATCGAGATCCAGGTGCTGGCAGACGGCCAGGGCAACGCCCTCTATCTGGGCGAGCGCGACTGCTCCATGCAGCGTCGCCACCAGAAGGTGGTCGAAGAGGCACCGGCGCCGGGCATCACCGCCGAGATGCGCAAGTTCATCGGTGAGCGCTGCGTGCGCGCCTGTATCGAGATCGGCTACCGCGGTGCGGGTACTTTCGAGTTCCTGTACGAAAACGGCGAGTTCTATTTCATCGAGATGAACACCCGTATCCAGGTAGAGCACCCGGTTACCGAGATGGTCACCGGCGTCGACCTCATCAAGGAGCAGCTGCGCATCGCCGCCGGCCAGCCCCTGTCGATCACCCAGCAGGACATCCGCATCCGTGGCCACGCCATCGAGTGCCGGATCAACGCCGAAGACCCGGCCACCTTCATGCCGTCTCCGGGCCTGATCCAGCGCTTCCACGCGCCGGGTGGTCTGGGCGTACGTTGGGACTCCCACATCTACGCCGGCTACAAGGTGCCGCCCTACTACGACTCCATGATCGGCAAGCTGATCTGTTACGGTGAAAACCGCGACGTCGCCATTGCCCGCATGCGTCAGGCGCTGGACGAGCTGGTGGTGGAAGGGATCAAGACCAACGTCTCCCTGCAAAAAGAGATCATGAAGGACGAAAACTTCCAGCACGGTGGTACCAATATCCACTACCTGCACAAGAAGCTGGGTCTGTAAGACTCGCGTCCGCAGATCTTCTGCTAAAAAAGGGCCATGGCGACATGGCCCTTTTTTGTTATCCTTGCGCCCCTCGAAATTGTCGGAGGCCAAGGTGAACCGTTTTGCGCTCGCTCGTCGGGAAGCAGCACTCTGCCTGCTGCTGACCCTGCTCTACTTCCTTGCCTGGTATGGCACGGCCTATTTCATCCCCGAAGAGATCGAATTCTGGGATATGCCGCTCTGGTTCCTGCTCAGCTGCATTCTGATGCCGCTGCTGTTCATCGTGCTGTGCGGCCTGATGGTGGATCGCCTGTTCGTAGATATCCCCCTCGACTCCCAGCCCCTCGATGACAAGGAGCCTCCCCATGAATCTTGAGCTGCTGCTGCCGCTGTGCATCTATCTGGTGCTGGTGCTGGGGGTCGGTTTCTGGGCCAGCCGCCACCGGGTGGGCGGTGACTTCGTGCAGGAGTACTTCATCGGCAACCGCAGCATGGGCGGCCTGGTGCTGGCCATGACCCTGGTGGCCACTTACACCTCGGCCTCCTCCTTTATCGGCGGGCCGGGTGCCGCCTACAAGATTGGCCTTGGCTGGGTGCTGCTGGCGATGATCCAGCTGCCCACCGTCTGGCTCACCCTGGGGGTGCTTGGCAAGAAGTTCGCCATCATCGCCCGCCGGGTCAATGCGGTGACCATCAACGACATGCTGTGGGCCCGCTACCAGAGCAGGGCCGTGGTGGTGCTGGGCTCGGTCACCATCATCCTCGCCTTCATCGCCACCATGGTGGTGCAGTTCATCGGCGGCGCCCGCCTGCTGGAGACCGCCACCGGCCTCTCTTATCAGCAGGGGCTGTTCCTGTTTGCCGGCTGCGTGCTGCTCTACACGGTGATCGGCGGCTTTCGCGCCGTGGTGATGACCGATGCGCTGCAGGGGATCATCATGCTGATCGGCACCGGCGCCCTGCTGGCGGGGATCCTGATCGCGGGGGATGGTTTGCCCAACCTTATCCACCAGCTCAAGGCGATCGATCCCAAGCTGGTGAGCCCGCAGGGGGCCGGCGACATGCTGACCCAGCCCTTCATGCTGAGCTTCTGGGTGCTGGTCTGCGTCGGGGTGGTGGGGCTGCCCCACTCGGCCCTGCGCTGCTTTGGCTATCGCGACAGCAAGGCGCTGCATCGCGGCATCCTGATCGGCACCATCGTCAGCGCCTTGCTGATGTTCGGCATGCACCTGGCCGGGGCGCTGGGCCGCGCCATCCTGCCCGGCATGGACAGCCCGGACAAAATCATGCCCTCCCTGATGATGGAAGTGCTGCCCCCCTGGCTGGCCGGGGTCTTCCTGGCGGCCCCCATGGCGGCCATCATGTCCACCATCGATTCCCAGCTGATCCAGGCCTCCGCCACGTTGGTGAAGGATCTCTACCTCAACTACCTGAGCCCGGAGAAGGCCGGCCAGGAGAAGCTGGAGGTACGGGTGCCGCGCCTCTCCCTGCTCTGCACCCTGATCCTGGGTACCCTGGTGCTGCTGGCGGCGCTGCAGCCCCCCGAGATGATCATCTGGCTCAACCTGCTCGCCTTTGGCGGCCTGCAGGCGGTGTTCCTCTGGCCGCTGGTGCTTGGCCTCTACTGGTCACGGGCCAACGGCCCGGGCGCCCTGGCCAGCATGGTGTGCGGCATCCTCTGCTACGGCATCTTGAGCCAGTGGGGGATCAAGCTGGCCGGCCTGCACGCCATAGTGCCGAGCCTGGCGCTGGGGCTGATCGCCTTCGTGCTGGTCAGCCTGCTCACCCCGGCTCCGAGCCAGAGCGTGCGGCGGCTCTTCGAACCTTGTTCAGCAATGGATTAATAAAGGGTTCCGAAACTATCCCAAAATGGGTGCTTTAAGGGTAAACTGTGCGCCATGTCACAAAACAGTGCGCCCTTATGCCCGTCCAGAACGCCAGACAGATCCTGACCCAAGCCCTGCAGCGACTCGGTTACGCCCTGTTGCTGCCGGTCTCCATCCTGCCGCTGGCGGCCCTGCTCTATCGGCTCGGCCAGCCGGACGTGCTGGATCTGGCGGTGCTCTCCCTCACCGGTCGCGCCCTGTTCAGCCAGATGCCACTCATCTATGCGGTGGCCATCGCCTTCGGGCTGAGCCGCCAGGGCGAGGGGAGCCAGGCGCTGGCCGGGGCGGTCAACTTCCTGCTGCTGAGCTCGGCGCTCGGCACCCTGGCCCCCGGCCTGCACAGCGACATGATCTGCGGCCTGCTGGCGGGATTGACCACCGCCATCGTCTACCCCTGGCTCAAGCGCCACCCCATGCCCCACTGGCTGCGGCTGGTCAACGGCGATTTCACCAGCCTGCTCGCCTCGGCGCTGGCCTGCCTGCTGCTGGCCTTCCCCCTCGCGCTGCTCTGGCCGCTGCTGGAGCAGGGCATCACCCTGCTCGCCTCCGAGCTGCTCACCACCCCGCTCGGCGCCTTCTGCTACGGCGTGCTGAACCGGCTGCTGATCCCGCTCGGTCTGCACCAGGTGCTGGGCAGCCTCATCGGGCTGGGAGAGAGCAACCTGCAGGCGCTGGCCAGCGCCCAGCCGCTGCACGAAGGCTATGTGGCCGGGCTCTACCCCATCATCATGTTCGGCCTGCCTGGCGCCTGTTTCGCCATCTGGCTGCACCGCCAGCGCATGCAGCGACTGCCGCAAGGGGGGCTGCTGCTCACCCTGGCGCTCACCTCGGCGCTGGTGGGGATCACCGAGCCCATCGAGTTCCTGTTCGCCTTCACCGCCCCCTGGCTGTTTCTGGCCCACGCCCTGCTGACCGGATTATCGCTCGCCACCTGCAGTGCGCTCGGCATCAAGGTGGGCAGTTACTTCTCCGCCGGCCTGCTGGATCTGGTGCTGAGCTACCACGCCGGCGAGCACAGCTTCTGGCTCATTCCGGTCGGCATCCTGTTCTTCGTCGCCTACACCTTGCTGTTCTACCAGCTGTTGGAGCGCACGCCCCTCAGCCTGCCGAGCAAGCCCATCGCCCCGGAACACCCGCGCCTGGCCAGCGTCGCCCCCTCCGATCCCCAGATGTTGGCGATCCAGTACCTCAAGGTGCTGGGCGGCATGGACAACCTGCAGGCGATGAGCGTCTGTCTCACCCGCCTCAGCCTGCGGGTGCGCGACATCTCGCTGGTGGATCAATCCCGCCTGCTGGGGCTGGGCTGCCTCTCCTGGATCCAGCTCAACGACCATCAGCTGGTGCTGGTGCTGGGCCCCAACGCCAGCCTCATTGAAGGGCAGATCCGCATGCTGGCGGAGCGCCAGTCGGTGCCACTCGGCCTCAAGCCCAATCAGGAGTCCGCCGGCCAGAGCGGCTGGTAACCTCAGGCAAACGGCAACCGCTCGGCCACAAAATCCATCAGGCTGCGCAGGGCGGGCGCCAGGTGCTCCCGGCTCGGGTAGATGAGATAGAAGGGGTTGGGCGGCACGGTGAGCTCGGGCAACACCCTCTGCAAGCGGCCACTCGCCAGATCCCCTTCGCAGACGTGATGGGGCAACAGGGCAATTCCCCCTTCATTGATGGCCAGCTCCCGCAGCGCCAGCAGGCTGTTGCTGATGCAGGCCCCCTGCGGCCGCCAGCCCCCCTCCTGCAGCGGCCACACCGGCAACGACGTGTGCACCAGGCAGGCGTATCGACCCAGCTCGCTCAGCTGTTGCGGCATGCCGTGGGCCGCCAGATAGGCGGGTGCCGCCACCAAGTACCGCGGCACCTGACCGATGCGCCGGCAGATCAGGCAGGAGTCTTTCAGCGGCGCCGCCCGCAGCGCCAGATCGTAACCCTCCCCCACCAGATCGAGCTGCTCATCGCAGAGGGTCAGCTCCAGCACCACCTCGGGATAGAGGGCTCGAAACTCGGCCAGGATCCGGCCGAGCAGCAGGGTGCCGGTCGCCTCCGGCGCGGTGATCCGCACCCGCCCGGCCGGGGCCGCGCGCAGCCGCGCCATCGCCAGATTGGCGCTGCGGGCCAGCGCCAGCAGCGCCCGGCACTGCTCCACATAGACCTCTCCCTGCGGGGTCAGGCTCAGCCGGCGGGTGGTGCGCTGCAACAGGCGCACCCCGAGCTGGGATTCGAGCCGCGAGATCTTCTGGCTGACCGAAGATTTGGGCATGCCAAGCAGCTCGGCCGCGCCGGTAAAACTGCCCTGCTCCACCACAGTGGCGAACAGCCCCATCAGCTCCAGTTCGACATTGTTCATATATTCAAACAGTCTTTACCAATTACCCATCTTAATCTGAATAATCAACCAGACTAGAGTGGCTGGCAATCCCCATCCAACCGATTTGAAAGGAACTGCCATGAAAGCCATCGCCCTGACCCACTATCTGCCGAGCGATCATCCCGACTGCTTTATCGAGGCCAATCTGGCCGACCCGACGCCGGGCCCGCGCGACCTGCTGGTGCGGGTCAACGCCACCTCCATCAACCCGGTCGACACCAAGGTGCGCGCCCCCAAGGCCAAGGTCGAGAGCAGCCCGCGGGTGCTGGGCTGGGACGCCGTGGGCGAGGTGATCGCCGTCGGCCGCGAGGTGACCCTGTTCAAGGCGGGCGACCGGGTCTGGTATGCCGGCGACATCAGCCGACCCGGCAGCAACAGCGCCCTGCAACTGGTGGATGAGCGCATCGCCGCCCTCGCCCCCGCCAGCCTGAGCGACCTGGAAGCGGCCGCCCTGCCGCTCACCGCCATCACCGCCTGGGAGACCCTGTTCGAGCGCATGCGCCTCAGCCGCGAGAGCCGCGGACGGCTGCTGATCATCGGCGGCGCCGGCGGGGTCGGCTCCATCGCCATCCAGCTGGCCCGCCAGCTCACCGGCATGGAGGTGATCGCCACAGCTTCTCGCCCCGAAACCCGGGCCTGGTGTCTGCAGATGGGGGCCCATCAGGTGGTGAGCCATCACCAGTTGCAGGAGGAGCTCACCGCCCTCGGCATCAACCAGGTGGACGCCATCTTCTGCACCAATGCCACCGAGCAGCACTGGGATGCCATGGCCAACCTCATCAGCCCGTTCGGCCATATCTGCACCATCGCCGAGTCGAGCGAGCCCTGGGATCTCTCCCTGCTCAAGAGCAAGAGCGTCACCTTCAGCCAGGAGTTCATGTTTACCCGCTCCCTGTTCCAGACCCCGGACATGATCGAGCAGCACAATCTGTTGGGGCTGGTCGCCGCACTGGTGGATCAGGGCGTGGTCAAGAGCACCCTCAGCAAGGTGGTACCCGAGCTGACCCCGACGACCCTGGCTCAGGCCCATGCCGAAGTGGAAGCCGGCCGCATGGTGGGCAAGCTGGTGATCGACATGAGCCGGTTCGGCAACTAATCCCTTATGGGTAAAAACTGCACCATCATGGGGTGAACTCACCAGTGACAAGCCCCATCACTGCACAGCACACATCAGGCAACAGACAGTCACCACGCAGCTTCACCATAAAAAAGCCAAAAAAAGGGGCCATCCCGCCGGGATGGCCCTAAATACCTGAACGTTGGGGTAACAATCACACACATATCCTTATGCAGGACCTCTGAACCTTTGCAGCTAGTGTGCCAATCCCGCCCCCCCTCCCCGCTTGCTTGCTACATTTTGCCCTGCCACCGTGGCCTGCCGCCCCTGCCGCCTCGCAGGCAAAAAAAAGCCACCCGAAGGTGGCTGAAAAAGATGACGGAACTTTCCTAGAGCAAAGCATTCAGCGGGAACAGGTTGCTTCCCGTCACCCAATGAGGAATACATGAACCGTGCCAACTCGGCAAAGTCCGCCTCCTCCACCACACTGCATGGGCAAACCACGACAGCACACGCCCATGATGATAGAATCCCGCGGTTTCACATTTATGAAGAGTCGACGCCATGCCCTGGATACAAATTCGAATCAACGCCACCGCCAAGACGGCGGACAAGGTGAGCAACATGCTGCTGGGGCGTGGTGCCCAGGCGGTGACCTTTATGGATGCCAAGGATGTGCCCGTCTATGAACCCATGCCGGGCGAAACCCCGCTGTGGGGCGAGACCGAAGTGATGGGGCTGTTCGACGCCGAAACCGATCCGGCGCCCACCATCGCCTTCTTCCAGCAGATCTTCGGCGAAGACGTGGGCTACAAGGTGGAGCAGCTGGAGGACAAGGACTGGGTGCGCGAGTGGATGGATCACTTCCACCCCATGCAGTTCGGTGAGCGGCTTTGGATCTGCCCGAGCTGGCGCGACGTGCCAAACCCGGATGCGGTCAACGTCATGCTGGACCCGGGTCTGGCCTTCGGTACCGGTACCCACCCCACCACGGCGCTCTGCCTGCAGTGGCTGGACGGGCTGGATCTGGCCGGTAAAACCGTGGTCGACTTTGGTTGCGGCTCCGGCATCCTCGGCATCGCCGCCCTGAAACTGGGCGCCGCCCGGGTCATCGGCATCGACATCGATCCGCAGGCCATCCAGGCCAGCCGTGACAACGCGATGCGCAATGGCGTCGCCGATCAGATCGAGCTCTACCTGCCGGCGGATCAGCCGCAAGACGTCGAAGCGGACGTGGTGGTCGCCAACATCCTGGCCGGCCCGCTGCGCGAGCTGGCGCCGCTTATCGCCGGCCACGGCAAGGCGGGCAGCCTGATGGCCCTGTCCGGCGTGCTGGAAAGCCAGGCGCCGGAGCTGGAGACCATCTACGGCCAGTGGTTCGAGATGGACCCGACCGCCGTCAAGGAAGAGTGGTGCCGCCTCTCCGGCCGCAAACTCGGCTGATAAGTAACAAGCCACGGCGGCTGCCAACCCATCGGCCGCAAACTCGGCTGATAAGCAACAAACCACAGCGGCAGCCAACCCATCGGCCGTAAACTCGGCTGATAAGCAATAAGCCACGGCGGCTGCCAGCCCATCGGCCGTAAACTCGGCTGATAAGCAACAAGCCACGGCAGCTGCTGCAAACTCGGCTAAGTCATCGACACAAAGCTGCCAACGGGGCTCCCACACGGGAGCCCCGTCTGTTTTCGGCCCGCCGGCGGCAGCCGCTTCTTCGCTGATTCCACCACCCAGCGCCATACATGCTCATTTGACCACACAGCTCACCCCGTTTCCGGTAGGATATGCCGCCAGTCCCCCCTGCGACACGGAGTGCTTATGCGGATTGCCATACTGGATGACTATCAGGATCAGGTGCATCATCTGCCCTGCTTTGCCCGCCTGGCGGGCCACGACGTCACCATTCTCACCCGAAGCGAACCTGACCCCGAGCGCCTTGCCGCCAGGCTGGCAGGGGTGGAGGCGCTGGTGCTCATCCGCGAGCGCACCCGCATCGACGAAGCCTTGCTGCGCAGGCTCCCCTCCCTTCTGCTCATCAGCCAGACCGGCAAGATCAGCCAGCATATCGACCCCCTCCTGTGTCAGCGCCACGGGGTGGCCGTCGCCGAAGGCATCGGCAGCCCGGTGGCGCCCGCCGAGCTCTGCTGGGCCCTCATCATGGCGACCTCCCGCCACCTCCCGGCCTATTGCCATGCCCTCGCCCAGGGGCTGTGGCAGCAGTCCGGCACACTGGGGCTGGGGCGTACCTTGCAGGGGCTGACGCTCGGCATCTGGGGCTACGGCAAGATTGGCAGACTGGTGGCCGGTTACGGCCGGGCCTTCGGCATGTCGGTGCTGATCTGGGGCAGCGAGGGCTCCCGCCGGCAGGCCGAGCAGGATGGCCATGCCAGCGCCTGTGACAAGGAGAGCTTCTTTCGCGAGGCCGACGTCCTCTCTTTGCATCTGCGCCTGAACGAGGCCACCCGTGGCTGCGTGACCCGCGCCGATCTCGCGCGGATGAAGGCCGACTCCCTGCTGGTCAACGTCAGTCGGGCTGAGCTTGTCGAGCCCGGCGCCCTCTATGCCGAACTCGCCGCCAACCCGACCCGGCGCGCAGCCCTCGACGTGTTCGACGCAGAGCCCGCCACGGTGCAGAGCGAGCCTTTGCTGCGCCTGCCCAATGTGCTGGCGACGCCTCATCTTGGCTATGTGGAGCGCAACAGCTACCAACTCTACTTTCAGGCCGCCTTTGACAACCTGATTGCCTTTGCCGAGGGCAGGCCGACCAATCTGGTGCTGCCCGTAGCGGGCCGCTGATCACGGTTATCCGGCGACCGGGCCGCTAGCATGTGTAACCCAGGCGCCACAAAGACAAGCCACAGGAGCCCCCATGACCGAGTACGACAAGATGATCGCCAGCCAGCCTTACAACTGCATGGCACCGGAACTGGATCTGCTGCGCCGGGAGACGGCCCGCCTGTACCGCCGCTTCAATCGCAGCGACGAGGAGGATGAACAGCTGGCGCTGTTGCAGCAGATCGTCGGTGAGCTGGCCCAGGGCGCCTTTATCTGCCCGCCCCTCTACTGCACCTATGGCCGCCACATCCATCTTGGCGAGCGCAGCTACATCAACATGGGGGCCACCCTGCTGGACAATGCCCCCATTCGCATCGGCGCCGAGGTGATGATAGGGCCGAACGTGCAGATCTACACCGCCGCCCATGCGCTGGACGCCGATGAACGGATCCAGGGGGTGGAGACCGCGCTGCCGGTCACCATCGAGGACAGGGTCTGGATCGGTGGCGGCGCCATCCTGCTGCCCGGCGTCACCATAGGGCGGGAGGCCATCGTGGGCGCCGGAGCCGTGGTCACCAAAGACGTGCCGGCCGGCGCCCGGGTGGCCGGCAACCCGGCCCGCCTGCTGCCCGCCAAAGGCAAGAAGCCGGTAAGCTAGCGGCGCGCGCCGGGCGCTACGGAATTAAGGGGATCGGCACCTGCAAAGTGCCCATCAAAATGAAGCTCAATGTCATCAAGACCATGCTGGCCTGTAAAAAGGTGACCTTTCCGGCCCTAGGAGGTTGAGGGTACCGGTACCTAAAAAATGCCCATAAAAATGAAGGCCAACGCCATCAAGACCATGATGGCCTGTAAAAAGGTGACCTTTCCGGTCCTAGGAGGTTGAGGGTACCGGTACCTAAAAAACGCCCAAAAAAATGAAGCCCAATGTCATCAAGACCATGATGGTCTGTAAAAAGGTGACCTTTCCGGTCCTAGGAGGTTGAGGGTACCGGTACCTAAAAA
>NZ_JBFOCQ010000013.1:0-164025 GCF_040907805.1 Aeromonas sp. s3
GGGGCCGGATTTGAACCGACGACCTTCGGGTTATGAGCCCGACGAGCTACCGAGCTGCTCCACCCCGCGTCCGAATTGTATTGCCACCACAAGAGACAGAGCAGTTGCCCCTTGCTGTCTTCGTCTCCACCGCAGAGCATTGCCTGCCATGGATACAAATAGTTGGTTGCGGGGGCCGGATTTGAACCGACGACCTTCGGGTTATGAGCCCGACGAGCTACCGAGCTGCTCCACCCCGCGTCCGTATTCTTTCGTTCAGGCTGAGCAGTAGCCTGTTCGAATTCTCTTGTTTATCAACACATTATGAAACAAGGCTGATGCAAGAACTCAGATGGTTGCGGGGGCCAGATTTGAACTGACGACCTTCGGGTTATGAGCCCGACGAGCTACCGGGCTGCTCCACCCCGCGTCTGAGGTCGCCAATAATAGGCGCCGGCGCTCAGATTGCAAGTAAATATCCTAAAAAAACTTCATTCGTAGATTAAACCGGCATAAATCGCAGGAATTTGCAACAGAGCGCGGTTTTTTCAGGCAAGCAGCTTGTGGGCCAAGCTGGCGCACTACACTCAGATGGTTTGTAACTCCTCGTTTTGGGTAGGTTTATCATGCGTATCTCCGCCGGTCATTGCCGTCAATTGGGGGCCACACCCGAGCACGACGGCGTCAACTTCGCCATCTGGGCCCGTCTTGCCAGTCGGGTCGAACTGCTGCTGTTTGCCAGCGCCGACGATGCCACGCCGGAAGTGATCCCCCTCTCCCCCCGCCTCAACCGCACCGCCTACTACTGGCACATCCATATAGAGGGGATCGGGCTGGGTCAGCGCTACGCCTATCACATCCAGGGCCCCTGGCGCCCCTACTACGGCACCCGCTTCGATGCCGACAAGGTGCTGCTGGACCCTTATGGCCGCAGCATCGAGCTGGGCGCCAACTACGATCGCTGGGCGGCGGCCCGCCCCGGCAGCAACCTGGCCTGCTGCGCCAAGAACCGGGTGGTGGATACCCGAAACTACGACTGGGAGGGGGACAAGCTGCCTGCCCACTCCCTCTCCCGCTCGGTGATCTACGAGCTGCACCTGGGGGGCTTTACCAAGTCGCCGGACTCGGGGGTCGACCCCGCCCTGCGTGGCACCTACCTCGGCCTTATCGAGAAGATCCCCTACCTGCAATCCCTCGGCGTCACCGCGGTCGAGCTGCTGCCGGTGTTCCAGTTCGATCCCCAGGATGCCCCCAGGGGGCTCTCCAACTACTGGGGCTACAGTCCCATGTCGTTCTTCGCCCCCCACGCCCAGTACGCCAGCGGCGATGATCCCCTCACCGAGTTTCGCGACATGGTCAAGGCGCTGCACCGCGCCAACATAGAAGTGATCCTGGACGTGGTCTACAACCACACCGCCGAGGGGGGCGATGATGGCCCCACCTTCTCCTTTCGCGGCATCGACAACGAGGCCTACTACATCCTCGATGCCAATCAGAAGGACACCAACTACTCGGGCTGCGGCAACACCTTCAACGGCGCCCACCCGGTGGTGCTGCGCATGATCATGGACAGCCTCCACTTCTGGCGACAGGAGATGCACGTGGACGGCTTTCGTTTCGACCTGGCGGCCATCCTGTCGCGGGACGAATCGGGCCAGCCCCAGGCCAATGCACCGACCCTGCGCACCATCGACACCGATCCCCGCATCGCCGACATCAAGCTCATCGCCGAGGCCTGGGATGCGGGGGGCCTCTATCAGGTGGGCAGCCTGGCCGGCGCCCGCTGGCGCGAGTGGAACGGCCAGTTCAGGGACGACGTGCGCCGCTTCCTGCGCGGGGATGACAACGCGGTGATGGCGTTCGTGGAGCGGCTGTGCGGCAGCCCGGACATCTACCACTACCACCACGCCGATCCGGAGAAGAGCATCAACTTCGTCACCTGCCACGACGGCTTCACCCTGTGGGACTGGACCAGCTACAACGGCAAGCACAACGAGGACAATGGCGAGCAGAACCGGGATGGCTGTGATCACAACTTCAGCTGGAACCACGGCCAGGAGGGGCCGAGCGAGGATCCCCAGATCAACGCCCTGCGCACTCGTCAGGCCAAGAACATGATGGTGGCCACCCTGCTCTCGGTGGGCTCCCCCATGCTGCTGATGGGGGATGAGGTGCTGCGCAGCCAGCACGGCAACAACAACGGCTACTGCCAGGACAACGCCACCTGCTGGATGCACTGGCAGCCCGATGCCAGGGGGCAGGAGATGTTCCGCTTCATGAAGGAGCTGATCCAGTATCGCAAGCACCTGTTCCAGCGCCCGGAGCAGGAGAGCATGCCGCTGTCGCTGACCGAGATCCTGCGCCACAGCGAGATCTGCTGGCACGGGGTCAACGCCGCCCAGCCGGACTTCGGCCCCCACTCCCACGCCATCGCCATGTCGGCCCTGTCGAGCGAAACCCGGCTGGCCCTCTACGTGCTGTTCAACGCCTACTGGGAGCCGCTCACCTTCAACCTGCCAAGCCCCCCCAAGGGGGTCGGTGGCTACTGGCGCCGGATCCTGGATACCGCCCTGCCCTCGCCCGAGGACATCAGCACCTTCGGCATGCCGCTCGAAGGGTTGACCCGGGAGTACCTGGCCCAGCCGCGCAGCAGCTGCCTCTTCATCTGCGGCGCCGACGACTTCTACTAGAGGCCGCACACCAGGGCCGCAAACAGCCAGCAAAAAGCCCACCCCGGTTGCCCGGGGTGGGCTTTTTCATGATGCCGGTCGGTCAGGCCAGCTGGTGCAGCACGCTGGTCGCCGCGATCTGGGCGATGATGAGGCCGCACAGGGCGGTGGAGACCACCACCGGCGCCGTCTCCTGCTGGCGATAGAGCGGGCTGAACCAGAGCAGCAGGGCGGCGATCAGCAGGGCCGCCTGGGTCAGTACGCCGGGGATCAGGGCGTCGAGGCCGGCGCCGCTCCCCTGCCAGCCCACCAGCACCGCCAGCCAGAGCAGGCTCAGGATGGCGGCCACCAGCCCGGCCAGCGGCAACAGGGTGTTGAACGCCTGCAGACGGTGACGGGCCCGCAGCAGCATCAGATGGGCGAAGGCCGCCCCCAGCAGCACCATCTGCAGCAGGCCGCCAAGCCAGCCCTGGATCTGCAGCAAGCCGATGCCATAGACCAACAGCGGCACCGCCGGCAGCCAGAACAGGGTGGCCGGGATGGCGCGCTTGCCCTCGAGCCGGGATTGGGCCAGTGACAACACCACTCCCAGGATCAGAGCGGCGCCGCCACTCCAGATCAGCCAGTCGGCCGCCTTGGCCTCCACTGCCAGCATCAGGGAGAGGCCGGTGATCACCCAGACCGAGAAGAGCTGGGTGGTGATCCGCGAGCGCTGGCCCGGGCAGAGATCACCGCGCCAGAGCACCAGGCCCAGGGCGATGAGGGCCCCCAGCGCCATCAGGCCGGTCAGGGGAAAGAGCCAAAAAGGGAGTTGGACGAACATGACGCCTCCAGCAGCAAGAATTCAGAACGCGCCGATGGCGCCGGATGAAGGGGCCGAGTATACCCAAAGCCGCCGTCATCCCCAATCCCTGCCGCGCATCAGCCTGCGACGAAGGGCTCAGCTCTGGCCGCGGGCCAGCGCCACCACCCGGGCGAACATCTGGCGCAGCACCGGCGGGATGTGCTCGCCGCCGAGCCGCTCCGCCTCCTCCACCACCGCCAGCGCCATGCCCGGCTTGCTGCGATGGTGAATCGCCTTGTTGATGATGCGCCCGGCGTTGAGGGTCGAGCGCCCCCCGACGCCAGCTTCACGCCGGAACACCGCCTCGAAGCCGTTGTGGTAGAGGTAGTGCTCTATGTCCGCCGCCGGCAACTGGGTCAGCCGGTCCCGCTCCCGCTCCCCCTTGAGCAGGGAGCGCGCCGAGGTAGCGTATTTGACCCCCGCCTCGTCGCCGTCGGTGAGCAGATGCCACTCGATGCCAAAGTCGCGCGCCACCTTGATAAGGGGTGACTGACCACACTGGGCGAACTCGATGATCCGTACCCCCTCCGCTCGCAGGCTGTAGCCGCAGATCTGGGCGAGCTCGGAGAGCAGCCAGATCTCGGTCTCCCCCTCCACCAGCAGCCAGCAGCGGGCAAACATCGACATGGGGCGGTTGATGCGCACGTGGAAGGCAATCTTGCGCAGATCGTCGCTGCTGTAGCGCTCGCCCCCCAATTGATGACAGAGAATGTCCTGCTGGCGGCGCACCAGCCGGCGGATCTGGTTGAGGGGCAGCGAGGAGAGCAGATCCCCCGAATTGGTGGTGAGCAGCTTCTGCCCCGGCAGCTGTTCCAGCAGGCCCCAGGCCAGCGCCAGCATGGTGGGGTGCAGGCGGCTCTCCGGATCTTCCAGGATCATGATGGGGCGCGCCCCCTGCTCCAGCTCCCGGTTGCCCCGCGCCTGCAGCAGGGTGGCCGCCATGCCCGCCATCGCCAGTTGCAGCGCCCGGTTGTCGGCATTGCGCAGCAGCGCCTGCAGATTGCCGGGATTGCGCAGGGTCATGGGGCGGTTGACGATCTCCCGCTGGCTGCGCGGCTTGTTCTTGATGGGGGCCAGCGCGTTGAAGTAGTGATCCATCAGCTGGCGTACCGCCTGCAGCGCCTCCTTGAGCTCGGGCTCGCCGATGCGCTGGGGCTCGTCGATCAGCTTGTCGGCCAGCTCGCTCAGCCGCAGCTCGGAGAGATCCCCCCACTGCAGGGTCTCCACCCCGTTGCGGGCGGTACGGGCATCTCGCAGCCGGAACACAGGGTTCATGGTGATGAGCAGGCAGACCAGCTCGTGGGCATTGTCGATGGCCAGGCTCTTGCCGATGCCATCGAGAAAGTCGTGGGTGGTGGTGACGGAGCCATCGCTCTGCAGCTCGGCACTGGCGCGGTAGTGAATGCGGTGAAACTTGTCCTTGTGCTTGATCCAAGCTGCGCCGAGGCGGGCCAATCGCTGGGAATGCAGGCACATCTGGGGCCTGTGCTCGCTGAAGGTGAGCACCAGTTGCAGGTGGCGGGCCGGCTCGAGCTCGGGATCTTCGGGCTGATGGAAGTCATCGCTGCTGAACTGGTAGGGCTCGGCATCCTGGCCCAGCAGACACCAGAGGGCGCGCAACAGGCTGGACTTGCCCCAGGCGTTCTCGCCGATGAGCACTGTGGTGTGGTCCAGCCCGAGCGAGAGGCGATTTATTCCGCGAAAACCTTTGACTTCAATGCGTTCCAGAAACATGCGGCCATATCCAGTCCATCCTGATGGCGCAATAGTGGCAAAGTTGTCGGGAAAATCCTATCGGGTCGTGGCGATTTTCAGCGGGAACTGTGAGGAACGAGCGGTTCGGGGACGGTGGCGCCGGCAAGTCGGCCCTGGGGGGCGTTCCAGTGGCTGAACCAGAGGTGGCGGGTGCGAGTCTGACGTTTGCGATGATTCAAGGGCATCTCCTGTGCGGGTTGAAGGAACGAGGCTCCCCCTCGTTGCCAACCAATCTGCCGCTTATCTGTGACAGGAGGATGACAGCTGGCTGCGCCACTGACCCGGGGTGAGGCCAAACGCTTCACGAAAGCGGTTGCCAAGGTGGGCCTGGGACGAGAAACCGCACTGGATGGCGATGCTGGCCAGGGAGTCGGCACCGGCCAGCAGCTGCTTGGCCCGCTTGAGCCGCAGCCCCAGCAGGTAGCGGTGAGGCGGGCAACCCAGGCTCTGGCCGAACATGCGGGCGAAGTGGTATTCGCTGAGACCCGCCTCCTGCGCCAGCTCGGCCAGGGTGACAGGCTCCGCCAGATGGGCCAGCAGGTACTCCTGCACCCGCCGGATCACCGCCGGTGCCAGCCCGCCGCGCACCTCGGGCAGCGGCGGCGCCTCCCGGGTGTGGTGGCGATAGGCGTGCAGCATCAGCATCCAGGCGCCGTGAGAGAGCGCCATCCTGTCCACCTGATGCTGCCAGTCCAGCTGCATCAGCTGGCCCTGCACCAGGCTGGCGGCCAGCGGATCGTCGATGAAGGTCTTGTCCTCCAGCAGCAGGTGGCGCCCCTCCTTGTCGCACACCTCTTCGGCGATGCGGGTCAGGTGGGCCGGGGTGAAGTAGAGGTGGAAGAAGCGAAACTCCTCGCGCACCAGCCACTCGGATCTGTGGTGATCCGGCATGATGCACACCTTGCCAGTGCCGCCGTGACCACCCGGGCCGTCCAGCCGCTCGGTCTGCTCGCCCCCCTGCAGGTAGACGCTCAGGGTATGGTGGCCCGGCTTGTGATAGCGGGTCTGATCGTAACAGTTGCGCCAGCTGGCGACGCCAAGGCCAGGCTCCAGCCAGCAGGCGTTCTCCAGTCGCGCGCCCGTGCTGACCAGTGCATCGAATACTCCCGCCGGCTTAGTCTGCAGCACCCGCTCTGTTCCTCTTGTTGCTTGCCTGATGGCCCCTGTGCGCCATCTTAACGCGGCGCGGCGGCAAAGGCTGCGGCTGCCCGTAAAAAACCGCAAGATGGTGTAAGCCCGCCGCCACCGCCCGCTGCATGCTGATCCCATGTCGTACTCATCTCACCGGATACCCCATGAACCTGATGCTCTATCTTGCCACCGTCCTTATCTGGGGCAGCACCTGGATCGCCATCGCCTGGCAGCTCGGCCCCATTCCCATCGAGGTCTCGGTGCTCTATCGTTTCGCCCTGGCGGCGCTGGCGCTGTTTGCCCTGCTCACGGTGAGCGGCAAGTTCCCGCGCCTGCCCTGGGCGGGCCAGCGTTACGCCGCCCTGCTCGGCGCCCTGCTCTTTTCCACCAACTTTCTCTGCTTCTACCACGCCACCCTCTATATCCCGAGCGGCATGTCAGCGGTGATCTTCGCCAGCGCCAGCATCTTCAACGGCCTCAACCTCTGGCTGTTCGAGGGTAAAAGACCCGGCCTGCGCTGGTTGCAAGGATCCTTGCTGGGGCTCGTCGGCACCCTGTTGCTGTTCTGGCCCGTGCTGGCGGATGCGCAACTGGGTGCAAACGGCTGGAAGGGGCTGCTGTTTGCCTGCGGTGGCACCCTCTGCTTCTCGCTCGGCAACCTGGTCTCGGCCCGCGGCCAGCGCCAGGGCTATCACGTGCTGCAGATGGTGCCCTGGGGCATGGTCTACGGCGTGGCGCTGCTGCTGGGCTGGGTCACCCTGCTCGGTCAGTCACTGACGTTGCCCACCGATCCGCGCTACCTGGCGGCCATGGTCTATCTGGCCATCTTCGGCTCCGTCATCGCCTTCACCGCCTACCTCACCCTGGTGGGGCGCATCGGCCCCAGCAAGGCGGCCTACGCCACCGTGCTGTTCCCTCTGGTGGCGCTGACCCTGTCCACCTTCTACGAGGGGTTCGTCTGGCAGCCGGTGTCGGTGGTCGGCGTGGTGGTGAGCCTCATCGGCAACCTGGTGATCTTCGCCCCACCCGTCAAGGCGTGGCGCTGGCCGCTGGCACGGGCTACAAACGGTACTTGCCCCTGATGCCACCAGCCCCTAAGGTAACCGCTTTCAACAGACGAGGACGGGAGAGAGCATGTTACTGGAAGGGCTGGAGACACTCTGCCTGCTGGCGAGCGAGGGCACCATGGCCAAGGTCGCAAGCCGCCTCTACATCAGCCAGTCGGCGGTCAGCAAGCGCATCGCCCAGCTGGAGCAGCGCCTTGGCAAGAAGCTCATCGAGCCGGATGGGCGCCACACCCGCCTCACCCCCCAGGCCAGGGAGCTGCTCACCCGGGTGGCCCCGAGCCTGGCCGAGATGAAGGGGGTGCTGACGGACAGCCAGATCCTCACCGACCAGACCCCCCTGCCCGTCGCCTGCTCGGAGACCCTGCTGGCGGGCTACCTCGCCCGCTTCATGCACGACTACCTTGGGTGCGATCCCCATATCGCCCTCTCCACCCACCACACTCCGGTCATTCTGGCCCGGGTGCGTGGCGGCGACGCCCTGCTCGGCATCTGTGCCGGGCGCCTGCCCCCCGGCCACGGCCTGTGCACCGAGCGACTGCTGGAGGAGCCCTTCTATCTGGTAGGGGACACGGCGTCCGAGCACCAAGAAGAGAGTGCCGATCGGCTGCAACCCATCCTCACCATGGACCTGGACAACCCCTCCAACCGCTACCTGCGCGAGCCGCTGGCGGCCCTTGGCCTTACCCCGGCCATGGAGCTCGACTCCTACCTGGCGCTGATCGAGCTGGCCAAGGCCGGCATCGGCCCCGTGCTGCTGCCGGCAGGTCTGCTGGCCCTGGTGGGCGAGCAAGGGGCGCAGGCCCGTCCCCTGCCGGGGCTGGGGCGCCCGCTCCACCTGGTCTACCGGCCAAACAGCCTCAAGCGTGAGCGCATTGCCCGCCTGGTGCAGGCCCTGCAGGCCCATTTCCGGCAGCTGACGGCTCAGAGCTGAAAAACAAGAGGGCCCGATCCAGCGGATCGAGCCCTCTCTATATCCCTTATCCCTGGTGCAAGGCGTCAGCCCAGCCAGGCAAAGAGCTCGGGATACTGGCTCCACACCAGCTTGACAGACATCAGCAGGGAGACGGTCACCAGCAGCGGCTTGATGAGCTTGACCCCCTTCTTGAGCACCAGCTTGGAGCCCATGCGGGCCCCGATGAACTGCCCCAGCGCCATGCACAGGCCAACGCTCCACACCACCTTGCCACCCAGGGTGAAGAACAGCAGGGAGGCGATGTTGGAGGTGAAGTTGAGCAGCTTGGTGTGAGCGGTAGCCCGCGCCATGCCAAAACCCGCCAGCGCCACGAAGCCGATGGCAAAGAACGAGCCTGTGCCCGGCCCGAAGAAGCCGTCATAGAAACCCACGCCACCGCCCACCAGCAGGGCGAACGCCATGGGAGTGAGGCGGCGCTGACTCTCCGCATCGCTCACCCGGGGGGAGAAGTAGAAGTAGCAGGCAAACGCCATCAGCAGGAAGGGCAGCAGCCGCTCCAGGATGGCGGCATCTATGGTCTGCACCGCCAGGGTGCCGATGGCCGCGCCGATGAAGGTGCAGATGACCGCCGGCCAGATGATGGCCCACTCCAGCAGCCCCTTGCGGGCATAAAACCAGGTGGCGGAGAAGGAGCCGAAACTGCTCTGCAGCTTGTTGGTGCCAAGCACCAGGGCCGGCGGCATGCCGGTGGCGAGCAGGGCGGGCACCGTCAGCAGGCCCCCGCCGCCGGCAATGGCATCGATGAAGCCGGCCACCAGGGCCACGCCAAACAGGGCAAGCAGGGTAAAGAGTTCCAGTTCCATCCATCGCCTCGCGAAATTGACCGGGGCCCGCAAGGGCCCGCACAGCGCAGGCTCGCCATGAGCCTGATAAACACCGCAGGTCGCTATCCTAATGGGGCTTGGCTCATGACGCCAACGAAACGGTGGCAGGCAATTGATTCCTGATTTTCATCAGTCAACCGCCCCATGGCGTGGCTGGCACGCGTGCGGTCCCCTCGCCCGCCTTGATCAGGCCGCGTCGGGCGCGCAGCAGGTCACTCCATCGGCCTTGAGGTCGGCCAGCGCCTGCTGCAGGTGAGCCTCATCCTCGCCGGGGGCCCGGCTGACCCGGCCCGCCATGTAGCGGCTGCTGAAGAGATTGAACCACAGCTGCAGCGCCTGCCCTGCCGCCAGCTCGCCGGCCACCTCCAGCACGCAGGCCGCCACCTCGGCGGTGCAGAGGTGCTCATCGCAGTGGGCCACTCGCATGCCATAGGTAGAGAGCGCATCCGGCTTGATGGAGAGCACTGGAAAACCGTCCAGATAGGGGCTCTTGTTGAACATCTTGCGCGCCTCGGGCCAGGTGCCGTCCAGCAGGATGAAGAGCGGCTTCTTGCCGGGAACCGGGGTCACCACCGAAGTGAGCCGGGCCGGCTCCTTCTCGCAGGCGGGAAACACCACGTAGGGTTGCCAGGCGGGATCCGCCAGCAGGGCCAGCAGCTCGGGATGGGGCTGGGTGCGCGACCAGAGAAACGCCCAGGTGGTCTGCGGCAGCACATCGGCGATGAGGCGCCCGGTATTGGAGGGCTTCATCGGTTCGCTGTCGTACATCAGCAGGCAGAAGCCGGCCTCCGCCTTGAGCTCGGGGCGCCACTCGCAGGCACACCAGTCGTGGCGCAGCTGACAGGCTTCGCAGCGCGGCACGCTGCCACCACGGGCGAGAAAGGGTCGGGTCGAGACGCTCTTGCGCCAGATGCGCAGGCGATTGACGGCGTGATCGGGGATTGGCTTCATGGAACGCGGCTCTGACGGTGCCTGTGGCAGGACAAAAGGGGGCAGATTGTAACGGCGCGCCCTCTGCGCAGCAAGGCCCCCCATCTGGGGCAAGCCGGGATGCCGCGCCTCTTTAATACTTGGTCGTCAGTCCATGCACCCACGCATGGGACACAGGAGGACGACGATGGCAGAACAAGACATTGCCCGCGAGCACGCCCTGGCCGAAGGCACTACCTTCACCTGGCACGAGCTCTATCTCCCCGATGCCGAGGCCGGGATCCGTTTCTACACCGAGGTGCTCGGCTGGGAGAGCCAGACCATGGCGATGGAAGGCGGCGACTACCCCATGCTGGTTGCCAATGGCAGGCCGATCGCCGGCGTGCAGTCTACCCGGGGCAATCCCGAGATGGCCGGCGTACCACCCCACTGGGCAACCTATATCGCGGTGGATGACGTAGATGCCAGGGTGCTCAGGGTCAACCAGCACGGCGGCACCGTGGTGGTGCCCGCCATGAACATCCCGGGGGTCGGGCGCATGGCCCTGATTGCGGATCCGCAAGGGGCGCACATCTGGCTGTTCACCCCCGACCCCATGTGACATCGCCAACCGCGACAACGACAGAGGGGCCCGCGGGCCCCTCTGTCAAGTTCAGCAAGCCGTCAGACCGCCTTGCGCAGGATCTGCTCCAGATAGTGCGCGAAGCTGTGGCCGTGATGCTCCAGCAGTTTCGGGAACATGGAGATGGAGGTCATGCCCGGGAAGGTGTTGATCTCGTTCAGCAGGATCTCGCCCTCTTCGGTCAGGAAGAAGTCGATGCGCGACAGGTGAGTCAGTTTGAGCTGACGGAACGCCTTGAGGGCGTACTCGTGGATGGCATCGGCCTGGTCCTGGGTCAGCCCCTCGGCACGCAGCGCGGTCTCGGTGTGGCTGGCGCTGCTGTACTTCTCTTCATAGGTGTAGAACTTGTCCTGCGGCACGCAGATCTCGCCCGGGTAGGTGGCCACCAGTTCGTCACCGTACTGGTAGACCGCCACTTCCAGCTCGCGCGGCTTGACCGCTTTTTCGATCAGTACCTGCTCGGAGTAACCGAAGGCATCGGCAATGCCCTTTACCAGATCCGCTTCGTTGCTGGCGGAGTAGCAGCCGACGGAAGAGCCCTGGGAGGCCGCCTTGATGAAGACCTTGCCCCACTTGGCCAGCGCCGCTTTCGCCTCGTTCAGCGCCGCCTCGCCCTGCTCGGTCAGGAACAGATAAGGGGTGTTGGGGATGCCAAGGGCGGTGAGCCACAGCTTGGTGGTGATCTTGTTGAAGCACACCTTGCTCGCCTCGGCGTCGCAGCCCAGATAAGGCAGGCCGGCCAGCTCGAGGAAGGATTGCAGATCGCCGGTCTCACCCGGGTAGCCGTGGATGCAGGGCACCACGTAATCCACCGGACGGGCCACGCTGTCGAACGAGAGCAGCTTGTCCAGCCCCAGCTTGCACTCGCGGCCGTCGGCGCTGAGCCAGCGGTCGGCAAACATCTCGACCCGGGTCACTTCCACGCCGGGCAGGAGAGAGAGCTGTTTTTCGAGGAAATTGGCACTGCGCAGCGAGACTTCGTGTTCGGAGCCACCGCCGCCACACAGCAGCAAGACATGGATGTTCTTCATTAGATGTGATCCCTTGGGAAAAGCGGCTTCGCCATCACCATTTAAAACCCAACCGCATTAAAACCGGACGAAGCCAGATACGAAGATAAGTGCGGGCCAGTGTAGCAAGGGAGATCGAGCCTTGTCAGCCGATGGGCGCCCCATCCGCCGACAAGAGCCATAAAAATTCCCGCCTGTGTCAGAAATTGGATGAAAAGAGCTCAGCGCGGCGGATCGAGCCGGCCATTGCCGCTGCCGTTGACCCGAAACCAGCCGGCGATGCTGTAACGCTCTTGGTTGGCGGGCAGCACCTCGTGGGGGAACTCTTCGGATAGAAACAGCACCAGTCGCCCGCCCCGGGGTGAGACGTCCATCAGAAACTGCTCGTCGTCACCGTACATGCGCAGCACCCCGCCCGCCTCTGGCTGCCAGTCGTTGTTCAAGTAAAACACCGAGGTGAGGCGGCGGTTGGAACGCCCGGCGAAAGCGTCACGATGGGTGGCATAGAAGTCACCGCTGCGGTAGCGGGCAAAGTGGGCCTCATAGTCGAACAACCCGAGCATCAGCATCCGGTTGGCGGCCAGGCGCAGCGCCTCCATGCGGGCCAGGTAGTCGGCCACCGGCGCGCCGAGGGAAGCGTCGAGCCAGTGGATCTGATCCCGGCGAATGTCGCGGTTGTCCTGATGCAGGGTATCGCGGCCGATCCCCGCCGGTCGCCACTCGTCCGGCAGACAGGCTCTGAGGGCATCCACCTCGGCGGCGGTTAAAAAATCATCCACTATCACCCATCCCCGGGTGTATATGGCGTCCATGACGGCTTGATAGTCCAAGATTGACTCGCAACAAGTGGAAAGAGGGCGCTTTTTAGCGACTTCCCGGCCAAGACACAAACCGGTTTGCTTCTCTTGAGAAGTCCCACCATCAATACGCCATCCGGGCCGCCAAGACCCCCATTATCTCGGCGCGATTGCCACTCTGTGATCCGGCGCACTCAATCTGCTCCCACCAAGGGAGCACTCCGGCTTGCTCCCCGCTGCCGCCCCCGTTAACGTGGTGCAATGTGCCCTGAATGGGCCCACTCAAAGGAGTCTTTTATGTCTTTGCCCGAACTCACCCTGCAACGCCTCGACGGCAGTGAACTGCCGCTCGCCTCCCTCGCGGGCCAGGTCATTCTGGTGGTCAACGTGGCCAGCCGCTGCGGCTTTACCCCTCAATACACGGGACTGGAGACACTCTATCGGGAGCTGGGGCCCGAGGGGCTGGTCATCCTGGGCTTCCCCTGCGATCAGTTCGGCCACCAGGAGCCGGGCGATGCCGAGGAGATCGCCCGTTTCTGCTCCCTCGACTATCCGGTCAGCTTCCCCATCATGGCCAAGTGCGAGGTCAACGGCGAACAGGCCCACCCCTTCTATCAGTGGCTCAAGAAGGAGAAGCCGGGTCTGCTGGGGCTGGAGAACGTCAAGTGGAACTTCACCAAGTTCCTGATCGACCGGGACGGCCAGGTGGTGGACCGCTTTGCCCCCACCACCAAACCGGAAAACCTGGTCGCCCCCATCCGCGATCTGCTCTGATTGCCTGAACCCGCCTAATTGAGCGGCCGGTGCGACAGCTACTGCGCAGCGGCCGCGCTTTTGCTATATTACGCCCCCGTTATCACTTTCATCCCGTGGCCGGCCCCGTGCGCCGGTCACCCGCTGAGCCCAAGGCTCACCAGAGGAGTCTCTCTCGAACATGTCATTCAACGAACTGGGTCTGTCCCCGCACATCCTGCGGGCCGTCAAGGAGCTGGGTTACGAACAGCCAACCCCCATCCAGCAGCAAGCCATTCCCGCCATTCTGGCCGGACAGGACGTGCTCGGCGGCGCCCAGACAGGCACAGGCAAGACGGCCGGCTTCACCCTGCCCATGCTGCAGCGGCTGCTGGCCAACCATGGCCGTGGCCGTCGTCAGGTGCGCGCCCTGGTGCTCACCCCGACCCGCGAGCTGGCCGCCCAGGTGGGCGAGAGCATCATCAAATATGCCCACCACCTGCCGTTTCGCACCCTGATCGCCTACGGCGGTGTCAGCATCAAACCCAATCTGGACGCCATCAAGCTCGGCATCGACATCCTGGTGGCCACCCCGGGCCGCTTGCTGGATCTGCTGACCCAGGGCGCCCTGACCCTGACCGAGCTGGAAGTGCTGGTGCTGGATGAGGCGGATCGCATGCTCGACATGGGCTTCATCCACGACATTCGCCGCATCATGAAGGCCCTGCCCACCGAGCGGCAGACCCTGCTCTTCTCCGCCACCTTCTCGGACGACATCAAGGCGCTGGCGGATGACCTGCTGAACGACCCGACCCTGATCGAGGTCGACCCCAGCAACACCGCCGCCGAGCAGGTGACCCAGCGCATCATCCAGGTCGACCGGGAACGTCGCCGCGAGCTGCTCTCCCACATGATTGGCCGCGGCAACTGGCAGCGGGTGCTGGTGTTTGTGCGCACCAAGCAGATTGCCGACAGGCTCGCCCAGCAGATGCAAAAGGATGGCCTGGATACCGTCGCCATTCACGGCGACAAGAGCCAGGGTGCCCGCAACCGGGCGCTGGCGGATTTTCGCGAGGGCAAGGTGCGAGTGCTGGTGGCGACCGACATCGCCGCCCGGGGTCTGGACATCGATCAGCTGCCCCACGTGATCAACTTCGAGCTGCCCCAGATGGCGGAGGATTACATCCACCGCATCGGCCGCACCGGCCGCGCCGGTCGTGGCGGCGAGGCCATCTCGCTGGTGAGCCAGGACGAGCTGGGTCAGCTCAAGGCCATCGAGGCGCTGATCGGCCAATCCCTCTCCGTCGAGATCCTGGACGGCTATGAGCCCAGCGGCAAACCGAGCCGGCAGACCCTGCCCGGCAGCAAGCCGGTACAAAATCCGCCGCGCGCCCGTGGCGCCGCCAATGCCAAGGGTGGCAAGGGCAAGCCCGCCGCCGGCAAAGGCAAGGGGGATGGTGCCAAGAAACCCGCCCCGGCGCGCAAGCGGGAAGTGGTGGGCGAGGATATCGGCTTTGCCCCCATGCGCCGCCTGCCCAAGGCCCAGCGCGGCGACTATCAGGACAACTCCAACGAGGAGTAAGACACAGTCCTGAACCCGTCATAACAAAAAACCGCCCGAGGGCGGTTTTTTTCATGATGGCGTCACTGGCCTGTCAGTGCCCTCTGTCGCAATGGACATGTGCAACAGCGGATAGGGCTTGCCCTGCCCGTCCAGCGCCGAGCGGCCCACCACCGCGAAGCCCAGATGGCGATAAAAGCCGAGCGCCGGTTCATTCTGCTCATTGACGTCCACCCGGGTCGCCCCCAGCCGGGCGATGGCATCGGCCACCAGCAGGCGGCCAACCCCGCCCCCGCGCAGGGCGGGGTCGATGAAGAGCATCTCGATATTGCCCTCGTGTACCCCGCAAAAGCCGGCGGTCCCCTGCTCACTGCGGGCGCAGGTGAGGGTCACTGCGTCAAAGTAATGTTCTAGAATGAGCTCGCGCAGGGTGGCTATCTCCTTCTCCGGCAAAAAGTGGTGAATGGCGCGCACCGACGCCTCCCACAGCGCGATCAGGACCTGATAATCCCCGCGCACGGCCTGCTCCAGTCTCATATCGTGCTCACTCAATCGCTTGATTGTTCGGGGCCTGTCCGGTCGTTGTCATGGCGTCGACCTGCTTGAGGACAAACCCTTTCTCGATGCCGGCCTTGAAGCCCAGCTTTTCATAGAGGCGGTGGGCTTCATCGCGCCCCTCCCCAGACAGCAGCATCACCTTGTAGCAATCCTGCTGCCAGGCAAGCTCAAGCGCATGGGTCAGCAACTGCCGGCTGATGCCCCGGCGCCGAAACGCAGAGGCCGTCACCACGTGCTCTATGATGCCAAACGGCCGGCCACCATTGGTCAGGGTCACGACCACGCCAAGCTGGCAGGTGGCCGCCAGCTGGCCATCCACCTCCGCCACCAGCAGGTGAAGATGCGGCTGGGTCAGCAGGGCCGTCAGCGCCGTGCGGGCAGCGTCCGGCGCAAGCGCGGGGTCATGGGGGCGCAACTCCCGATAGAGTGCCAGCAGGCCGGTCATATCCTGCAGGGTACAGCACCTTATGAGCGTCATCCTTCCTTCTCCTTGAACCATGGCGACACGTCGCCACCCTGGACGAGGGTCGCAAACCTCGGGGGCACCATACCTGCAAATCGGCAAACGCCCCTCAGCGGGTCTTGACCGCCTGCAGCAGCACCGACAGATCCGGCCCAAACTGACGGGTGCGAATGGCCTCACGGATATCACTTTCGCTATAACGGCTGGCCGGATAGAGCAGCACGCAGGCGGTGTCGCCGGGCTTCAGGAAGTGGGTCTCGCCAAACGGGGTATAGCGGGTGGCCCCGATGCTGATGAGGGCATGAGCCGGGCGCCCGGCCTGGGCCAGCAGCCCCTGGATGTGCTCGGCCGGCCCCTCGTCCTGCTGATGGTTGAACTTGTCGATGGCCCATGTCAGCAGCTGGCCGTGGAAGTAGCTGTAATCCACCGCCGCGCTGTCGACCCCGTAGGGGTGCAGCTCACCATCCCGCTCCAGATAGCAGGCGATGCGGTAGTCATCGAGCTCGCAGCCGGCGGCGAAGTGGGACAGGGGCAACAACGCGGGGGCCAGCCCCTTGCTCTCTTCACCCCAGTTTTTCTTCTCGCTGATCTTTTTGGCGTTGGGACGGCGGATGGAGCAGTCGTTGTAGGCACCAAAAGCGCGCGGATGGATGGCCACCACCTGCTCCCCCGCGTACTCCAGCTCGCACCAGAGCGCCACTTCCGGCTCTATCTGCACTTTCTCATCGCCGTTCACCGCCGCCTCCGGCAAAAAGATGGCGTCGCCGCTCAAGGGGAAGACGCCGAGCTGGCCGGGGTGGCCCGGCACGTAGAAGGGGAACAGCGCCTTGGGGGCGCTGGTGTCACGCACCACCACCGCCACGAAATCCGAGGCCTCGCCGGCCTGCTCCAGATGACCGGCGAAATTGCCCGCCACCCCGAGTCCGATAAACTTGCTCTCTGCTGTCACTTGCATCTTGCTCACCTGCATCTTGCCAAAGCGAAGGCAGCGGCCCGGCACGGGGCGGCTGCCGCAAACGTGGCGAGGATTAAAACACAGGGGTCTGCCCTCGCCCAGCCTGCACGCCCCATCCTGTGCGCCAGCGCGAACTTTTGCCGGCCGCTCGGCGAGCTTGTGAGCAACCGCCATGCCCAAACTCACTCGACCGTGTGTGGCGCCTGCCCTTGATCACGGCAACATGCGGCGCATTGATCAACCCTGCGCCCCGGAAACAGATCGTTTCCACATCCTGCCGCCTTGCCCCTTGGGCCGGCCCGCCAACTTTGCTAGGCTGCCCGCCATGCCAATCCGCACATTCAAGGATGCCTGTCGATGTCAGCACAGCACTTTCAGGGCCGCTTCGAGGTCGAGTTCAAATACAGGCTCGGCGATGTCGAGGCCTTCACCACGGCCCTCGCCGCCCTCAATCCTGAGGTGATGCTGGAGCGCAACCAGGAGCAGGACACCTACTTCGACACGCCGGACCGCAGCCTGAACGCGGCGGGCAAGAGCCTGCTGATCCGCGCCATGCACCCCTCCGGCATCCGGCTCTGGATCGTGAAGGGGCCCGAACCCGATCGCTGCGAGGCGGTCAACATCACCGACGCCGACAAGGCCATCAGCATGCTGCACACCCTGGGTTACCAGCCGATACTGACCCTTCGCAAAGTGCGCAGTATCTATTTCGTCGGCCCCTTCCACGTCACCCTGGATCACCTGGCGGGGCTCGGCGATTTTGCCGAGCTGGCCATCATGACCGATGACGAGGCCCTGCTGCCGGGCTATCGCCAGCAACTGCTGGCCCTGGCCGCCCAGCTCGGGCTGGACCCCGCACGGCTGGAAACCCGCTCCTACCGCACCCTGTGCGAACAAGCCACCACCCCATCACCAGAGAGACGTTCATGATCGACAAACTCGCCTGGCTGACCTTCAAGGATCAGCAACTGCTCTGCGCCCGCTCCCATGGCAAGCACATCTACTACATTCCCGGCGGCAAGCGCGAAGCGGGAGAGAGCGACGAGGCGGCGCTGATGCGCGAAATCGAGGAGGAGCTGGCCGTGGCCCTCAAGCCCGACACCCTGGCGTTTGCCTGCGAGTTCAGCGCCCAGGCCGACGGCAAGCCAGACGGGGTCAACGTCAAGCTGCGCTGCTACACCGGCGCGGCTGACGGCACGCCCGTCGCCTCGGCGGAGATCGCCGAGCTGCGCTGGCTCGACAGCCGCCATCTGGCCGAGATCTCCCCGGTTTCCCGGCTGCTGTTTGCCTGGCTGGTCGAACAGAAGCTTATACGCTAGGGGAAACTGCCCGGGTGGCGTGATCGGGCGCACCCGGCGAGTGGCAACGACTTGAAATTGGCGGCGGAAACGGCGAGTCTAGCCAGTCATCCTGCCGCCGGTTCCGTTGTCGGCAGGCGCCGCGGCAGACCGGGCCGGCGGCGTGAACTTCGTTGACAAGGACTCCTGATGGACATAGTTGAGGTTGATACCACCCAGGGCATCAAGCCTGCCCTCATCACTTTGCTGCAAGACAGCGTGGCCAGTGGCGCCTCGGTGGGCTTCCTGCCGCCGCTGACCGAAGAGCAGGGGCTCGTCTATTGGCAGGGCATAGAGACGGAGCTGGCCGCGGGCAGCCGCCGGCTCTGGGTCGCTTTTGAGCAACACCAGCTGGTCGGTGCCCTCCAGCTCTCGCTGTGCACCAAGGCCAATGGCCGTCACCGCGCCGAGGTGGAAAAACTGATGGTGCACAGTCTCCACCGTGGCCAGGGGGTCGGCCGTGCCCTGATGGCCAGCATGGAGCAAGGGGCCAAAGAGGCCGGCCGCAGCCTGCTGGTGCTCGACACCCGGGTGGGCGATGCCGCCTCCCGCCTCTATCGCCAGCTGGGCTACCAGGAAGCGGGCCAGATCCCCGCCTTTGCCCGCAGTGCCGACGGCACCCTGGCGGCCACCCTCTTCTTCTACAAGCAGCTCTGAGCCGCGCACCACACCTCCACTGAACTGCCGCGCCCTCCCCATGGAGGGCGCGTTGCGTTGCCCCACACCTTGCCCTTCAAAAACAATCAAACAGGTCAGATGGATTAATTTTGTTCCAATTGCAGCCCCATTTGAGCATTATTTCTCCTTCACCTCACGCCAGGCGAGGCGTATGGTGTGGCAGAAAGATCCGTTTGCATACCAATCGGGTACCGCTCACTGCCTTGAGGAATATTGCATGTCTATCCTGCCTCGTACCGTCACCTCCCCCAAAAAGTTCATCATCGGCCACGATCTGCTGCCCCAACTCCATGATCACGTCAAAGATTTCGGCGACAACGCCCTGCTCGTCAGCGACGAGTTCATTCTGGAGCGGGTGCGGGAAGAGGCGCTGGCCGGCCTGCTGCAGGCAGGCCTGAAGGGAGCGGTCGAGAAGTTCAACTACGAGTGCACCGACATCGAGATCCGCCGCCTGTGCGATCTGGCCGAACAACAGGGGGCCAACGTCATCGTCGGCATCGGCGGCGGCAAGACCCTGGACGTCGCCAAGGCGGTGGCCTTCTATCTGCGCCGCCCGGTGGTGCTGTTTCCCACCATCGCCTCCACCGATGCCCCCTGCACCGCCCTCGCGGTGATCTACAACCCGGCCGGCGAGTTCGAGCGCTATCTGTTCCTGCCACAAAACCCGGACGTGGTGATCGCCGATACCGCCATCATAGCGGCGGCTCCCGCCCGCTTCTTCGCCGCCGGCGTGGGCGATGCGCTGGCCACCTATTTCGAGGCCCGCGCCTGTTACCGGGCCGACGGCATCAATCTGGTGGGCAAGCGCCCCTCCCGCACCGGCCTCGGGCTGGCCCGGCTCTGCTACGAGCTGCTGGGGGAGAACATCGAGCTGGCGATGGACGCGGTACGCCATCACGTCACCACCCCGGCGCTGGAGCAGACCATCGAGGCCACCATCTATCTGAGTGGCGTAGGCGCCGAGGCGGGCGGCCTGGCGGCTGCCCATGCGGTCAACAACGGTATGTCGGTGGTGCCAGATCTGCACCGGGCCCAGCATGGTGAGAAAGTGGTGTTCGGCCTGCTCACCCAGCTGGTGCTCGAGCACGCCCCCCAGGCCGAGCTCGACGAGGTGATGCGCATCATCCAGCTGGCCGGCCTGCCCATGACCCTGCAGGAGATGGGGCTGAGCCAGTTCGTGGAGAGTGAGTGGCGTCAGGTGGCCAAGCTTGCCTGCGATCCCCTCGACACCATGGGCAACATGCCGATGAGCGTCAGCGAGCAGGATGTCTACCACGCCATGATCGCGGCCAATGCCATGGCCGAGCGCTACCGGGCCCGTCACCCACGCACCTGATCGGCACTCAAGTAATATCGTGATCAAACCGGCAAGGTCGGCCCCTGTGGCCGGCCTTGTCATTCCCCGTCCGACCTGCTGCAATGGCCCTTTTCCCCTTGGGACAAGGAGCCACCATGATATTGGAAGTCGCCCATCTGCAGGTCATCCCCGGTCAGGCTGCCGCCTTCGAGCAGGCATTTTCCCAGGCTCAACGGATCATCAGCACCATGCCGGGCTATGGCGGACACCAGCTCCAGCGCTCGCTGACCGACTCCCACCGCTATCTGCTGCTGGTCAACTGGCAGCGCCTCGAAGATCACACCCAGGGCTTTCGTGGCTCACCCCAGTACCAGCAGTGGAAGGCCCTGCTCCATCACTTCTACGAGCCCTTCCCCACGGTCGAGCACTACCGGCAGGTCACGCTGGATGAGGAAGAACTGCGGGAACAGGCACACGGTCAGAGCTGAAGCGGATGCCCGGTGTCAGGACCAAGAGGATGGCTGAGGCGGCATTGCCTCGTTCGGTGTGCAACCAGATAAGCGGCGTAGGGGTGTACTGTTAACTAAGAGATGAGAAAAGATGATCAGGGGGCCAAGCAGAACGTGGATCATCCGCGCCCAGACTTGGCCCCTGATGGGAAGATCAGGCCAGCCGCTCGGCCCGCGCTTTGATCTCGGGGGTGGCAAAGGCCTCCTGAGCCGCGATCAATTGCAGCTCATAGGCGTCGACCTGCCAGGTGTGCAGCAGTACCGTATCCACCGCCGCATTGGTGCGCTCGAACGCGCTGACGGCATCGTAACCCGCCTGCAGATTGGCCAGCATCAGCGCGCTGATAAGATCCCCCACGCCCACCGGCTGGCGAGCAAACTCGTAGAGCGGACGAGCAATCAGATAATCCCCCTCGGGGGTAGCCAGCAGCATCTCGAAGCGGCCCGGCTCGCGGGCGGCGCGTCCAAGATGCTTGACCAGCACCATCTTCACCCCGCGTGCCAGCAGACGATGGGCGGCGGCTCGGGTCTGCGCCAGATCCGTCAGATGAACGTCGCACAGGGTCTCCAGCTCCAGCAGATTGGGGGCCATGACATCGGCCACCGGCAGCGCCTTCTCGGTCAAAAAGCGGGTCACCCCAGGGGCGACTATGCATCCTTTCTCCGGGTGGCCCATCACGGGATCGCAAAAATAGATGGCGGCAGGATTGGCGGCCTTGACCGCGGCCACCACCGTCAGGATCTCGTCCCCCTGCTCCGCCGAGCCGAGATAACCGCTCAGCACCGCATCGCAGTGTCCCAGCACCCCGATGTCCGAGAGCCCCATGCACAGGGCGCTGATATGCCCTGCAGGCATGGCCATCCCCTGCCAACCGGCCGCATATTGGGTATGGTTGGAGAACTGCACCGTGTTGATGGGCCATACCTCCATACCGAGACGGCGCATGGGGAATACGGCAGCGCTGTTGCCGGCACAGCCGAACACCACGTGGGACTGGATAGAGAGAATGCGTTTCATCGACATCACCGCAGAGAAGAGTCAGGGGAAAGGCGCAATATATCGGATGAAGATATTGAACTTCCACCCTTGATCAGCACCAACTCTTATTTGGTCTACTAAAGCCTCGAGAAGACACGCGTTGTCACCCACATCCCTCCCCCCTCTTTACTGCCATGCCACAGTTCGAGACAGCGGATGCCACCGGTGTGGTCTGAAATGGTGATTAAACACTCTTGTTTGATGGCATATAAGCTGAATAAATCCGCTCTTTTTGTTGATCCGTGCGATGGCATGCGAGCGGACAGATGGCCGGGTGCAGCCCTGGCCTCAGCGAGACAGCAAGGCAGCAAGGCAGCAAGGCAGCAAGGCAGCAAGGCAGCAAGGCAGCAAGGCAGTGTAGTGAAAGGAAGAAACTACGTCAGCGCAAGTGAGGAGCTCACGGCCGACCAAAGGCAGGATCGGGCTGGTCGGCCCGATCCGGTTTATCAGGGGCGAGCGAAGTGGTAGACCCAGCCCTCGTCCAAAGCCATCTCGGCGGGCGGCGGCACCAGAGCAGGCAACAGGGAGACACTCCCCTTGGCGGCGTATTGCAACGCCATCAGAGCGCAGATGGCAGCATCGTAGCGATCGGTCCCCGCCGTCACATCGGCCGGCAGATGCGCCAGCAGCTCGGCGCGCACCGCCGATGCCTTCCCCCCCGTCTTGGCAAGGGCGGGATAGACCTCCAGCACAGCGCGATCGGCCTCTGCCTGCTGCTTGGGCACCAGTTGCAAGTCGGCCAACCTCGGCAGCATGGCAAGCGCCAGGGTTGCATTGTTGCCGAGCCTGTCGAAGGTGGCCGAGAGCGGCTTCTTGCCATATTGCTCATGGAGCCAGCGTTCGCAGTCCCGGTAGGCATAAGGGTTGTCTATCTCGCGCTGAGGCACGGCGCACTCGGTCGCCCTCCCCGCCAGCAGCTCGCCAAAGGCACGAGGAAACGCCAGCGGCGCGTCTATCCCCAGCGCCAGCTGCGGGCAGGCCTGCACCTGCAGCAGGTGGATCTCGTCGTGCAGCGCCGGGCGCAGCAAGGCATCCAGATCCGGCGCAACCCGTGAGCTCAACCGAAACAGGGGCGATACGCCAAACCAGTGCAGCCGCTGCTCACGCGCCTGCCACCCCACCACGGCCACGGCCTGGGCACTGCCCTGCCAGCCTCTTACGTCCCAGCCGATGCCGATGGCATCCATGTGTTCCATTGTCATGCCAGTGTCACCTCTGCACGCTATCAATGCTGCACAGGGTAATGGCTGGCGCCCCTAAAGCAAGGCTGGCGGCGCGGCTTAGAAGGATTTCTTGAAATTGATCAGCGGCAAGATGGGGAAAACCCCGTTCTCGGCGTAGTTGGCGAGGCCGATCTGCAGACCGTCCAGGTGCCTGGTGGCGTTGATGAAGCCCAGCTGGAAGGTGGTGCGCTCGGCATAGTTGACGAAGCCGACGTTGGCCAGGGCATTGCCCTTGGCGATGTTGACGGCCCCCCAGTTGAGGCCCTGTACATTGTTGGTCAGGTTGACGAAGCCAAGGTTGACCCCCTTGTCCTGACCCTCGTGCCAGTTGAGTGCGTTGATCGCCACCCCGCCAAACTGGTGGCGTACCCGGCCGGCACCGAAAAAGACGCCAAGCTGCAGACCGGTGAATTGATCCACGTCGGAGAGGGCGAAAACGGGCAGATCGATCCCCTTCACCTGACCGGTGCGACCATAGAGAACAGAGGCTCTGGCCCCCTCGACCTGGTGAGACGCAGGCAGATTGACGCCGGGCAGGGAGAGCTGGACAGGGGTACTGGCGTGGGCAATGCCGCCAAGGGCAACAGACCCCAGGGCAAGCAACAGGCGGGCAGGTTTCATCGATGCATTCCTCGAGGCTCAGGGAGTGCATCAGCCTACCAGCCCTGTGGCCCGCTAACGAGACCGAAGCGAGCGGGCTGCGTCACCCCTCGTCTGAATCCGGCCAATCAGACTGGACAGACCAGTGTCAACATTTCGCCAAAAATTAACATTTATATTATTTACATCAAGCCTCATTTGATAACACAATGCTTAAACGTACGTTTGAACAGAGCAAACGATACGCAACGACTTGAGGATGTAGTCGCACAGTTGTAACCCAACCCGGGCCATAGGCCCTTTTGCAATACCTTCTGCCAACCACGGAGACGCGCGATGAATATGGACGTAATCAAGACCTTTACCGAGCAGATGCAAGGCTTTGCCGCCCCCCTCACCCGTTACAACCAGCTGCTGGCCAGCAATATCGAGCAGTTGACTCGGCTGCAACTGGCCTCCGCCAACGCCTATGCCGAGCTGGGACTGAACCAGCTGCAGGCCGCCGGCAAGGTGCAGGATGCCCAGAGCCTGGCAGCCCTCGGCACCGTCCAGCTGGAGACCGCCAGCCAGCTCTCCCGCCAGATGCTGGACGACATCCAGAAGCTCAACGCCCTCGGCCAGCAGTTCAAGGACGATCTGGACGCCCTGACTGCCGACGGCATCAAAAAGAGCACGGGCAAGGCCTGATATCCCCCTGGCTGCCCGCTGCGGGCAGCCACATCTCCCCATGCTCCGTCACGACAGGCTCGCCCTGCGCCGGGGATGGGTGAAGGAGAGAACATGAGCCAATCATCTTACGGCCCGCTGTTCGAGGCCCTGGCCCACTACAACGACAAGCTGCTGGACATGGCCAAGGCGCAGACCGAGCGCACGGCCCAAGCCCTGCTGCAGACCAATCTCGACGATCTCGGCCAGGTGCTGGAACAGGGTAGCCAGCAGCCCTGGCAACTGATCAATGCCCAGATGAACTGGTGGCAGGATCAGCTCAAGCTGATGCAGCACACCCTGCTCAAGAGCGCAGGCCAGCAGAGCGAGCCGGTCATCGCCCCCGAGCGCAGCGATCGCCGCTTCAAGGCCGACGCCTGGAGCGAGCAGCCTATCTATGACTACCTCAAACAATCCTATCTGCTGACCGCCAGACACCTGCTGGACTCGGTGGATGCCCTCGAAGGGGTGCCCCAGAAGAGCCGGGAGCGGCTGCGTTTCTTTACCCGCCAGTACATCAACGCCATGGCCCCCAGCAACTTTCTGGCTACCAATCCGGAGCTGCTCAAGCTCACCCTGGAGTCAGACGGCCAGAATCTGGTGCGCGGGCTGACCCTGCTGGCCGAAGATCTCGAGCGCAGCGCCGATCACCTCAACATCCGCCTGACCGACGAATCCGCCTTCGAGCTGGGTCGTGATCTCGCACTGACCCCGGGCCGGGTGGTGCAACGCACCGAGCTCTATGAGCTCATCCAGTACAGCCCGACCACGGAGACGGTGGCCAGAACGCCGGTGCTGATCGTGCCGCCCTTCATCAACAAGTACTACATCATGGACATGCGGCCCCAGAACTCCCTGGTGGCCTGGCTGGTTGCCCAGGGCCAGACGGTGTTCATGATCTCCTGGCGCAACCCGGGGCCGGCCCAGGCCCACATCGATCTCGACGACTACGTGGTAGACGGCGTCATCGCCGCGCTGGATGGCGTGGAAGCGGCCACCGGCGAGCGGGAAGTGCACGGCATCGGTTACTGTATCGGCGGTACCGCCCTCTCCCTGGCCATGGGCTGGCTGGCCGCCCGGCGCCAGAAGCAGCGGGTTCGCTCCGCCACCCTGTTCACCACTTTGCTCGACTTCTCCCAGCCGGGAGAGCTTGGCATCTTCATCCACGAGCCCATCATTGCGGCGCTGGAGGCCCAGAACGAGGCCAAAGGCATCATGGATGGACGCCAGCTGGCGGTCTCCTTCAGCCTGCTGCGGGAGAACAGCCTCTACTGGAATTACTACATCGACAGCTATCTCAAGGGGCAGAGCCCGGTGGCGTTCGATCTGCTGCACTGGAACAGCGACAGCACCAACGTGGCGGGCAAGACCCACAACAGCCTGCTGCGCCGGCTCTATCTGGAAAACCAGCTGGTGAAGGGGGAGCTCAAGATCCGCCACACCCGCATCGATCTCGCCAAGGTGAAGACCCCGGTGCTGCTGGTGTCGGCCATGGACGATCACATCGCCCTCTGGCAGGGCACCTGGCAGGGCATGAAGCTGTTCGGTGGCGAGCAGCGCTTCATCCTGGCCGAATCGGGCCACATCGCCGGCATCATCAATCCGCCGGATGCCAACAAGTACGGCTTCTGGCAGAACGACAGAGAAGCCGCCAGCCCCGAGGCGTGGCTCGCCGGCGCGACCCACACCCCGGGTTCCTGGTGGCCGCAAATGGCAGCCTTCATCCAGAGCCGGGAAGAGGATCCCGCCCCCATCCCCGCCCGCATCCCGAGCGAAGGGCTGGAGGCGGCCCCCGGTGGCTACGTCAAGGTACGGCTCAACCCGATCTTTGCGCCGACTCCCGAGGAGGAGCCCGCATGAGCACGCTCCCCTTCGAGGTGGGCCAAAAGGCCAGCCTGACCAAGCGGTTCGGGGCGGCAGAGGTCGCGGCCTTTGCCGGGCTGTCGGAGGATTTCAATCCGCTGCACCTGGATCCCGCCTTCGCCGCCACCACGCCGTTCGAGCGCCCCATCGTGCATGGCATGCTGCTGGCCAGCCTCTTCTCGGGGCTGCTGGGCCAGCAGCTACCGGGCAAGGGCACCGTCTATCTCGGTCAAAGCCTCGCCTTCAAGCAGCCGGTGTTTGTGGGGGATGAGGTGACGGCAGAGGTGGAGATCATCGCCCTGCGCAGCGACAAGCCCATCATCACCCTGGCCACCCGCATCCTGACGGCAACCGGCGCCATCGCCGTCAGCGGGGAAGCCGTGGTGAAGTTTGGCTAAAAGCGGTTTGCCCCATGATCTCAGTCAGCCCGGCCAGTGCCGGGCTGACTGCTATGGCGCGTTCCCCCAAAATGCTTTTGCAAGCCACTATTGCCCGCAGACAGCGCCCTTGCCCTTTCCTTGACGGCCCGAACTGCCTAGAATAATCGCCCTGCTGTTTCAGCCATTTATCCACGAGAGGATTTTCCATGGAGACGTTTCTGCTCGAAGGGCACCCCTTTATTGCCCTGTGTGACCTTATCAAACATCAGGGGTGGGCTGATTGTGGCGGCGCAGCCAAGGCGCTGATCGCCGACGGTCTGGTCGAGGTAAACGGTCAGGTGGAGACCCGCAAGCGCTGCAAGATAGTGGCCGGCCAGGTAGTCAACTTCAACGGCATGAAGGTCGTAGTGAAAGAAGGCGTCAGCCCCGAGATCCTCTGACCTCGCTTGAATCTTGAATAAGGGCGCCGACGCGCCCTTTGGCATTCAGCTGGCCTTGATGGAGAGGGTCAGCACAAAGCGCGCCATCGCCTCATCTCCGTTCAGTGACGGACAGGTGGCCACCACCTGGATGGGGCGGTTGATGCGTTGACCGCTCGCCAGCGACTCGTCGATCATGGCGTCGATCTCCTCCCCGGCCGCGCAGTCAAACTGCACATCCCCCTCGGGCCGCTTCAGAAACTCCCCCTGCACATCCTTGAAGGCGAAGTGCACCTTCTTGCGCCGCTGCCGCCCCTTCTCCATCACCAGCAGACCGCCCACCAGATCGGCGCCGGTGGCCAGCGCGCCAAAGTACATGCTGCCCAGGTGGTTGCGGGTGCGCCAGCCGAGCGGAATGCGGATGCGCAGCGCCTTGGCGCTCATCTCTTCGATGACGGGGGCACAAAAACCGATGACGGGAATGTAGCGCCAGGCAAAGAGCCGCAGCGCCAGGTTGGCCTTCAAACGTTGCAAATCCATATGCGAACTGATCCGATGAGTTGATGTAAACAACATGTTGCCAGCATGGCTGGCGTTCGACAAGGGCGCGGATCACGCTGCCGCCATTTCTCCAGCCCAAAAAAAGAGGGAACCGCAATGGTTCCCTCTGCTCGTTTCTGTGGCTGTCAGGCCCGCTTCTCCTCGAGCCAGGCTCCCTGGCTCTGCATCTCGAACAGCTGGGCATAGTGGCCACCCAGCGCCATCAGCTCGCCATGGGTACCCCGCTCGTTCACCTGACCGCGGGAGAGCAGCAGGATCTCGTCTGCGTCGACGATGGTCGAGAGGCGGTGGGCGATGGCGATGGTAGTGCGACCACGGCGTGCCGCCGCCAGCGCCGAAGAGAGGGCCAGTTCGGTCTGGGAGTCCACGCTGGCGGTCGCCTCATCCAGAATGAGGATGCGCGGATCTCCCACCAGGGCGCGGGCAAAGGAGAGCAGCTGACGCTGACCGGCGGAGAGGTTCTTGCCCCCCTCCTCCATCAGGGTGTTCAGCCCCTCCGGCAGGCTCAGCACGAACTCGGCCAGCTGCACCTCGGTCAGCGCCTGCCACAGGCGCGCCTCGTCGATCCCGTCACGGCCGAGACGCAGGTTTTCGGCCAAGGTGCCGACGAAGATGAAGGGATCCTGCTGTACCAGGCCGATGCTGCGGCGCACCGCCGAGAGCGACAGGCTCGCCATCGGGTGATCATCGAAACGGACGGTGCCCTGATCCAGCGGGTAGAAGCCCATCAGCAGGCTGATGATGGTGGACTTGCCGCTGCCGGTGTGGCCCACCAGCGCCAGCATCTGGCCGGGACGGGCAGCAAAGCTCACATCCCGCAGCACCTGCTGCTCGCCATCGTAGGAGAAGCTCACCCGCTCGAAGCTCACCTGCCCCTTGAGTGGGTGCATCTCGCCCGTGGTGCTCTCGCGCGCTTCATCAAGCAGGGCAAAGACCCGCTCTCCGGCCACCATGGCTTGCTGCAACTGGTTGAGCTGGTTGGTCATCTCGATGAGCGGCTCGATCATCCGCCCCAGATAGCTGATGAAGGCGTAGAGCACCCCCACCTGGATGGCGCCCTCCGCACTCAGTCCCTCGCGGGCAAACAGCGCCAACAGGCCGATCAGCACCATCATGTAGAAGAGATCGATGAGCGGGCGCAGCAAAATACCGTTGATCTTGAGGCTCTTGAGGCGCGCCGCCCAGTGCTGCTGATTCACCTCGGCAAAGGCGTTGGCGAAGTGGCGCTCCTGTACCATGGCCTGAATGACCGGCATCCCCTGCAGCGACTCGTTGAGGCGGCTGTTGATGTCGGAGAGCAGGCTGCGGGTCGCCCGTACCACGGGCACGCTCAAGCGTTGATAGAGCCACATCACCCCGCCCACCGCCGGCAGCAGGCAGGCACACACCAGCATCAGCCGCAGATCCAGCAGCGCCATGGAGATGAGGATGCCGCACAGCAGCACCACCTTCTGCACCAAGAGCCCTATCACCTGCACATAGAGGTTCATGATCGCCTCGGTGTCGTTGGTGATGCGGGAGATGAGCGAGCCGGAGCGGTGCTGGTCAAAGTAGCGGGCCGGCAGCCGGATGGCGGTGGCAAATACCTGCTCGCGCAGGCGCTGCACCACCGCCTGGGCGATGCGGTTGAAGCGCAGGGACTGCAGGTAGAAACCGGCCGCAGACAATACCTGCAGACCGAGATAACCGGCGGCAATGGCCGCGATGGCGGGCCACACCAGCTGACGCGGCGCCAGATAGTCGTCGATGAACAGCTTGATGAGCAGGGGGCCGGCCACTTCGGCGCCGGTGGCCAGCAGCAGGCAGATCCCGGCCTGAATGAGCCAGCGCGGGTAACGGGCACAGTACCCGAGCAGTCGTTTGATGGTCGGGTTCACAGGCGCTCCTCCACGTCTTGTTTCAGCAGCTGATGACGAGGCACATGGCTGGCATACCTGCACTCAGGCTCAGCGCCACACCGAGTGAAGACGCGCTTGATGAGTGGACTCACAGGCTCTCCTCCACGTCTTGCTCGAGACGCTGATAACGGACCATATCCGCATACCAGCCGTTGTGGGCCATCAGGGTGCCGTGGCGACCCCGCTCACTGACATGGCCCTGCTCCAGCACCAGGATCTCGTCGGCCTGTTCCACCGCCGTCATCCGGTGGCTGACCAGGATCAGGGTCCGTTTGTGGGCCTTGAGGGCGTGCAGGATCTGCTGCTCGGTGTGGGCATCCACCGCCGAGAGCGCATCGTCCAGCACCAGGATGGGTGCCTCCAGCAGCAGGGCGCGGGCGATGGCGAGCCGCTGTTTCTGGCCGCCGGAGAGGGTCACCCCCTTCTCCCCCACTTCGGTCTCATAATCCTTGGGAAAGCGGCTGATGTCGTCGTGCACGCAGGCGATACGCGCCACCCGCTCAATCTCCTCCCGACTGGCATCGGGGCGGCCGAGGGCGATGTTGGCGGCGATGGTGGTGGAGAAGAGAAACGGCTCCTGCGGCACATAGGCAAACTGGCTGCGCAGCTCACCCAACGCCAGTTGCGAGATGGGAGTCTCCCCCATGCGGATCTCCCCCGCGGTGGGGTTGGCCAGCCGCATCAACAGCTTGAGCAGGGAACTCTTGCCCGCCCCGGTGCGCCCGACGATCCCCAGCATGCCGCCGGCTTGCAGGGTGAACTCCACATTGCGCAGCAGGGTGCGCTGCTCGAGCTGGTAGCTGAGCGCCACGGCGCGCAGCGGAAAGGCCGAGGCCAGCGCCACCGGGTGAACCGGCTCTTCGATGTCGCTGCGCTCGGCCAGCAGGCTCTCGATCCGCGAATAGGCGGCGCTGCCGCGCTCGATGATGTTGAACAGCCAGGCGATGGCAAACATGGGCCAGATCAGCTGACCGAGGTACATGGTGAAGCTGGTGAGCTCCCCCAGGGTCAGTTCGTCACGCAGCACCAGGGCGCTGCCGCCGGCCACTGCGAGGAAGTAGGAGCAGCCGATGCACAGGTAAATCACGGGGTCGAACTTGGCATCAATACGGGCCACCGCCATGTTGCAGGCGCCCGCCTCCCGGGTCAGCTCGGCAAAACCGCGATCTTCAAGCGACTCCACCGCGTAGGACTTGAGCACCCGCACGCCGGAGAGCGCCTCCTGGGTCTTGTTGTTGAGCCGGGAAAAGGCCCCCTGCGCCGCCTTGAACTCCTTGTAGATCTGGGTGCCGAAGCGGTTCATGAAGAACGCCATCACCGGCAGCGGCAACAGGGAGAGCAGGGTCAGCTGCCAGGAGTACTGGCTGCACATGATGGAGAGCACCAGGATCCCGACGATCATGGAGTCCACCAGGGTCAGCACCCCTTCCCCGGCGGTCATCTCCACCGCCTGGATGTCGTTGGTGGCGTGGGCCATCAGATCGCCGGTGCGGTGGCGCTGGTAAAAATCCGGGCTCATGCGGGTGAAGTGGCCAAAGAGCCGGTTGCGCAGCACATAGGCCAACCGGTAGGAGGCACCAAACAGCATGACCCGCCACACGTAGCGCAGCAGATAGATGAGCAGACCCAGGCCAAACAAGCCGGCCAGATAACCGGTCAGGATGGCGCTGTCCAGCGACCCTTTGGCGATGCCATCCACCACCCAGCCCACCACCTTGGGCGGGATCACGGTCAACAGGGCCACCATCATCAACAGCGAGATGGCGACCAGATAACGCTGCCACTGCTCCTTGAAGAACCAGCCCAGCCTTGCAAATACGCTCACGTAGATATCCTTTGTCGCGGCAGGCCGAGGCTGCCGCCCGTCATGGAAAGCCCAATGCAATCGCCCCCGGCTGGGGGCGATACGAGGAGGTCATGATAGCCTGAAGCAGAAGGCTTGAGAATTATTGCTATTTCACTTGTTACAACAAACGATCATCGCGCTGTTCAAAGGCACCATACGATGCTTCATGCTGCTCTCCGGTCAGCAGGAAGTGAGACACCTCCTCCCGGGTCAGACTGAAGACCTGCTGCAACTGCTCCAGATCCTGCTCGGTGAGCTCTTCCTGCTGGCGCAGTCGCCACTCCAGCTCGCCGGCGAGGATCTGCAGGCGGGAGGCGGAGATGTTGGCGGAAACCCCCTTGAGGGTATGCAGCAACCGGCAGGCGATGTCGGGCTGCTGGCGACGCAGGGCGGAGCGGATCTCCCACAGGTCGTCCTTGTGCTCCGACATGAACAGCTTGAACAGGATCTGCAGCGCCTCCTTGTCCTGCTCCAGCCGTCTGAGGGCATCTTCCAGATCCAGCACCCCCATCAGGTCGGGCGGCTTCACCTCCAGCGGCACCAGCCGCTCGCCGCTGGCGCTCTTCACCCACTGCAACAGGTTGTTGTAGAGATCGAGCTTGCTGACCGGCTTGGTGACATAGCCATTCATCCCCACGCCGAGGCAGCGTTCCCTGTCTCCCGGCATGGCGCTGGCCGTCAGGGCGATGATGGGCACATCGTGCTTGTCGACCATCTTGCGGATTTGACGGGTGGCATCCAGCCCGTCCAGCACCGGCATCTGCAAGTCCATCAGGATCACGTCGAACGGCTGCTCGGCCACCCGCTCGACCGCCTCCCGGCCGTTGCCCACCACGGTCACCAGGGCATCGACCCGGCGCAGATATTCGATGATGAGCTGCTGGTTGACCCGGTTGTCCTCCGCCAGCAGCACCCGGATGCCTTGCAGCAGCTCGCGAAAATGCTGCTGGTCGCCCTGCACCTCGGCCTGGCGGAACTGCTGATCGTGTGAACTGCCGTTGAGCAGCTCGTCCACCTTGGCCAGCAGGGCATTTTCGGTCATCGGCTTGGGCAGGAAGTGGGTCAGCCCCATGCTCTCCATCCGCCCGTGCAGTCCCTCCTTGGCCCAGGCACTGGTCATCAGGATGGGCAGCCGGCGCCACTGGCTGTGCTGATACATCTCGAGCGCCAGATCCAGTCCATCCTCCTGCCCCATGCGCCAGTCCAGAATGGCCAGTCGGACGTTCTGCCCCTCTTCCCGCAGCACCTGACGCGCCCGCGAGAGGCTGTTGACCGCCATCACCCTGGCCCCTGCCCGGCCCAGGATATCCTTGGCCAGGTCAAGCACCAGCTCGTTGTCATCCATCACCAGCACCAGCGGCTGATTTTCGAAGAAGACCCGCCGTCCGGAGACGCCATACACCGCCTTGGTCATGGGGATCTCGAACTGGAACACCGAGCCCGCACCCGGTTTGCTCTGCACCGTGATCCGTCCTCCCATCAGCTCCACCAGCCGCTGGGAGATGTTGAGGCCAAGCCCGGAGCCGCCATATTTGCGAGTGTTGCCCGCCTCCAGCTGGGTGAAGGGCTGGAACAGCTGGGCCTGCTTCTCCTCGGCAATGCCGATGCCGGTGTCGCGCACGCTGAAACGCACCTGCATGGGATGGGGGTTGACCAGGGTGATGGACACCTCCACCTCGCCCCGCTCGGTAAACTTGATAGCGTTGTTGACCAGATTGACCAGCACCTGACCGAGGCGCAGCGGGTCGCCACGCAGAAAGTCGGGCACCGCCGGCGACTTGTTGATGATGACCTCAACATGCTTGCGCTCGGCCAGATCGGCGAACATGCCCGCCAGCGAGTCGATCTGCTCGCTGAGATCGAAGTCGATCTCCTCCAGCGTCAGCTTGCCGGACTCCACCTTGGTCAGATCCAGAATGTCGTTGATGAGCAGCAGCAAGGTATCCGATGAGGATTTGATCTTGCTGAGATAATCGCGCTGCTGTTGATCCAGCTCGGTCTGCAGTGCCAGCGAGCTGAAGCCGATGATGGCGTTCATGGGGGTGCGGATCTCGTGGCTCATGTTGGCCAGAAAGTCGCTCTTGGCCTGGGCCAGCAAACCAGTCTGACGCGACAGTTCGCTCAGCTTCTGGTTGCGCCGCCACAGGGTCACCGCCACCAGACCGAAGCAGAGCATGGCGCCCCCCAGCACCATCAGGTAGAAGCGGCTCTTGAGAGAGGAGGCCTGCTCCATCTTGCTCTGTTTCCAGCGCGACAGCCCCTCCAGCTCGTGCATGTCGATGACCTGGTTGCGCAGCACGTGATATGCCACGACCTGATGGCTGACATCCTCGCCCAGCTGGGCCAACCCGACTACCTCGGGATAAGCGGGATAGGCTGTCTTGAGACGGCGCTGCAGGGCCTGCAACTGCTGTTGCTCCCCCTTGTCCCAGCTGCGTTTGAGGTAATTGCTGAGCTGGGCCAGCTCGGTCAGATCGATGGCCAGCGGAGCGTCCGCCGGCAGGGTTGCCAGCAAGCCGTTCAGCTGCTTTTGAAAGGGCTGCTCTATGTACTCGATCGCCATCTCCATGGAGTAGAGCTTGGCGAGATCAAGCAGATAGCTGTCGATATCGTGCAACAGCGATTGAGAGTGTGGATTGTCGGCCGAGTCGGGGTCGTTGCGCACCTGGCGTACGAAACTGTCGAGGTTGCTCGACAGCTGATTGAGACGCTGCTGTACATTGCCGTCGTTGGCCTTCTCGCGCCCCAGCAGATAGACGGTATCGGTATTGACCCGGTTGAGGATCAACTCCGCCGCCACGCTGAGCTCCGAGGCTTTCTGCTGCTGGCTGAGCAGTTGCCAGCAATAGCCGGAAAACGCCAGCAGCGATACGATGATCAGGCTAAGTACAACACGATTGACCCGTGTCACATTATTCATCCCGTCTCGATTCTCATGTCATGGCCATGCATCCACCGACATCACGTCGCTACGGGATCACTGGCTGTGAAAGATAATTGACTGCTATGTTACCGTTACTCTGCCCTGACAGTGCAATAAAGATGTTGCAGGGCTTATGCATACAGGAATCAATTATGTCATTTATCACTACCTATTGTAGCCATTGCTTCACCAGGAACCGCCTGCCCGAGGAGAAGGTGGATTCAAATGCGAAGTGTGGTCGCTGCAAGAGCGGACTGTTCGCCACCACCCCGGTCACCGGCCAGGAGCAGCAGTTCGATACCCTGATCCAGTCCGACATCCCGGTCGTGGTCGACTTCTGGGCCAGCTGGTGTGGACCATGCCTTCAATTTTCACCTGTTTTTCAACAAGTTGCCAGTGAACTTGAGCCAAAAATCCGCTTCGTCAAGGTCGATACCGAGCAACAGGCCGCCATCGCGGCCCGCTACGCCATTCGCAGCATCCCCACCCTGATGGTATTCAAGCAGGGCAAGATGCTGGCTCAGCGCAGCGGCTCCCTGCCCCCCAGTCTGTTCAAGGAGTGGCTTGCCTCCTTCCTGAACAGCCACAAATGATACCAACTTGTTTAATTTATGTTTTCTTTATGTTTTAACTTGTCTTGACTCTGTGAGTCTCGGCATGCTTTGACCAGATCCCCCTGTTTCAAACGGGGGGATAAATGTAATCTCGGCAACACAACAACAACCATAAATTAACCGAGAGAACGATATGCACACATCTGCAGTACCCTCTACTACCCCATCACGCTGGCTGGACGTCAAATCCGGGATCGTCATCCTGGATGTCCTGCTGCTCTGTGCCATGCTCGCCTGGCTACCGTTTGACCCCAACGTCAACAAGGGGCTGGGGATCCTGGTCTTCATCGCCATTCTCTGGCTGACCGAAGCAGTCAACATCACCATCACGGCCCTCTCCATCCCGGTACTTGCCACCCTGCTCGGGGTGTTTGACATGAGCAAGTCCCTGACGGATTTCGCCAACCCGGTGCTGTTTCTGTTCTTCGGCGGCTTCGCACTGGCTGCAGCCCTCTCCAAACAAGGGCTGGATACCCAGATCGCCGCCAAGGTGATGCAGCTTGCCAAGGGTCACCTTGGCTGGGCCGCCATCGTGCTCTTCACCATCACGGCCGCCCTCTCCATGTGGATCAGCAACACCGCCACCGCCGCCATGATGATGCCGCTGGCCCTCGGTATGCTCAAAGGCATCGACGCCCACAAGGAGCGCCGCACCCTGGTCTTCGTCCTGCTGGGGGTCGCCTACAGCGCCAGCATCGGCGGCATCGGCACCCTGGTGGGCAGCCCGCCCAACGCCATCGCGGCCGCCCAGATGGGGCTGGGTTTCACCGACTGGATGAAGTTCGGCATCCCTGTGGTGCTCATCTTCATGCCGGTGGGCATCGGCCTGCTGTATCTGGTGACGCGCCCCGACCTCTCCCATCAGGTCAGCACCGAGAAGGTGACCATCCAGTGGACCGGTCAACGCAAGATCACCCTGCTCATCTTCCTGACCACGGTACTGCTGTGGATCGGCTCCCAACCCATCGCCAAGGCAATGGGGGGCATTCCCCAGTTCGATACCCTGATCGCCATGGGCGCCATCGTGGCCATTGCCATCAGCCGGGTGGCCAGCTGGGATGACATCAACCAGAACACCGACTGGGGCGTGCTGATGCTGTTCGGCGGTGGCCTCACCTTAAGCGCCATCCTGAAGCAGACCGGCGCCAACGCCTTCCTGGCGGAACACCTCTCCAACGGTCTGGCCACCATGCCTATCTTCATCATCCTGCTCTGCCTGGCCGCATTCGTGGTGTTCCTGACCGAACTGGTCTCCAACACCGCCACCGCCGCCCTGCTGGTGCCGCTGTTTGCCGGGGTCGCCGAGGCGCTGGGGGTCTCCCCCATCGTCGTTTCCGTGCTGATCGCCGTCGGCGCCTCCTGCGCCTTCATGCTGCCGGTGGCCACCCCGCCCAACGCCATCGTGTTCGCCAGCGGTTACATCAAACAACGTGAGATGATGCGAGCCGGCCTGGTGCTGAACCTGGTCTTCACCGTCATTCTGACCATGCTCGCCTACTTCATGGGCGACATACTGCACTGACAAGCCAGATACCAAGGCCCCTGACGGGGCCTTTTTTATTGACTCTCTCGCCTGCCGACACTCGAGTGCGCACCTTTTTCTCCCGTCCTCAGCCCCCTCATTCGACGTCACACGTCCTCAAATAGCAGAACTGTATGCAGAGGGTGGCAATGGGCAGTCGGGCAGTCGGGCAGTCGGGCAGTCGGGCAGTCGGGCAGTCGGGCAGTCGGGCAGTCGGGCAGTCGGGCAGTCGGGCAGTCGGGCAGTCTACTTTTCTCCCGAGTTCACACAACCAACACCGCCCACACCCAATAAAAAACCCCCGCATGGCGGGGGTTTGGGTTTGCTCTCTTGTCAGCCGATGCTGCAGGGCTTCAGGTTCCAGATCCGATCTACATAGTCCTGGATGGAACGGTCGGAGTTGAACTTGCCCATGGTGGCCGAGTTGATGATGGTCTTCTTGGCCCACAGTGCCGGATCCCGATACCAGGTATCGATCAGCTTGTGTGCTTCCGAGTAGGAAGCAAAATCGGCCAGCGTCAGGTAGGGATCCCCCCCTTCCAGCAAGGAGCGCTTGATGGAGGAGAGCTCGCCCGGACGACCCGGTGTGAAGTAGTCGGTATCAAACCAGTCCAGCACGGCTTTGAGCTCGGAGTTGGCGTAGTAGAAGTCATACGGGTTGTAACCACGCCCCTTCAGTGCCTTCACCTCGTCCACATTCAGACCGAAGATGGCGCAGTTCTCGGCCCCCGCCTCTTCGGCGATCTCGATGTTGGCGCCGTCCAGGGTACCTATGGTGATGGCACCGTTCAGGGCCATCTTCATGTTGCCGGTACCAGAGGCTTCATAACCGGCAGTGGAGATCTGCTCGGAGACGTCGGCCGCCGGGATCAGCTTCTCGGCCAGGCTCACCCGGTAGTTCGGCATGAACACCACTTTCAGCTTGCCCTGAATGCGGGTGTCATTGTTGACCCGCTCCGCCAGCTTGTTGATGGCGTAGATGATGTCCTTGGCCAGCTTGTAACCGGGCGCCGCCTTGGAGCCGAAGATGAACACCCGCGGATGCATGTCGTAGTCGGGGTTGGCCAGCAGACGACGATAGAGCGCCATGATGTGGATGAGGTTCAGTTGCTGGCGCTTGTACTCGTGCAGACGCTTGATCTGGACGTCGAAGATCGCCTCGGCACTGACCTCGATACCGGTTTCCGCCTTGATGACCTTGACCAGCTTCTCCTTGTTGTGGCGCTTGATGGTCATGAACTGCTTCTGGAAGGCCTTGTCGTCGGCAAACTTGGTGACGCTGCGCAGCTTGTCCAGTTGCAGCGGCCACTCCTTGCCCACCACTTCGTTGTAGAGCTCGGCCAGTTCCGGGTTGCAGGCCAGCAGCCAGCGACGCGGGGTCACGCCGTTGGTGACGTTGCACATCTTCTCGGGCCACAGCTCGGCATACTCGGGGAAGAGATCTTCCTTCACCAGCTTGGAGTGGATCTCGGCCACGCCGTTCACCTTGGAGGAGCCGATGACACACAGGTTGCCCATGCGCACCTTGCGCACCGCTCCCTCTTCGATAATGGAGAGCTTGGCCTTGATGGCGTCGTTGCCCGGCCACTTGGGCTCCACCAGCTCGCCCAGGAAACGGGCGTTGATTTCGTAAATGATTTCCAGATGGCGCGGCAGCACCTTCTCGAACAGGCTGACCGACCACTTCTCCAGCGCTTCCGGCAGCAGGGTGTGGTTGGTGTAGGAGAACACCTGGTAGCTGATGGCCCAGGCCGCTTCCCAGGTCAGCCCCTCTTCGTCCACCAGCACCCGCATCAGTTCGGGGATGGCGACGGTGGGGTGGGTATCGTTGAGCTGAATGGCGATCTGGGCGGCAAAGTTGCTGAAATCGGCGCCATGCACCCGCTTGTAGCGACGCATGATGTCCTTGATGGAGCAGGCACAGAAGAAGTACTGCTGGATCAGGCGCAGCTCTTTGCCCGCGTCGGTCTCGTCGTTCGGATAGAGCACCTTGGAGATGGTCTCTGCCTGGGCTTTTTCCGCCTGGGAGTCGATATAACCACCAGCGTTGAACACGTCCCAGTCAAAAAACTCGGAGGCGCGAGACTCCCACAGGCGCAGGATGTTGACGGTATGACCGCCAAAACCGACTACCGGAATATCCCAGGGCACCCCTTTGATCTTGCGACCGGCGTGCCACACCTTCTTGAGGCCGCCGTTGTCACCAAAGACGGTCTCCACGTAACCGTAGAGCGGGATCTCCTGCACCGATTCCGGGCGGCAGATCTCCCAGGGGTTGCCATATTCGCGCCAGGAGTCCGGACGCTCAATCTGACGGCCATCCTGAATTTCCTGACGGAACAGACCGTGCTCGTAGTGGATGCCATAGCCGACCGCCGGGTAGTTCAGGGTCGCCAGCGAATCGATGAAGCAGGCGGCCAGACGGCCCAGGCCGCCGTTGCCGAGTGCCATGTCGGGCTCTTGTTCACACAGATCGGTCAGTTCCAGACCGAGTTCGCCCAACGCCTCTTCGCAAATCTTGTACAGGGAGAGGTTGTGCAGGTTGTTGGAGGTCAGGCGCCCCATCAGGAATTCAGCAGAGAGATAGTGAATTGCACGAGTATCTTTCTTGAAGTGAGTCTGCTGAGTGCGGGTCAGGCGCTCGTACACCTGTTCGTTGACGGCGGCTGCGGTCGCTTTCCACCACGCTTCTGGCGAGGCTTTCTGTTCGCTTGTACCCAAGGTAGAACGCAGGTGACGCACGATACTCGCCTTGAGCTGATCTTTATCCAGTTGGAGATCCTGGTCTGTCTTCTTCTTGGTAGCCATAAACCATTTCCTTCGTTACAGAATAATAAATTGTTATCCCATCAGGGACCGGTGCTGTTGTTATCTGAGAATATGTTCCGGCGTGGGCATACTAGCTAAAGCCGCAGCTTGAAAAGTTAACGCAAGTCACACTTTAACGTATAAAAATGACAGTTCAAGTTTGAAAACCCTTTCCTGAAACCTGCAAATGCAAACCCATCATTTCCTTTAAAATCAAAACCTTAAGCCCATATCGCAAATATAAATTTATGAATAGGTTTTCAACGATTGCCAAGCGCTGAAAATCCATGAAAATAACTGAAAATTCAGCGCACATTGAAAACGATTTCAATGTGCGCCATTCATGAAAAAATAGAACAGTGCCATTCGGGGAGTGTTCGCCGCTCAACCGTGAGCCTTGAACTGGTTGCTCATGGGATCGTAGTGGTAGCCAATCTGCAACAGGCGGGTGGCAAGCTGGTCTTCCGTCATGTCGTAATAGGCCAGCAATTCCTCCAGCCCGTCGCACTCCAGCCGCAGCTTCTCATTGATGATCCCGAGCAGGATATTGGCATCCAGTCGTTGCAAGGTGCTGACGTCCATCCTCATCTCTCCTCTGTACAGGACATACTGTATAACCATGGGCGCCCCTGCCCGCTTTGTCCATAGCCTGAAAAACACCCACCTCAAGATTGAAGTTTATATACTTTAAAATCAATTAGTTAACTTATTTCATTACCGTTCAAATCACATTTTTGGCCACAAACGGCTTGTCACTGCTGCGAACAACAACTACTGTATGCACATACAGCATGGTTATTCATACAGGAAAGCATATGAGCCAGCCAATGAGCCACACCCTTGTCTCCGTCGCCAGCATGAGCAGCCCCTGGCCCACCCGCCATCAGGGCAAGCAGGACGAATATCGCCACTCTGCGAGCTTCACCCGGGAGCCGCCGCTGCTCGATGAGCTGGTGCGCTTGAGCCAGGGTGACACGGGCTGGATCCTGCTCATTGCGCCACCCGGTCTGCCCGTGGCCAAGCAGTTGCAGGCACAGGGGATCAATCCGGCTCGGGTACTGGTGGTACACAGCCCCAAGATCAAGAATTGGCAATCCACGCTGGAGCAGAGTCTGGGCAACGGCCGCTGCGCCGCCGTGCTGACCTGGCTGCCGGAACAGGTCACGCTGGATCGGGCCAAGCTGAGCAAGCTGGGGCAACGCTGTGGCGTATTGACCCGTTTCTTCGAGCCAGTCGCCTCCTCTCCCGCTCATGGTGGCTCACTGGTCTATGGCGGACAGGATGTCTATCTCAATCACTGACCCCCAACCGAGTGAGGAGATGGGTTGTTCAACTAGATTGATGATGACTTTTTAATTGGGTGATGAATCGTTTGCCCATCACAGAGTAAAAAGAGCCCTTGCCGCCAGACAACAGTGGCAAGGGTGAAGAGACGCCAGCCGACTGACGGACGTGGGATCCAGCGTTGACAGCCTTGTGCACCACGCACAGAGAGCGTCAGTTGGCAGTTGGCAGTTGGCAGTTGGCAGTTGGCAGTTGGCAGTTAAAATTCGCACGACAGACACGCAGACGAAAAGAAAAGGCGACCCTGGGGTCGCCTTCGTTTTGTTTGTTATGGCTGAGGCTGCATGACGGCCACATCCATGGCAGTCGCGCATCGCGCCCATGCACTCAGGGCATAATGACCCGGCTCCATACCGTAGGTGAACAGCCCTCAGGCATCTTCAACTCACGCCAGCTTGCCATCGAGCTCGGCAATCTTGGCAGACCAGTAGGCCGGCCCGGTCTCGTGGATATTGTTGCCCTGGGAGTCGACCGCCACGGTCACCGGCATGTCCTCGACTTCGAACTCATAGATGGCTTCCATGCCCAGATCGGCGAAGGCCACCACCCGCGCCTTCTTGATGGCCTTCGCCACCAGATAGGCGGCACCACCGACGGCCATCAGATAGACGGCCTGGTGCTGTTTGATGCTCTCGACCGTCTTGGGGCCCCGCTCGGACTTGCCGATCATGCCGATGAGGCCGGTTTCCCCCAGCATCATGTCGGTAAACTTGTCCATCCGGGTGGAGGTGGTCGGGCCGGCCGGGCCGACCACCTCGTCACGCACGGCATCGACCGGGCCCACGTAATAGATGAAGCGGTTGGTGAAATCGACCCCTTCCGGCAGCCCCTCACCTTTTTTCAACATGTCGGCAATGCGCTTGTGAGCGGCATCGCGACCGGTGAGGATCTTGCCGGAGAGCAGCACGGTATCCCCGCTCTTCCAGCTGGCAAGCTCTGCCTTGGTGATGCCGTCGACATTGACCCGGCGCACGTTGCCGCCGGCCGAGCGGGTGATCTCCGGCCAATCTTCCAGTTTCGGCGGGGTCAGCTCGGCCGGGCCGGAACCATCCAGCTCGAAATGGACATGGCGGGTGGCCGCGCAGTTGGGGATCATCACCACCGGCTTGGAGGCGGCATGGGTCGGCGCAGATTTCACCTTCACGTCCAGCACGGTCGTGAGGCCACCGAGGCCCTGGGCACCGATGCCGAGCTTGTTGACCTTGTCGTAGAGCTCGACCCGCAGCTTCTCCTCTGTGGTCTCGGGACCACGGGCGATCAGCTCCTGGATGTCGATGTGCTCCATCAGCGCTTCCTTGGCCAGCACCGCCGCTTTTTCGGCGGTACCACCGATGCCGATGCCCAGCATGCCGGGCGGACACCAGCCGGCCCCCATGGTCGGCACTGTCTTGAGCACCCACTCGACGACGTCGTCGGAGGGGTTGAGCATCACCATCTTGGATTTGTTCTCGGAGCCGCCGCCCTTGGCCGCGATGCTCACTTCCACCTTGTTGCCCGGGATCATGTCGATGTGTACCACGGCCGGGGCGTTGTCTTTGGTGTTCTTGCGGCTGCCGGCGGGGTCGGCCAGCACGGAGGCGCGCAGCGGGTTGTCCGGATTGGTGTAGGCGCGGCGCGTCCCTTCATCCACCATCTCCTGCACCGTCATGTCGCTGTCCCACTGCACCTGCATGCCGATCTTGACGAAGCAGGTGACGATGCCGGTATCCTGGCAGAGCGGACGATGGCCTTCGGCGGACATGCGGGAGTTGATCAGGATCTGGGCCAGGGCATCCTTGGCGGCCGGGTTGATCTCCCGGTCATAGGCGGCCTTGGCGGCATGCACGAAATCGAGGGGGTGGTAGTAGGAGATGTACTGCAGGGCGTCGGCGATGGAATCGATAAAATCCTGTTTTTTAATGATGCTCATATCATCCTCACTGGTCCTTGTCTCCCGTGTTGGTTGGAGCAAGGGCTTCCATATGAGCCGTGCTTCGGTGGGGTGGTGCCAGGCGGTCTGCCTGTCTGCCCGATAAGACAACGGCGCGTTTTTTCTAAAAATTCCGGCGCCTATGATACGCTTGCCACCCCCGTACCGGCTAGGGAGCAGGCTGCAAACTGTTGCCTGTGTAACAAAAAATGAAACCAACGCTGCATATCCACCATTTTGAACACCAGATGGCGCTCCATGCGCTGTTCGCCCGCCTTCACCACCTGCCCTGGGCCATGTTGCTGGGATCCGCCGGCCCGCTGGGTGCGGATAACCGCTTTGATATCATCACCGCCGATCCGCTGGCCACCCTGCAGACCGACGGGGCACTGACCCGCATCGAGCAGGGAGGTCAACACGAGTCCAGTGAAGATGATCCGCTGACCCTGCTGGCCCGGTGCCAGCGCGACCTGCTGGGAGAGATCGCCAGTCAAGCGACCCCCCTGCCCTTCATCGGCGGGGCGCTCGGCCTGTTTGGCTATGATCTGGGCCGTCGCTTCGAGCGTCTGCCGAACCTGGCCGCCCGCGACGTCACCATCCCTGACATGGCGGTCGGCATCTATGACTGGGCCCTGCTGCGGGAGGTGGCAACGGGCAAATGGCAGCTGGTGCACTGGGGCGACGAGGCCGGCCTTACCCGCCGGCTGCAGTGGCTGGAGGCGCAGCACGAGCTTGCCGCAGACCCCTTCGCCCTTGCTGGCGCCTGGCGCAGCAACATGAGCCGCGCCGAATATGGCGACAAATTTGCCCGGGTGCAGGCCTATCTGGCGGCAGGGGATTGCTATCAAATCAACCTGACCCAGCGTTTCAGCGCCCCCTATCGGGGTGACGAGTGGCAGGCCTACCAGGCGTTGTCACGGGCCAACCGCGCCCCCTTCTCGGCCTTCCTGCGCTTGCCGCAAGGGGCCATCCTGAGCCTCTCCCCCGAGCGTTTCCTGCTGCTCGACCAGCGCCACATCGAGACCAAGCCCATCAAGGGCACTCGCCCGCGGCTGGCCGACCCTGCGCTGGATCAAGCCAGTGCCCGCGAGCTGGCGGAGGCCGACAAGGACAGATCGGAAAATCTGATGATCGTGGATCTGCTGCGCAACGACATCGGCCGAGTTAGCCGGCCCGGTTCGGTCAGCGTGCCCAGCCTGTTTGCGGTGGAATCCTTTCCGGCGGTGCACCACCTGGTTTCCACCATTCACGGCGAACTGGATGCCCGCTGGCAGGGCGTGGATCTGCTGCGCGCCTGCTTCCCCGGCGGCTCCATCACAGGCGCCCCCAAGATCCGGGCCATGGAGATCATCGAGGAGCTGGAGCCCCAGCGGCGCAACGCCTACTGCGGCAGCATCGGCTACCTCAGCCAGCACGGCCGGATGGACACCAGCATCTGTATCCGCACCCTGATCGCCGCACAGGGCCAGCTCCACTGCTGGGCTGGCGGTGGCGTCATCGCCGACTCCGACGTGGACGACGAATATCAGGAAACCTATGACAAGGTGGCCCGCATCCTGCCGCTGCTGGACGCACTGCGTTGAAAACCTGACAAAATAATCTCAGCGACTTGAAGGAGTGAAGAAGAATCGAGATGGAACGAGCCGAACTGCTGACCCGCTTTCTGTTGCAACGCCCCGCCCCCGCCCACCGGCTGACGGTGGCCGGGCTCAAGCCCGCCGCCGTGCTGCTGCCGCTGGTTGAACGGGCCGACGGCCTGCAATTGCTGCTGACCCGGCGCAGTCCGCACCTGCGCCACCACGCGGGACAGATAAGCTTCCCCGGTGGCAGGCAGGATCCCGACGACCGGGACCTGATCCACACGGCGCTGCGGGAAACCCAGGAAGAGCTCGGCATAGTCCCGGCCCAGATAGAGGTGCTTGGTACCCTCGCGCCCCTCAACACCGTCTCGCAATATGACGTGCTGCCGGTGCTGGGACTGGTGGCGGCCGACTATCAGCTCACCCTGAGCCGGGACGAGGTCGACCAGGCCTTCGAAGTGCCGCTCAACCACCTGCTGGATCCGCGCCACCATATCGCCCTGACCATTCCCAGAGCCGATCACCTGCACACCATCTACTGGATCCCCTGGCAGGATCATTTTATCTGGGGTGCAACCGCCAGCATGATCCGCCAGCTGTCACGGCAACTCTCCAGATAACATATTACCAACAAATGCCTGTGCAATATTCATGCGTTAACACTAAAATAACGTGGTGTTTTATAAAAAATAATTGATTAATTCTTCTTTCGATCACATTTCCATAAAAGAGTGCGGTTTTCAGTCCCATAAAGGTGAATTTGATCAACATTTTTGATTAAAAAACCCGTATCCTTGCGCCGATCCTATAAAAACCACAATTCAGGGGTGAGACACATGTCTAATACTGTCACCGGCGCACAGGATGTTGCGACCTCACAGGAGCAAGGAATCCGCTCAGTCCAATCGCGTGGTTGGACCAAACAAGACACTCGCTGGGTAATCAGCCTGTTCGGCACCGCCGTCGGCGCCGGCATCCTGTTCCTGCCCATCAACGCCGGCATGGGCGGCTTCTGGCCGCTGGTGGTCATGGCGCTGCTGGTCGGCCCCATGACCTATCTGGCACACCGCGGCCTCGCCCGCTTCGTGCTCTCGTCAAGCAAACCCAATGCAGACATCACGGAAGTGGTGGAAGAGCACTTCGGCGTGGGTGCCGGCAAATTAATCACCCTGCTCTACTTCTTCGCCATCTACCCCATCGTGCTGATCTACGGGGTGGGCATCACCAATACCGTGGAAAGCTTCATGGTCAACCAGCTGCAGATGACGGCGCCGCCGCGCTGGATCCTCTCCATCGTGCTGATCATGGGCATGATGTCGGTGATGCTGGCTGGCGAGAAGCTGATGCTCAAAGTGACCGAGTTCCTGGTCTACCCGCTCATCGCCATCCTGGTGGGGATCTCCTTCTACCTGATCCCGGACTGGACCGGTGCCGCCCTCTCCCAGGTGCCGTCCGGCAAGGACTTTGCCATTACCCTGTGGCTGACCATCCCGGTGCTGGTGTTCTCCTTCAACCACAGCCCGGCCATCTCCAGCTTCTCCCTGGCCCAGCGTCGCGATCACGGCGAGCAGGCGGTCGAGAAGTCTGACGCCATCCTCAAGCGCACCGCGACCATCCTGCTCGGTTTCGTGATGTTCTTCGTCTTCTCCTGCGTGATGAGCCTGACCCCGGCACAGCTGGCCGAGGCCAAGTCCCAGAACATTGCCGTGCTCTCCTACCTGGCCAACCAGCACTCAAGCCCCATCATCTCCTACTTCGGTCCGCTGGTGGCGTTCGTGGCCATCGTCTCCTCCTTCTTCGGCCACTACCTGGGTGCCCGTGAAGGCCTGAAGGGGATGATCGTCCAGAACCTGCGCAAGTCAGGCAAGGAGCCGAACCACAAGAAGGTCGAGATCTTCATCATCGCCTTCTTCATCCTGACCCTGTGGGGCACAGCTGTGATCAACCCCTCCATCCTCGGCATGATCGAGTCGATGGGCGGCCCCATCATCGCCACCATCCTGTTCATCATGCCGATGTACGCCATCAAGCGCGTGCCGGCCATGGCGAAGTATCAGGGCCACATCAGCAACGTCTTCGTGGCCCTGATGGGAATGACCGCCATCTCCGCCATTCTCTACCAGCTGATCGGCTGACACTGACAGAGACCAGCAACAATGCCAGCCGGGTAACCGGCTGGCATTTTTTATGGTGCAGGGCTGATTGCAGATCTTCGCGAGGCAAAAAGAGAGGACCCCTTGAGAGCGAGTTGGCTGGCAAGCCACAACAAACCGGTAATGCCCGCTCACGTTTTCGCTCTGACGACCCACCCTGCTCAAGCTGGTGTATCGAGCCACCGTCAAGCCGATCAACTCCTGCCCGCATCACCCGAGACGGCAAAGCCCTCCCTCTTCCACGCTCGCACACCCCTTCATCCCGACCCAGTGACGGCTGCCGGGTTTCAGGTCGTGAAGCCTTCTTCTCTGTTTGCCGGGAGGGTTGCCAGGAGTCACGACAGCTACCCGCCCCATCCGAACAGCAATAAAAAACGCCCTCAAATGAGGGCGTTGTCGTTGTGATAGGAAGATACGGCTATCAGGCTTCGCTGTTTGGCACCGGCGAGATGTCCAGCAGGGTCTCATCTTCGGCCATGCAGGCCGCGGCGGTGAACAGCACGTCGGTGGAGCTGTTGAGAGCCGTCTCTGCGGAGTCCTGCAGCACGCCGATGATGAAGCCGACCGCCACCACCTGCATGGCGATGTCGTTGCTGATGCCAAACAGGCTGCACGCCAACGGGATCAGCAGCAGGGAGCCGCCGGCCACACCGGAGGCGCCGCAGGCACTGACGGTCGCAACCACGGAGAGCAGAATGGCCGTTGCCGGATCCACGTTCATCCCCAGGGTGTGGACCGCCGCCATGGAGAGCACGGTAATGGTGATGGCCGCACCGGCCATGTTGATGGTGGCGCCCAGCGGGATGGAGACCGCGTAGGTATCCTCCGGCAGACGCAGTTTTTCGCACAGCGTCATGTTGACCGGGATGTTGGCGGCGGAGCTGCGGGTGAAGAAGGCGGTGACGCCGCTCTCTTTCAGGCAGGTCAGCACCAGCGGATAGGGATTGCGGCGGATCTTCCAGAACACGATGAGCGGGTTGACCACGAAGGCGATGAACAGCATGCAGCCGATCAGCACCACCAGCAGTTGGGCATAGCCAAACAGGGCCTCAAAACCGGTTTCCGCCAGGGTGGAGGCTACCAGACCCAGAATGCCGAGCGGTGCGCAGCGGATCACCGCTTTCACGATGGTGGAGACACCGTGGGACAGGTCGGTGATCACCGCTTTGGTCCCCTCGTTGGCATGGCGCATGGCGATGCCAAGGCCGATGGCCCAGGCCAGAATGCCGATGTAGTTGGCGTCCAGCAGCGCCTTGACCGGGTTGGTCACCACGTTGAACAGCAGGGTCTGCAGTACCTCGGTGATGCCGCCCGGCGGGGTGATCTCGGCACTGTTCGCCACCAGGTGCAGGTTGGTGGGGAACAGGAAGCTTGCAACCACGGCCACCGCAGCCGCCAGGAAAGTTCCCAGCAGATAGAGCAGCAGGATCGGCTTCATGTTGGTTTTTTGACCCTGCTTGTGGCCGATGATCGCCGCCATCACCAGTACGAAGACCAGCAGCGGCGCCACCGCCTTCAAGGCGCCGACGAACAGGCTGCCGAGCAGACCCGCCGCTTTGGCCCATTCCGGCATGAACATGGCAAGGAGGATACCGAAGACCAGACCGACCAGGATCTGGCTAACCAGGCTGGTGCTGTTGACCAGTCTTATGAGGGGGTGTTGTTGTGTCATCAAATAGTCCCTGAGCACCTAAGTGCGTGAATCATTAGTCCTGTTGGCAACCGCTACACCAGGCGACACCCATGTCACGGGCTGGCGTCGTCTGCCCCGGCAAGCCTTCTGTCGAGCCTGTCCGGAAACACACGGGGTTGCGGACAAGGAATATCCCATCTGCAGCCGCTTTTTTCCACAGAATCACTGAAAAATATCCGCTTCGCCTCACAAAAAATCTACAACACAGAGATAACACAATATCAACAACGCTCAAATGGATGCCATTTTCCCCCCGATTGCCCGCCAGCCTCCACCCGGCGGTGGTATCATGACGGTTTTGCCGCGGAGACTTTGCCATGATCTCATCCCTGTTGACCCGTCACTTTGGCTTCGATCGGTTGAGGCCGGGACAGGAAGAGGTGATCAGCCGGCTGCTGGCGGGCAAGAACGCCGCAGCCATCTTCCCCACCGGCTCCGGCAAATCTCTCTGCTATCAGTTGCCGGCACTGGCCCTGCCCCATCTGACCCTGGTGATCTCCCCCCTGATCGCACTGATGCACGATCAGCTCGCCTTTTTGCGCAGCAAGGGGATCGCCGCCGCCACCCTCGACTCCAGCCTGACAGCGGAGGAGAGCCGCCGGGTGATGCAGCAGGCCAACGACGGCCAGCTCAAGATCCTGATGATCTCGGTGGAGCGCCTCAAGAACGAGCGCTTTCGTCGCTTCATCCAGCAGGTGCCGCTGTCAATGCTGGTGGTGGACGAGGCCCACTGCATTTCGGAATGGGGCCACAACTTTCGCCCCGACTACCTCAAGCTGCCTGACTATCGCCGCGAACTGGCCATTCCCCAGGTGCTGCTGCTGACGGCCACCGCCACCCCGGCCGTGATGGCCGACATGCAGGCCAAATTCGACATCGAGGATGACGGGCTCATCGTCACCGGCTTTTATCGCGCCAACCTGGACCTGGCCGTCGTTCCCCTGCCCGCCGAGGCGCGCGATGGCTGGCTGCATGGGGAACTGGCGCGCGATCCCGCCGCCCCCACCATCATCTACGTCACCCTGCAACACACTGCCGAAACCTGTGCCGCCCAGCTGCAGCAGCGCGGGATCAGGGCCCGAGCCTATCATGCCGGGCTCGACGCCACCTTGCGCAGCCAGATCCAGCACGACTTCATGACCGGCAAGCTGGATTGCATCGTGGCCACCATCGCCTTTGGCATGGGCATCGACAAGGCCGATATTCGCCGGGTGATCCATTACGATCTGCCCAAGTCCATCGAAAACTACAGCCAGGAGATAGGCCGTGCCGGCCGCGACGGCCAGCCTTCCCGCTGCATCGTGCTGGCCAATCGCAGCCAGTTGCCGGTGCTGGAGAATTTCGTCTATGGCGACACTCCGGATCGCTCGGCCATCGTCGCGCTGCTCGAGATCCTGCTGCAAAGCGGCAGCGAGTGGGAATTCAGCCTGCTGCGTCTGTCCAATGAAACCAACATCCGCCAACTGCCTCTCAAGACCCTGCTGGTCTATCTGGAGATGGCGGGCATCATAGCCCCGGCCTACAGCTACTTTGCCGAGTACCGTTTCAAGTTCGTGCTGGAGAAAGCGGAGATCCTGGCCCGCTTCAATCCGGAGCGACGCCTGTTCCTGGAGCAGCTGTTCGCCTGCGCCCCGCAGGCCCGCAGCTGGTGCACCATGGACTTCGATGCGCTCTGGCAAGGCTATCAGGGGGAGCGGCACCGCGCGGCGGCGGCCTTGGACTACCTGCAGCAGCAGGGCTGGATCGAACTGGAAAGCAAGCAGATGACCGAGGTTTACCGGGTGCTGCGCCAGGAGATTGACGTAACTACCCTGGCCGATGAGCTGCACAACTTGTTTGAAAAGAAGGAACAAAGCGAGCTGGCCCGTCTGCAGGCATTGCTGGGTTTCTTCACCTCAAGCAGTTGCCTGAGCCATGAACTGGCACGCTACTTTGCCGATCAGGCTGCGCCCACTCATTGCGGGCACTGCTCTGTCTGTCGGGGCGAGGTGGCAGAGCTCCCTCCCTTGCCTGGCCGAACACTCCCCAATGAACAGGGACTAAAAGCCTGGTGCGATCCCCTGGTGGCCCTGTGTCACACCCGGCATCCACGCGTCCTGACCCGCTTTCTGTGCGGCATCGCCACGCCGCTCACCACCCGGGTCAAGGCGAAAAGCCTGGCCGGATTTGGCCAGCTGGCATCCCACCCCTTCGCCGATGTGCTGGCGGCGGTTTCCCGCATTTATCCGCTCCACCACGATCACTAGCTCACCAGACAGCGCCGATTGCGCTGAAAAAATAAGACCCTCGCATTTGCGAGGGTCAAGCCAACGGAAACGTGCTTAAACAGAGCTTTGTATCGGCAACCAGCCACTCTCTTGCTAAAGCGCTGACTGCCCGACACAGGGCCAATCTAGAGCAGTCGCAATGTAGCGTCAATGTAAAAATTAGAGCTAAAACACCAAACAATCCGCTTTACGCGCACGTAAACGTAATGCCATTTCTACTGCGTGGCGCGCTCTCCCTTGCCCTGACTGCGCTTGCGGCAGCCGGCCAGGAACAATGCGGTGCAGTTTCCATTTTTTGACAAACATTTATTTTTTATGTCTTTGACATTTGCCTCACTATCATGGCAAAAATAATTTAACAGTCAGTAACATAGGTGTGTCACTGATTGCGCCTTCCCGCATCGGGTCGGGAAGTACCCTTGCAAATTTAAACCAATAGTTGGTGATGGATTACTGGGGGCTGTTGACTAGGCTTAATGAGGTAAACAGAACAAAAGTAGTGATCCACTCTTTTCAGGGTAAGCGACTATAACGAGGGCAAAGTTATGGGCATCTTCGAGCATTATCAACAGCGATATGAGAAAGCCAGGGAAGAGGAATACAGCATCCAGGAGTTCCTGGATATGTGTAAACAGGACAAGTCCTGCTACGCCTCTGCCGCCGAACGTCTGCTGACCGCCATCGGTGAGCCTGAGATGGTCGACACCTCTGCCAATCCCAGACTCAGTCGTCTTTTTTCCAACCGCGTCGTGGCACGCTATCCCGCCTTCAAAGACTTCTACGGCATGGAAGAGGCCATCGAACAGATCGTCTCCTATCTCAAACACTCCGCCCAGGGGCTGGAAGAGAAGAAACAGATCCTCTATCTGCTGGGCCCGGTCGGCGGTGGTAAATCCTCGCTGGCAGAAAAACTCAAATCCCTGATGCAGAAGGTGCCTATCTATCGCATCAAGGGGTCACCGGTCAACGATCACCCCTTCTGCCTGTTCGACATCGAAGAAGATGGCGAGCTGCTGGAAAAAGAGTACGGCATCCCGCGCCGCTACCTGCGCCCTATCATGTCCCCCTGGGTCGCCAAGCGGCTGCACGAGTTTGGTGGCGACATCACCAAGTTCAAGGTGGAGAAGGTCAACCCCTCCATCCTCGACCAGATTGCCATCGCCAAGACCGAACCGGGCGATGACAACAACCAGGACATCTCCTCCCTGGTCGGCAAGGTGGACATCCGCATGCTGGAGCACTTCGCCCAGGATGACGCCGACGCTTACTCCTACTCGGGCGCGCTGTGCAAGGCGAACCAGGGGATCATGGAGTTCGTCGAGATGTTCAAGGCGCCCATCAAGGTGCTGCACCCGCTGCTGACCGCCACCCAGGAGGGCAACTACAACGGTACCGAGGGGCTCTCCGCCCTTCCCTTCGACGGCATCCTGCTGGCTCACTCCAACGAATCCGAGTGGCAGCAGTTCCGCAACAACAAGAACAACGAGGCGTTCCTCGACCGGGTCTACATCGTCAAGGTGCCTTACTGCCTGCGGGTGTCGGAAGAGGTGAAGATCTACGAGAAGCTGCTGGTCAACAGTGAGCTGACCGATGCCAAGTGCGCCCCGGGAACCCTGGAGCTGCTGGGCCAGTTCTCCGTGCTGTCGCGCCTCAAGGAGCCGGAAAACTCCAGCATCTACTCCAAGATGCGGGTCTATGACGGCGAGAGTCTCAAAGACACCGATCCCAAGGCGAAGAGTTATCAGGAGTACCGCGATTACGCCGGTGTCGACGAGGGGATGAATGGCCTCTCCACCCGCTTTGCGTTCAAGATCCTCTCCCGCGTCTTCAACTTCGACCACGCGGAAGTGGCGGCCAACCCGGTACACCTCTTCTATGTGCTGGAGCAGCAGATCGAGCGCGAGCAGTTCCCGCAGGAGCTGCATGACCGCTACCTTGAATTCATCAAGGGCTATCTGACCCCGCGCTACGTGGAGTTCATCGGCAAGGAGATCCAGACCGCCTACCTCGAGTCCTACTCCGAGTACGGTCAGAACATCTTCGACCGCTATGTCACCTACGCCGACTTCTGGATCCAGGATCAGGAGTACCGTGACCCTGAAACCGGCCAGCTGTTTGACCGCGCCTCTCTCAACAGCGAGCTGGAGAAAATTGAAAAACCCGCCGGGATCAGCAATCCGAAGGATTTCCGCAACGAAATCGTCAACTTCGTGCTGCGTGCCCGCGCCAACAATGCAGGCCGTAACCCTAACTGGACCAGTTACGAGAAGCTGCGCACCGTGATCGAGAAGAAGATGTTCTCCAACACGGAAGAGCTGCTGCCGGTTATCTCCTTCAACAGCAAAACCTCGGCCGAGGAGCAGAAGAAGCACGATAACTTTGTCGAACGGATGATGGAGAAAGGCTACACCCGCAAACAGGTGCGTCTGCTCTCCGAGTGGTATCTCAGGGTACGCAAGTCATCCTGACCCTGACTGTTCAAGGGGGAGTTATGGCGCATTTTATCGACCGCAGGCTCAACGGCAAAAACAAAAGCGCTGTCAATCGGCAGCGCTTCATCCGCCGCTACAAGAAGCAGATCAAACAAGCGGTCTCTGATGCTGTATCCAAACGCAGCATTCAGGACGTGGATACCGGCGAGAGCATCAGCATCCCGACCAAGGACATTGGCGAGCCCCATTTCCATCAGGGGCAAGGCGGTAAACGGGAGATGGTACACCCCGGCAACGACCAGTTCGTCTCCGGCGACAAGATTGACCGCCCCAAGGGAGGAGGTGGCGGTCAGGGCTCCGGTGAGGGGCAGGCATCCAATCAGGGAGAAGGAGCGGACGACTTCGTCTTCCAAATCTCCAAGGATGAGTATCTGGACCTGCTGTTTGAAGATCTGGAGCTGCCGAGGCTGCAGAAAACCCAGCTCAATCAGCTGATGGAAGTCAAAACCTACCGGGCGGGTTACACCTCCAACGGGGTGCCCGCCAACATCAACGTGGTGCGTTCACTGCAAAACTCGCTGGCCCGCCGCATGGCGCTGCAGGCAGGCAAGAAACGCCAACTGCACGAACTGGAGGATCGTCTCGCCCTGTTGGCCGCCGATCCCACCGAACACTTTGCGGAGATGGCCCAGCTCGAAAAAGAGATCCGTGAGCTGAAGAGACGGATCGATGCGGTGCCCTTTATCGACACCTTCGATCTCAAGTTCAACAACTTCGTCAAACGGCCCGTGCCTTCCAGCCAGGCGGTGATGTTCTGCCTGATGGACGTGTCAGGCTCCATGGATCAGGCCACCAAGGAGATGGCCAAGCGTTTCTATATCCTGCTCTATCTGTTCCTGAGCCGGACCTACAAGAACGTCGAAGTGGTCTACATCCGTCACCACACCCAGGCCAAGGAAGTGGACGAGCACGAATTTTTCTACTCCCAGGAGACGGGCGGCACCATAGTCTCCAGTGCGCTCAAGATGATGAACGACATCATCAACGAACGTTACCCCGCCAACCAGTGGAACATCTACGCAGCACAAGCGTCAGATGGTGACAACTGGGCCGACGACTCGCCGCAGTGCCGGGAGATCCTGGTGCGGGACATCATGCCGCGGGTGCGGTACTACTCCTACATCGAGATCACCACCCGCGCCCACCAGACCCTGTGGCACGAGTATGAGTCGGTCGCCAGCCAGTTCCCCCACTTCGCGATGGAGCATATTCGCAAGGTCGAGGATATCTATCCGGTATTCCGGGAGCTGTTCAAGAAGCAAGCGGCTTGAGGGAGGTCATATGGTAGAAACCGCAAGAAAAGTAGCGCCGCTGGACGATGGCCCGGACTGGAACTTCGACCTGCTGGACATTTACCATCAAGAAATAGCCCGGGTCGCCAAATTCTATAGACTGGACACCTACCCCAACCAGATAGAGGTGATCACGGCGGAGCAGATGATGGATGCCTACTCCAGCGTCGGCATGCCCATCGGTTATCAGCACTGGTCATTCGGCAAGCGCTTCATCCACACCGAGCGCAACTACAAGCGTGGCCAGATGGGGCTGGCCTACGAGATCGTCATCAACTCGGATCCCTGCATCGCCTATCTGATGGAGGAGAACACCATGCCGATGCAGGCCTTGGTGATGGCCCACGCCTGCTACGGCCACAACTCCTTCTTCAAGAACAACTATCTGTTCAAGGCTTGGACCGATGCCTCTTCCATCATCGACTATCTGCTCTTTGCCAAGAACTACATCACCGAATGCGAAGAGAAGCACGGCATCGACGCGGTGGAGAAACTGCTCGACTCCTGCCATGCGCTGATGAACTTCGGGGTGGATCGTTACAAGCGGCCCCAGAAAATTTCCATGGCCGAAGAGAAGCGACGCCAGAAGGCACGGGAAGACTATCTGCAAACCCAGGTCAACGAGCTGTGGCGCACCCTGCCCAAACAGCACAAGGCCTCCGGGGTGGAAGACCGGCGCTACCCTGCCGAGCCACAGGAGAACATTCTCTATTTCATCGAGAAGAATGCCCCCCTGCTGGAGCCCTGGCAGCGCGAGATCGTACGTATCGTGCGCAAGATCAGCCAGTACTTCTACCCGCAGAAACAGACCCAGGTGATGAACGAAGGGTGGGCCACCTTCTGGCACTACACCATCCTCAATCACCTCTATGACGAGGGCAAGATAAGCGATCGCTTCATGATCGAGGTGCTGCACAGCCACACCAACGTGGTCTATCAGCCCCCCTACAACAGTCGCTACTACTCGGGGATCAACCCCTACGCCCTCGGTTTTGCCATGTTCACCGATCTGCGCCGCATCTGCGAGCACCCGACCGAGGAGGACAGATACTGGTTCCCCGACTACGCGGGCAGCAACTGGGTAGAGACGCTGCATTTCGCCATGCAGAACTTCAAGGACGAGAGCTTCATCAGCCAGTTCCTGAGTCCCAAGGTGATGCGCGACATGAAGCTGTTTGCCATCGATGACGACGACCTGAAGAACTACCTGAAGGTCTCGGCCATCCACAATGACGAAGGCTATCGTCAGGTGCGCAACACCCTGTCAGCCCAGTACAACCTGAGCAATCTGGAGCCCAACATCCAGGTCTACAACGTGGCGGTGAAGGGGGATCGCTCCCTCACCCTGCGCTATGTGCCACACAACCGGATCCCGCTAGGAGACTCCCGTCACGAGGTGCTCAAGCATCTGCACCAGCTGTGGGGTTTCGACGTGATACTGGAGCAGGACAATGGCGAACTGCCTCCCGACATCATAGGGCGCTGCCCGGAGAAGAAACCGGTCTGATCCCCTCACCTTGCAGCCATAAAAAAACGCGCCAATCGGCGCGTTTTTCTTGCATCAGAACAGGCTCAGTTGTCGCAGAGATTGCTCGGCATGTCCTGGCGCAAACGGGTCCAGAGTTTACCGGACTCGATGCCGTATTGACGCACCGTCATGAACACGGCCTCGTGATTCTTGGTCTCGGCCAGGTTAAGCAGGGTCTTGTAGTAGGCATCCGCGGTTTCACGCGCCTGCTTGTCGGAGAAGTAGTAGCGGCCAACCCGGCTGTACAGCCCTTTGAAACCGTTCAGGATCAAGGCGTAGATGGGGTTGCCGGAGGCGAACGACAGCTGATGGTGCAACCGGTAGTCGAAGTCCGCATAAGCTTCGGCTGTGTTCTCCACCTCGGCGGCGCCGCGCAGGATCTCAGCGGCCTGCTCCGGATTGTTGCGGATCGCACCACGAATGAAGATGGTGCAGATGTTGGTACGCGCCGACAGCAGCTGAGCCACCAGATCCGGTACCTTGTCCTGATCGAGACGAGCCAGGGTCTCCAGAATGTTGAGTCCCGAGGTCTCCCAGAAGTTGTTCACCTTGGTCGGTTTGCCATGCTGGATGGTGAGCCAGCCATCGCGGGCCAGACGCTGCAGCACTTCACGCAAGGTGGTTCGGGTCACCCCAATCAGCTCGGACAGCTCGCGCTCGGCCGGCAAGATGGATCCTGGAGGAAAGCGATTGTTCCAGATGGACTCGATGATGTATTCCTCGGCAAACCCTGCGGGGCTCTGCGCTTTTATGACCATGTAGTGACTCTGTTGTAGTACGTAAAAAAGGCTCACGAATAATAGCAAAGCAGGGAGGGCTGGCAAGCAGAAGGTCAGTCCTCTGCTCACATCGCCGGGTGATTTTGTTAAAAAAATGTATTTCAGTCGGCGATGGGTGCCAGCCAACCCCTGGATTGCCCATAAAACCACCATACTCATGGGCAAGGGCGACTATGTTATTTATAGTTAATGCTCTTTTTGATTAAAATCATGAGGAATCAATCTGATAAGGGACAACATCCGGATGTTCTGGTCGAGCCTGTCTTGACTGCATAGACGCAGATACCAACCACAAAACAGAGACCCATTATTATGCCAATCAGCTTAGGGCAAGCCTTTGCCAGGAACTTTCTGGGCAACGCCCCCCAGTGGTACAAGGCCGCTATTCTTCTATTCCTGCTGATCAACCCGATCGCCTTTTATCTCGATCCCTTCATGGCCGGCTGGCTGCTGGTCGTCGAGTTCATTTTCACCCTGGCCATGGCCCTCAAGTGCTATCCGCTGCAACCCGGCGGCCTACTGGCCATCGAGGCAGTGCTGATCGGCATGACCTCGGCACAGCAGGTCAAACATGAACTGGTCGCCAATATCGAAGTGCTGCTGCTGCTGGTGTTCATGGTGGCCGGCATCTACTTCATGAAGCAACTGCTGCTCTACGTGTTCACCAAGCTGCTGATCCGGATCCGCTCCAAAACGATGCTATCCCTGGCGTTTTGTCTGGTCTCCGCCTTCCTGTCAGCCTTCCTCGATGCCCTCACCGTGATTGCCGTGGTGATCAGCGTCGCCACCGGCTTCTACGCCATCTATCACAAGGTCTCCTCCGGCAAGGAGTTTGGCCACTCCCACGATTACACCGATGATGGCACCGTCAACGAGCTCAATCGTCAGCACCTGGATGACTTTCGTGCCTTCCTGCGCAGCCTGATGATGCATGCAGCCATCGGTACTGCCCTCGGTGGCGTCTGCACCCTGGTGGGAGAGCCGCAGAACCTGATCATCGGTGAACAGGCCGGCTGGAACTTCGTCGAATTCGCCATTCGCATGTCTCCGGTCACGGTTCCGGTGTTTATCTGCGGTCTGCTGACCTGCGTCCTGGTCGAAAAGTGTCGCTGGTTTGGCTATGGCGCCAAATTGCCGGACGCGGTACGTCGCATCATGGAGGATTACAACCGTTATGAAGAGGCCGAGCGCACCGCTCAGGACAAGGCCAAGCTGATCGTGCAGGCGGTGATCGCCCTCTGGCTCATTCTGGGGCTTGCTCTGCACCTGGCGGCGGTGGGCCTCATCGGCCTGTCAGTCATCGTGCTGGCCACCTCCCTCACCGGCATCACCGAAGAGCACTCCCTCGGCAAGGCATTCCAGGAGGCACTGCCCTTTACCGCCCTGCTGGCCGTCTTCTTCAGCGTGGTCGCCGTCATCATCGATCAGCAGCTGTTCAAGCCGGTGATCCAGTGGGTGCTGGCGGCCGAACCCGACGCCCAGCTCGCGCTCTTCTACCTGGCCAACGGCCTGCTCTCCATGGTCAGTGACAACGTCTTCGTCGGCACCGTCTACATCAACGAGGTGAAGACCGCCCTGCTCAACAATGCCATCAGCCGCGAGCAGTTTGAGCTGCTGGCGGTGGCCATCAACACCGGTACCAACCTGCCGTCGGTAGCCACCCCCAACGGCCAGGCCGCCTTCCTGTTCATGCTGACGTCGGCACTGGCGCCGCTGCTGCGCCTCTCCTACGGCCGGATGGTGTGGATGGCGCTGCCCTATACCCTGGTGCTGGGTCTGGTGGGTTTCTTCTCGGTGGAGTTTCTGCTCGGCCCGCTTACCGACTGGTACTATCAGGCCGGCTGGCTGACGCTCGACAACGCCGCGCCTGCGGTACTGTCCGCACTCTACTGAGTGCCATGAGGGCCCGCCTGGGCCCTTTCTTTTTGGCCCCTGCTCTGCTCTAATTCAGCCACTGTTTTTTCTGTGAGATCAACCAGATGATTGAGTTTCTGCGCCGTATAGCCGCCCATCGCCTGGCATGGGGCCTGCTTGCAGCCTCCGCCCTGTTCCTCGAGTTGAGCGCCCTCTTCTTCCAGCACGTGCTGGGTCTGCATCCCTGCGTCATGTGCATCTATGAGCGGCTCGCCACTCTCGGGGTCCTCATGGCGGCGCTGCTCGGCATGGTGGCTCCGCAGAAATGGTATGTGCGCTGGAGCGCCCTGCTGATGTGGGGCGCCAGTGCCTTCTGGGGCCTGAAGCTGGCGCTCAAGCATGTGGACTATCAGGTGAACCCCTCTCCCTTCAATGTCTGCGAAGGGTTTGTCGACTTCCCGAGCTGGGCACCGCTGGATCAGTGGATCCCCTGGATGTTCTTCCCGGATGGCGACTGCAGCGAGGTCAGCTGGCAGTTCCTGAGCTTCTCCATGCCCCAGTGGCTGGTGGCCATCTTCGCCGCCTACTTGCTGGTGTTCGTTGTGGTGGCCATCGGCAACCTGGTCAAGGGGCGCTGCTGCAACTAGGTCGGATCAACATCATCCGTCGCGAAAAGGGAGCCAGTGGCTCCCTTTTTCATGAAGACTGCGGGCGGCGTCTTGAGCTCTGATATCGCTCTTCAACGTCTCGCTCCCCTGCCAGCCATCCTGGTGACTGCCTGCTTGCTCGCCGATTGGCCTTTCCTCCAGGCTCATCAGTGAGCAATCAGTAATCAGCACCATGCTCAAACAAAAAAGGGAGCCTGCGGCTCCCTCTCATGACACGGCCAACAAGGCTGACTCAGGAAGCCACCTTGCCGGCGTTGAGCTTGGCTTTCACCATGCCGATCACCATGGGCAGCAGCGAGATACCGATGATGCCGAAGATGAGCAGGGTAAAGTTCTGACGCACCACCGGCAGGTTGCCGAAAAAGTGGCCGGCGTAGACAAAGGAGATCACCCACAAGAGCCCTCCCACCAGATTGAACGCCAGGAAGCGCGGATAGGTCATGGCCCCCATGCCCGCCACGAAGGGGGCGAAGGTGCGCACTATGGGCAGGAAGCGGGTGATGATGATGGTCTTGCCGCCGTGTCTGGCGTAGAAGGCGTGGGTCTTGTCCAGATAGTCCCGCCGGAAGATCTTGGAGTCCGGGTTGCGAAACAGCTGCTCGCCGAAGAAGTGACCTATGGTGTAGTTCACCACGTTGCCGAGCACGGCAGCGATGATCAACACGACCGCCAGGGTGTGCACGTCCAGCACGCTGCCCACGGTGAGGGCACCGGCGGCAAACAGCAGGGAGTCACCCGGCAGGAAGGGGGTGACCACCAGTCCGGTCTCGCAGAAGATGATGAGAAACAGGATGGCGTAAACCCAGATACCGTAGTTTTCAAACAGCTCTTTCAGATGCACGTCAACGTGCAGGATAAAGTCGATTGCAAAGAGGATCAGATCCATTTTTCCATACTCATGATGTGAACGGCCTGGAGTCTACGCCAATGCCAGGCAGGCCACAATCGCTGTGGAGTGCCTCCTGTGCTCGCCGCCAGGCGTCGCTCGAATGAAACCCTTTATCCCGCCTCAGCCTCCCCCCGATATCGCAAACCTGTCGTGCCCTGACCGCTCAGGAGGCGCCGGCAGACAGCGCTCCCAGCCCCACAGGAGGAGCAACAGCAGGGTGGCATCATCGAGCCAGCCGACCAGCGGCACCAGGTCGGGCACCAGATCCACCGGGCTGATGCCGTAGAGCAGCACCAGGATCACCAACCCCCTGGCCCACCAGGGGGTGGCAGGATGGCGAAAGCCCTGATAGAGGCGACGCAAGCGCCGCCAGATGAGCCAGCGTCGGGCGCTCATGACTCGATCAGCTCGCCGCGCAGCCGCTGGATCTGATCCCGCAGCGCCGCCGCCTGCTCGAACTCCAGATCTCGCGCATGCTGGAACATCTGCTCCTCCATTCGTTTGATCTCCTTGGCGATCTCGCTGGCGGAGCGGGCGTGGTACTCCCCTTGCGGCTCGGCGGCCTTGCGGCTCCCCTTGCCGGCCTTGCCCGCGGTGCGGCTGCCCCCCATGTCCATCACATCGCCGACGGACTTGTTGAGCCCCTTCGGCGTGATGCCGTGCTCCAGGTTATGGGCGTACTGCAGGGCGCGGCGCCGCTCGGTCTCTTCAATGGCGACCTTCATGGAGTTGGTGATGGTATCCCCGTAGAGGATCACCTTGCCGTTGAGGTTGCGCGCCGCCCGACCTATGGTCTGGATAAGTGAACGGGTGGAGCGCAGGAAGCCCTCTTTATCAGCATCCAGGATGGCCACCAGGGAGACCTCCGGCATGTCGAGGCCTTCGCGCAGCAGGTTGATGCCCACCAGCACGTCGAATTTGCCAAGGCGCAGGTCGCGGATGATCTCCACCCGCTCCACGGTATCGATGTCGGAGTGCAGATAGCGCACCCGCACCTCGTGATCCGCCAGGTATTCGGTCAAGTCCTCCGCCATCCGCTTGGTGAGGGTGGTGACCAGCACCCGCTCCTCCACCGCCACCCGCTTGCGGATCTCGGAGAGCAGATCGTCCACCTGGGTGCTGACCGGCCGCACTTCCACTTCGGGGTCAAGCAGACCGGTGGGGCGCACTACCTGCTGCACCACATCGCCGCCGGATTTGTCCAGCTCGTAGGGGCCCGGGGTCGCCGAGACGAACACCGTCTGCGGCATCAGCGCCTCGAACTCGTCGAACTTGAGCGGCCGGTTGTCCAGCGCCGACGGCAGCCGGAAGCCGTACTCCACCAGAGTCTCCTTGCGGGATCTGTCCCCTTTGAACATGGCGCCGATCTGCGGCACCGTGACGTGGGATTCGTCGATGATGAGCAGGCCGTCCCCCGGCAGGTAGTCAAACAGGGTGGGCGGCGGCTCTCCCGGCGCGCGGCCGGAGAGGTAGCGGCTGTAGTTCTCGATACCGGAGCAGTAGCCCAGCTCCTGCATCATCTCCATGTCGAACTGGGTGCGCTGGCTGATGCGCTGCTCTTCCACCAGCTTGTTGAGGGACAACAGCTGCTCGCGCCGCCCTTTGAGCTCCTCCTTGATGTGCTCGATGGCCCCCAGTATGGTCTCCCGTGGGGTGGCGTAGTGGGTCTTGGGGTAGATGGTGTAGCGCACCACCGTCTGCTCGATGGCGCCGGTCAGCGGATCGAACAGGGAGAGCCGCTCCACCTCTTCGTCAAACAGCTCTACCCGCAGGGCCAGCTTGTCCGACTCGGCGGGATAGATGTCCATCACCTCCCCCCTTACCCGGAAGGTGCCGCGCTGGAAGGCCATGTCGTTGCGGGTGTACTGCAGCTCGGCGAGGCGGCGCAATATGTCCCGCTGGTTGATCACATCCCCCACTTTGAGGTGCAGCATCATGCTGAGGTAGGCCTGCGGATCCCCCAGGCCGTAGATGGCCGACACCGAGGCGACGATCACCACGTCGCGCCGCTCCAGCAGCGCCTTGGTGGCCGACAGCCGCATCTGCTCGATGTGATCGTTGATGGAGGCATCCTTCTCGATGAAGGTATCGGTGGTCGGCACATAGGCCTCGGGCTGGTAGTAGTCGTAATAAGAGACGAAATACTCCACCGCGTTGTCGGGGAAGAACTCCTTCATCTCCCCATAGAGCTGGGCCGCCAGGGTCTTGTTGGGAGCCAGGATCATGGTGGGACGGTTGAGGGTCGCGATGACGTTGGCCATGGTGAAGGTCTTGCCCGAGCCGGTCACCCCGAGCAGGGTCTGATGGGCGAGGCCAGACTCGATGCCGTCGAGCAGCTGGGCGATGGCCCTTGGCTGATCCCCGGCGGGTTGAAACTGGCTGGCCAGCTTGAATAACTTGCTCATGACGACTCCCGGCAAAAATACGCAAGAGCAGAAGTGTACTCCGAGATGGGGTGGCCTGGGTATCCACTCTGGCAGCAGAAGCGGCTATTGACCTCGAAATGCGACCTCTGTATGATGCTCCTCCTTGCCTGATGTTCCCCCGTAGTTCAGTCGGTAGAACGGCGGACTGTTAATCCGTATGTCACTGGTTCAAGTCCAGTCGGGGGAGCCAATTCCTCACCATCTCGGTGCAAGTTATCCACTTTAGTGCTTTCCTCTACCAATTTTAATGCACAAGCCGCACCCTGCGGTGACCTCTCTCTTTTTTCCCCCATCCGCCTCGACAGCGTTTTGTTCTGCTGCGCGTAACTATTTGATTTTTATAGAAACAATCTTTATCTGGTATTTTTTGAACAGCCCTTGCAGCCCAGTATTGGCGCGGGCTACAGCCTGATCACCAAGTTTCATAAACAGGGTTATCCACAGTTTCTGTGGGTAAGTAGGCCAAAGCCAATGACGGCCTAGGCTGGCAGGCCATTGCCGGCAAGGCCGGCACGTTTGACTCGCCAACCTCATTTTCTGCTGTTTTTGCCGCGCCCCCCGAATGGGTCGCCAGTGCCCGCATCAGATGCTTTTTACAGATATCTTTTCGCCATCCCGCCACAGATGGGTCACCCTGCACGGGCGGGCCGCGACCAATCGCCAGACTCATCCCATCCCCATCAGTCAAAAATGCTGCCAGAGAGCCAAATCGACCAACCAAACAGCAGAGCGTAAAATTTCAAGCGGCCCCCAAAGACGAGGATCACAGATAGCAGGAATCACTAATTGACAGCGGGGCTGGCAGAGAGAAATAGAGGTCATTGCCGCAGGTGCCCCCCAGTTACCCTCATGACCCCGAGGGCGGTGGCGGGTTAGTACCGATTAATGCGCCTTTGACGCTTCTTTATTGGTGAGGGATCCGGCACAATGTCGGCCCCACTTTTTTCCTCGGTTTTTCCGGGCATGACCATAGATTTCGTGACACTGCTACATCAAAGCGACTCCCTGCTGCTGTTCGTGGTACTGGCTTTCGGCCTGCTGCTCGGCAAAGTCAGGGTTGGCAACTTCCAGATAGGCAACACCATAGGCGTGTTGTTCACCGCCCTGCTGTTCGGCCAGATGGGCTTCGAATTCAGCACCACCACGGAGAACGTCGGCTTCATGCTGTTCATCTTCTGCGTGGGGATCGAAGCGGGGCCGCACTTCTTCAGCGTCTTCCTGCGCGACGGCATCCACTACATCACCCTGACCCTAGTGATCCTGCTGACCGCCCTCTTCCTCACCGTGGGACTGGCCAAGTTCTTCAACCTGGGGCCGGGCATGGCCGCCGGCATCCTGGCCGGTTCGCTCACCTCGACCCCGGCGCTGGTGGGGGCCCAGGATGCCCTGCGCAGCGGCCTGCTCAACCTCCCCCATCAAACCGACATGCAGTCGGTGCTCGACAACATGGGCATCGGCTATGCCCTGACTTACCTGGTGGGACTGGTGGGCCTGATGATGGTGGTGCGCTACCTCCCCTCGCTGGCACGGCTCGACCTCAACACCGAGGCGCAGAAGATCGCTCGCGAGCGCGGTCTCTCCGACAACGAGAGCCGCAAGACCTACCTGCCCATCATCCGCGCCTACCGGGTCGGCCCCGAGCTGGCGGCCTGGATCGGTGGTCGCACCCTGCGCGAGACCGGCATCTATCCTCACACCGGCTGCTACGTGGAGCGGATCCGCCGCAACGGCATCCTGGCGAGTCCGGATGGTGACGCCGTCATCCAGGAAGGGGACGAGATCGCCCTGGTAGGCTACCCCGAGAGTCACGAGAAGCTTGACGTCAACTACCGCAACGGCAAGGAGGTGTTCGACCGCAACCTGCTTGACCTGCAGATCGTCACCGAAGAGATAGTGGTGAAAAACGACGCTGTGGTGGGTCGCCACCTGGTGGAGCTCAACCTCACCGAGAAGGGCTGCTTCCTCAACCGGGTGGTGCGCTCCCAGATCGAGATGCCGTTCGATCGCAACATCATGCTGCAAAAGGGCGACGTGCTGCAGATCAGCGGCGAGAAGCAGCGGGTCAAGCTGCTGGCCAACAAGATCGGCTTCATCAGCATTCACAGCCAGACCACGGATCTGGTGGCCTTCACCACCTTCTTCGTGCTGGGCTTGCTGATTGGCTCCGTCTCCCTGGTGTTCGGCCAGCTGGAGTTTGGCCTCGGCAACGCCGTCGGCCTGCTGCTGGCGGGGATCCTGATGGGCTACCTGCGCGCCAACCACCCCACGGTGGGTTATGTGCCGCCGGGCGCCCTGCGTCTGGCCAAGGATCTCGGCCTTGCCGTCTTCATGGTGAGCACCGGCCTCAAAGCCGGTGGCGGCATCCTGGATCACCTGAGCGAAGTGGGGATGGTGGTGCTCTTCTCCGGCATGCTGGTGACCACCTTGCCGGTGCTGGTGGGCTACCTGTTCGGCGTCTGGGTGCTGAAGATGAACCCGGCCCTGCTGCTCGGCGCCATCACCGGGGCCCGTACCTGCGCCCCGGCCATGGACGTGGTGAACGAGGCGGCCAACAGCTCCATCCCGGCGCTCGGCTATGCCGGCACCTATGCGGTGGCCAACGTCATGCTGACCCTGGCGGGCTCCTTCATCATCGGCTTCTGGTTCTAGCGCCGACCAAGTGTCGTCAAAGGGGAGCCACTGAGGCTCCCCTTTTTATTCTCTGCTCTGTTCCCCACTTCCCCGCTCGCCTGCCCCTTCATCGGATAGGGCCTATGGTGCTATCCACCCCCCGCCGAGCAAACCCAATGAGCTAAAGCGCCCGCCCCATGCCGCTTACACTCAATGAAAAACATGAGGGCAGTATCATGACGCGGTTATGGATCCTCCTCCTGTGCGGACTGCTGTGCGGCCCGCTGCAGGCCGCAACGCCAGCGCAGGCCGACGCCGAGCCGGCCGCACTGACGTTCAACAGCGACCAGCTGGCCCAGCCCCAGCTTGGCGATCTCGATGCCATGCTGGCACGGCGCTCCATCCGGGTGCTCACCACCTACAACAAGACAGGTTACTTCATCGACAAGGGGATACAGCGGGGCGTCACCTATGACGCCTTCATGTTGCTGGAGAAGCGGCTCAACGAGCAGTTGCGCAAGCAAAAGAACCTCAAGCGCCATCTCAAGCTGCACCTGATCTTCATCCCGGTGGCACGCGAAGCCCTGTTGGATGCCCTCATCGCGGGCAAGGGTGACATCGCCGCCGCCAACCTCACTATCACGGACAAGCGCAAGGAGCAGGGCGTGGCATTCACCGCTCCCCTGCTCGACAACGTGCAGGAGCTACTCATCTCCGGCCCCCTCTCCCCCAAGGTGGAAAGTGCCGCCGACCTGGCCGGCCAGCGCATCTACGTGCGCCCCTCCTCCAGCTACTTCGAGAGCCTCATGGCCTACAACCAGGCACGCAAGGCGGCGGGAGAGCCGCTCATCGACATTCAACCGGCCCCCGAGGCACTGGAGGACGAAGATCTGGTAGAGATGGTCAACGCCGGCCTGCTCCCTTTCATCGTCATGGACGAGCACAAGGCGCGCTTCTGGCAGAAGATCTTTCCCGCCATCCGGATCCATGAACAGCCGGTGTTCCGGCAAGGGGGTGTCATCGCCTGGGCGGTGCGCAAGGAGAGCCCGCAACTGCTGGCCATGCTCAACAAACAGATCAAGGCGCTGCGCGGCAAGGCAACCGGGGACGAGCTCCTCGCCCGTTATCTCAAGCAGAACAAGTTCGTCAAGAGCGCCGCCGCCGAGGCCGAGCGCAAGAAGTTTCTGCAGGTGGTGGATCTGTTTCGCGCGTATGGCGAGAAATACGAGGTGGACTGGCTGCTGATGGCAGCCCAGGGTTATCAGGAGTCGGCCCTCAACCATCAGGCGCGCAGCCACGTCGGCGCCATCGGCATCATGCAGATCATGCCCGCCACCGGCAAGGGCCTGAAGGTGGGCGACATCCGCCAGCTTGAGCCCAACATCCATGGCGGCGTCAAATACATGCGCTGGATGATCGACCACTACTATGCGGACGAGCCCATGACCGCCCTCGACAAGGCGCTCTTCTCGTTCGCCTCCTACAATGCCGGCCCCGCCCGGGTGGCACGGCTGCGCACCGAGGCCAAGAAACGGGGGCTGGATCCCAACGTCTGGTTTCACAACGTCGAGTACGTGGCGGCGGAGAAGATAGGGCCCGAGACCGTCACCTACGTGGGCAACATCTACAAGTACTACATCGCCTACAAGCTGGTGGTGGAGCAGTTGCAGCGCAAGCAGCAGGCGAACGAGGCCATCAAGCAGCAGGGTGCCAGCGGCGACCAGGTCTCCGCCGCCCCCACATCATAGGGATAAGTCAGCTCCCTCTTTCGCGAGGCTCCCCTTCTGACGGGGGAGCCTCGCGCCTTTTCAGCCGGCGGCGCAGTGCAGCCTGCCCCCCTTCCGGCCTGTCAGAGCGAGCAGTTCTCCCTGTCGTGACCAGAATGAACAAAATAGCCATTACGGTCAGATTGTTTTCCAGCCAGACATGATTAATTAACCTTCCCGCAACAATCACAAGGAGAGCACCATGTTGCAAGGAACCTTCAAGCGCACCCTGATCGGTAGCCTGCTCGCACTGAGCTTCGGCGCCCACGCCCAGATCAACGAAGTCCACTTCCTGATCCCGGGCGGTGCCGGCGGCGGCTGGGATACCACGGCCCGCGGCACCGGTGAAGTGCTGGCCAAGTCCGGTCTGGTCAAGACCGTCTCCTATCAGAACATGTCCGCCGGTGGCGGCGCCAAGGCCATCGCCCATCTCATCGAGACCTCGGCCCAGTCCGACAAGACCCTGATGGTCAACTCCACCCCCATCATCGTCAAATCCCTCTCCAAGGAGCTGCCCCAGTCCTTCCGTGACCTGACGCCGGTGGCCGCCATCATCGCCGACTACCAGGCGCTGGCGGTGAAGGCGGACTCCCCTTATCAGAACTGGGCCCAACTGCTGGCCGCCTACGAGGAGAACCCGGCCAAGGTGAAGATCGCCGGTGGCTCAGCCCGTGGCAGCCTGGATCACCTGGTCGCCGCCCTGACCTTCAAGAATGCCGGTGCCGACGCCAGCAAGCTGCGCTACGTCGCCTACGATGCTGGCGGCAGCGCCATGGCCGCCGTGCTGGCCGGGGAGACCCAGGCCATCTCCACCGGCTTTGGCGAGGCGATGGAAGCGGTCAAGTCGGGCCAGATGCGGATCCTCGGGGTCACTTCCGACAAGCGCCTACCGGGGGCGGAGCAGATCCCCACCTTCAGCGAGCAGAACAATCCCACCGTCTTCGCCAACTGGCGCGGTTACTTCGCCTCCCCCACCATCAGCCCGGAGAAATCCGCCGAGTTTGCCGCCCTGCTCAAGCAGATGTACGACAAGCCGGAGTGGGAAGTGGTCCGCAGCCGCAACAGCTGGACCAACCTCTACAAGTCCGGTCCCGAGTTCACCGCCTTCCTCGACGACCAGGAGCAGCAGATCGGCGGCCTGATGCGCGAGCTCGGCTTCATCAAGTAACCCTCGTTGTCACATCGCAGGCGGGCGCAGGCCCGCCGCTCATGTTGGAGTCAAGAGATGAACATCACCAAGGAGCGACTGGGGGGCCTGCTGTTTCTGCTGCTCTCCCTCGCCTATGGCTATTACGCCACCGAGATACCGGGCTACCCCGGCGACGAATACGAACCCTTCACCGCCAGTACCCTGCCCTATGCCCTGGCCGGGATCGGGGCGCTGCTCTCCCTGCTGCTGGTGCTCTTTCCCGGGGGTGAGCCTCTGCGCCGGGAAGAGGGGGACTGGCGCCGGGTCTTCATCCTGCTCGGGCTCATGGTCATTTACGGACTGGGGCTCACCTGGTTTGGCTTCGTGCTCTCGACCATCGCCTTCCTGAGCGTGGGCATCCGGGTACTGGGTGAGCCCAGCCTGCGCTACGGCCTGATGATCAGCGTCCCCTTCTCCATCAGTTTCTGGGCCCTGCTCACCAAGGGGCTCAACGTCTATCTGGAGCCGGGTCGCCTGTTCACCCTGCTCGGTTTCTAAGGAGTCACCATGTTAGACGGAATCTTGCAAGGACTCGGCACCGCACTGCTGCCGGTCAACCTGATGATGGTGGTGCTTGGCTGCTTCATCGGCACCTTTATCGGCATGCTGCCGGGCCTGGGCCCGGTCACCGCCATCGCCCTGATGATCCCCATCACCTATGGCCTGGATCCCTCCTCCGGCATCATCCTGATGGCCGGCGTCTATTACGGCGCCATCTTCGGGGGCTCCACCTCCTCCATCCTGATCAACGCCCCCGGCTGCTCCGCCACCGTGGTCACCGCTTTCGACGGCTATCCGCTGGCCTGCAAGGGACAGGCTGGCAAGGCGCTGGCCATCGCCGCCTACGCCTCCTTCACCGGCGGCACCCTCTCCGCCATCATGCTGATGGTGGCGGCGCCGCTGCTGGCCAAGGTCTCCCTCTCCTTCCAGTCGGCGGACTACTTCGCCCTCATGGTGCTGGGGCTCTCCGCCGTGGCGGCCTTTGCCGGCAAGGGGCAGGTGCTCAAGGCGCTGATCATGGCGCTGTTTGGTATCATGATCTCCACCATCGGCATCGACCGCAGCGTCGGGGTGGACAGGTTCACCTTCGGCCTGCCGGACCTGCGTGACGGCTTCTCCTTCCTGCTGCTGGCCATGGCCACCTTTGCTCTGGCGGAGATCCTGATGGCGGTGCTGCGCCCCGGCAAGGACAACAGCGAGGAAGAAGCCAGGCAGATGCAGCAGCTCGGCAGCCTCAAGCTGAGCAAGGAGGAGGTCAGGGAGATAGCGCCCCCCATCGCCCGCTCCTCGGTGCTAGGCTTTCTCATCGGCGTGCTGCCGGGGGCCGGCGCCACCATCGCCGCCTTCATGGCCTACGGCGCCGAGCGCAACATCGCCGGCAAGCAGCGCCAGGAGCAATTCGGCCAGGGCAGCCTGCGCGGTCTGGCCGCGCCGGAAGCGGCCAACAATGCCGCCTCCACCGGCTCCTTCGTGCCCCTGCTGACCCTGGGGATCCCGGGATCCGGCACCACGGCCCTCATCCTGGGCGCCCTGGTGGCCTACGGCATCCAGCCGGGCCCGCGCCTCTTCATGGAGCATCCGGACGTCTTCTGGTCGGTGATCATCTCCATGTACCTGGGCAACGTGGTGCTGTTGATCCTGAACCTCCCCCTCATCCCCTATCTGGCCAAGGTACTGGCGGTGCCGCGCCCCGTGCTGATCCCCATGGTGCTGCTGTTCTCCCTGACCGGGGTCTATCTGGTCTCCTTCAACACCATGGACATCCACGTGATGACCCTGGTGGCACTGATCGCCATCGGCCTGCGCCTGCTCACCTTCCCCATGGCCCCCATGCTGCTCGGCTTTATCCTGGGGGGCATGCTGGAGGACAACCTGCGCCGGGCCCTGGTGATCAACGACGGCTCCCTGAGCTTCCTGTGGGAGCGCCCCATCACCCTGGCCTTCACGGTGATCACCCTGACCATGCTGCTGTTGCCGCTGTGGCAGTGGTGGCAGGCGCGCCGCGCACCGGCCGCCACACTGCAATCCGAGCCAAGCTGAGTTGGCGGATCCCACACAGCAAAAGAGCGCCGACAGGCGCTCTTTTTATTGGCAAAAGTGGATGGGGAGTTACGCCAGTCAGGGCTGGCGATAACGCCGCTCCGGCCGGCCAACGGTGCCGTACTCCAGCTCCGGACTCGCCAGTTGCTGGCCCACCAGAAACTCCAGATAGCGGCGCGCCGTGGTGCGGCTCACCCCGACCCGGCCGCCGATCTCCTCGGCGCTGGCTCCTTGCTGGGTCAAGGCAGCCAGCACCCGCTGCAGGGTGAGGCCGTCGATCCCCTTGGGCAGGCCACCCGCCGCCACCTGCTGCAACGGCGTGCCAAACAGGGCGTCCACCGCCTGCTGATCGATGTCCGCCAGGGCCGCCAGGGCGGCGCGACTCTGGCAATATTTGTCGAGGGTGTCGCGCAGCCGCTCGAATACCACGGGCTTCAAAATGAAATCCACCACCCCGAGCCGCATCGCCTCCTGCAGGGCTGCGGCCTCCCGCGCCGCGGTGAGCAGGATGACGTCCAGACTGGCCCCGGCCTGGCGCAGCTCGCGCAACAGGGCAAAGCCCTCGCCATCGGGCAGCCAGACATCCAGCAGCACCAGATCGGGCTTGAGGATGGCGATCTGCTCCCTGGCATCAAACAGGGTGAGCGCCACTCCCAATACTTCGAAACCTGCCAGCCGCTGCACGAAGCGGCGGTGGATCTCGGCGATAGCCGGATCGTCCTCGACGATCAGGATCTTGATCACTCACACCTCCTTGGGAATGTAACAGACAACGCAACTTCCCTGCGCCGTGGCTTCGATGGTGATCTGCCCCTGCAGGGCATCCAGGGTCTTGCGCACCAGAGAGAGGCCGATGCCGTGATCCGGCTCCGCCTTGCTGCTCACCCCCCGCTCAAACAGCCGATCTGCCAGCGCAGGATCGATGCCACCGGCCCCGTCTTCCACCTCCAGAATGAGATCCTGGCCGAGATCGCTCAGGGCCACCCGCACCGGCTGGTAGGGGGCGCCGTGGCGGCGGGTCGCCTCGAAGGCATTGTCGATGAGGTTGCCCAGTACCGTCACCAGCTGGGAGCCGCTGACGCGAAGGGGAATGTCGTGCAGGCGAGAATCCGGGTCCACCTCCAGCACCAGCCCCAGCTCGTGGGCCCTGTGGTACTTGCCGAGCAGCAGGCCGGCCACCTTGGGTTTGGCGATGGCCGTCATCAGGAAGTTGAGCAGGCTCTGCTCGGTGGCCGCCTCCCGTCCGATGAAGGCGAGCGCCTCGCCGGTGGCACCCAGCTCAATGAGCCCGGCGATGGTGCCGAGCTGGTTGTGGTGCTCGTGGGTCTGCACCCGCAGCAGATCGCTGTAGGCCTGCACCTGGGAGAGCTGGGCACTGAGCTCTTCCAGCTCGTCCTTGCGCCGAAAGCTCGACACCGCGCCGATCAGTTTGCCCTCGCGCACCAGCGGCAGCCGGTTGACGATGAGGGACTGGCCGTTGAGCACTATCTCCTCGTCAAACTGGGGGCGCGGATCCTGAATGAGGGAGAGCATGCGACTTTCCGGCAGCAGCCGGGTGACCGGCTGGCCGATGGCGGCCCGGGCGATGGCCTCGTCCAGACGCAGCAAGCGGATGCCATTGGGGTTGAGGGAGGTGAGCCGCCCCTGCTCGTCGATGGTGAGGATCCCCTCACGCACGGTGCGCAGGGTGCAGTCGAGCTCGGTGTAGAGACGCCCCATCTGCTCGGGCTCGAAGCCGAGCAGCGCCCGTTTGTAACGGCGGGCCAGCCAGGTGGCGGCCAGGCTGTTGAGCAGCACGATGAGCAGGGTCATGGCGAGACCGAAATGCAGAAAACCCTGCAGATCCGCCTCGATATCCCGCACCAGATAACCGACCGAGACCACCCCGATGACCTGACCGAGCTCATCGCGGATGGGGCTCTTGCCACGCACCGAGACCCCGAGGGATCCTTGAGCGCGGGAGATGTAGGACTCCCCCAGCAAGGCACGTTGCGGGTCATCCCCCATCATGGGCTGGCCGATGCGATCCGCATTGGGGTGCACCAGCCGGCGCGCCTCCTTATCGCCAACGACGATGTAGCTGGCGCCGACCTCGGCGCGGATCCGCTCCACCAGCACATTGAGGCGGGCGGTGTCGGCCCGTTTCACCCCGGCGATGACGCCGGACTCTCGCGCCACCAGCCGCGCCACGTCGAGGGCCTGATCCCCCACCTCGCGGTAGCGCTGCTCGGACACATAGTAGTAACTGGCCCCGCTCAGCAGCACCAGCTGCAGCAGACTGACCAGACAGAGCATGAGCAGGATGCGTCCTTGCAACCCCAGCCTCATGCCTCCTTGTCGCCTCGCAACAAGTCGAGCAGCAGGCTGCCGTCGCGCAGGGCCTTGTGCACCTGCACCGAGGTGGGCTTGGTGGGATCTTCATAGAAGTGGGTGGACTCGATCTGCAGGCGCACCAGGTACTCGGCCGGCAATTGGCTGGCCAGCGACTGGTGCAGCATGGGGAACAGCAGCCGATCGGCGCGGGTGATCTCCCCCCCCAGCAGCAACTTACCCGGATTGAGCAGACAGATGAGGTTGGAGAGCACCCGGGAGAGGCGCCCCGCCGCCTGATGGAGAATGTCCTGACAGAGGCTGTTGCCCGCCAGCGCCAGCTCGCACAGCTCGCGAATGGTGACGCTCTCGGGCAGATCGTGCTCCTGCATCCGCTCGCGCAGATCCCGATACTGGGCTTCGAGCGCCTGATTGGTCACCAGGGTGCAGGCACAGCCGAAGCCGCCGCAGTAGCAGCGCTGGCCATAGGGTTCGAGCTGCAGATGGCTGAGATCGCCGAGCAGCGCGTTCTCGCTCTCGATGAGCTGGCCGTTGACCACCATGCCGACCCCGATGTCGTTGTGCACGAACACCAGCACCGCATCGGCGCAGTTCTTGGCGGCTCCCCACTCACGCTCGGCCTGGATCCAGGTGCGCACGTCGCCGCTCACCAGCACCGGCACCGCGAAGGCCTCCTGCAGGGTCGGACCGAGCGGCCAGTTGCGCAGATCGTAGAAGGGGAAGTGCTTGACCATGCCGGAGTGGCGCTCCACCTGCCCGGGCAGGCAGAGGGCGATGCAGGCCAGACGCAGCGCTTTTTTGGGCAAGAAGCCCTCGATGGCCCGCACCAGGCTGGCCAGCAGGTCGGCGCGCTCCCCTTCGCTGAACACGTGACGATGGCGGGCGAGGGAGCGGCCTGCCAGGTCGAACAGCGCCATGTCCACATAACCGCGGCCAAGGCGCATGGAGAGAAACTGGAAGCGGCGCTCGTTGATGCGCAGCAGGGTCTGGCGGCGACCGCGCCCCACCGAGCTCTCGCCGCAGGTGACCACCAGACCGCCGTCGAGCAGCTCGCGGGTGATCTTGGTGATGCTGGCAGGCGAGAGACCAGTCAGGCGGGAGAGATCGGTACGGGACAGCTCCTTGTGCTCCTCCAGGCTGGCGTAGACCAGGCCATAGTTGAGCTGACGGATCAAATCGATACTGCCTTTCACGATCTCATTCATAGGGTAAGGGGCAACAGCTGACACAGAGGGCGACAATTTTCACACATTATTGATCAATCCCCAAATAAAGTGCGGCCTGAACCGGGGGCCAGGCCGCATCTTGTGAGGGATATCCCCTCTTGTCACCCCATCAGTAGCGGAACTGGGAGACCAGCTTGCGCAGCTTGTCCCCGGTGCTGGCGAGATCGCGGGTGGTGCTGTTGGACTCGACCGCCGCATCGGTCAGCTCGCTGACGATCTGCTGAATGGCCACCAGGTTCTTGTTGATCTCCTCGGAGACCGCATGCTGCTCCTCGGCGGCGGTGGCGATCTGGATGTTCATGTCGTTGATGGTGCTGACCGCCATCACCATGCTGTCGAGGGAGGTGGCGATGTGGCTCGCCTCCTGCACCGTCTCCTGGCTGCGATCCTCGCTCGCCTGCATCACGTCAACCGCCTGTTTCACCCCGCCCTGCAGACGCTGCAGCATCTCGTTGATCTCCTTGGTGCTCTGCTGGGTGCGACCGGCCAGCGAACGGACTTCATCCGCCACCACCGCGAAGCCGCGTCCCTGCTCGCCGGCCCGGGCCGCCTCGATGGCGGCGTTGAGCGCCAGCAGGTTGGTCTGCTCGGCAATGCCGCGAATGACCTCAACCACGGATCCTATCTTGGCGGTCTCCTGCGCCAGCTGCTCGATGACGCCGGAGGCGGTGTGCACCTCGCCCACCAGCCGGTTGATGCTGTTGATGGCGGTGCCCACCACACCGCGGGCGGCATCGGATTCGCGCGCCGCATCGCTGGTGGCGGTGGCGGCGTTGGAGGCGCTGGCCGCCACTTCCTGGGCGGTGGAACTCATCTCGGTCACCGCGGTAACCACCTGATCCGTCTCCCGGCTGTGGCCGTGCATCTGATGGTCATAGTGCTCGCTCAGGTGGTGCAGCTTCTCCACCGCGCTGAACAGATGGTTGCTGGTCTCTCCCACCTGGCTCACCACCGACTGGATCCGTGCCACGAAACGGTTGAAGGCGGTGGCCAGCTGACCAATCTCGTCGTGGCTCTGTACCTTGAGGCGCTGGGTCAGATCCCCCTCCCCGTCGGCGATGTCGTTGAGAGCCGATACCGCGTCCGCCAGCGGCCGGGTAACCCGGTTGCCGATCACCACGGTGGCGGCCAGGGTCACCCCCAGAATGACCAGGATCAGCAGCACGCTGCTCTGCAGCGAGTCACGCATGTTGCTCTCGCGTACGGTGCGCAGCGCCGCCAGCTCGTTGTCGATGTCGTCGATATAAAAACCGGTGCCGATGATCCACTGGTACTTGTCGAGTACCAGGTTGAAGGAGAGCTTGGGGGCGTCCCGACCGATGGAGGGCTTGGCTGTCCAGTATTCGGAGAAACCATCCCCCTGGCGCGCCGCCTTGACGATCTCTTGGATCAGCAGCTTGCCCTTGGCATCCTTGTCCTGCCAGCGGTTCTTGCCCTCCATCTCGGGACGGGGGGGCAGGAGTATCGCCGTGCCCTGAAAGTCGTAGACGAAGAAGTAGCCGTCGCTGCTGTAGCGAAGCGGACGCAGCATCTCGATCACCTGCTTGCGCACCGCCGGGCTGTCCGGCTGGCTGTAGACGGCATCGATGGCCGTCTTGGCCAGCATCAGATAGCTGCTGAGCAGTTCCTTGCGATCCTTGATCGCATTCTCCCGCGCCACCACCAGATCGGCTTCCAGATCACTCTTTGCAATCATGTAGTTGCTGAGATTGACCACCAGGGCCATCAGGAGCACGGGGACGGCTCCCAACAACAGGATTTTCTGCTTTAGCGTCATCTTTTACATCCTTGCAGCTGTTTTTATGAGTGTTCCGTTCCTACCAGACCAGTATAGGATGCTGGTCGACGGGGACCCGCTTTCGCTACAATCCCCGCCTCTATCTCTATCGACTCAGATGGCCAGTCACATGAACAAATGCCCTTGCGGTTCAACTCTTTCTCTCGATTTGTGCTGTGGATCACTGCACCAGGGGGCCGCCCCCCAGACCCCGGAGCAGCTGATGCGCTCGCGTTACAGCGCCTTCGTGCTGGGATTGGGGGAGTACCTGGTGCACAGCTGGCACCCTGACTATCTGAACGGACTGACCGCGGAGCAGCTCTCCCGGACCGACACCCAATGGGACGGGCTCGAGATCATCACCAGCCAGGGCGGCCCCGCTGACACCCTTGGCATGGTGGAGTTCAAGGCCTGGTTCATGGAGGGTGAAGAGCGCCACTGCCTCCATGAGCGATCCCGTTTCGTGCGCCATCAGGGGCGCTGGGTCTACACCGACGGCGAGCAGGATCCGGCGCCGCTGCGGGTGGGACGCAACGACCCCTGTCCCTGTGGCAGCGGCAAGAAGTTCAAGAAGTGCTGCGGCTGAATGCCATGTTGACAGAGGGGGCCCAGCGGCCCCCTCTACTGTTATTAGGGTGTGACAACAATCACGATTTGCTCATTAACACCCCCACCAATGAGCGTTTGCGAACATTAACTTGGCCCATATCAAACATTTCTGCCCAGAGACAGGCCACACTGGCACCATCTGGAAGAGATGAGACGGGCAAGAATGAAAAGAATAACCACACAAGTCGTCATCATAGGGGGTGGCGCCACCGGAGCCGGCATCATGCGCGATTGCGCACTGCGCGGCATCGACTGCATCCTGCTTGAGCGGGACGATATCGCCGCCGGCACCACGGGCCGCAACCATGGCCTGCTTCACTCCGGCGCCCGCTACGCGGTGACGGATCAGGAGTCCGCCCGCGAGTGCATTCAGGAGAACCGCATCCTCAAGCGGATCGCCAGCCACTGCGTCGAGGACACCGGTGGCCTCTTCATCACCCTGCCGGAAGATGACATCCATTTTCAAACTACCTTCATGGACGCCTGCGCCCTGGCGGGCATCGACGCCCGCCAGCTGGATCCCGCCGATGCGCTGCGCCTCGAACCCAACGTCAACCCGGCGCTGATCGGTGCCATCCAGGTGCCGGACGGCACGGTGGACCCCTTCCGCCTGGCCGCCGCCAACGTGCTGGATGCCAAGGAGCACGGCGCCCGCATCTTCACCCACAGCAAGGTGCTTGGGCTCTTGCGCACCCAGGATAGGGTGCACGGGGTCAAGGCCATCAACACCCGCACAGGTGAAGCATTCGAGGTGGAGTGCCAGGAGGTGATCAACGCCGCCGGCATCTGGGGCCAGCAGATCTGCGAATACGCCGATCTCGGCATCCGCATGTTCCCGGCCAAGGGTTCCCTGCTCATCATGGATTACCGCATCAACCAGCTGGTGCTCAACCGCTGCCGCAAACCGGCGGATGCGGATATCCTGGTGCCGGGCGATACCATCTCCCTCATCGGCACCACCTCGAGCCGCATCGATTACCACAAGATTGACCAGCTCACCGTCGAGCCCGAAGAGGTGGAGGTGCTGCTGCGCGAAGGGATAAAACTGGCCCCCATCATGGCCCGCACCCGATTGCTGCGCGCCTATGCCGGCGTTCGCCCGCTGGTGGCGGTGGATGGCGACGAGTCGGGCCGCAACATCAGCCGCGGCATAGTGCTGCTGGATCACGCCGAGCGGGACGGGCTCAAGGGTTTCAACACCATCACCGGCGGCAAGCTGATGACCTACCGGCTGATGGCCGAATGGGCCACCGATCTGCTGGCCAGGAAGCTTGGCAACAGCAAACCCTGCCGCACCGCCGAGCTGAGCCTGCCCGGCTCGCGGGATCCGGAGAAGGTCTCCGCCCCCGGCCTCTCGGTCCCGGCCGAAGGCTCGGCCCAGTACCGTCACGGCGAGCGGGTCATCGCCTTTTTCCGCGACAATCCCAAGGCCAACGCCCTCATCTGCGAGTGCGAGATGGTGACCGCGGGTGAAATCGAATACGCCCTGCGCGAGCTCGACGTGGACAACCTGGTGGATCTGCGCCGCCGCACTCGTCTGGGCATGGGCCCCTGTCAGGGGGAGCTGTGCGCCTATCGCGCCGCCGGCCTGATGCAGGAGTACGGCAAGGCCGACGGCCGCCAGGCTTGCGTCATGCTGCGCCAGTTCCTGGAGGAGCGCTACAAGGGCACCCGCCCCGTGCTGTGGGGCGATGCCCTGCGCGAAGCTGAATTTACCTACTGGATCTACGAGGGGCTGTTCGGCCTTGGCGAGTGGACGGCCCCCCACCTGGTGGCCGAGCCGCCCTTCCCGCAAGACGCCAGCACCGCCAATCCCACCAAGGAGCGCAGCCATGAAATTTGACAGCATCGTTATCGGCGGCGGCATGGCGGGCCTCTCCGCGGCCCTGCGTCTGGCCGAGGCCGGCCAGAAGACCCTGCTGATGGCCTCCGGCCAGAGCGCCCTGCACTTCTCCTCCGGCTCGGTGGATCTGCTGGAGAGCGAGGGAGATCCCCGCACCGCCCTGCCCGCCTTTATGGCAGCCAACCCCGAACACCCCTACAGCAAGGTGGGGCTGGCCCATATCGCGGCCAGCCTCGATGATCTGCAGCGTCACTGCGCCGCCCAGGGCTTGCCGCTGTTTCGCCAGGAGCGCAATCACCAGCGGCTGACCCCCATCGGCACCCTCAAAGCCACCTGGCTCTCCCCCGACACCTGCGCCTGCGTGACCGATGCTCCGGCCCCCGACGCCATCCTGCTGGCCACCCTGGAGGGATTTCGCGACTTTCACCCCGAGCTCGCGGCCGCCAACTTGACGACCCACGCGCGCTTCGCCCACTGCCGCATCCTGACCGGGGAAATTCGCCTGCCCCAGCTGGCCGAGTTCAGCCGCAATCCCCACGAGTTTCGCTCCGCCGACATCGCCCGCCTGTTTGACAAGCAGGGCAATGCCCAGCATGACCTGCTGACGGATCTGGCCCGCGAGATCAGCCGCATGGTGCAGGAGAGCGGCGAGCCGCGCTGCCGCCACCTGGTGCTGCCCGCCTGCCTGTCACTGGGGCTGGTCGGCCCGCGCCTGACGGAGCTGGAGCAGCGCACCGGCTGCATCATCAAGGAGGTGGCCACCATGCCGCCGTCGCTTATCGGCATGCGGATGCAGGAGGCCCTCAAGCGCCGCTTCATGGCCCTTGGCGGCACCTTCCTCACCAGCGAGCGGGTGCTGGGCGCCCGTTACGACGGCGATCGGGTCATCGGCGTGCACAGCCAGAATGGCGACGATCAACTCTTTGAAGCGGACAACTTCGTGCTCGCCTCCGGCAGCTTCTTCAGCCGCGGGCTGGAGTCGCGCCTGCGCGGCATTCGCGAGCCCATCTTTGATGCCGACGTATTGAGCCTCGAAGAGCGCGACACCTGGGCCGGTCGCCGACTGTTTGACCACCATCCCTTCATGGGCTTCGGGGTCAAGACCGACGAAATGTTGCGGGTACTGCGCGGCGGCAAGCCGCTCGCCAACCTCTATGGGGCGGGCAGCGTACTGGCGCACTATGACCCCATCAAGGAGGGGTCAGGTTCAGGTGTCGCGGTTGCCACCGGCTGGCAAGCCGCCGGCCACATTTTGAGTTCAGCCCAATGATGATTTCGCCCCATATCCCGTGCCTTCAATATCGACGGGAGGAGAACTGACATGCTACTGGATCACGCCAACCAAACTTTCGATCAGTGCATCAAATGCACCGTCTGTACCGCCTACTGTCCGGTGGCCAAGGCCAACCCGGCCTACCCGGGCCCCAAGCAGGCGGGGCCGGATGGGGAGCGGCTGCGGATCAAGAGCCCCGAGCTCTTTGACAGCGCCCTCAAGTACTGCACCAACTGCAAACGCTGCGAGGTGGCCTGCCCGAGCGGCGTGCGCATCGGCGACATCATCGCCAAGGCCAAGCATCAATACAGCGGCTTCAAACCCGGGATCCGCGAGTTCGTGCTCTCCCACACCGATCTGATGGGCAGCATGTCCACCCTGATGGCCCCAGTCGTCAACTTCACCACCGGCCTCAAGCCGATGAAGCTGGTGCTGGACAAAGCGCTCGGGGTCTCCTCCCACCGTTCCTTGCCCAAATACTCCCAGGGTACCTTCCGCGGCTGGTACAAGAAGCAGAAGGAGACCCAGGCCAGCTTTGCGCGCCAGGTCGCCTACTTCCACGGCTGCTACGTGAACTACAACCACCCTCAGCTCGGCAAGGAGCTGGTGCAGGTGCTCAACGCCATGAATATCGGCGTGCAACTGCTCGAGCGAGAGAAGTGCTGCGGCGTGCCGCTGATTGCCAACGGCTTCATGGACAAGGCCAAGCAGCAGGCGGCCTTCAACATCCAGCAGTTGGAGAACACCCTGCTCGGCAACGAGATGCCGCTGCTGGCCACCTCCTCCACCTGCGGCTTCACCCTGCGCGACGAATATCCCCACCTGCTGGAGCAGGACAACCACAAGGTGCGCGATCGCATCTCGCTGGTGACCCGCTTCCTGTGGAACGAGTTCTACCAGGGCAACAAGCCGGCGATGAAGCCGCTCAATCTGCACATCGCCTACCACACCCCCTGCCACATGGAGAAGATGGGGGGCGTCATCTATACCCTCGAGCTGCTACGGGCCATCCCCGGCGTCAAGGTGACCGTGCTGGACTCCCAGTGCTGCGGCATCGCCGGCACCTACGGCTTCAAGTCGGAGAACTACCAGACCAGTCAGGCCATCGGCGAGGGGCTGTTTGATCAGATAAACCGGCTCAAGCCCGATCTGGTGATCACCGACTGCGAAACCTGCAAATGGCAGATCGAGATGAGCACGGCGTTCCGCTGCGAACACCCCATCCACCTGCTGGCCCAGGCACTGGCCTGATCCCTACGCCCGACCGGGCAAGCTGTTCAGCAAAGAGGACAACGAGTAAAAATCAGATAAAAACAGAGCCGGCAATTGCCGGCTCCTCTTATTGGATAATTCTATTGGGTCATCACCCGAATGAGCCATGCCCTCAATAGGCAACCCATTGATTGAATCCGGCTACCGACGGCCACATCGCCTCCCCTTTAGCACCACCCACCTAGCATATTTATTCATATTAATTTTATTATCCCCAAATAGATAGAAAACCGGCCGCATTGCGGACGTCTCCTTGCCGGACGCGGGCTGGCGGGCAACTGAGCCCACTGTCGCCAGACAGCAGCGTTAACAATGGTGCAATAAGTTGAGTTTCCTCATAATTTAACCGGGATCTCATTTCCGCTTGTTGCCGGCTCCGCCAATTGATCTAGCGCAATCCCGCCCCCGATAAATCATCATTCGTTTTACCCATTTGGTAATATCCAGCTCGAGCAATCGCATAAATACATGGGTTTTATTCACTAATAACAATTAATCGGCCTGCCTGCTCCTGCCTTGCGCGGGGGCTGACGCCCAGCTCCAGGATGGAACGGTCAGGCTTGGCAATGAGATCGATTTGGGAGTGATGATCGTGAGTTCACACAACAGACAGACCAGGCTGGGCCTCGCCGCCCTGCTGCTTACCACCTGCCTTGGCACCAGCGGCTGGGCACAGGCGGCCGACGAGGCACAAATCAAGGGCAAGGTAGAGGCGCGCAGCGAGCTGTTCGCCAAGGATCACGCCGATCAGTTCAGCAGCTGGAAGGCGACCGGCGAGAGCCGCGAGCGCACCGATGCCCTGGCCGAGGACCCCAACATGGTGGTGCTCTGGGCCGGCTACGCCTTCGCCAAGGATTACAACAAGCCGCGTGGCCACTTCTATGCGCTGACCGACGTGCGGGAAACCCTGCGCACCGGCGCCCCCAAGAGCGCCGAGGATGGCCCCCTGCCCATGGCCTGCTGGAGCTGCAAAGGCCCGGACGTGGCCCGCGTCATCGACGAGAAGGGTGAGGATGGCTACTTCAAGGGGATGTGGGCAAAAGGTGGACCCGAGATCGTCAACACCATCGGCTGCGCCGACTGCCACGACACCGCCTCGAAAGAGTTCAAGGAGGGCAAACCCGCCCTGCACCTCTCCCGTCCCTATGCCGATCGCGCCATGACCGCCATTGGCAAGCCGTTCAAGGCGCAGGGGCGCTTCGATCAGCAGTCCCAGGTGTGTGGCCAGTGCCACGTGGAGTACTACTTCACCGGCCCCACCAAGGCGGTGAAATTCCCCTGGGACAAGGGCACCACAGTGGAGCAGATGGAGCAGTACTACGACGAGATAGGCTTCGCCGACTGGACCCATGCCCTCTCCAAGACCCCCATGCTCAAAGCCCAGCACCCCGAGTACGAGACCTGGCGCGCCGGCATTCACGGCCAGAACAACGTCGCCTGCGTCGACTGCCACATGCCCAAGGTGCAGAACGAACAGGGCAAGGTCTACACCGATCACAAGGTGGGCAACCCCTTCGATCGCTTCGACCAGACCTGCCGAAACTGCCACACCCAGAGCAAGGAGATGCTGCAAGGGGTGGTCAAGCAGCGCAAGGATGCCATTCACGATCTCAAGATCAGAGTCGAGAAGCAGCTGGTGCACGCCCACTTTGAAGCCAAGGCCGCCTGGGATGCCGGCGCCACCGAGGCCGAGATGAAGGACATTCTGCAGGACATCCGTCACGCCCAGTGGCGCTGGGATTTCTCCATCGCCTCCCACGGGGTGCAGATGCACGCCCCGGAAGTGGCGCTGCGCATGCTGGGGACCGCCCTGGACAAGGCCGCCGATGCCCGCACCAAGCTGGCACGCCTGCTGGCCGCCAAGGGGCTCAGCCAGGAGATCGCCATTCCTGACATCTCCAGCAAGGAGAAGGCCCAGGCCGCTCTTGGCATGGACATGAAGCAGATGAACAGCGACAAGGCCCAGTTCCTCAAGACCACTGTCCCCGCCTGGGATGCCGAGGCCAAAGCGGCCGGACGGCTCGCACAATGACGAGGCAGGCGGGCCCGCAGTGTCGGGCCTGCCGCCGGAAGGAGGCTTCCTATGGGTGATTTAACGATGGATTTCTTACGACTGATGCTGATGGCAGCCATGCTGCTGACCAGCCTGCAGGGCCAGGCCGCCGATGCGGCAACCGCCCCGGCACCGACTACACATGAAGTGGAATTTCTGCGCAGTGCCGACAAGGCCTGTACCGACTGCCACAAGGAACAGGAGTACGGCATGCACGGCATGCACGGTCAGGCGACCAACCCCAACAACCTGGCGCCGGTCACCTGCACCAACTGCCATGGTCAGCCCTCCCCCAAGCACAGGGAAGGGGTCAAGGACGTGATGCGCTTTAGCGACAGCTTCAACAACAAACAGAGTACCGAGAGCTACCCCATCGCCGAGCAGAACGGGGTCTGCATGAGCTGTCACGAGCCCAAAGTGCTGCGCGAAGCGCTCTGGGCCCACGACGTGCACGCCACCAAGCTCACCTGCACCAGCTGCCACCAGCTGCACCCGGCCAAGGAGCCCATGGTGGCGATTCCGGAGAAGTCCCGCATCAAGCTCTGCGTCGACTGCCACAGCAAGCAGCATGAGGCCGTCAAGGCGGCCAAGGCGAACACCACCTCGGGCAAGGAGGCACAATGAGCTGCTCTCGCCGTCACTTCATGGCGGGGATGGGCGCGGGGGCCCTCATCATGATGACGGGCCCCGTGCGCGCCGGCGCCACCACCCTCGCCCACAGCCAGACCATCGACGGGGTACGCTTTGGCATGATCCACGACGAGACGGCCTGCATCGGCTGTACTGCCTGCATGGATGCCTGCCGGGAGGTGAATCAGGTGCCAGAGGGGGTCTCGCGCCTCGAGATCATCCGCTCCGGCCCCATCGGCACCTTCCCCGATGCCGAGTACCACTTCTTTCGCAAGTCCTGCCAGCACTGCGACAATGCCCCCTGCGTACACGTCTGCCCGACCGGTGCCTCCCATATCCGCAAGGAGGATGGCATCGTCGACGTCAACCCGGATCTCTGCGTCGGCTGCATGTACTGTCTGGCCGCCTGCCCCTATCAGGTGCGCTTTATCAACCCTGTGACCAAGGTTGCCGACAAGTGCGACTTTTGCCGCAAGACCAACCTGGCGGCGGGCAAGGAGCCGGCCTGCGTGGAATCCTGCCCCACCAAGGCGCTGGTGTTCGGCAATCTGGATGACCCGGACAGTCCCATCGCCAAACGGCTGGTGAAGGAGACCACCTATCGCTACAAGCAGGCACTCGGCACCTCGCCCAAGATGTACCGCGTGCCCAAAGGGGAGATAAAGTCATGACCATGCAAGCGGCGTTTCACTTCCCTTCACTTGTCTGGGGATGTGACCCATCGCCATCTACCACGGCAATAACCGATGGAGGGAATGACCATGTGGCATGACGCATTTCACTTCCCCTCTCTGGTGTGGGACTGGCCGATCGCTATCTATCTGTTCCTGCTCGGCATCTCCGCCGGGGCCACCACCCTCTCGGTGCTGTTGCGCCGCAAGGGGGCCGGCAGCGAGAGCGGCATCATCAAGGCGACCGCCATCCTGGCGCCGGTGAGCGTGGTGCTGGGGTTACTGATCCTCATCTTCCACCTGGCCCGCCCCTGGACCTTCTGGAAGCTGATGTTCCACTACCAGTTCGACTCCGTGATGTCGATGGGGGTCATGCTGTTTCAGGTCTACATGGCGGTGCTGTTCGCCTGGCTGGCGGTGGTGTTTCGCTCCGAGATCGAGACCTTGCGCAGGCACCTGCTGCAAGAGAAGTTCGCCTTTGTGGATGATCTCATCGCTTGGCTCGCCCGCTTCGAGCAGCTGCTGGCGCCGCTCTTGCTGCTGCTTGCCGTGCTGTTGGGGGCCTACACCGGCTTTCTGCTGTCGGCGCTCAAGACCTATCCGCTGTTGAACAACCCGGTACTGCCGGTGCTGTTCCTCATCTCCGGCGTCAGCTCTGGCATCGCCTCCACCATCTTGCTGGCGGTCACCCTGTTCAAGGAGAACCATCACAGCCAGGGGGTGAGCTTTGTCCATCGCTTCGAGCGGCCGGTGCTGGCGGTGGAGGTGTTGCTGCTGGTCTGCTTCTTTACCGGCCTCTACTTCGGTGGCGGCCAGAAGGAGGCAGCCATGTGGGCCGCCATCGGCAGCGGCTTCTGGGCTCAGGTATTCTGGCTCGGGGTGGTGGGCATCGGTATGCTGCTGCCCCAGTTGCTGGCCCTGCTGGCCCCCGCACCGCTGCGGGCCAAAAACGGCTATCTGGTGCTGGTCTGCAGTCTGACCCTGGTGGGGATCCTGCTGCTGCGCTACTTCGTGCTATACGCCGGCCAGATGACAGTAGTTTAAAAAACCGTTCACGCTCCTGCTGCGAGGCCGTGATCAAGGCTCATGTGCTGCTCGCGTGTTTGCAACTAAGAGCGCTCATGTATTCACATACACTCCGGTTCCTGCGCTGCTCTTTACCTTGCTGACAACCTCTCGCGACGGATCGTGAACCGGTTATTGAAAGCTGGAGATAAGCGCCAGCCACCCTAGGGTGACTGGCGCTTATTTGTTGCGATGAGTTGTTGCGATTGATTGTTGCCAGAAATGTGGATGTTATCCCCCAGCGCCGGTACGGTGCAGACGCTGCGGCATAACATAGACGAATGATTGACTGGAGGTTGTGTGCTGGCGGAGCTCGGCTATCTCTCACTGTTGCTGGCGACCGGGCTCGCCCTGCTGCAAGGGCTGCTGCCCTGGCTGGGGCTGCGGCTCGCCTCACGCCCGCTGCTCGGCTGCGCAACACCGCTGGCCCTTCTGGTCGCGCTCCTGCTCGGGGCCGCCCTGCTGCTGCTTGCCAGCTGTTTTGGCCAGGATGACTTCACCCTGGTCTATGTGGCCCAGCACGCCAACAGCGCCCTGCCTCTGGGCTTCAAGCTGGCAGCCGTGTGGGGCGGCCACGAGGGCTCCATGCTGTTCTTCGTCTTTGCGCTGGGGCTGTGGGGCGCTTTGGTAGCTCTTTGCTCCAAGCGGGTCGATCCGCTGATCCGCACCCGGGTATTGGCCATCATGGGGCTGATCGTCGGGCTGTTCGGCCTCTATACCCTGATCTTCTCCAGCCCGTTTGACCGCCAGTTCCCGGGGCCGCTGGAGGGGCGCGATCTCAACCCCATGCTGCAGGATATCGGCCTTATCATCCACCCCCCCCTGCTCTATCTCGGTTACGTCGGTTTTGCGGTCAACTTCGCCTTCGCCATGGCGGCGCTGCATTCGGGTCGGCTTGATGGCGCCGTGGCCCACTGGAGCCGCCCCTGGGCGCTCGGCTCCTGGGTCTTTCTCACCGCCGGCATCGTGCTGGGTTCCTGGTGGGCCTATTACGAGCTCGGCTGGGGCGGCTGGTGGTTCTGGGATCCGGTAGAAAACGCCTCCCTCTTACCCTGGCTGCTCGGCACCGCCCTGCTGCACGCCCTGGTGGTGTGCGAGAAGCGCGGCGCTTACGGCCACGCCGTGTTGCTGCTCTCCATCTTTACCTTCTCCTTGAGCCTGCTCGGCACCTTCGTGGTGCGCTCCGGGGTGCTCACCTCGGTACACGCCTTTGCGGTGGACCCCAGCCGCGGCCTCACCCTGCTGTTGCTGCTCGGCTTGCTATTGACCTGCGCCCTCACCCTGTTTGCCCTGCGGGCGGACATTCGCGCCCCCTATGCCCGCTTTGGCCTGCTGTCAAAAGAGGGGCTGCTCGGCGCCGCCATCCTGCTGCTCAGCGTGGCCTGCGCCAGCGTGCTGCTCGGCACCTTCTACCCCATGGTGTTCCAGTCACTCCATCTGGGTTCACTCTCGGTGGGCGCCCCCTATTTCAATACCATCTTCGTGCCGCTGGCCCTCTGCCTGATGGCGCTGATGACCCAGCTGCCGCGCCTGCGCTGGCAACATCTAGCAGCCCAGCGCCGCATCAAGGTGCTGCTCCCATGCCTGCTCGGCCTGCTGGGGGGCACCTTGCTGAGCCTCGCCTATCCCGAGCCGCTGCGGGCAAGCTGGCTGGGGCTTGCGGCCAACGTGCTGAGCCTCTGGCTGATGGCCAGCCTGCTGCTCCCTCTCTTGCAACCGAGGTCGCTGCGTGAGCTCACCCTCAATCGGCTCGGCAGCCTGCTGGCCCACCTCGGGGTGGCGGTGTGCGCCCTCGGCATTGCGCAGGTGAGTCACCACAGTCAGGAGGGGGGCGCCGTGCTCGCCGCAGGCCAGCCCTATCGGCTCGGCGCCTTCGAGTTTCGCTATGAGGGGAGCGAGCCCATCATCGGCCCCAACTACACCGCCGAACGCATCACTCTCAGCGTGCATAAGAACGGTAAAGAGGTGGCGCGGCTGACGCCGGAGCGGCGTCACTACAGCGTACGCACCATGAACATGAACGAGCCCGGCATCGCGTGGGGAATGCTCGGTGATCTCTACGTGGTGCTTGGCGAGAAGATGGGGCCCGGCGCCTATGCCATGCGGCTGCACTACAAGCCGCTGGTGCGCTGGATCTGGCTCGGCGGCCTGTTGATGATGGCGGGCGGCACCCTGCGCCTGCTCGCCCGCCGGCCGCTGCTGGCTAGCCATCCTGCGCCAGCTACCGCCCCCTACCCCCGACTTGAACAGGAGTCCTTATGAACGCCCGTCTGCGCCTGTTCGTACCGCTCGTGCTCACCCTGGGGCTCGGTGCCCTGCTCTGGCTCGGCCTTGGCAACAACCCCTACAGCCAGGATGAGGCAGTCGCCGGGCGCACCCTGCCTGCCTGGCAGAGTGACGATCTGCTTGGTGGCCCCTCCATCCACACTGCGGCGCTCAAGGGGGAGCCCTTCGTGCTCAACGTCTGGGCCAGCTGGTGCCCCAACTGCCGCGCCGAGCATCCGCTACTGGGTGAGCTGGCCAGTACCGTGCCCCTCTATGGCCTCAACTATCGGGACAAGGGAGACGCTGCTCGCGCCTGGCTCACCGAGGCGGGCAACCCCTATCGCGCCGTGCTGGCCGACCCCGACGGCCGACTCGCGCTGGAGCTCGGCGTCTACGGCACGCCGGAGACCTATCTCTTCGCCAGTAACGGCACCCTGCTGACCCGCCATACCGGCCTGCTCACCCGGGAGATCTGGCAACGCCAGTTTGCCCCCCTGCTTGCAAAGGCCCGCAGCAACACCGCCAGCCAGCCCGAAGTGGAGAGAGAAGTGGAGAGAGAAGTGCAGGAGAGCAAGCAATGAGCCGTCTCGTCCACGCCCTGATCGCGCCGCTCTTGCTGGCCTTGAGCCTCGGGGCCCTTGCCAGCGGGGTCGACACCTATCAGTTTCGCCACCCCGAGCGGCAGACCCGCGCTCAGGAATTGGCCCGCGCCCTGCGCTGCCCCCAGTGTCAGAACCAGAACCTGGTGGAGTCCAACTCCCCCATCGCCCGGGATCTGCGGCTCGAGGTCTATCGCTGGGTGGACGAGGGACAGTCTGATGAGCAGGTGATCGCTCGCATGACGGAGCGCTTCGGCGATTTCGTGCGCTACGATCCCCCCTTCAAAGCCAGCACGGCGCTGCTGTGGGGCGGCCCCGCCCTCTTGCTGTTGCTGGCGCTCCATCGCCTGCGCAGGAGCCTGCATCGCCGGCAACCGGCGCGGGTGCCGCTTGTCGGCGACAGAGCCGAGGGGATGCTCGCCCACGACCCCAGGGCCGAGCTGAACCGGCTGATCATGGCCGAGCAGCAGGCGGGGCTGGCCCCCCACAGTCGCCTCTACCGGGAGCTGGAGCTGGCCCGTCTCGCCAACGCCACCCCAACCGCCGAGCAAACTCTGCGCGACCGGCTGACCAGGGACCGCACCGCTCGTCCGCAGCCTAGGCTGCGGTCATGGATACTGCTTGGGGCCCTGTTGCTGGCGCTGATAGCCGGCATTTATGCCGGCACCGGCCGCTATCAGGCGTGGCAGGCTTATCAGTCGCGCCCCGATCCGCTGGCGGGATTGAGCCCGCGGGATCTGCAGGACAAGGAGCTGGGCGCCCTGCATCAGCGCCTGCAAGCCAACCCCGCCGATCTCGACGGCTGGGCGGCGCTCGGCCAGCTCTATCTCTATCGGGACGAGTACGCCAACGCCCTGCTCGCCTACCAGCGCCTCGCCCTGCTGGAGGGCGGCGCCAGCGCGGCGACCCAGGCCGCCCAGGCCACCGTGCTCTACTACCAGGCGGGTCAACAGCTGACCCCGGAGGCGCTGCGCCTGCTCGATAGCGCGCTCAAGCAGGACAAGGGTGAGGTGAGCGCCCTGATGCTGCTCGCCTCCGATCACTTCCTGCACGGCCGCTACTCCCAGGCCATCGCCCTCTGGCAACAATTGCTCGATGAAGAGCGACCCCGCATCAACCGGGCCGCGCTGATCGAAGCGATCCAGACCGCCCGCATGATGGGAGGCTGACCGCACGCGTGACAGGGGCTGAATGCCCCTGTCACGTTTGGCCCGCACAGGCGCCGCCGGCAGGGAAATCACTTGCCAACCTCCCGTCGGTGGCCGAACAATAGGCGTCCATTGAACCTGTTTCTGGAGCCACTCCCATGATCCCCATTCGCTGTAAAACCGTCTCCGGTGTCGCCCTCTCAACGATTGATGGTGAAAAAAAGCTGCTGGTGATGAAGCGCGTAAAGGGTGGTTTCTGGTGCCATGTGGCGGGCACGGTCGAGGCGGGGGAAACCGGCTGGCAGACCATTATTCGCGAGTTTGGCGAGGAGACGGGTATCAGGGTTTGCGAGTTATACACAGCCCATTATCTGGAACAATTTTATGAAAGCGTGTCAAATACGGTGGAGGTAGTGCCGGTCTTTGTGGTCTATTGCCCGCCTAATCAGCTGGTCACCCTCAATCACGAGCATACCGAATATCGCTGGTGCACCTTGGCCGAGGCCAAGGCACTGGTGAGTTTCCCCGGCCAGCAGGCACTCTACGATCATCTCTGGCACTACTTTGTCGAAAACAGCCCCTCGGCGCTGATGCGGGTGGCCATGACGCCATAGCGTGCAAATGCCAGGAGCCCTCTCGTTATCTTCTTGATCCTGCGGTGATCCGCTGCCGGCCATGGCCGCCATCAGCACATGTTGCCGCCCCTGATCAGGCCGTTTTCAACAGAGATGATCACCAGGAATGAGTGAAGATAGTGACGCAGGCAGCAGAGACAGCTAAAAGATCGATCATCTGACGGCAAGAGGGCGCCACCAGCCGCACACTGCAGCCATGTTTCTCACGCCGACCAACCCTATCATTACTCGTATGAGGCCGCTCATAGCGCTCATTACCGTTATTTCAAGGTGCGCCATCCCATAAAATTGAAATATCGGGCCATTAGACGTTGTGAAGCGTCAATTACCGTCATATAACTTAGCCAAATATCCCTGTCAGCCGTACGGTAGCGTCAAATCATGATTACTCGCCCTTTTCTTACCCTGTTGCTCGGTGCCTTCCTCGTTCCCGTCAGCATGGAGAGCGCCCAGGCCAATCCGTTTTCAGCCCAGTCCCACTCCCCCAACAGCTTTCTGGAGCAGCGCAACGATCTGGCGCTGAGCTCCGCCGCCTTCGTGGTGGCCAACCCGCGCACCGGTGAAGTGTTCTCCGAGCGCAACGCCAACCGGGTGATGCCGATAGCCTCCATCACCAAGCTGATGACGGCGCTGGTGGTGCTCGATGCCAACCAGCGTCTCTCCGAGATGCTGACCGTTACCATGGCCGACGTGGACAGGCTCAAGGGCACCGGGTCGCGGCTGGCGGTGGGCTCGCGCCTGAGCCGGGCCGACATGCTGCACATCGCCCTGATGTCGTCGGAAAACCGCGCCGCCTCGGCCTTGGCCAGAAACTACCCAGGTGGCCAGCGCGCCTTCATCGAGGCGATGAATGCCAAGGCCCGCATGCTCGGCATGTGGAGCACCCAGTTCTCCGACAGTACCGGCCTCACCCCTCGCAACGTCTCCAGCGCCCACGATCTGGCCAAACTGGTGGCGGCGGCATCCACCTATCCGCTTATTCGCCAATACTCCTCCACCGAGGAGCGCATGGTGCGCAACGGCAAGCGTCAGCTGCACTACCTCAACTCCAACCGGCTGGTGCGCGAAGGGAGCTGGCCCATCTCCCTCTCCAAGACCGGCTACATCCGCGAGGCGGGGCGCTGCCTGGTGATGGCCACCCAGATCAACCGCGAGCCGGTGATCATGGTGCTGCTCAACGCCGACACCCCCAACGCCCGGGTGGCCGATGCCAAACGGATCAAATCCTGGCTGGAGACTTCCGGTCGCATGAGCCTGACCGCCCAGTCCAGCCCCCGGACCAAGCTGTTCAGCAGCCAGTAAGGCTCCCGGCAATGATCGCCAAAAAAGCCCCCGCACCAAGGTGCGGGGGCTTTTGTTGTTGAGCCTTGTGGCCAAGCCTGCTGGCTACGGCGCCGACGTGCAGGCGATCAGAGTGGCTTGAGCCGCGCGGTAAAGTGGCGCAGCAGCGGCGGCTCGTAGTCAAAGGTGAGCCCGCGAATGTCGCTGGCCCGCGCTTTCACCGCGATCAGGCAGTCGGCCACATAGTCCATGTGATCCCGGGTGTAGACCCGGCGCGGAATGGTGAGCCGCAACAGCTCAAAATCCGCCGCCTCCTGCTTGCCGGTGACGGGATCGCGCCCGAGCAGCAGGGAGCCTATCTCAACCCCGCGCACGCCCCCTTCCAGATAGAGTGCGCAAGCGAGCGCATGGGCCGGGAACTGCTCGGCCGGAATATGGGGCAACAGCTTCTTGGCATCGACAAACACCGCATGGCCGCCAGTGGGGGTCTGGATGGGGATCCCCGCCTCGGCCAGCCGCTCACCCAGATAAGCCACCAGACTGATGCGATAGGTGAGATACTCCTCATCCATCCCCTCGCGCAGGCCGATGGCGAGCGCCGCCATGTCCCGTCCGGCGAGGCCGCCATAGGTGACAAAGCCCTCCATCGCCACGCAGCGCACCTGCACCGCGCGAAACAGCTCGAGATCCTCTTTGAAACAACAGAGCCCGCCGATATTGACCAACCCGTCCTTCTTGGCCGACATGGTGAAGATATCCCCCAGCGCGAACATCTGGCGCACTATCTCCTGGATGCTGCGCTTGGCATAGGCCGGGTCCCGCGTCTTGATAAACCAGGCGTTCTCGGCAAAGCGGGCGGCGTCGATCACCACCGGAATATGGTGGCGACGGGCCAGCGCGGAGACCGCCTTCATATTGGCCATGGAGACCGGCTGGCCGCCTGCGCTGTTGCAGGTCACCGTGATGATGATGCCGGCCACGTTGGCGGCCCCCAGGGTTTCGATGGTGTCGCTCAGGCGAGGGAGATCAAAATCCCCCTTCCAGGGGTAAGGGGCCGTGGTGTCGAGGGCTTTCGGGGTGAGCAGGTTGATGGCCCGCGCACCGGCCAACTCCACGTGGGCCTTGGTGGTATCGAAGTGGTAGTTGGAGATGAAGACCGGCGCCTTGCCCTGGCAGCGCTTGACCAGCTCGGGGAAGAGGATCTGCTCGGCCCCGCGCCCCTGGTGGGTGGGCATCACATGCTGGTAACCAAAGATCTCGCGCACCGTGCGCTCCAGCTCGACGAAGTTACGGCTGCCCGCATAGGCCTCGTCCCCCATCATGATGCCGGCCCACTGACGGTCGGACATGGCACCTGTGCCGCTGTCGGTCAGCAGATCGATGTAGACATCTTCGGCCAGCAGCAGGAAGGGGTTCCAGCCAGCGGCCTCGAGGGCGGCGCGGCGCTCGGCGCCAGTGGTCTGTTTGATGGGCTCGACCATCTTGATACGAAACGGTTCGGGTATACGACGCATAAAAGACTCCTCACCGGCGCAACGCCAGTGTGTTTGAAATTGGAATTGGCAAAGAGGCCGTGGCGATCAGGGTCGTCCGGCTGACAAATTCAAACGGCGGGTACCGCCAATCAGCGGTGAGGAAAGTCGAGGGTCAGAATGGGATCCCGGGTGTACCAGTGGGCGAGCAGGCAGGCTGCCCGGGGCGTAGCTGTCACGATTGGCATCACTCCCCTCCATGTCGGTTGTAACCAGTCGGTGGCCAATAAGATCCATTGATGGGTGCTGCCAGCAGGCAGCCTCGCCAAGTTAACAACTGGTTGCCATGCAAACAATCTGAGTGTCAACGGGTTGTGCGTCTGCTCACAAAGCGCCCATTCAGCGGACTCGATACAGGCGACAGTGATCCCCCCAGCACCCCGCTTCGTTAAGCTGTTATCCCGGTGACTTGACCCTGTTCACGCCGCCCCTTGCCACTCATCGGAAGACCCATGCATCGCAAACCCCATCTGCCCGAGAAGACCTGCCCCGTCTGCCAACGCCCCTTCAGCTGGCGGCGCAAGTGGGCACGCAGTTGGGAGGAGGTTCGCTACTGTAGCGAGCGCTGTCGACACGCTCGTCTCCGTAGCCATCAACATAATGAGGAGCCAGCCTGATGGAGCTACGCCTAGTACTCGGCGATCAGCTGAACGCCAGTCACAGCTGGTTTCGCACGCCGGACCCGGCGGTCTGCTACCTGATGGCAGAGCTGCGCCAGGAGACCGACTACTGCCTCCACCATCGCCAGAAGGTGCTGGCCTTCTTTGCCGCCATGCGCGCCTTCGCGGCGGCCTTAAGAAAAGCTGGCCACCGCGTCTGTTACCTGACCCTCGATGAGAGCGCCCGCTGGCCCGACTTGCCCGGTCTGCTGACGGCCCAGCTCGAAGCGCATCAGGCTGACAGCTTCGCCTGGCAGAGCCCGGATGAGTGGCGCCTCGCCAGCCAGTTGCAAGCATGGGCGGCTGGCCTCGCCATCCCTGCCACCGAGGTGGATGGCGAACATTTTCTCACTCCCCGCGATGGCTGGCAGCGCTATCCCCACAGCCGGATGGAGTTCTTCTACCGCGCCCTGCGCAAGCAATACCGGGTGCTGCTCGATGAGCACGGCCAACCCCTTGGCGGGCGCTGGAACTTTGATGATGAGAACCGCGCCAAATTGCCAGCGAGCCAGCCGCTCCCGGCGCCCCTCACCTTTGCCAACGAGGTGAGCGACATCGATGCCATGCTGACCCGTCACGGGGTCAGCACCATCGGCGAGGCGGATGCCAGCAAACTGCCCTGGCCCATCAGCCGGCGTCAGAGCCGCGAGCTGCTTGCCCATTTTCTGGCGCACTGCCTGCCACACTTTGGCCGCTATCAGGATGCCCTGAGCGAGCGAGGCTGGAGCCTGTTTCACTGCCGCCTGTCATTTTCCCTCAACAGCAAGATGCTCCACCCGCTCGAGGTGATCCGCGCCGCCGAAGCCCACTGGCAGGCCAATCAGGCCACCATCACCCTGGCGCAAGTGGAGGGCTTTATCCGCCAGATCCTCGGCTGGCGCGAGTTTGTGCGTGCCCTCTACTGGGAGCAGATGCCCGACTATCGGCGCAGCAATTTTCTCGGGGCCGAGCGGCCGCTGCCCGGTTTCTTCTGGAACGGCGAAACAAACATGGCCTGCATGCGTCACGCCATTGGCCAGTCTCTGGATCACGCCTACGCCCACCATATCCAGCGGCTGATGGTGACCGGCAACTTTGCCCTGCTGGCGGGGATCCATCCTGACGAGGTGGATGCCTGGTATCTCGGCATCTATGTGGATGCCATCGAGTGGGTGGAGCTGCCCAACACCCGCGGCATGAGCCAGTTTGCCGATGGCGGCCTGATGGGCAGCAAGCCCTACGCCAGCAGCGGCGCCTATCTCGAGCGGATGGGCCACTACTGCAAGGGATGCCACTACCAGGTGAAGGCCCGCAGCGGCGACGGGAGTTGCCCCTTCAACAGCCTCTACTGGCATTTTTTATGGCGCAACCGGGACAAACTTGGCAGCAATCCTCGCCTCGCCCTGCCCTATGCCAACTGGGATGGCCAGGCCGCCGAACAGCAGCAAGCTATTCTGGCGACGGCGGAGCAGTACCTGATCCGGCTGGAGCAGCTCTGACTGCCACAGCTAATACCAACAAGTCCACACTTTTCAACATTGAAAACCAGTTAAATAAATGTAAATAGATATATATCCCAATTATATCTACACCAGTTGAATATCCTGTGGCGGCTGATTAAGGTGAGGGCCCCAGTCAAGGAGAGACAAGATGGACATAGTGGTACTCGGTGGTGGCGTGGTCGGCGTGACCAGCGCCTGGTATCTGGCCAAGGCGGGTCACAAGGTGACGCTGCTGGAACGGCGTGACGGAGTGGCCCTTGAAACCAGCCACGCCAATGCCGGCCAGATCTCCCCCGGTTACGCGGCCCCCTGGGCGGCCCCCGGCATTCCCCTCAAGGCCGCCAAGTGGCTGCTGCAAAAGCATGCCCCCTTCACGGTGCGACCGACCTCGGATCCCTTCCAGCTGCGCTGGATGCTGAAGATGTTTGCCAACTGTACCCCGGCGGCCTATGCGGTCAACAAAGGGCGCATGGTGCGTCTGGCCGAATACAGCCGCGACTGCATGAAGCTGCTGCGCGACGAGCTGAGCATCGATTATGAAGGGCGCCAGCTCGGCACCCTGCAGCTGTTTCGCAGTCAGGCCCAGCTCGATGCCAGCAAACGCGATATCGAGGTGCTGGAAGAGTACGGCGTGCCCTATCAGTCCCTTGATGCCGCTGGCTGTGAAGGGGCAGAACCGGCACTGGCCCGGGTACGCGGCAAGATAGTGGGCGGTCTGCGCCTGCCGGGGGACGAGACCGGCGACTGCTTCCGCTTCACCAAGGCCATGGCAGCAGAAGCGCAGCGACTGGGGGTCAAGTTCGTGTTCAACTGCGCCATCGACGAGATCGAGCTGGCACAGGGACGCGCCGTGGCGGTGCGGGCCGGCGAGCAGCGCTTCAAGGCCGACGCCATCGTCTGTGCCCTCGGCAGCTATGCCACCGGCTTCCTGCGCCCGCTCGGGCTGGAGCTGCCGGTCTACCCGGTCAAGGGCTACTCCCTCACCCTGCCGATGATCAACCCAGATGCCGCACCGCGCAGTACCGTGCTCGACGAGACCTACAAGGTGGCCATCACCCGTTTTGACGAGCGGATCCGGGTCGGCGGCATGGCGGAGCTGTCAGGCTACAACCTGGCCCTCAACCCGAAACGGCACGATACCCTGGCCATGGTGGTCGGCGATCTCTTCCCCGAGGGGGGCGACATCAGCCGCGCCGACTTCTGGACCGGGCTGCGCCCCATGACGCCGGACGGCACCCCGCTGGTGGGCCCAAGCCCCATCCCTGGGCTCTGGCTCAATACCGGCCACGGCACCCTGGGCTGGACCATGGCGGCCGGTTCGGGTCAGCTGTTGTGCGATCTGATCAGCGGCAGCGACACCGCCATCAGCGATGAAGGGCTCACCCTGGCCCGCTACGGCTGAGCCTTGTCCTCCGTCTCTCTTATCCCAACGAGGGAGTGCCTGACACTCCCTCTTGTTTTGACCTTGTTCGGTTTGTCCAGCCATGCAGTGCCAAGGTACAGACAACAAAAAGGCCCCGTGAGGAGCCTTTCTTATGAACTGACCGATGCACCGGTTTCACCCTGCGCCGGGTGCAGCGCCAGGTTGAACAGCGCCGCCACCATGTCCGACTGGGTCAGGATCCCCACCAGCTGCTCGCCATCCACCACCGGCATGTGGTGCAGGCCGCCATCAGAGAAGGCACCCACCAGATCGTAGAGCGGCTGATCGTGGCGGGCGGTCGACACGTTGCGGGTCATCAGGTCTGCGACCCTTAGCTCAGCCAGATCCGCGGCGCCTCGCGGCTGTTGTAGTGCCCGGTCGATCATCAGGTCGTGCAGGGTGATGATGCCGCTCAGCCGGCCGGCCTCGTCCACCACCGGCAGCGCCTTGACCTGATGGTGAGAGAGCCGTTGCCAGGCCGCCATGGCCGGCTGTTGCGCCTCAATCAGGATCAGATCCCGCGACATCACCTCCTGCACCCGCACCGTGCCCACCCGTCCTCGCAGCGCGTGCAGCTGGGCCTCCTGCAGCAGCGCCTGCAGATCCTGGCGGCTGATGTCGAGCAGCTCGCCGTGCTTCTCCAGCGCAAAGTCGATGTCCGCCGCCTGGGTCGCCACCCGCTCGCTCGGCTGGGGATCGGCGGTCTGATGGCGGTTGGGCCGGGCCTGACCGCTGTTGGGGTAACGGCGCCCCAGCAGCCGGTTGTAGCAGAGCGCCAGTAGCAGCAACAACAGCGAATTGAGCAGCACCGGCAGCAGCACATAGCCCACCCCGAGCTGGCGGATCCCCTCGCCGCCGATGACCGCGGTCAAGGCCACGGCGCCGCCAGGGGGATGCAGGCTGCGGGTGAGCAACATGGCGGCGATGGCCAGCATCACGGCAAGGGCCGCCGCCAGCGCCGGATCCGCCACCAGGCTGGCACTCAGCACCCCCATCAGCGCTGATACCCCATTTCCCACCAGAATGGACCAGGGCTGGGCCAACGGGCTGGCTGGCGCCGCAAACAGCAGCACGGCGGAGGCCCCCATGGGGGCGATCAGCCAATGGACCTCAAGCCCCAGCCCCCCACGGCACAAGAGGGCGGTTCCCAATAGCCCGACGAAGGCGCCCAAGGCGCCGTAACAACTCTCTTTGAGACTGGTATTGGTGGATACCGGAAAGAAATCCCTGAACTGCATGGGGCTCCTGCGAGGATAACATTCATTTCAAATGCGCGATTTTAACGACATACCGCGGGCAAATACCACCAGGAGATGCGATCTACTCCGCTCAGCCATCCCGCACCAGGAAAACAGGAATCATACGGAAACGACCCTGTTCCATCCGAGCACTCTGAAACTGTGACTCAGCAACAAATTCTTACAAAAAATGGCGTACCCCCCTCATTTTTCTCTTTTCTTAACCTCGGCTTAAGAAATGTCGTGTCACCTTGAGGCCATATTCATGCACGGAGCCACTACTTATGAGCACTATCAGAGATGCCCTGCGCCGCTTCGACGGTCAGCGCCGCTGCTGGACCGCCGGGCTGGAGCGGGCCGCCCTCGCCTGGCTCGCGCGTCAAGGCCGACTGCCGGCAGTCAGCCAGCCTCCCCAGCGGATCCTGGTCATTCGCAGCACCTGCCGCATCGGCAACAACCTGTTTCTGCTGCCCTTCTTGCAAAAGGTACGCAGTGCCCACCCCCATGCCGAGATAGAGCTGGTGTGCATCGGCGGCCAGCTGCTCCCCTTCCTGGCCGATCTGCAGCTGCAGCGCATTCACCCGGTCAGATTGCAGGGCAAGCGGCTGCTGGCCTCCCTGTCGGTGCTGTGGCAACTGCGCCGTCAGCATTACGATCGGGTCTATGTGCCCTTTGCCTCCAGCACCGATCACCTCATCGCCGGCTGGGTAAAGGCCCGCGAGAAGCTGGGCTTTGACGATGCCAAGGGGGATGCCCTGTTCCCCCAGCCCCTCACTCCCAACGACCACTGTCACTACGCCCACCAGCCGCTGCAACTGCTCGGCATGCACGGTCATCTCGCCGATAAGATTGAACTCGGCAGCTTGTTGCACAGCGCCAGCCCACGGCTGCTGGCGCTCAGGCAGGACTACCCGGAACGGCCGCTCATCGGCTTTTTCACCGGTGCCCGCAAGGGCAAGGGGCTCTCCCTGCCCCAGTGGCAACGGCTGCTCGGGGATCTGCGCCGCCACTATCCCAGCGCCCTGCTGATCCAGCTCGAGGATCCCGCCGATCCCCAGCCCCAGCTCGGCGACGTGCAGGTCTCCCTCTCCAGCCTGAGCGAGCTGGCCCGCTTTGCCGGCGGCCTCTCCCTCTTCGTCAGCGGTGACACCGGGCCATTGCACCTGGCTGCCGCCAGCGGCGTGCCCTGCCTCGGTCTCTTTACCCAGACCGATCCCGCCCGTTACGGCTGCCTCGGTGCCCAGCACCTCAATCAGGTGATCGGCGATCGCAATGCCATCCCCCTCGATCACCACTGGCTGGCCGGGGTCATGGCACGCACCCCGCTCAATCAGGAGAGGTTACCAGCGCCAACTCCGGCCCCTTGCTTGCCATGTGCGCCCTTGCCGCTCCCTGCTGCGGGCTGATCCAGCCAGCGCCCACACCGGCAGAGCGATTCAACCCGCCCTGCCGGTCCACTCCTCAGCATGGGGCTCAGCGATAGCGAGCCTCCATCCTGGCCAGCTCGCCACTTTGCCGCAATCGCGCCAAGATGCGAGTCAACTCGTCCACCCTGGCGGCGAAGGGGGATGAGTTGGCAATACAGAGGTGGAGCGGCGTCAGCTCCAGTTGCAGGGGGACTTCCGTGATCGTCCCCGCCAATCCCAGCTGAGCCAGCTTGAAGCGCGCCACCAGAGGATCCGTGATCATCAGATCCCCCCGACCGGCCGCCAGCAACTTGAAGACATTGTCCACATTGCTGGTGAGATGCACCTTGAAACCGACCAGATTCTCCTTGCCCCAGCCATTGCCGATGTAGTCGAGAATGGTGAACGCCTTGAGATCGCTCAAGGCGCGGGCCTGGTTGAGACGAGCCAGGGCCGGATGCCCGGTTTGCGTGAACAGGGTCAAAGGTGAAAAGGCCACCGGGGCCTCAACCACCCGGGTATAGGCTCGCCGCTCCCGGGTCGGCACGGTGACGAAGCCGTCGGCTTGACCGGCACGGACCAGTTTCTGCGCCCGCAACCAGGGATATCCCTCATGATGCACCTGAACCCCAAGCTCGAGCCCGACCCTGTCCATCACATCCACCATGAGGCCGCGCATCTTGCCCTCCTCGTCACGCCATGAGTAGGGGGCAAAATCATCGAAATAGACCATGTTGAGCGAGGAGATGGCAACCGCCTGGGGAGATGCCGCCAACAGCAGCCCCCATAAACACCCGAACCAGAGACCCGCTTTCATCATGTCAGCCCCGCCGTCATCACCCTGCCCTGAGCCTAGCGCAAGCGCATCGAATGCAAAAATGGGCGAGGCCTCGCCGGCGCAGGCGGGGTGATATCGTCAAGCTGCCACGCTTGCCGGCCTAGGATCCAGCCTTGCAAAACAGGGGGAACATGGCGGGGGTTATGGGGGCTGCGTCCAGTATTCCGGGACCGACGTGCCACCCGGCCTGCCCGCGCCGTCATTGCTACAACCCCTCCCCAGGCCAACATCAACGGTTGATCCGGCATAAAAAGAGAGGGAAGGCTTGCGCCTTCCCTCGTTCGTTATGCCCGTACTCTCTTGTTGTTTGCAGATGTTCTTCAGGCCAGCTCGGCGCGCAGCGCCTTGGTGGCATCGACCATCACCTTGAGGGCGGCCTCGGTCTCTTCCCAGCCGCGGGTCTTGAGGCCGCAGTCCGGGTTGATCCAGAGCCGCTCTGCCGGGATCTGCTTGGCGGCCTTGCGGATCAGATCCTCAATCCAGCCCTGGCTCGGCACGTTCGGCGAGTGGATGTCGTAGACGCCCGGGCCGATTTCGTTGGGGTAGTTGAAGCGCTCGAACGCTCCCAGCAGCTGCATCTGGCTACGGCTGGTCTCGATGGTGATGACGTCCGCATCGAGCGCCGCCACCGCCTCGATGATGAGGTTGAAGTCGCTGTAACACATGTGGGTGTGGATCTGGGTGCTGTCCACTACCGGGCTCGCGCTCAGGCGGAAGGCGCGCACCGCCCAGTCGAGATACGCCTGATGATCCTGTTTGCGCAGGGGCAGCCCTTCACGGATCGCCGGTTCGTCGATCTGGATGATCTTGATACCGGCGGCTTCCAGGTCTGCCACCTCGTCGCGAATGGCCAGGCCAATCTGCAGGGCGGACTGTTCGCGGCTCACGTCTTCGCGCGGGAAGGACCAGCAGAGGATGGTCACCGGGCCAGTCAGCATGCCCTTGACCGGCTTGTCGGTCAGGCTCTGGGCAAACCGGGTCCACGCCAGGGTCATGGGGGTCGGCCGGTCGATGTCGCGGGTGATCACCGGCGGCTTGACGCAGCGGGAGCCATAGCTCTGTACCCAGCCGAAGCGGGTGATGGCAAAGCCGTCCAGCAGCTCACCGAAGTACTCCACCATGTCGTTGCGCTCGGCTTCGCCGTGCACCAGCACGTCCAGCCCGATGGCCTCCTGGCGCAGGATGGCATCCTTGATCTGGGCCTGAATGCCCGCCTCGTAGGCACTGTCGTCGATACGACCGGCTCGCCAATCCTGGCGCAGCACCCGAATTTCCGAGGTCTGCGGGAAGGAGCCGATGGTGGTGGTCGGCAGCAGCGGCAACTTGAGATCCGCGCGCTGTGCCTCGGCCCGCACCGGGTAGGCGCTGTGGCGCTCGAAATCGCTGTTGGTGAGGCTGGCGAGGCGCGACTGCACCGCCTTCTTGTGTACCCGGCTGTCAGATTCCCGATCCACGATGGGCTGGCTGTAAGCGGTGATCTTGTCCAGCTCCCCGCCATTGAGATGGTCGGCCAGCAGCCCCAGCTCGTAGCATTTTTGCAGGGCAAAGGCGAACCAGCTGCGGGTCTGGGGATCCAGCTCGTGCTCCAGGGTCAAGTCCACCGGGCTGTGCAGCAAGGAGCAGGAGGAGGCCACCCAGAGCCGCTCGCCAAGCTTGGCTTTCAGTGCTTTCAGGGTCGGTACCAGCTTGGCCAGATTGGCACGCCAGACGTTGCGACCGTTGATGACCCCGGCCGAGATGACCCACTGGGCCGGCAGGTGCGGGACCAGGGTCTCCAACTGCTCGGGGGCCGCCACCAGATCCAGGTGCAGGCCATCCACCTTCAGGCTGGTGATGATGTCGCGCTGATGGGCCACCGAACCGAAGTAGGTGGTGAGCAGCAGCTTGCAGGGTCCGGCCAGACGCTCATAGGCGTTGAGATAGGCGAGGCGCCACTCGTCCGGCAGGTCCAGCGCCAGCGCCGGCTCGTCGATCTGCACCCACTCCACCCCCTGGGCGGCCAGTTTCGCCAGGATCTCCTGATAGACGATGAGCAGGCGATCGAGCAGCTCGAGGCGGGAGAAGCCGTTCTCTTTCTCTTTGCCAAGCCACAGGTAGGAGACGGGGCCCAGCAGCACCGCCTTGACCGGCAACCCCAGCGCCTTGGCCTCTTCCACTTCGTCAAACAGCTGGCTCCAGCCCAGTTTGAAGCGCTGGTCGCGGCTGAACTCGGGCACCAGGTAGTGATAGTTGGTGTTGAACCACTTGGTCATCTCGGCGGCGGCAGCGGCCGGGCCGGTCGGCGCACGGCCACGGGCGACCCGGAACAGGGTATCGAGATCGGTGTCGCCATGGCGGTGGCGGGCGGGGATGGCATCCACCAGCAGGCTGGTGCCGAGCACCTGATCGTACCAGGCGAAGTCGCCCACCGGCAGCAGGGTCACGCCGGCCTGCTGCTGGGCCTGCCAGTGACGCTCACGCAGGCTCTTGCCGGTGGCGATGAGTTCGGCCTGGCTGGTTTCGCCGCGCCAGTAGGATTCGAGGGCAAATTTCAGCTCGCGCTTGGCGCCGATACGGGGAAAGCCCAGGGTGTGTGCGCAGGTCATAGGTTCCATTCCTTATGCTCATTCATCTGATGGTGAACTGGATGACTTAGCCATCCAGATGTTTACACATCCAAAATGACAAGATAAGGTGGCGTTGGCTATTGAATCCTTTTCAACTGGCTCTCAAGAAATTCTCAAGGCGGACAACAAACCGCCGCCCAGGCACAACAAGGAGGGATACCATGGCGGTGTCAAGCAACCCGGGGATCGACATCAAGCACCTGAAGACGGTGAGCGCGCTGGCCGAGCAGGGCTCGCTGGCCGGGGCGGCACTGACCCTCAACCTCACCCAGTCCGCCCTCTCCCACCAGCTCAAGGAGCTGGAGACCCGCCTCAATCTGGAGCTCTATCTGCGCAAGAGCCGGCCACTGGTGCTGACTGCGGCCGGCAACCAGCTGCTGGGGCTGGCCCGCCAGGTGCTGCCGGCGCTGGCCCAGACCGAGAAACAGCTGCAGGCCCTGCACAGCGGCGACGCCGGTCGCCTTCACCTGGCGCTCGATTGCCACAGTTGCATCCAGTGGCTGCTGCCGCTGCTGCCCGATTTTCGCCGTCAGTGGCCGGGGGTGGATCTGGAGGTGGAGTCGGTGCAGGGCTTTGATGCCATCAGCGCCCTGCTCGGCGGCCAGCTCGACCTTCTGCTCACCTCGGATGTGCAGGCGCGCGGCGATCTCCACTTCGAGCCGCTGTTCGCCTTCGAGCTGGTGCTGGTGATGGCGCCGGACCACCCCCTCTGTGGCCAGCAGACCATCAAGCCTGAGGATCTGCGCCCCGAGGTGCTGCTGGTCTACCCGGTGGAGCGGGCGCGGATGGACGTGTTCAGCCGCTTCCTGCAGCCGGCCGGCATCGAGCCCGCCCGCTGCAAGCCGGTGGACAACACCTCAGTGATGCTGCAGATGGCCGCCGCCGGCCTTGGCGTCGCCGCCCTGCCGCGCTGGGCCTGCGAGGAGTTCGTGCGCCAGGGGCTGCTCGAGGCGCGCCCGCTCGCCGAGGGGGTGCGCCGCCACATGTATGGCGCGGTGCGCGCCGCCGACCGGGATCAAGCCTGTCTGCAGAGCCTGTTTGAGCGGATTCGCAGCAAGATGGGCGACGTAAGAGCACAGTAATCCATACGGCAAGGCGCAGTAAAAGCCGCCTGAGGGCGGCTTGTCATCACGCAGGGCTTCTCTGTTCAACCACCCTCTTCACAGCTCGCCGCCCCCTGCCGCCGCGGGCAGTTGGCGCAGAGCTCACCATCACGGCGCTTGTAGTGCAGGCAGCAGCGCTGGCGCACATAACCGACCAAGCCGGCCGCTGGCGGCCAGGGCGCCGGCTGCCAGCCCGCCAGATGCTCGGCCGGCAGGCCGCAGGCGGCAAGCCAGTGCGGTGCATGGGCCGCCAACTCGGCGAGGCTTATCTCGTCAAAGAACTCCGGCACCCGCACCAGTGCCGCCAGCAGATCGTCCGCCAAGAGTGGCCGCACGAAGCCGGGTCGCAGCCGCTGCACCTGCCCCAGCGCTGCGAACAGCGCCTGCCAATGGGCCTGCAGCCGCTCGCCCGCCGTCTTGATCAAGAGCTCCAGCTCTCCCTTGATCATGGGTTCGGCCGGCAGGGTAAAGCCCGATACCAGTCCATCCTGATAACTCTGACCCAGCCTCTCCAGCGCCGGCACGGCCCGCAACCGATAGACGGCCACCATGGCCAGATAGATGGATTGCCAGCAGAGCATGCCCCAGCTGCGGGTGAGCCAGTAGGCGGGGCCCGCCTCCGGATGGGCCAGTCGCCAATGCTCGTGCAGCGTAGCCGCCACCTCGGCCGGCGTGGCCTGCTTGGTCGCCGTCAGCAGCGCCTCAGCCTCGCCGGCAGCCACCAGCCGCCCCTTGAGGGACGGGATAAGCCCGGCGGCGGCCGCAAACAGGGCGCTGTGATCCGCCAATGCCTGCAGATCCGGCTCGCGCTGCGCCACCGAAGTGCGGGCACGACGGCCGGCGCCGCTCATGGGGTGAGAGAGTCCCGGGCGCGGCCCGGGACGCAGGGTCAGAATGCGTATTTGAGTCGCGCCTCCACGCTGCGCTCTGCGCCGAACCAGCAGTTGTTCTGGTCGTAGCAGGAGTAGTAGGTCTTGTTGAACAGGTTGCTGGCACTGAGTGACACCTCCACCCCTTGCAGGCGCTGGCTGAGCCGGGCCAGATCGTAGGAGGCAGCCATGTCCATCAGCAGGTAATCCGGCACTGTGTCGGTGTTGGCGGCATCAAGCTGGGCCTCCCCCACGTAGCGCAGGCCAGCCCCCAGGCGTGCCCCTTCCAGCGGACCGGCCGGCAGGTAGTTGCTCCACAGCGAAGCCATTTGCTTGGGCACCCAGACCGGGGTCTTGCCCTGCAGGCTGGTGGTGTCGCGGGTGATCTCCATCTCCTGACGGGTATAGCTCAGCGCCAGATCCCAGCGGCTGGTGAGATCGAGTCGCCCCTCCAGCTCGATCCCCTTGGAGACCATCTCGCCGGTCTGCAGCTTGGGCCCGTAGACGTTGTCCGGATCCGTCACCAGAGCATTTTGCTTGGTGATGTGGAAGACCGAAGTGGTAAAGGTCTTGCTCATGTCCTCAGAGTGGAACTTGAGCCCCCCCTCCCACTGCCGGCCGGTGGCCGGTTTGAACGCCTGGCCCTGCTTGTCCGCCCCCGCCACCGGTTCGAAACTCTCGGCATAGCTCACATAGGGCGAGAGGCCGTGATCCAGCTCGTAGAGGGCGCCGAGGCGCAGCGAGAGGTTGTCCTGATCAATCTGGGCCAGGGTATTGCTCGCCGCCCCCTGATAGAGGGTCCGGCTGTCGGTGTCCATCCGGTAGCGGTCGTAGCGGGCGCCGCCGATGGCCACCAGCCGATCGAGGCGCACCTGATCCTGCAGGTAGAGGCCACTCTGATACTGGCGGATGGTGCGGTTGTCCTGATAGTTGAAGGCCAGAACTGCCGGCACTATCTGCTGGTGATTCGGGTTGAAAATGTCGATGGCCGGGGCAGAGTAGTCGAGGGTATCCCGGTAGAGAATGCGCGCATCCAGATACTGGTAATCGACCCCCAGCAACAGGTTGTGCTGGGCCTTGCCCGTCTGCACCTTGCCCGCCAGCTGGTTGTCGATGACAAAGCCGCGGGACTCTTCATCGGTCAGGTAGGCGTTGCGGGCCAGGGTGCGGTTATCGGCCGCCAAGGCCGCGTTGTAGGTGTTCTGCTGGTTGGCCGAAGCATCCATGTAGCGGGCGTTTTGCAGCAGCTGCCAGTTGGCGTTGAAGTCGTGGCTCAGCTTGTAGCCGAGCAGGGTGACCTCCCGGCTGTAGTGGTTCCAGTTTTCATCGCCAAGGAAGGTGTCGCTGCCAAGCTGGCCCAGCGGATTGGACTTGACCGAGCCGCTGGCCGGCACCGTGGTGTAAATGCCGGCAGCGGGGTCTTTCTGGTAGTAGAGGTTGAGGTTCAGCAGGGTGCGCTCACTCAACTGCCAGTCGAGAGAGGGCGCCAGCACGTAGCGCTCCTCCTCTGAGGTCACCGCCTGGCCCTCTTTCTGGCGGGCCAGCCCCACCAGCCGATAGGCAAACTGATCGTTGAGGACGCCGGTGCTGTCGAGGGTCAGCTCCTTGAGATTACCGGTGCCACTCGCCAGGCTCACGCTGTGGCTGGCCTCCCGCTGGGGGCGCTTGGCGATGAGGTTCACCATGCCGCCGGGGGGCATGCTGCCGTAAAGCACGGAGGTGGGCCCCTTGAACACCTCCAGCTGCTCGATGGCCACCGGATCGATCTGGGGCTGCAGGTTCCAGTCGTTGTACTGCAGCAGCAGGCCGTCGTAGAAGTTCTGGTAGTTGTCAAAGCCGCGGATGTTGAACAGATCCAGCCGGTTGACCGCCCCGCCCCGCAGCTCGGTGTTGACGCCGGGCACGTAGCGCAGCGCCTCGCTCACTGAGCTGACGCCGCGCTGTTCCAGGGTGTCCCCCTCCACCACCGAGATGGCCTGGGGCGTCTCCAGGGGGTCGAGCCGGGTCTTGGTCGCGGTGTTGCGATAGGTCTCGCCGAGCACGGTCAGGGTCTCGTCGGCCCGGGTCTGTGTCGGGCGCTCGGTGGCGGCTGCCTGCACAGGGCCAGCCAACAGGGCGGAGAGGGTCGCGGCGACCAGGGTCAAAGGGGGGTGAGTGGCGTACATCTGATCCTCGAATGCAATGATTGAATAGTAACAAATCTCATTTGCATTTTATTGGGTCATTTTGCCCTTGAATTAACAATTTGGGGCATGTTGGCGCGAAAGAGGGAGAAAATGCGGCCACTTTGGCCCCATCCGGCAACCTCAACTGACGGCAGACACGCAGGCGATGTCGAGTGGATAGCAAGGCCTGGCGCAGTCAAAAGGGAAAGAGGGATAGCAGCGCGGCATCCGCCGGGCAAGGGAATAGCCGTGTCAGAGGGGGGTGACGGGTAGCCAGTACTCCATACGGGCATCCGGCTGGTTGCCGTCAAAATCGGGGGCGTAACGCTCCAGCTCGAAGCCGTCCACCCCGCGATAGCCGGAACTCGGCAACCAGTGCAGGATAAACCAGTTGAGGGTCTGCCCCAGCTGGCTGACGGGGCCCACGTGACTCAGCACTGCGTAGGTCTGGGCCGGCACCGGGAGGCGCGCCAGACCGTCTGGCAGGCTGGCCCCCTCCTCCATCACGCAGCCCGCCCAGTAGGGGAGCGACTCGCCAACGCCAGAAACATCCACCACCCCCACCCGCTCCTGCCCGGGTGGCAAACCGCCCGCCGTGCGCAGGGCATGCCAGATGGCGGGCACCGTCTGCTGAAAGTCGGGGACAGCGGCAAACAGCCCGCGGATCTGCCCCGTCACCCCTTGCAGGACAAAGCCCGGCTGGCTCTCGATCCGCACCTGTACCAGCCTGGCAGGCATGGGTTGCGGCAGGGTAGCCCGCACCAGGGGGGTACGCAGCCCCAGCCGCAGACCGCGTTTGCGATAGGCCAGCGGCGAGCAGCCGAACTGCTGTTTGAAGGCGCGGCTGAAGCTCACCTCGGAGCCAAAACCGTAACAGAGCGCCAGATCCAGCACCCGCTGGCGACCAGAGAGCAGCGCCTCTGCCGCCTGGCTCAGCTTGAGCTCGCGCACATAGTGGGCCACCGTCAGTCCCGTCTCATGGAGGAATACCCGCTGCAACTGCCAGCGCGACCAGCAGCTCTGCTCCGCCAGCTCGGCCAGCGCCAGCGGCAGATCCAGGTTGGCGTGGATGTAGTCGAGCACCCGCTCGATGCGGGTCAGCTGGCTGTGCGGCTGGGGCACGGCGTCGGGGATGGTGGGCAAGATGGTCATGACGAGATCGGATCTGGGCTGTCGGCAAGGCGCTGCGCGCAAGGGCCCCATTAAACATGGCCGCCACCTTGGCGGCAAGGGCTGGCGATATGGTCACGTCCGCCCTCTTGCCAGGTGGCTCGAGTGCTGGTCCGTCAAGCCAGCTTGGCAGGCTGTCACAAAAGTGACGCGTTTGCCTGTCAGATTGTTTGAAAACAAATATATCAATTACCCCAAAAAGCCCATAAAGTCCTCGTTCGAATCTTTTATGCAGGGAGAGCCTAGATGAAGAAAGTTGCCTTGATCACCGGAGCCCGTGGCGGCATCGGATCCGCCATCACCACCGCCTTGCTGGCCCAGGGGTATCGCATCATCGCCACCCACTCCAGCGCCAACGGGGCGGCGGCGCACGACTGGTATGCAGAGCAGGGTTTTCGGCCGGATCAGGTGCGGCTGCTGGCGCTGGACGTGGCCGACACCGCCATGTGCCGCGAGGCCCTGGGCCGCCTGCTGCAGGATGAAGGGCGGGTGGACGTGCTGGTCAACAATGCCGGCATCACCCGGGACGGGGCCTTCAAGCGGATGACCCCGGAGCAGTGGTTCGAGGTGATCCACACCAACCTGTGCAGCCTCTACAACGTGACCCAGCCGCTGTTTGACGCCATGTGCGAGCAGCGCGATGCCCGCATCATCAACATCTCCTCGGTCAATGGCCAGAAGGGGCAGTTCGGCCAGGTCAACTACTCGGCCGCCAAGGCGGGCATGCTGGGCTTCACCAAGGCACTGGCGGCGGAAGGGGCCCGCTTCGGGGTGACGGTCAACGCCATCGCCCCCGGCTACACCGCCACCCCCATGGTGGAGGCGATCCGCACCGACATCCTCGACAGCATCAAGGCCGACATCCCCATGCGCCGACTGGCCAAGCCGGAGGAGATCGCCGCCGCCGTGGTGTTTCTTGCCAGCGAGGCGGGTGCCTATATCACCGGCGAGACCCTGGCCATCAACGGCGGCCTCTATATGAAGTGAGGCCTGGCCTTATCTAATCGACATAGCACATCGACAGAGGGCAGCCCGCGGGCTGCCCTCTCTGTTTGATCCTTGTTTGCGCCGGCCAACCGGAACGACCTTCTTCCTTGCCCGGACTACGGACGTGTCGCCGCGGCCCCCACCGGCTCGGCGAAGTGGCTGCGCAGGGCGGCGATCACCCGGCGCACCTTCTCCGGGATCTCCCGCTGCGGGGTGATGGCGTGGATCTCCATGGGCGGCACCCGAAAGCCCGGCAACAGTTCCAGCAGGCGACCCGAGGCGAGATCGTCGGCGATCTCCCCCTCCGGCTGCAGCGACACCCCCTGCCCCGCCAGGGTGAACTGGCGCAGCGGCAGCACGTTGTTGCACACCACCCGCGGCTTGGGCTTGACCCTGTGCCCCTGCCCCTTCTCGTCGAAGAAGGTCAGGCCGCCGCTCAGCATGTCGGCGGCCAGCCAGTCGTGTTCCAGCAGCGCCTCCGGGCTGCGCGGGGTGCCCTTGCGCGCCAGATAGGCGGGCGAGGCGCACAGCAGCATCCGGGTCTGGCCCAGCTTGCGCGCCACCAGGGTGGAGTCTTCGAGCGTGCCGACCCGCAGCGCCACGTCGATACGCTCCTTGATGAGATCCCGCTTCTCGTCGTCGGCGATGATCTGGATGCACAGGCCGGGGTGGGCCTGCAGCAGCGGCGAGAGCGCCCGCGCCAGCGGCTGGCCGGCCATCCCCACCGGGGCGGTGATCCGCACCTCCCCCAGCAGGCTGTCACGTACCTCAGAGAGGCGCAACTCGGTCTGGTTGAGGGTTTGCTGCAGGGACTGGCACCCCTGCCACACCACCTCCCCCGCCTCGGTCAGGTTGAGACGGCGGGTGGAGCGGTGCAGCAGGGTGAGGCCGAGCAGGCTCTCCAGCTGGCTGATATGCTGACTGACGGCGGAGGGTGTCATGCCGAGAGCCTTGGCGGCGCCGGTCATGCTGCCCGCCTCGACCACGGCGGCGAAGATGGCGTAACGCTTGAGCTGTTCCATTATTAAATCCAGCTTATAAGTGAATGCAATTTACAACGGATTATTAAATCACATTCGGGGGCGTAGGATAGCCCCATTCCAACAGTGAAGGAGAATCTCCCATGAAAATTGCCCTGATCGGTGCCAGCGGTTTTGTCGGTACAGCCATCCTCAACGAAGCCGTCAGCCGCGGCCATCACGTCACCGCCATCGTGCGTGACGTGAGCAAGGTCGCCGCTCACCCGCAGGTCACCGCCGTGGCGGTGGATGCCCAGGACAGCCAGGCGCTGGCCAAGGTGCTCAAGGGGCACGATCGGGTGATCAGCGCCTACAACCCGGGCTGGACCACCCCGGACATCTACGACCAGTATCTCAAGGGGGCCAGCGCCATCGTGGCCGCCGCCGTCGCGGCCAACAGCTGGCTGCTGGTGGTCGGCGGTGCCGGCAGTCTGGAAATTGCCCCGGGCGTGCAACTGGTGGATACCCCGGAGTTCCCGGCCGAGTGGAAACAGGGGGCCCTGGCCGCCCGCGACGGCCTCACCGCCCTGCGCCGTGAAACTGCCCTCGACTGGCGTTTCGTCTCCCCGCCCGTGTTCCTGGAACCCGGCGAGAAGCGCGGCGGCTACCGGCTCGGTGCCGATCAGGTGCTGTTCAGCGGTGAACAACCGGCCGGGATCACGGTCGGCGATCTGGCCGATGGCGTGCTCAACGAAGCGGAAAAACCGGCCCACCTGCGCCAGCGCTTCACCCTGGGTTACTGAACCTGAGCCAGGCATCACACAGGGCCGCAGCGCCCGTTACACAAAGGGAGGCATCAGCCTCCCTTTTTACATCTCTGCGTTTTGCACATCTCTGCACAACCAGCGATCCTTGCCTCTTTTTGGCTCAAGTCGCGCTCCCATGGCGCTCAAGCCGGCACATGCCGAGTCAGGCCAACATGGGTGCCAAGTGCGCCGGTATATTGCCATTATCGCCGTTCAATCGGCAGCCACCCGGATGGGTGGCGAATTCTATTTCGATTTTTGTATATAACTAAGAATAATTTGTTGTTTCCGTCTTATAACTCCGAACAGTAGCATCTCCCTCAATCCAAATGGCGCCATCCCTGGCAACAGGGCGGTGGCCGGTTCATCGGTCAGGGCGTCGTCATTTTCATGTCAGGTGTGCGGGTAGCCTCCCGCCCCTGGCCAGTGAGGAGGTGCACATGGAACATTCACCACTGCCGATCATCGATCTCGCCGCCCTCGATGGCGCCCCCGAGACCCGTCGCCAGATGCTGGCCACCCTTGGCCGGGCGGCCCGTGAGGTGGGCTTTTTCTATCTGGTCGGCCATGGCCTGAGCGAGCAAGAGCAGCAGGAAACCCTGGCGCTGGCGGCCCGCTTCTTCGCCCTGCCACAGCAGGAGAAGCTGGCGGTGCAGATGGTGCACTCCCCCCACTTTCGCGGCTACAACCAGGTGGGGGCCGAGCTCACCCGGGCGCGGCCGGATCTGCGCGAACAGTTCGATATCATGAACGAGGCGCAGGCCCTGCCTTCGGCGCAGATCCGTGAACCCTGGCAGCGGCTTATCGGCCCCAACCAGTGGCCTGCCGCCCTGCCCGAGATGAAATCTCACCTGCTGGCGTGGCAGGAAAAGTTGAGCGCCATCAGCCTCACCCTGCTGGCCGCCTTCGCCGAGGTGCTGGAGCAACCAGCCGGGGTGTTTGACGAGAGCATTCGCGGCGCCCCCTATCAGCACATGAAGCTCATTCACTACCCGGGGCAAGCCGAGGGTGGCAGCGGTCAAGGAGTGGGTGCCCACAAGGATCCCGGCTACCTGACTCTGGTGATGCAGGATCATCACTCTGGGCTCGAGGTGGAGACAGCTAGTGGCTGGATCTCGGCGCCGCCCCTGCCGGGTGCCCTGGTGGTCAACATCGGCGAACTGCTGGAACTCGCCTCCAACGGCTACCTCAAGGCTACGCTGCACCGGGTGGCAAGCCCGCCGCCCGGAGTATCTCGCCTCTCCTGTGCCTTCTTCATGGCGGCGCGGCTGGATGCAACCGTGCCGCTGCTCAGCCTCTCCCCCGCGCTGGCAGCCCAGGCGCTGGGGCCCGAGAGCGACCCGACCAACCCGCTCTTTTATCAGGTGGGGGAGAACGTACTCAAAGGGAGGCTGCGCTCCCACCCGGATGTGGCGGTCCGCCACTATGGCGTCGCCCCGCCGTCGGCCAATCCGCAGATGACAAACGGGCAAACTACAAAGCGCGATCGGCGCGAGCCACAACTCGCCTGACGCTGCCATACCTAATAAACGGGGGCGCCGCGACGCCCCCTTCAGACGACACAAGCAGTTGGGCCACAGCCTGGCAATGACGGAGCAATACAATGAAATTCAAAACCATGAGCGTGCACAGCGGCCAGCGGATCGATCCCCAGACCGGTGCCCTCACCACCCCGCTCTACCAGAGCAGCACCTTCAGCTACTTCAACGCCCAGGCGGGCAAGGAGCGCTTCGCAGGTCAAGCCCCCGGCTTCATCTACAGCCGCTTTGGCAACCCCACCACCGCCGAGCTGGAGCAGAAGCTGGCGGCGCTGGAAGGGGCCGACGAGGCGCTGGTGGTGGCGAGCGGCATGGCGGCGGTGAGCGCCATCATGTATGCCCTGGCCGACAGCGGCGATGAAGTGGCCTATATCGGCCCGCTCTACGGCGGCACCGATGCGTTTCTCAAGCAGACCTTCAGCCGCGCCGGCATCAAGGTCACCGCCTACGAGAGCGATCAGGATCTGCTGACCAACATCCGCCCCGCCACCAAGGTGGTACTGTTCGAAACCCTGACCAACCCCACCCTCAAGGTGGTAGATCCGCGGGTGGTCGTGGAAGCGGCCCGCAAGGTGGGCGCCATTACGGTGTGTGACAACACCTTCCTCACCCCCTATCTGCTGCGCCCGCTCGAGCTTGGCATCGACATCGTCATGCACAGCGGCACCAAATACCTGGGCGGTCACGGCGACATCATCGCCGGGGTGGTGGCGGGCTCTCACACGCTGATGAAGTCGATCCGTACCGTGGCCCTCAAGCACATCGGCTCCCCCATAGGCCCGCAGGAGGCCTACCTGCTGCAGCGCGGGGTCAAGACCCTGCCCCTGCGCATGGATGCCCACCTGCACAATGCCCAGCAGGTGGCCGACTTCCTGGCCGCCCATCCGGCGGTGAAGAAGGTGATCTACCCGGGACTTGCCAACCATCCGGGCCACGATGCCCTCGGCGCCTTCGCCAGCGGTTTTGGTGGCATGGTGAGCATCGAGCTGGAAGGTGGGTTTGAACGCTGCGCCACCCTGCTCGACAACCTGCAGCTGTTCGTGCAGGCGGTGAGTCTGGGGGATCTCGAGAGCCTGGCCTGCCATCCGGCCAGCACCACCCACGCCGCCATGGACGAGGCGAGCCGCCTTGCCGCCGGGGTCAATGACGCTCTCATCCGCTTCAGCATCGGGGTGGAGGACGCCGACGATCTGATCGCCGATCTGGCCGCCGCCCTGGCCCTTATCTGACCGTTTGCCTCTTTTTAGCGCAAAAAAACAGCCCGCCCCCTGCCAGGGGGCGGGCTGTTTTGCTTGCGGCTGTCGCCCAATAGGGCAACCCGCTAGGGTGTGACGGAGAGGCGCTGCACCGGCCAGCCCAGTGCGGCCAGCTCGGGGGCCAGCGTCTTGGCATCCCCCACCACCAGGATCACCATGTCGTCGGGATCGAGCCAGCGGCGGGCCAGCTCGCGCAGGGTAAAGGGGGAGAGCTGGCTCACCTGCTGCACCTGCTGCTCCACATAATCCTGCGGCCACCCTTTGAGCAGGATGGGTTGCATGTAGGCCACCTCCTGCGGCAGCGTCTCGTAGTCGAGCGCCTGGCCATTGAGCACCCGATCCCGCAGGGTACGCACCTCCAGCCGGGTCGGCCCCAGCCGCTGATACTTGTCGAGCTCCTGCAGGATCTGCCGCAGCGCCGCCCCGGTCACTGCGCTGCGCACGCTGCTTTGCAGCAGGAAATAACCCGCATCGACGTTGCCCTCGAAGGTGGCGCCGATAAAGTAGGTGTAACCCAGCTCCTCACGCAGCCGGATGTTCAACCGCTCGGCGAGGGAGACATTCATCAGCCGGGTCAGGTACTGCTCGCCGAAGGCATCCTCCGCCATGGCGCGCCGTCCCACCCGGATCTGGCTGAGCGCAGCCCCGGGATTGTCCAGCAGATAGATGGCCCGTTTGGCCTGCTGCCCACGCCACTCCAGAGAGCGCAGGGCCGCCGGCTGACCCGTTGGCTCGACCAGAAAGCCGAGGGCTTTCATCACCCGCTCCTGGGCCAGATCCCCGCTCACCACCACTTGGGCTTCCCCGCTGCGATGGACCGACTGATAAAAATGGCGCACATCGTCCAGGGTCAGCGCCCGCAGGCTGGCCACGGGATCCAGCGGCTTGTTCCCCTTGAGCAGGGCGCCGAACTGCCAATCCGCCTGCCACTGGGGATCGCGAGCCAGCTGTTGCAGCCACTGGCTGTAGTCAAACTGGCTACGTTCGAAATCGGCGCTGCGCATGGCGGGCTGCAGCACCAATTCCCGTACCAGCGCCAGCACCTCCTCGAAATGGGAGGTGAGCCCCTGGACCTCGATGGAGCTGCGCTCCTCACCATGTTCGAATCTGATGCTGGCCCCCAGCTGGCGCGCCCGCTCCTCGATGCTCGCCTCCTGCAGCTGTTCGCTGCCCAGGGAGAGCATGGCGTCAGTCAGGGTGGCGACCCCGCCCTTGCCCTCCGGCTCGGCTCGCTCACCGCCCGGCCAGTTGATGCTCATGGCAAAGGCCGGCACTTCATCGCTGTAGTGACCGAGCAGAGAGACCCGCTCACCCAGCTTGGCATGCCACAGGGTCGGCATGGGCACCGGCAAGGCCCCGCCACTGGCCGGCTCCTGGCGTCGATCCAGGGTCTCCTTGATCTGCCTGGGAGCCAGCGTCTGCTGCGGCCGGGCCAGCGGCAAGGGGGGCGGCTCGACGAAGTTGGGGTTGCCCGCCTGCCACTCGGGATGCTCAGCCGGTACCACGCTCAGCACCACCCTGGGCTTGTTCAACACATAGCGCGTCAATGCCCGCTGCAGATCGGCCGGCGTCACCCGGGCAAGGCGCTTGAGGTTGCGGTACTGGAAGTTGGGATCCTGAAACAGGGTATAACCTGTACCCAGCTGCTCCACCTTGCCGGCCACGCTGTCCAGCGGCCAAATCCGTTTGGCGCGCAGGGCATTGACCGAGTGGGCCAGCTGCTCGCGGGAGACCCCGTCGCTGGCGAGCTGGCCGATGACCCGATCGATCTCCGCCTTGATGGGGCCAAGCTCGGCCCCTCTGGCCAGATTGGGAATGGCATGGATCATCAACTTGCATGCCAGCACATTGCATTCATGGCTGGCAAAGACGGAGACCAGCCTGCCGCTTTGCTGCAGTTGTCGCTGCAACAGGCCGCTGGCCGAGCCCCCCAGCTGATCCGCCAGCAGATCGAGGGCCTCGACCCCGGGATCACTGGCAGAGACGGTCGGATAGGCCAGCACCAGCAGGGGTTCGGCCACCCGATCGGTCAGGGTGCGATAGCGGCTCTTCTTCAGCGTCACCGGCCGCACCAGCGGCCGAGTCTGGGCCGGGGTGGCGGGCAAGGCCCCGAAATAGCGCTCGACCCAGGCCAGGGTCTGGGCCGGCTGAATGTCACCGCCGATCACCAGGGTGGCGTTGTTGGGCCCATACCAGCGCAGGAAGAATTGGCGCACGTCCTCCAGGGTGAGGCGATCCAGATCCGCAGCCCGGCCAAACGGCGTGTTGAAGTAGGGGTGATTTGGCGGGTAAAGCGTGCGATTCAGCGCCTCATAGAAGCGCCCATAGGGTTGATCTTCGACCAGGTTGGCGCGCTCGTTCTTGATGATGTCGCGCTGCACGTCCAGCTTCTGCTGATAGAGGGTATCGAGCAGAAACCCCATGCGATCTGCCTCCAGCCAGAGCACCTTCTCCAGCTGATTGGCCGGCAGGGTCTGGAAATAGCGGGTCTGATCCTCCTGGGTCCAGCCGTTTACATCTTTTGATCCCATCTGTTGCAGCAGGCGGTTATGGCCCTCCTCCCCCACGTGAGCCGAGCCCTGAAACATCATGTGCTCAAACAGGTGGGCCAGCCCGGATTGGCCCGGCGCCTCTTCTTCCAGCCCCACCCGGTAGTGGACCGCCACGTGCACCAGGGGATCGGAGTGATCCTGGCTCAGGATCACCGTCAGGCCATTGTCGAGCCGATATTGCTGATAGGGCACGATCAGCGGATCGGCCACTTTTTTCTGCTCCTTGACCAACACGGGGCCAGCCACGGCCAAGACACTGAAGAAATAGAGCAAACTCCACACGACTCTCATGTAATTTCCCAATTCTCGAACCTGAACATTATTATGGGTCACCGCTGCTGCCCTTCATTGGTCTCGCAGCAAGGGGAAAACGGCGACGGCACGCCATGGGCGTAACGCGCACTATTGAGCATATAAATATTATTTTCGCCCCCCACAGGGTTGCCGCGAGCCGGCCGCCACGCCGCGTCGGATCACCTGCTGCCGCGGCCTCGTGGTATCGGCCTGGCCAGGCGGTCAGTGTAATCAATCAGGCTCGCAGTGGATATCTTGAATGGATATTCATTTGTAACAAGGCATATATCCCGCCCATCCCGCGAGCCCACCGCCCCCTATTTTGTGGTACAGATGGAATAGAGCGAGTCGGCTACCAGTGCGGCGGCGGGAATATATTTCCGGCACTGATTGAACAGTCAGGAAATAATCGATGGCGCAGCAGTTAATATCTATTTAGTTAATAACAGTACCACTGCATTACAAAACCAAGACCCCATGCCTTGCAGCGTCAATGGCATCGAGCCTGCCCTGTTCCTGCCAAAAAAACAGGGGGCCTGAGCCCCCTGTCGTCGTTCCCGATTGCCATCACCCGCGGTCCAGCAGGATGTTGAGCATGCGGCGCAGCGGCTCGGCGGCGCCCCACAGCAGCTGATCGCCCACGGTAAAGGCGGCCAGGTACTCCGGACCCATGTTGAGCTTGCGCAGACGACCGACCGGGATGCTGAGGGTGCCGGTGACGGCGGCCGGGGTCAGCTCGCGGGCGGTGATGTCGCGATCGTTGGGGATCACTTTCACCCAGTCGTTGTGGGCGGCCAGCAGGGCTTCGATCTCGGCCAGCGGCACATCCTTTTTCAGCTTGATGGTGAAGGCCTGGCTGTGGCAGCGCAGGGCGCCGATGCGCACGCACAGACCATCCACCGGAATGGCGGCGTTCTCGATGCCCAGGATCTTGTTGGTCTCGGCCTGGCCCTTCCACTCTTCGCGGCTCTGGCCGTTGTCGAGCTTGGTGTCGATCCAGGGGATGAGGCCACCGGCCAGCGGTACGCCGAAGTTGTCCACCGGCAGGGTGCCGGAGCGGGTCTTCTCGGTGATCTTGCGCTCGATGTCGAGGATGGCGGAGGCGGGATCCGCCAGTTCCACCGCCACTTCATCACGCAGCAGCCCCATCTGGGTGACCAGCTCACGCATGTGGCGCGCACCGCCGCCGGAGGCAGCCTGATAGGTGGCCACGCTGACCCACTCAACCAGATCGGCCTTGAACAGGCCACCCAGGGCCAGCAGCATCAGGCTGACGGTGCAGTTGCCACCGACGAAGGTCTTGATGCCGTCGTTCAGGGCATGCTCGATGACGTCGCCGTTGACCGGATCCAGGATGATGACCGCGTCCTTCTCCATGCGCAGGGAGGAGGCGGCATCAATCCAGTAACCCTGCCAGCCGGCGGCTTTCAGGCGCGGATAGACATCCTTGGTGTAGTCGCCGCCCTGGGCGGTGATGATGACGTCCTGTGCGGCCAGCGCCGCGATGTCGAAGGCATCCTGCAGGGTGCCGGCATCGACGCCGAAATTGGGGGCGGCCTCACCGGCCTGGGAGGTGGTGAAGAAGGTGGGCTGAATGCGGGCAAAATCCTTCTCTTCCTGCATCCGGCTCATCAACACCGAACCCACCATGCCACGCCAACCGACCAAACCTACTTTTTTCATAATGTCCTACCCTGGATAGCTGCTTTATAGAAACCGAGTGTGATAACCGTGATCCCTTGTCCGGCGCGGGCCGTTTACAAGCGGTTCACAAAATATGGGTTGCGAAAAATGCGTCTGTCCACATTACGGATTGTGACGGCGGGCGCAAGTCGAATTGCGCAATATTCTGTGCCGTTCGCTGCAATATCCGTCAGCCTGGCCGGCCTGCGGGCAGCCGGTTGGCATCCCGCCACGACTTGGGGCATCATTGAGACCGACCGGCAGCCCCGCTGCCCCTCGGGGACGACCCCGAGGCCTCCTGATGCGCAGGGACGACCCTGCTTCCTGCGGAATCTGCCTTATGTCCTGGTTGCTCCTGCTGCTGGCCGGCCTGTTCGAGGTCGCCTGGGCCATCGGCCTCAAATACACCGACGGTTTCAGCCGTCCCCTGCCCACCCTGCTGACTCTCTCTGCCATGGGGGTGAGCGTGCTGCTGCTCGCCATGGCGGTCAAACAGCTACCCCTTGGCACCGCCTACGCGGTCTGGACCGGCATCGGCGCAGTCGGCACCGTGCTGATGGGGATCTGGCTGTTCAACGAACCGGCCACCCTCGCCCGGGTGCTCTGCCTGCTGCTGATCATCGGCGGGATCCTGGGTCTGAAATTCATCGGCTGAGGCACGCCCCAAGGCGGTTGAAAGGAAAGCAAAACGGGGCATGGGCCCCGTTTTTTGCCTGCCAAACGCGCCGACCCCTGCTATTATCTGCGGCCAAACATGAGCCAATAAAAATCAGGATATCGTGATGACCGACCACACTTTTATTCCCGGCAAGGACGCGGCGCTGGAAGACTCCATCGAACGCTTCCAGACCAAGCTGCAAGCCCTGGGGTTTGATATCGAAGAGGCCTCCTGGCTCAACCCCGTGCCCAACGTCTGGTCCGTGCACATCCGGGACAAGGAGTGCTCCCTCTGTTTCACCAACGGCAAGGGTGCCAGCAAGAAGGCGGCGCTCGCTTCCGCCCTTGGCGAATATTTCGAGCGTCTCTCCACCAACTACTTCTTCGCCGACTTCTATCTGGGCGAGCAGGTTGCCAATGGCGACTTCGTTCACTACCCGAACGAGAAGTGGTTCCCCATCGAGGGGGATCAGCTGCCCGCCGGTCTGCTCGACCCCTTCACCCGCAAGTTCTACAACCCGGACGGTGAAGTGACCGCCGACATGCTGGTGGACCTGCAATCCGGCAACGAGGAGCGCGGCATCGTCGCCCTGCCCTTCGAGCGCCAGTCCGATCACCAGACCGTCTATATCCCGATGAACATCATCGGCAACCTCTATGTCTCCAACGGCATGAGCGCCGGCAACACCAAGACAGAGGCCCGCACCCAGGGCTTGTCCGAGGTGTTCGAGCGCCACGTCAAAAACAAGATCATCGCAGAAGCGCTGAGCCTGCCGGAGATCCCGGCCGAGGTGATCGCCCGTTACCCCGGCATCAAGGCCTCCATCGAGGCGCTGGAAGCCGAAGGCTTCCCCATCTACAGCTTCGATGCCTCCCTGGGTGGTCGCTACCCGGTCATCTGCGTGGTGCTGCTCAACCCGAGCAACGGCACCTGCTTTGCCTCCTTCGGTGCCCACCCGCGCTTCGAAGTGGCGTTCGAGCGTACCGTCACCGAGCTGCTGCAAGGCCGCAGCCTCAAGGATCTGGATGTGTTCGTACCGCCCTCGTTTGACAACGAACAGGTGGCGGATCACCACAACCTGGAGACCCACTTCATCGACTCCTCAGGCCTCATCAGCTGGGACCTGTTCAAGCAGGATGCGGACTTCGAGTTTGCCGACTGGGACTTCCGCGGCACCTCGCAGGAGGAGTTCGACCACCTGATCGGCATCTTCCACGAGCTGGAACAGCCGGTCTACATCGCCGACTACGAGCACCTGGGCGTCTACGCCTGCCGCATTCTGGTGCCCGGCATGTCCGACATCTATCCGGCCGAAGATCTGCTGCTGGCCAACAACACCATGGGTGCCCACCTGCGGGAGACCATACTGGCGCTGCCGGCGCTGGAGTGGGACGCGGAGCAGTACATGGCGCTGTTCGACCAGCTGGATGAAGAGGGTCACGACGAGCGCACCCGGGTGCGCGAGCTGCTCGGCATCGCCGCCGCCAAGGGCACCGCCCTGCACACCCTGCGGGTAGGCGAGCTCAAAGCCATGCTGGCGCTGGCCGCCGGCGAACTCGACACGGCGCTCGATCTCATCGACTGGACCATGGAGTTCAACCAGTCGGTGTTCCCGGCCGATCGCGCCAACTTCTATCGCGCCCTGCGCGCCTGCGTCGAGCTGTTCCTGGACGAGGATCGCGATCCCGAGCAGTACCGCGCCGTGTTTGCCCGCATGTATGGCGAAGAGACGCTGGCGCAGGCCTGGGCCCACGCCAGCGGTGAAGCGCGCTTCCACGGATTGGCTGCCGCCGATCTCTCCCTCAGCCAGTTCCCGCTGCATCAGAAACTGCTGGCTGCCTACGAGAAGCTGCAGAAGGCCAAACGAGCCCATTCATGGGGTTGATGTGGTAACATTCCGAAGGGGCCCTGATGGCCCCTTCTCTTTTATGGTCAGCCAAGTGGCCATTTGTTATTCAAAGATGAAATAAAAAACAAAAAATACCTCTTAGGGGGTTGCCAACAAGGAGTAGCGAGTGCTGGGGAGAAGCAAAGATGCCTTGCCGGCACACTTTTTCAGGGATGAAAAATAAATTGTTTAAAATCATGACATTAAAAAAACCACGTTTCTGTTTCAGCTGAAACCTGGTGTAAAGAATCGCTGCCGGGGGACTCAAATATTTGTAGTAAAATTACATTCACAATCTGCAATTCTTGATCGGAGTCAATTTTGACGATCTGGCCCTTTGTTATGATTTCCACAGGCAAAACATCAGGTACATGAGAATTGAAAGCAGAATCTCCCTTTGATTGTCTCAAGCCAGAAGCCATCGCTGCACTGGCAGAAGATATAACCTATGCCAAGGCCACCAAGCCCGCATACAAGGTCATCCCCCTGGCCATCACAGCTGGCGCCTTCATTGCCATCGCTTTCGTCTTCTACATCACAGTCACCACCGGTGCCGGCAATGTGGCCTGGGGCCTCAGCAAGCTGGTCGGCGGTCTCTGTTTCGCTCTTGGCCTGATCCTCTGCGTGCTGCTCGGCGCCGAGCTGTTCACCTCCACCACCCTCACCTTGGTGGCCAAGGCGGCGAATCGCATCACCTGGGCCCAACTGTTCAAGAACTGGGGACTGGTCTACTTCGGCAACCTCATCGGCGGTCTCATCATCGTCGGGCTCATCATCATGTCGGCCGAATACATGGCGGCAGATGGTCAGTGGGGCCTCAACGCCCTCAAGGTGGCCCAGCACAAGATCCACCACACCTTCTTCGAAGCCGTGGCGCTTGGCATCCTCTGCAACCTCATGGTGTGTCTCGCCGTGTGGATGGCGTTCGGCGCCCGCAGTGCCACCGACAAGGTGATGGTCATGCTGCTCCCCGTCGCCATGTTCGTGGCCTCCGGTTTTGAGCACAGCATCGCCAACATGTTTATGATCCCGGTCGGCATCGCCATTCACAGCGTCGCAGGCCCGGAATTCTGGCAGGCCATCGGCCAGGACCCGGCGACCTTTGCCGACCTGACCGTATCCAACTTCGTCCTGCACAACCTCATTCCTGTCACCATAGGTAATATCATTGGTGGTGGCGTCATGGTTGGGCTGACTTACTGGTTTATCTTCCGTCGCCATCATTAAGGATGGCGGCAGACACATAAATACCTTGAGAGGTAATGAAAATGGCAGAACTTAACGAACAGTTCCAAAAAGCATGGGAAGGCTTCGCGGCCGGTGAATGGCAGACCTCTGTCAACACCCGTGACTTCATCCAGAAGAACTACACCCCGTATGAAGGTGACGAGTCCTTCCTGGCTGGCGCGACCGAAGCTACCACCAAGCTGTGGGACAAGGTCATGGAAGGCATCAAGATCGAGAACCGCACCCACGCGCCGGTCGATTTTGATACCGACCTGCCCTCCACCATTACCGCTCACGATGCCGGCTATATCGATCAGAGCCTGGAGCAAATCGTTGGTCTGCAGACCGACAAGCCGCTCAAGCGCGCCATCATCGCCAACGGCGGTATCAAGATGGTCAAGACCTCTTGCGAAGTGTACGGTCGTCAGCTGGACCCCATGGTCGAGAAGATCTTCACCGAGTACCGCAAGACTCACAACCAGGGTGTGTTCGACGTCTACACCAAAGACATCCTGAACTGCCGCAAGTCCGGCGTCATCACCGGTCTGCCGGATGCCTACGGCCGTGGCCGTATCATCGGTGACTACCGTCGTGTTGCCCTGTACGGTATCGACTTCCTGATGGCCGACAAACTGGCCCAGTTCAAGTCCCTGCAGGCTGACCTGGAAAACGGTGTCAACCTGGAAGCCACCATTCGTCTGCGCGAAGAGATCTCCGAGCAGCACCGTGCCCTGGCCCAGATGAAGGTGATGGCTGCCAAATATGGTTGCGACATCTCCGTACCGGCCAAGACCGCCAAAGAAGCCGTACAGTGGACCTACTTCGCCTACCTGGCGGCCGTCAAGTCCCAGAACGGCGCGGCCATGTCCTTCGGTCGTACCTCCAGCTTCCTGGACATCTACATCGAGCGTGACCTGCAAAAAGGCCTGATCACCGAGCAAGAAGCCCAGGAGCTGATGGACCACATGGTCATGAAGCTGCGTATGGTTCGCTTCCTGCGTACCCCGGAATACGATTCACTGTTCTCCGGCGACCCGATGTGGGCTACCGAGACCCTGGCTGGTATGGGCGTTGACGGCCGTACCCTGGTCACCAAGAACAGCTTCCGTATGCTGAACACCCTGTACACCATGGGCCCGTCCCCTGAGCCGAACCTGACCATCCTGTGGTCCGAGAAGCTGCCGGTCGGTTTCAAGAAGTACTGCGCCAAGGTATCCATCGAGACCTCTTCCGTTCAGTACGAGAACGACGACCTGATGCGTCCGGACTTCAACAACGATGACTACGCCATCGCTTGCTGTGTGTCCCCGATGATCGTCGGCAAACAGATGCAGTTCTTCGGTGCTCGTGCCAACCTGGCCAAGACCATGCTGTACGCCATCAACGGCGGTATGGACGAGAAGATGAAGCTGCAGGTGGGTCCGAAGACCGACATGATCACCTCCGAGTACCTCGAGTACAACGACGTCATGGATCGTCTGGATCACTTCATGGACTGGCTGGCCAAGCAGTACGTTGCCGCGCTGAACATCATCCACTACATGCACGACAAGTACAGCTACGAAGCCTCTCTGATGGCGCTGCACGACCGTGACGTCTATCGCACCATGGCTTGCGGCATCGCCGGTCTGTCCGTTGCGGCTGACTCCCTGTCTGCCATCAAGTACGCCAAGGTCAAGCCGGTTCGTGACGAAGATGGCGTGGCCATCGACTTCGAAATCGAAGGCGAGTACCCGCAGTTCGGTAACAACGACGCTCGCGTCGATGACATCGCCTGTGACCTGGTCGAGCGCTTCATGAAGAAAATTCAGAAGCTGAACACCTACCGTGGTGCCGTGGCTACCCAGTCCGTGCTGACCATCACCTCCAACGTGGTGTACGGCAAGAAGACCGGTAACACCCCGGATGGCCGTCGCGCCGGTGCGCCGTTTGGCCCGGGTGCCAACCCGATGCACGGTCGTGACCAGAAGGGTGCCGTTGCTTCCCTGACTTCCGTCGCCAAGCTGCCGTTCGCTTACGCCAAAGATGGTATCTCCTATACCTTCTCCATCGTGCCGAACGCGCTGGGTAAAGACATGGAAGCCCAGAAAGCCAACCTGGCCGGTCTGATGGATGGTTACTTCCACCACGAGTCCAACCTGGAAGGTGGTCAGCACCTGAACGTCAACGTGATGAACCGTGAAATGCTGCTGGACGCCATGGAAAACCCGGAAAAATATCCGCAGTTGACCATCCGCGTATCCGGTTATGCCGTTCGCTTCAACTCTTTGACCAAAGAGCAACAGCAAGACGTCATCACCCGTACCTTCACCGCCTCTCTGTAATAGAGTCTCGGTGAACAAAAACCGGCGCCCAGGCGCCGGTTTTTTTATGCCTGATAGTCAGGAAACATAGACCTGAAAATCTGCAGGCAAGGCCGGCACTCCCCTTCTCTCACCCCGCCTTGTTCAGGGTCGCTCCCCTGCTGCCAGACGGCGGTTGATATCGGCGATGACCGGAGCGATGTCGGCCAGGGTATCGATCACGTAATGCGCTCCCGCCGCCCGCAGTTTGGTCTCAGCCGGTGCGCGCCTAGCGGCGATCTCCGCCTCGCTCATGGCGGAAAACGCTTCCCAGGTGGCACCAAACTCGTTGCCGGAGACCGACAGGCCCACCGTCCACATGCCGGCATTCAACCCCTCGCTGATGCCCGGCACCGCATCATCCACCTTGATGCAGCGGTGCACCGCGCTTATTCCCAGCTCAATCACGTTGGCCAGCGCCATCCAGGGGCCGGGGCGACCACCGGCCTTGAGATCGTCGGTGGCGATCCAGTGATCCGGCCGATAGCCGTGATCGGCCGCCGCTGGCACCAGCGCCTCCATCACCGGACGGGGGTAACCGGAGCAGGAGCCGATGCGCAGCCCTTGTGCTCGCAGAGCATCCAGCACCGGCAGCACGCCGGGGATCGGGGCGGCAAAGCGGGTCACGGCGGCAATCTGCAGCGGCATAAAGGTGTGATAGAGGTGGTCCACCTCGGCGTGGCTCATGGGGTGGCCAAAGCGGGCCTGCCAGCGCGCATCCACCGAGGGCAGCCGGCCGAGCGCCGCGATATGATCCCACTTGCCCAACCCCATGGGCTGGCGCGCCTCATCCAGAGTAACGGGGAAGTCATAGGCGCGGGCGAAGGCCTCGACGAAGATGGAGGTGGGGGCGAAGGAGCCGAAATCGACGACAGTGCCGGCCCAGTCGAGGATCAGCGCCTCCACGTCGGTGGTCGGGTCTACAGCAATCTGCAAGTCAGTCATGGTGGTGTTCCTGTTTCGGTGAAAGCGCGATCTCGCCCAAGGCGCGATCGAGAATGGTGATGGCCCGCACCAGATCGGCGCGGGCGATATTGAGCGGCGGCGAGAGCTGGATGACGTTGCCCTGAGAGACCTTGAAGCTGAGCCCGAGCTCTAGGCAGCGGTAGAGCAGCCGCTCGGCGGCCTGACTGTTGCGGGTGCGACTCTGGTGATCGACCACCAGATCGAGTGCCCGGAGCAAACCTATGCCGCGCACCTGGCCAATGAGTGAATGACGCTTCGCTAACTTACCGAGCTCGACCGCCATAAAACGGCCATCCTCTCGCGCTTTTTCCAGCAACCCTTCTTCACGGATGGTGGCGATGGTGGCGAGCGCCGCCGCGCAGCCGATAGGGCTCTTCTCGTGGGTGTAGTGACCGAGCGAGATGGCCGCCGCCTGATTGAAACGATCCCGGGTGATGAGCGCGGCAAACGGCACCACCCCGCCCCCCAACCCCTTGCCCAGGCAGATGATGTCGGGCTCGATGCCAAACTCCTCGAAGCTGAACCAGTGGCCGGTGCGGCCCAGGGCATTGGGGATCTCGTCGACAATCAGCAGCACATTATGGCGATCGCAGATCTCCCGCACCCGCTGCCAGTAGGCCCTTGAGGGCACCTGCACGTCGGTGTTGCGGATGGGCTCGGCGATAAAGGCGCCGATTCCTCCCTCCTTCTCGATGACGTACTCCAGATAATCGGCGTAGTGCAGGTCATCCCCCTCCCCGCGATACCAGACGCCGCGATAACGGGTGGGCGGCGGGATGCGCTCCACCCCGGCCATCAGCGGGCCCATACCGGTGCGAAAACAGGCCTCGCCACCGACCGAGATGGCGTCGAGGGAGGCGCCGTGAAAGGCATCCCACAGGGACACCACCTTGCTGTTGCCGGTAATGAAGCGGGCAAGCTTCAAGGCAATCCCCACCACCTCGCTGCCACCGGGGGCGAACAGCACCCGGTTGAGATCGCCGGGGGCCAGCTCGGCCAGGGTGCGGGCGCAGTCGATGGCGACCCGATGGGTGTAGCGGCGGGGCGCGAACGGCAAGTCGGCGAGTTGCTGCTGCACCGCGGCCACCACCTTGGGGTGACCGTGACCCAGCTGATGGACGCTGTTGCCATGAAAATCGAGGTAGCGCTTGCCAGATAAGCTGGTCAGCCAGCTCCCCTGCGCCCCCTCAATCAGATCCAGACAGGGGGTGGAGAGGGCCTGATGGAGAAAGTAGCGGCTATCCTCCGCCAATCCGGCCTGTACATCTTCCCTCTGACCCGCCCACCAGCGCGCCCGACCCTCGCCGAGGTTGATATCCCCTTCGCTGTCGGCGCGGCCGCTGCCATGCAGCTTCTCGTCATGCAGATCACGACCCAGGGCCAGCAGGCTGGTCATCGCACGTCCCCCTGCCAGTAGCAGGCGTTGGCCATGGCGGCGAGCAGATCCCGCACCCGCTCCGGCGTCACGTCGCCGATATTGCCGATGCGGAAACAGTCGGCCTGCGAGACCTTGCCCGGATAGATGACAAAGCCCTGCGCCTTGAGCCGCTGGTAGAAGTCGGCGAAGCGGTAGTCAGGATGGGTCGGAGAGTAGAAGGCGGTGATGATGGGGGATTGCCACTGCTCAGGCAGCAGCGGTTCAAAGCCGAGCTCGGCCATCCCCGCCACCAGCGTGTGCTGGTTTTCGCTATAGCGCTGATGGCGGGCTTCAATGCCCCCCTCTTCATCCAGCTCGCGCAGGGCCTGGGCAAAGGCGAGTACGGTATGGGTGGGCGAGGTAAAGCGCCACTTGCCCCCCTGCTGCTCCATGGTCTGCCACTGGGCATGCAGGTCGAGGGAGACCGAGCGGGCGCGACCGGCGCAGGCCGCCAGTGCGGCGCGGCGGGCGATGACGAAACCAAAACCCGGTACCCCCTGAATGCACTTGTTGGCGGAGCTGATGAGAAACTCGATGCCAAGGCGCCCCATATCGATGGGAATGCCGCCAAAGCTGCTCATGGCATCGACGATAAGACGAATGCCGCGGCGCTGGCAGAGCGCAGCCACCTCGTCGAGCGGGTTGAGCATGCCGGTGGTGGTCTCGCAGTGCACCATGGCCAGATGGGTGATCTCGGGGTGACGTGCCAGCATCGCCTCGATGGCGGCGGGCTCGGGGCGGGTGGTCTCACCGCAGTCCAGTTCATGATGGCGCAAGCCAAGACAGCGGGCCATCTCCCCCATGCGGGCGCCGTAGGCGCCGTTGTTGATGATCAGCAGACACTCGTCGGCGCCGATGGCCGAGCCCAGCACGCTCTCCACCACATAGCTGCCACTCCCCTGCAGCAGCACGGCGCTGTAGTCGCTTTGATATTCCGGGCCAGTGGCCAGGCGCACCAGCTCGCGGCGAATGGGCTCCACCACGCCCTGGTTGTAGTCCGCATCCCAGGTGCAGCTGTCTTGCAGCATGGCAGCGCGCACCGTGGCGGTGGTCGAGAGGGGGCCCGGGGTCAGCAGCAGGTAATCGACGGCGGCAGGGGCCGCAGGAATGTGGGTCATGACTTCGCTCCTTTTGGTATATACCAGAATGAGCGCATTGTGGGTAACTGCCCCGCCAAGGTCAAAGGGGTGGCGCTACGTGCAACAAAAAATTCATTTACGGCGCCGGGATCGCGATAATCTAGGAAGCCTGAACAACAGGGACGATTCTGGTATCTACCAACGTATGTTGATGTCGCCGTTTAACTACCGGGCAGATGACCTGCCCTGTGCCTAACTCATTGCATAACCAGGGATTTTCATGAGCAAACCGCAATATTTGCAGATCAAGGATGCCCTCGCCAACCAGATCCTGGCGGGGGGCCTGACCCCCAACGACAAGCTCCCCTCCGAGCGGCTGCTGGGGGAGCTCTATGGCACCACGAGGGTCACCATTCGCGAGGCACTGGTGCAGCTGGAGGCAAACGGCCTTATCTATCGGGAGGATCGCCGCGGCTGGTTCGTCACCCCGCCGCGCTTTCGCCTCAACCCCAGACGCACCTCCAACTTTCACCAGATAGTGCGGGAGCAAGGGGGCGAGCCGCGCACCGAACTGCTGGAGAAGAGCCGCCAGGCGGTGCCGCCGGCGCTGATGGCACGGCTGCAGCTCAAGCCGTTCGACAGCCTGTTTCTGCTCAAGCGGCTGCGCTACGCCAACGGGCGCGCCATCTGCTATTGCGAGAACCATTGCCTGCCAGAGCGGGTGCCCGGCCTGCTGGAGCTGGATCTCAACGGCAGTCTGACCGAGATCTACCAGGCCCATTACGATCTTCACTACGCCCGCATGCAGGTGCGCTTCTTCCCCACCGCCCTGCCGGACGAAGTGGCCAAGGCGCTGGGGGCCACCGCCGGTCTGCCCGCCCTGCGCCTCGAGCGACTCAACTTTGATCAGCACGGCCGGGTGCTCGACTTCGATCTGGAGTACTGGCGCCACGACAGTCTGGAGATCGAGGTGGATACCCAGGATTGATTGCCACAACTTGTGAGCGACAAAACGTCACGAGGCCGTCACCCGAACGTCATAAAGATCCCCTAGCCTCTCTTTCGACCAATCTGGTTTATACCAAGCCAATTCATATGGAGAAGAGGATGAAACAGGGAACCCATCTGCTGGCCACCGCCGTGGTGGCCGCCATGACAGCCCCGGCACTGGCCGCCACCGATCTCACCGTCTATACCGCCTTCGAACCGGAACAGCTCGGCGAGCTGAAGACCGCGTTCGAGCGCCAGCATCCGGACATCAACATCAAGTGGGTGCGTGACTCCACCGGCGTGGTCACCGCCCGCTTGCTGGCAGAAAAAAACCAGCCCAAGGCGGACGTGGTGTGGGGACTGGCGGCCACCAGCCTGATGCAGCTTGATCAGCAGCAGATGCTCAATGCCTATGCGCCGAAAGGGCTGGATAAGCTCGACAGCCGCTTTCGCGACAGCAAGGCCGAGCCGCACTGGATCGGTCTGGACGCCTTCTTCAGCGCCATCTGCTTCAACAAGGTAGAGGCGGAAAAACAGGGGATCCCGGCCCCCACCAGCTGGGCCGATCTCACCAAGCCCGTCTACAAGGGCAAGGTGATCATGCCCAACCCCAGCTCCTCCGGCACCGGCTACCTGAGCGTCGCCGGCTGGCTGCAAACCATGGGTGAGCAGCAGGGCTGGCAATTCATGAACGGCCTGCACCAGAACATCGACCGCTACACCCACTCGGGCTCAGCCCCCTGCAAGCTGGCCGCCAGCGGCGAGACGGTGATCGGCATCTCCTTCGACTTCCCCGCCACCAGCCTCAAGGCCAAGGGCGCCCCCATCGAGGTGCTGTTCCCGAAAGAGGGCTCGGGCTGGGACATGGAAGCCGCCGCCATCATCAAGGGCACCCCCAAGCTGAATGCCGCCAAACAGCTGCTCGACTTTGCCGCCACCGAGCAGGCCAACGCCCTCTACAACAAGTCATTCGCAGTGGTCGCCATCCCGGAGGTGGCCAAGCCCAGAGCCGGCTATCCCGCCAACATCAAGGGCCAGATGATCGACAACGACTTTGGCTGGGCCGCCCGCGAGCGTAACGCCATCCTGGCCCAGTGGAGCGCCAGCTTCGACGGCAAGACCGAAGCCAAGCAGTAATCCCATTTAGGGCTGGTTTGAACAATGCCAATGCACCCAGGCTGATAAACAGATTGCCGAAGGCCAACCCAGGTTGGCCTTCGTTTTTTGGCATCGCCCCCACTTTGTTTCACCCTCAATTGGTAACCCCGCCCATCCACAAGCGACCAAGCTAGCTGCTGGCGACCCGATGTCATCTGACTGTCATCAAGCCGTCATCCCCCGATCACCTGATCGTCACACTTCACCCGCAAACTGGTATATACCAAATCAGTAGCGAGTCGCACCATGACCCAGCCCTATCTGGACATTCAACATCTCAACAAGCAGTTTGGGATTTTTCAGGCCCTCAAGGGGATCTCTCTGACCATTGAGCCGGGGGAGTTTATCTGCTTTCTCGGCCCCTCCGGCTGCGGCAAGACCACCTTGCTCAGAGCCATCGCCGGGCTGGATCTGCCGGACAGCGGCGAGATCTGGCAAGGGGGGCGCAATATCTCCCAGCTGCCGCCCCAGCAGCGCGACTTTGGCATCGTGTTTCAGTCCTATGCCCTCTTCCCCAACCTGACGGTGGCCCAGAACATCGCCTTCGGCCTCGAGAATCAGGGGCTGGCACGGGATCTTATCAAGGAGCGGGTCGATCACTGGCTGGGGCTGGTGGATCTCACTGCCCAGTCCCACAAATACCCGAGCCAGATCTCCGGCGGCCAGCAGCAGCGGGTGGCGCTGGCCCGGGCCTTGGCCCTCTCCCCCGGCCTGCTGCTGCTGGACGAACCGCTCAGCGCGCTGGATGCGCTGGTGCGCACCCATCTTCGCAGCGAGATCCGCGCCCTGCAGCAGCGCCTTGGCATCACCACCATCATGGTGACCCACGATCAGGAAGAGGCGCTGACCATGGCCGATCGCATCGTGGTGATGGAGGGTGGCCGCATCGTGCAGGTAGGCACCCCGCAGGCGATCTACCACCAACCTGCCAGCCGTTTCGTGGCAAGCTTTGTCGGCACCATGAACTTCCTCGACACCCTGGTGCTGAGCCCCACCCAGGTGCGCCTCAACGAGCAGCCGCTGCAACTCGCCAACCGGGCCGTTGCAGGCAGCAAATTGCAGGTGGCGATCCGCCCCGAGGCGATCACCCTGAGCGCGCCGAGCGAGCCTTATCTTGGTCAACATGGCGTTGAAGCAATCATCGATCAGGTGGAGTTTCTCGGCGCCGCCCAGCGCCTCATCTGCACCGCCGACACCTATCTGGGCCCGCAGCAAATTCTGGTGGAGCGCCCGACCCACAAGCTGCCCCGCCACGAACAGGGTGGCTGGCGCAGCGGCATGCGCTGCTCGCTGCACTGGCCCGCTGGGGCGATGCAGCTGTTTGAAGGAGAGCGCCCATGAACGCCCCCCTTGCGACCTCCTCCCTGTTGTCGCCAGCGACAGCCCGCCAAGACTCTCGTTGGCAGCGGCTTTGTCGCGGCTGGAGCCGGGATCAACTGCTGCAGCTGATCCTGCTTCTGCTTGGCATCGCCCTGCTGGTGGGGAGCCTCTTGCTGCCGCTGCTCACCATGCTGCAAAAGAGCCTGCAGGATGAGAACGGCCTCTGGGTAGGGCTTGCCAACTTCAGCGCCTATTTCGACTCCCCTCATCTGGGGCGCACCATAGGCAACACCCTCTGGCTCGGGGTGCTGATCACCGCGCTGGTGGTGACCATCGCCTTTGGCTACGCCTATGCCCTCACCCGCACCTGCATGCCGGGCAAGGGGCTGTTTCGCCTCATCGGCCTTATCCCGCTCTTGATGCCCTCCCTGCTGCCCGCCATCAGTCTGGTCTACTGGTTTGGCAATCAGGGGATCGCCAAGGGGCTGCTCGGCGGCGAGAGCATCTACGGCCCCATCGGCATCGTCATTGGTCTGGGCTTCTGGTGTTTTCCCCACGCCCTGATGATCCTTATCACGGCGCTCGGTCAGAGCGACGCCCGCCTCTATGAAGCCTCCCGGGTGCTCGGCAGCAGCGGCTGGCGCACCTTTGTCACCGTCACCCTGCCCACCGCCCGTTATGGCCTGCTCAGCGCCGCCATCGCCGTCTTCACCCTCACCATCTGCGACTTCGGGGTGGCCAAGGTGATTGGCGGCCAGTACAGCGTGCTGGCCACCGACATCTACCGGCAGGTGATCGGGATGCAGAACTTCTCGCTGGGCGCTGTTGCCAGCGTCACCCTGCTGCTGCCGGCACTGTTGAGCTTTGCCCTGGAGCACAGGGTGCGCAGCAAGATGCAGGAGCAGAGCAGTACCAAGGCGGTGCCCTATTGCCCCAAACCCCATCGGCTGCGGGATCTGCTGGCGCTCGGCTGGTGCACGCTCTGGGCCCTGCTGTTTCTGGCGCTGGTGGGCATGGCGGTTTATGGCTCCCTGGTGCAGTTCTGGCCCTATAACCTCGGGCTGACGCTGGATCACTACGCCTTTGACAGCAACAGCGTCTACGGCTGGCAGCCATTTACCAATACCTTGCAGTTGGGTCTTTTTACCGCCCTTGTGGGCACAGTGCTGGTGATGGTGCTGGCCTGGGCGCAGGAGAAGGGGCGCCACTTTGCATGGCTACGCCAGTTGCTGCATCTGCTTGCCATGCTGTCGCTGGCGGTGCCCGGCATGGTGCTGGGGCTGGGTTACATCTTCTTTTTCAACGGCAATCCGCTCTTTGGCAGCCTCTATGGCACTCTGCCGCTGATGGTGCTCTCCTGCGTCATCCACTACTACACCGTGGGTCATATGACTGCGCTGACCAGCCTCAAGCAACTGCCCAAAGAGCTGGAGCTGGTGGCCATCTCATTGCGAATCCCGCTCTGGAAGGCGTTCTGGCGCGTCACCCTGCCCGCCTCCCTGCCGGCGCTGCTGGAGATCTTTATCTATCTGTTCGTCAATGCCATGACCACCACCTCTGCGGTGATCTTCCTCTATTCGAGCGACAGCGTGCTCGCCTCCATCGCCGTGCTCAACATGGAGGACTCCGGCGATACCGCCGCGGCCGCCGCCATGGCCACCCTGATCCTGCTGGCCGCCGCCACCGTCAAGCTGGCTCAGCTTTTCCTGAGCCGCGCCCTGTTGGCCCGCACCCAGCGCTGGCGCCACCCATAACCTTGTCGAGGAGTCATCATGTCCACTCTCCCCTTCTGGCTGGCCGAGGCCCTGGCCGCCGAACAGCCCGCGCCGCCCACGCCCCTCGTCGGCCACCACGAGGCCGATGTCTGCATCGTCGGTGGCGGCTTTACCGGGCTCTGGAGCGCCATCGCACTCAAACAGGCCGAGCCTGGCTTACGCATCCTGGTGCTGGAGAAAGATCGCTGCGGCAGCGGCGCCTCCGGGCGCAACGGCGGCTGCCTGCTCACCTGGTCGGCCAAGTACCTGACGTTAAAGCGCCTTTTTGGCGAAGAGCAGGCCGCCTGGCTGGTGCAAAGATCCGAGCAGGCGGTGCACGAGATCGCCCGCTTCTGCGCGGCGCACAACATAGAGGCGGAGCTGAGGGTCGAGGGCACCTGCTACACCGCCACCAGCGAGGCCCAGCGCGGCCTGATGGAGCCGGTATTGCAGGCGCTAAAGCATGCCGGCCTTAACCAGTGGCAGGCCATTGAGGAGGGTGAACTGGCGAGCCAAAGCGGCTCCCACGTCCATCTGGAGGGGCTCTGCAACCCCCACGCGGGCTCGGTGCAACCGGCACTGCTGGTGCGCGGCCTGCTGCGGGTGGCACGGGAACTTGGGATCGAAGTCTATGAAGGCTCCCCCATGCTGCGCCTCGACGGTGGGCAGCCGGCGCGGGTGCAGACGCCACAGGCCATCGTCCACGCCCGCAAGGTAGTGCTGGCCCTCAACAGCGCCATGGTTCAGCACTTTCGCGAGTTTCGCCGCAGTATCGTGCTGGTCTCCTCCGACATGGTGATAACCGACCCCGCGCCAGATGCACTGGCCGCCCAGCAGCTTGAGCACGGCCGCTCCGTGGTGGATGGCCGCACCTTTGTCCACTACTACCGTTCCACCCCGCAAGGGCGGCTGATGCTCGGCAAGGGGGGCAACACCTTCGCCTTTGCCAACCGCCATCTGGCCGAGTTCGATGCCCCCAGCCGTTATCTCGCCCCCCTCACCCGCACCCTGTGCCACTTCTTTCCGGCGCTCAAGGAGGTGCCCATTGCCGCCAGTTGGTGCGGCGCCTCTGATCGCTCGGTGGATGGCCTCCCCTTCTTCGGCCACTGGCGAGCGCAGCCCAACGTGGTCTATGGCCTCGGCTATTCCGGCAACGGGGTGGCGCAGAGCTGGATGGGCGGCCAAATACTGGCGGCTTTGGTGAGAGACAAATTGCGAGAGGAGGATAAACCCTGGCGCGACTGCGCTCTGGTGAGCGGCCCGCGGGGTTATTTTCCACCCGAGCCGTTTCGCTGGCTGGGGGCCATGGTGGTGCGCAACGCCATCCGGCGCAAGGAGCGGGCGGAAGATGAGAACCGCCCGGTGGCCTGGTATGACAAGCAGCTGGCCCGGTTGGCGGATGCGGCGGGCAAGGCAGACAAATAGACGCCTTCGCAGATAGCTGCGAAAGGAGCCCAAGAGCCGAAGGGGCAGGAGAGTGATGACTCCCCTGCCCCTTCGCGGTTGGTACGGCTCGCGGCTGGCCCGATAGGCGGGCCTCGCGTTAGCTGGCCCAGGTAATGATGTGATCGATCCAGTCGCCGGCATCCACCTCGTGCACCACCTTGCCACGCACCGACTGACCAGCCTGGTGCATGGCGCTGCGGCTGCCGGTGATAAGCGGATGCCACTCTGGCAGGTTCTGCCCCTCCGCCAGCAGGCGGTAGGCGCAGGTCGACGGCAACCAGTCATATTCGGCAATCTTGTCGTGGGTGATCTGCAGGCAGTCCGGCTCTTTCTTAAAGCGGTTGCCGTAGTCGGAGCACTGGCAGGTCTTGGTATTGAGCAGGTTGCAGGCCACGTTGGTGAACACCAGTTCCTCGGTGTCCTCGTCGATCAGCTTGTTCAGGCAGCACTTGCCGCAGCCGTCGCACAGGGACTCCCACTCCGTCATGGTCATCTGTTGCAGGCTCTTCGCCTGCCAAAAGGGGGCGTTCTGCACGGGTTCTGTTTGCTGCGCGTTATGCTGCATGAAGATAGGCTCACTCAATACACTGACAAGCGCGTGGTTATACGCGCTATGGACCGATTTTTCAAGGTTGCTGACAAGCGAAAGTGGCATGTAGAAATTCTTTCTCGTCATGTTTGGCATAAAGATACCCTCTGACGGGATTGCTGTGCTTGGATACCAACCTTTCTATGTATTCACTAGTATTCATAGCTCAACTAATCAGCTACCATGCTCCAATTGACAACTAACTCTCTAGAAACCTCTCTAATAACAAGGATGCCATTCCCCCCCTCTTAAATCCCAATGAAATTAATAACCACCAAAAGTCATATACATATTATTTATATATTTTTAATGGAGTAAAAATGAGTCGCTGGAAAGAAAGTTTTGATAGCCATCCATTTCAGACCACATGGTCACATATCTTGTCATTGAGTGAAAGCATTGCTCCGGATGATTTAACAGTAATAACAGATATCGCTGAAATCGCACGATTGAAAAAAATTATAACTTTCATTAATGAACTCATACTTTCATGCGATCCAGAACTTATCCCAGATCAAACATGGAATAATTTTTATAGTCAGGCTGTTCCTTGCTTACAAAATATGTCGAGTTTTCAAGACACAAGAAATATTCAATTTATTGTTCAAGCAAATGCACATCTAGATAATTTAATTACTTATATTAGGCCATATCAAGTAGTTATAGGGAAAGCCGCTCAAGCAGCCCAGAAAGCGTACTCATTAAGCACAAAGGAAATAAATAATTCCCTTAAGAACTTCTCTCGCAACGCTGAGGAAAACCTTAATGTAATCATACAAATAAAAACACAAGCAATATCAAAGCTTGAAGAATTAGAGAGGATAAACCAAGAGGTTATTGAGTTAGAAGAACGTCTTTTTGATGATAATTCAAAAACTAGTGTTAGTACCAGAATAAAAGAGCTTGAGTCCGAAGTAACTCAGTCACATGATAAAATCATAGAGTTTTTCGAGGATCTGTTTGATGGCGAGTCAGAAAATGAATCAATAGAACAGAAGATAAAATCCGGCTTGTCCAATGTTGAGTCTGACGCTAAAGAAAGTGCTACATTGATTAATGGACTCCAAAAGAAAGTTAGTGAATTCGACTCTTACTACAGCATAGTTTTTGGTGAAAAAGATGAAAATAATGTTCGACAAGGTGGCCTAAAAGAGGCAATAAAAAACAGAGAGAAAGAATTAGATAAATTTAAAGAAACACAACAACTGAAATATAAAACTTTGGTCGAGGAAATTGAAGGGTTACTACCTAGTGCGACCAGCGCAGGGTTAGCATCAGCGTATCATGATATGAAGGAAAGCTTTGACTCACCAATTATAAATAACACAAGACTATTTTATGCATCTATTATTTGTTTGATTTTAACTGCATTAATTTCTATCACTCAGGAAGCAAGTTGGACTTACATAAAATTCCATGACATTCCTGAATTAACAAAGTTAGCATCTAATTTTCTATATAAAGCACCTATTATCCTCCCAGTTATATGGCTAGCACTATATTCTTCAAAAAGAAGGAGTGAAGCTCTACGTTTACAGCAAGAATATGCTCATAAAGAAGCTTTGGCAAAATCATTTCAAAATTTTAAAGCACAAATTGAAGCACTTGGTGAAGAAACACCTTTGCTGATGAACAAACTTCTTGAGGCTGCTATTGATGCAGTATCCAAAAATGCCTCTGATACATTAGATAAAAAACATGACGATAAAACACCTGTTCATCAAACACTTGATGGGGCACTTGACTCGTTAGGGAAAATGAAGGGTTTATTTGAATTTAAAAAGCCATCCCCTTAGATAGAATAGCGAAGTCTTTTATAAATCCAGCGAATAAAGTTCATCTAGCCAAACAAGGCATCCATAAAAAAAGCCGCCCATTGGGCGGCTTTTTATCAGAGATAACGGGCTGAAAGGACTTACCAGCCGGTCACTTCACGCAGGGCCTTGCCGATATCGGCCAGGGAGCGCACAGTTTTCACGCCAGCATCTTCCAGGGCGGCAAATTTCTCGGCCGCGGTGCCTTTACCACCGGCGATGATGGCGCCCGCATGACCCATGCGCTTGCCAGCCGGCGCGGTGACGCCCGCGATGTAGGAGACCACCGGCTTGGTGACGTGGGCTTTGATATAGGCCGCCGCGTCTTCCTCGGCGTTGCCACCGATCTCGCCGATCATCACGATGGCTTCGGTCTGCGGGTCATTCTGGAACATCTCGAGGATGTCGATGAAGTTGGAACCCGGGATGGGGTCACCACCGATACCGACGCAGGTGGACTGGCCGAAGCCCTCGTCCGTGGTCTGCTTGACCGCTTCATAGGTCAGGGTGCCGGAGCGGGAGACGATACCCACCTTGCCCGGCTTGTGGATGTGGCCGGGCATGATGCCGATCTTGCACTCACCCGGGGTGATGACGCCCGGGCAGTTGGGGCCGATCATGCGCACGCCGGTTTCCTGCAGCTTCACCTTGACGTCCAGCATGTCCAGGGTCGGGATGCCTTCGGTGATGGTGACGATGAGCTTGATGCCGGCATCGATGGCTTCCAGAATGGCGTCCTTGCAGAACGGGGCCGGTACATAGATGACGGAGGCGGTGGCGCCGGTGGCTTCCACGGCGTCACGGACGGTGTTGAACACCGGCAGGCCCAGGTGGGTGGTGCCGCCCTTGCCCGGGGAAACACCGCCGACCATCTGGGTTCCGTAGGCAATCGCCTGTTCGGAGTGGAAAGTGCCCTGACCGCCGGTAAAGCCCTGGCAGATCACCTTGGTGTCTTTGTTGATCAGAACGCTCATTATTTGGCCTCCGCTGCTTTTACCACTTGCTGAGCTGCGTCAGTCAGACTCGTTGCGGCGATGATATTGAGGCCGCTGTCGGCCAGTTTACGGGCACCCAGTTCGGCGTTGTTGCCTTCCAGACGCACCACCACGGGCACTTTCACCCCCACTTCCTTCACGGCACCGATGATGCCTTCCGCGATCATGTCGCAGCGCACGATGCCGCCGAAGATGTTGACCAGCACGGCTTGTACCTTGCTGTCGGAGAGGATGATCTTGAACGCCTCGGTCACCCGCTCCTTGGTGGCGCCGCCGCCGACGTCCAGGAAGTTGGCCGGTGAACCGCCGTGCAGGTTGACGATGTCCATGGTACCCATGGCCAGGCCCGCGCCGTTGACCATGCAGCCGATGTTGCCATCCAGCGCCACATAGTTCAGCTCCCACTGGGCGGCGTGCGCTTCACGGGGGTCATCCTGGGACGGATCGTGCATCTCGCGCAGCTTGGGCTGACGGTACAGGGCGTTGGCGTCGATGTTGATCTTGCCGTCCAGGCAGTGCAGGTTGCCCTTGTCGGTGATGACCAGCGGGTTGATTTCCAGCAGGGCGAAGTCGCAGTCCAGGAACATCTGGCCCAGGCCCATGAAGATCTTGGTGAACTGCTTGATCTGATCGCCGACCAGACCCAGTTTGAAGGCCAGCTCGCGGGCTTGATAAGGCTGCGGGCCTACCAGCGGATCGATGGCTGCTTTGTGAATGAGTTCCGGGGTTTCATGGGCGACTTTCTCGATCTCCACGCCACCTTCGGTAGAGGCCATGAAGACCACGCGGCGAGAACCACGGTCAACCACGGCGCCCAGGTAAAGCTCCTTGGCGATGTCGGTGCAAGATTCCACCAGGATCTTGGTGACCGGCTGACCGTTGGCGTCAGTCTGATAGGTCACCAGGTTCTTGCCGAGCCAGTTCTGGGCGAAGGCGCGGATCTCGTCCTTGCTCTTGGCCAGCTTGACGCCGCCCGCTTTCCCGCGGCCACCGGCGTGGACCTGGCACTTGACGACCCAGGTGTTGCCGCCAATCTTGTCGGCTGCTTCGGCCGCTTCCTGCGGGGTGGCACAGGCATAACCTTCGGAGACCGGCAGGCCATACTCGGCAAACAGCTGTTTTGCCTGATATTCATGCAGATTCATAGATGCTCTATCCGTGTTGTAGGTATTTCCGTCCGGGGCTCGTGTTTCTCAATCCCCTGTGAAAGAGGCCAGGGTGGCCCCTCGTTATCTTTCTAATTTCACTTTCACTCAGACGTTCCGTCAGGGCCGCGAGGGCCCCGCTTGCCGCCGGGCGACAGACCCGGCGGCAAGCTTGTGGCGCGGCTTGGCAAGCCCACAGGCTTGCCACTCCGGCCGATTTCTTTAGACGTCCAGCAGCAGACGGGTCGGATCTTCCAGCAGCTCCTTGATGGAGACCAGGAAGCCCACCGACTCGCGGCCGTCGATGATGCGGTGATCGTAGGAGAGCGCCAGGTACATCATCGGCAGGATCTCGACCTTGCCGTCGACAGCCATGGGGCGGTCCTGGATCTTGTGCATGCCCAGAATGGCGCTCTGGGGCGGGTTGATGATCGGGGTGGACATCAGGGAGCCAAACACGCCACCGTTGGTGATGGTGAAGTTGCCGCCGGTCAGTTCGTCCACGGTCAGCTTGCCGTCACGGCCCTTGCCGGCCAGGTCTTTGATGGCCTTCTCGATGTCGGCCAGGCTCATGCTGTCGCAGTCGCGCAGCACCGGGGTCACCAGACCACGGGGGGTGGAGACGGCGATGCTGACGTCGAAGTAGTTGTGGTAGACGATGTCGTCACCGTCCAGCGCCGCGTTCACTTCCGGGTAGCGCTTGAGGGATTCCACCACCGCCTTCACGTAGAAGGACATGAAGCCGAGCTTGATGCCGTGCTTCTTCTCGAAGATCTCGCCGTACTGCTTGCGCAGCTTCATGATGGGCGCCATGTTGATCTCGTTGAAGGTGGTCAGCATGGCGGTGGTGTTCTTGGCCTCCAGCAGACGCTCGGCGATACGCTTGCGCAGACGGGTCATGGGCACACGTTTTTCAGTGCGACCGGCCAGCGGGGCGACCGGTGCAGCCGGGGCTGCAGCGGCAACCGGCGCGGCGGCAGGCTTGTCGCCACCCTTGATGAAGGCTTCCACGTCTTCCTTGGTGACGCGACCGCCCTTGCCGGTACCGGTCAGCTTGGCAACGTCGATGTCATGCTCGGCCACCAGGCGGCGCACGGAGGGGCTCAGGCCATCGGCGGCGTCATCGGTCACCGCTTCCACCGGCTTCTCCTTGGTCTCTTCGCCAGCCACCGGGGCAGGCTTGAGCATGGCGATCAGCTGGCGGGAGAGCACGGTGGCCCCTTCGCTTTGCAGGATGTCGCCCAGCACGCCGGCTTCCGGCGCCGGCACTTCCAGCACGACCTTGTCGGTCTCGATGTCAACCAGCACTTCGTCACGGGCAACCAGATCACCCGGCTTCTTGTGCCAGGTCGCGATGGTGGCATCCGCCACTGATTCCGGCAGGTCCGGTACTTTGATCTCGATAGTCATCTAATCAGTTCCTTGTTTACTTCTTGGCCAGCGGGCTTGTTCTTGGTCGAAGAGGACGCTCCCGGGGAGCGCCCTCTCCTTCACAACTCGTTATTCCAGGGTAAGTGCGTCTTCCACCAGGGCTTTTTGCTGCTTGGCGTGGACGGACATGTAACCGACGGCCGGCGAGGCCGAGGCCGGGCGACCGGCATAACGCAGACGGGCATGGCTTGGCAGCACGCTGTCGTAGTGATGACGGGTGCAGTACCAGGCGCCCTGGTTCTGCGGCTCTTCCTGACACCAGACGAAGTCGGTGACGTGGGCATAGTCGGCCAGGATGGCGCGCACTTCCTCTTCCGGGAAGGGGTAGAGCTGCTCAATCCGCACCAGCGCCACGTCTTGCTGCTCGGCCTTGCGACGGGCATCGAGCAGGTCGTAGTAGACCTTGCCGGAGCAGAACACCACGCGCTTGACGCCCTTCGGATCCAGCGCATCGATCTCGCCGATGGCGTTCTGGAAGGTGCCTTCGGCCAGCTCTTCGAGCTTGCTCACCGCCAGCGGGTGGCGCAGCAGGGATTTGGGCGTCATCACAATGAGCGGACGGCGCATCGGGCGCACTACCTGACGGCGCAGCATGTGGAATACCTGGGCCGGGTTGGACGGCACGCACACCTGCATGTTGTGCTGGGCGCACATCTGCAGATAGCGCTCCAGACGGGCGGAGGAGTGCTCCGGACCCTGCCCCTCGTAACCGTGCGGCAGCAGCATGGTCAGGCCGCACATCCGGCCCCACTTCTGCTCGCCGGAGGAGAGGAACTGATCCACCACCACCTGAGCGCAGTTGGCGAAGTCGCCGAACTGGGCTTCCCAGATGGTGAGGCCGGCCGGCTCGGCGCTGGCGTAGCCATATTCAAACGCCAGTACCGCGTTCTCGGTCAGCACCGAGTCGTACACCTCGAACGGACCCTGCTCGTCGTGCAGGTTGCACAGCGGGGTGTAGGTGCTGGCATCGGTCTGGTTGTGCAGCACGGCGTGGCGGTGGAAGAAGGTGCCGCGGCCGGAGTCTTCCCCGGTGAAGCGGATGCGGGACCCCTTGTCCACCAGGGTGGCGTAGGCCAGGGTCTCGGCAAAGCCCCAGTCCACCAGCTTCTCGCCGGCGGCCATCAGGCGGCGGTCTTCGTAGATCTTCTCGACCTGGCGCTGCAACACATGGGTCGCCGGATACTGGCTCACCCGCTCGCCGAGGGCCTTCAGATGATCCATCGGCACAGTGCTGTCATAGGGCATGGCCCAGTCGTGGCCCAGGTAGGGGGTCCAGTCGACGGAGTGCAGCTCCATCGGACGCCACTCCTTGCTCACCCGCTCACCGCGATCCAGGGTGTCGCGATACTCGTTGACCAGGGTGGTGGCCAGCTCCTGGCTGATGACGCCATCGGCCACCAGCTGATCGGCGTAGATCTTGCGCGGGGTCGGGTGCTGCTTGATCTTCTGGTACATCAAGGGCTGGGTGGCACTCGGCTCGTCGGCCTCGTTGTGACCGTGACGACGGTAGCAGACCAGCTCGATCACCACGTCGCGCTTGAAGGTGTTGCGGTAATCCAGCGCAATCTGGGTCACCAGCACCACGGCTTCAGGGTCATCACCGTTGACGTGCAGTACGGGGGCCTGCACCGCCTTGGCGATGTCGGTGCAATATTCGGTGGAGCGCAGGTCACGGATATAGGAGGTGGTGAAGCCCACCTGGTTGTTGATGACGATGCGCACCGTCCCGCCGACGCCATAGGCACGGGTCTGGGACATGTTGAAGGTCTCGGCTACCACGCCCTGACCGGCCATGGCCGAGTCACCGTGGATGGTGATGGGCAGCACGGTCGAACCGTCCTTGTCACCGCGGCGATCCATACGAGCACGCACGGAGCCGATGACCACGGGGTTGACGATCTCGAGGTGAGACGGGTTGAAGGCGAGCGCCAGGTGGACGTTGCCGCCCGGGGTGGCGAAGTCGGACGAGAAGCCCATGTGGTACTTCACGTCACCCGTACCCCAGGATTCGCCGTGCTTGCCGGCAAACTCGTCGAACAGGTCCTGGGCGCGCTTGCCCAGCACGTTGATCAGCACGTTGAGGCGACCGCGGTGGGCCATGCCGATGACGGCCTCTTTGCAACCCTGCTCACCGGCGCGACGGATCAATTCTTTGAGCATGGGTACCATGGCATCGCCCCCTTCCAGGGAGAAACGCTTGGCCCCCGGGAACTTGGCGCCCAGGTATTTTTCCAGCCCTTCGGCGGCGGTCAGGCTCTCGAGGAAGCGGGTCTTCTCTTCGAGGGTATAGCTCCCCTTCCCTTCGATGGATTCGAGCCTGTCTTGCAGCCAGCGCTTCTCCTCGGTGGAGGTGAGGTGCATGTAGTCGGCGCCGATGCTGCCGCAGTAGGTCTTTTTCAGCGAGGCGTAGAGATCGGAGAGCACCATGGTCTCGCGACCGATGGCGTAGGAGCCCACGTTGAAGGTGGCCTCCATGTCCGCGCCTTGCAGGTTGTGAAACGCGGGGTCCAGTTCGGCAACGGTTTCACGCGCCCACAGGCCGAGCGGATCCAGATTGGCGTTTTGATGGCCGCGGAAGCGGAAGGCGTTGATCAGCTGCAGTACCCGCACCTGCTTGGCATCCACTTGCGGATCGGAGACGGGGGCACTGTAACGGGAGGGCTCCTTGGCCAGGCGACGGAAATAATCGCGGACCCGGGAATGGGGTTGTTCTATCGCATGGCCATTGACCTGGGGCAGCGAGCTAAACAGGCTGCGCCACTCTTCGGCTACGGATTCGGGGTCTTCCAGGAAGGATTCGTACAAATCCTCGATATAGCTTGCATTCGCACCAGCCAGGTGAGATGACTCCAACCAGGCCTTCATCACGCCGTTATGCATTTCTATCCCTTGTACATCTTGTTCACTGCAGCGCAGCTTGTAGGGGTCAAATAGCCATCCAGGCTGGATGGCTATCCAGAGGTCGGGCCTGGCGCGTGACGCCCTGGCCCTGATATCAAACAGCCCGGTTGAGCAGCATCGACTTGATGTGGCCGATGGCCTTGGTCGGGTTCAATCCCTTGGGACAGACGTTCACGCAGTTCATGATGCCGTGGCAACGGAACACACTGAAGGCGTCATCCAGATTACCCAGTCGCTCGGTCGCGGCGGTGTCGCGGCTGTCCGCCAGCCAGCGATAGGCGGCGAGCAGCCCAGCCGGGCCGATGAACTTGTCCGGGTTCCACCAGAAGGAGGGGCAAGAGGTGGAGCAGCAGGCACAGAGTATGCACTCGTACAGGCCATCCAGCTTGGCGCGCTCTTCGGGGGATTGCAGGTGCTCACGCACGGGCGGCAATTTTTCGTCGTTGATGAGGAAGGGTTTGACCTTCTCCCACTGGGTGTAGAACTGGGTCATGTCGATCACCAGATCGCGGATCACCGGCAGGCCTGGCAAGGGGCGGATAACGACGTTATTGCCCTTCTTCAGCAGATCGGAGAGCGGGGTGATGCAGGCAAGACCGTTCTTGCCATTCATGTTGAGACCGTCTGATCCACAGACCCCTTCGCGGCAGGAGCGGCGGAAGGCGAGCGTGGGATCCAGCTCTTTGAGCTGGATCAGTGCGTCGAGCACCATCATGTCGGAACCTTCAGGAATATCAAGACGATATTCCTTCATATGGGGGACGTTATCAACATCCGGATTGTATCTGTAGACAGAGAATGTGACGTTCATTGTGCTTGGCTCCGCAATCAGTAAGTCCGGACCTTGGGCGGGAACGCCTCACGGGTCTTGGGTGACATGTTGACAGCGCGACGGGTCATGGACTCGGTGTCCGGATGATAGAGGCTGTGGCACAGCCAGCTCTCATCGTCACGCTCCGGGAAATCGAAGCGGCTGTGGGCGCCCCGGCTCTCGGTACGGAAGTTGGCGGCCACCGCGGTGGCATAGGCGGTCTCCATCAGGTTGTCCAGCTCCAGGCACTCGATGCGCTGGGTGTTGAACTCCCTGGAGGTGTCGTCCAGACGGGCGTTCTTGAGGCGCTCGCGGATGAGTTTCAGCTCGGCCAGCCCTTCCGCCATGGCATCCCCTTCGCGGAACACGGAGAAGTTGTTCTGCATGCAGCGCTGCAGATCCTTGCGGATCTGGGCCGGGTCTTCCCCGTTACGGTTGCTTTCCCAGCGGTTGAGGCGCTCGAGCGCCTTGGCGATGTCGGCTTCGGTGGCTTCCACGCCGTGCTCCATCGAGCCCAGGGTCTCCACCAGGTGCATGCCGGCGGCACGACCGAACACCACCAGATCCAGCAGGGAGTTGCCGCCCAGACGGTTGGCGCCGTGCACGGAGACACAGGCGATCTCGCCCACCGCGAACAGACCGACCACCGGCACGTCGTTGCCGTCCTTGTCCTGGGTCAGGCACTGGCCGTTCACGCTGGTCGGCACGCCGCCCATCATGTAGTGGCAGGTCGGGATGATGGGGATGGGTTCCTTGACCGGATCCACGTGGGCGAAGGTGCGAGACAGTTCGCAGATGCCCGGCAGACGGGATTCCAGTACCTCTTTGCCGAGGTGATCCAGCTTGAGCTTGATGTGCGGGCCCCAGGGACCATCGCAGCCGCGGCCTTCGCGGATCTCGATCATGATGGAACGAGCCACCACGTCGCGACCGGCCAGGTCCTTGGCGTTCGGCGCATAACGCTCCATGAAGCGCTCGCCGTCTTTGTTCAGCAGGTAGCCGCCTTCACCGCGGCAACCTTCGGTCACCAGTACCCCTGCCCCGGCGATGCCAGTGGGGTGGAACTGCCAGAACTCCATGTCCTGCACGCCGACCCCGGCACGCAGCGCCATGCCGACACCGTCACCGGTGTTGATGTGGGCGTTGGTGGTGGACTGGTAGATGCGACCGGCGCCGCCAGTGGCGAGTACGGTGGCCTTGGCCTTGAAGTAGACGACTTCACCGCTCTCCATGTCGATGGCGGTACAGCCGACGATGTGGCCGTCCTGGTTCTTCACCAGATCCAGCGCATACCACTCTGAGAAGACAGTGGTCTTGTTCTTGACGTTTTGCTGATACAGGGTGTGCAGCAGGGCGTGGCCGGTACGGTCGGCAGCCGCCGCGGTACGGGCAGCCTGCTCGCCACCGAAGTTCTTGGACTGACCGCCAAACGGACGCTGGTAGACGCGGCCGTTGTCGAAGCGGGAGAAGGGCAGACCCATGTTCTCCAGCTCATAGACGGCCTCGGGGCCTGTCTTGCACATGTACTCGATGGCTTCCTGATCACCGATGTAATCGGAACCTTTCACGGTGTCATACATGTGCCACTGCCAGTTGTCGTCGTGGGCGTTGCCCAGCGCAACCGTGATACCGCCCTGGGCGGAAACCGTGTGGGAACGAGTCGGGAAAACCTTGGAAAGCAGTGCGCAGCTCTTGCCGGATTGGGCAATCTGCAGCGCGGCACGCATGCCGGCACCGCCGGCGCCGATCACGACCGCATCAAATTCACGAGTTGGAATAGTCACCTTACACACCCCACAGCACGACGAAACCCGTCATCAGATAGACAAACAGCACCACCACCAGTGCAAACTGCAGCGCACCGCGCAGCCCGACCGGCTTGATATAGTCGGTCAGCACCTGCCACAGACCGATCCAGGCATGGATCAGCACACACAGCAGCGCCAACAGGGTGAACACCTTGGTGAAGGTTTTCGCGAAGAAACCGGTCCACACCTCGTAGGTGATGTCGTTGAACGCAACGAAACCCACCAGATAGAGGACATAACAGGTCATGATGAGGGCGGTGGCGCGGATCAGGATGTAATCGTGAACACCGCTGCGCCCGAATGTTGCAGAATTGGTTACCATACCAGAACCCCCGCCAATACCGCCAAAATCGCAGTGATCACGAAGGCCACACGGGCACTCTGATTACCGGATTCCAGCTCTTCCCAATAGCCCATGTCCATGACCAGGTGACGCAGCCCGCCCACAATGTGGTAAGCCAGCGCGGTCAGGATCCCCCACAGCACGAATTTGACCAGGAAGTTGTCCATGATGGACACCACGGTCTCAAATCCTTTGGGAGAGGCGAGTGAAGTACCAAGCATCCACAGCAAGATTGAGAGCGCCACAAAGGTGATGACCCCTGAGACACGATGCAAGATGGAAGCGATGGCGGTGACAGGAAAGCTGATCGTCTGTAGGTCGAGGTTTACAGGTCTCTGTTTATTTTTCACGGCTTTGCCCACTCAGCTCCATTGAGCACGTTAGTTATTGTTTTTTCACGCTTATGAGGGCATGGAGTGGCATTTGTTAGGTTTTTGTTACCAAAACAACTCGGGAAAGCCAAAAACGACATTTTCAATATCACATCTGGCTTTGCGAAAGCGTTTCAAACACCGACAGCCATCACCCACGAGGCGCAGTATATCGGCGGGCTTAACCAATGACAATCAATTAGCTACAAAGAAAACCCAAAACCGTAAACCAGATCTCACAACTGATTTAACAAAACATTAATGATCATCCAGCAAAATTGACAACAGACCTGAACTCTGTTTCAAATAAGGCGCTCCAGCCGCCCTGGTACGGGTCAGAACCTTTGCCAGCGTCATCAAACTCGTAATAAAGTAGAGCTGGAATCAAATTATAAAAGAGCAAAGGAGACGTGCTATGGCTGATAAGATAGCCACCCTACATCTGCCCGGCAAAGACCCGGTAGAACTCCCGATCCTGTCAGGAACTGTCGGACCTGACGTGATCGATGTCAGAAAGCTGGGCGCGCAAGGGTACTTCACCTTCGACCCCGGCTTTATGGCCACCGGTTCTTGCAAATCATCCATCACTTACATCGATGGCGATCAGGGTGTCTTGCTGCACCGTGGTTACCCCATCGCCCAGTTGGCAACCCAGGCCAGCTACCTCGAAGTCTGCTACATCCTGCTGTACGGCGAGGCGCCCACCAAGGCGCAATACACGGAATTCGAACGTCTGGTCACCCGCCACACCATGGTGCATGAGCAGATCGCCTTCTTCTTCCGCGGCTTCCGCCGCGACGCTCACCCCATGGCCGTCATGTGCGGCGTGGTCAGCGCGCTTTCCGCCTTCTATCACGATGCCCTCGACATCAACAACGAAGAGCACCGCGAGATCTGCGCCTTCCGTCTGCTCTCCAAGATGCCGACCCTGGCCGCCATGTGCTACAAGTACTCCATCGGCCAGCCGTTCATGCAGCCGCGCAATGCCCTCTCCTATGCCGGCAACTTCCTGCACATGATGTTTGGCGTGCCGACCGAAGAGTACAAGGTCAACCCCATCGTCGAACGCGCCATGGACCGCATCTTTACCCTGCATGCGGATCACGAGCAGAATGCCTCCACCTCTACCGTGCGTCTGGCTGGCTCTTCCGGTGCCAACCCGTTTGCCTGTATCGCCGCGGGGATCGCCTCCCTGTGGGGACCGGCCCACGGTGGTGCCAACGAAGCCTGCCTCAAGATGCTCGAGGAGATCGGCTCCGTGGATCGCATCCCCGAGTACATCGGCCGCGCCAAAGACAAGAACGATCCGTTCCGTCTGATGGGCTTCGGTCACCGGGTCTACAAGAACCACGACCCCCGTGCCACCGTGATGCGCGAAACCTGTCATGAAGTACTGACCGAGCTGCAGATCAAGGATCCGCTGCTGGACGTGGCCATGGAGCTGGAGCGCATCGCGCTGTCCGACCCCTACTTCATCGAGAAGAAGCTCTACCCGAACGTGGACTTCTACTCCGGCATCATCATGAAGGCCATCGGCATCCCCATGTCCATGTTCACTGTGATCTTCGCCATCTCCCGTACCATCGGCTGGATTGCCCACTGGAACGAAATGCACTCGGATCCGGATCAGAAGATTGGCCGTCCGCGCCAGCTCTACACCGGTCAGCCACAGCGCGAGTTCACCCCGCTCGACCAGCGTTGAGTCACGGGTATCGGATATTTTGTTACAAAGGCGGTCATTGACCGCCTTTTCATTTGCCGCTCTAATGCCCCCCTTTTAGCCAAGGAGTCCATCATGAGACCATTATTCATCAGCGCCGGCGCCGCCCTGCTGCTCAGCGCCTGCCAGAGCGCCCCTGCCCCGACCGCCGGCGAGACCCTCTACGTCAACAGTCAGCTGGTGCACTGCGTCGGTGTCGGCCCCATGCAGTGCATGCAGGTGCGCAGCGACGAGCAGCAGCCCTGGACCCTGTTTTATCAGCAGATTGAAGGCTTCCAGTTCGAGCCCGGCTACCGCTACCAGCTGAGCGTCAGCAAGGAGCAGCTCACCGATGTGCCGGCAGATGCCCCTTCCCTGCGCTACCAGCTCATCAAGGTCGTCAGCAAACAGGCGGCGCGCTGATCAAAAAAGGCATCATTTGAAGATGCCTGTTCAGTTGGTGACCCGCTTCTGGTAGGCTGGCTGACGCATTCACTATTTAATCAGCGTTTTCGGGCAGCCATGCCCTGTCATTATGATCAAGATCCGCACGACCCGGGCCAACGACTGGCCCGCCATCATGGCCATTCAGGACGAGTGTTATCACCAGCTGGATCCTGAACCCATCGACGTCATGAGCAACAAGGCCGAACTGGCGCCCGACTGCTGCTGGGTCGCCGAATATCAGGGCCAGGTGCTGGGTTACCTGCTATGCCACCCCTGGCGCGCCCACCAGCCACCGCCCCTCTCCGTGTCCATGCAACGCCTGGCCGGCAACGACGAGTTCTATCTGCACGATCTCGCCGTCTCCAGACAGGCTCGCGGCAAGGGGATCGGCCAGCGGCTGCTCGCTACCGCCCTCGCGTTTGCCACCGACGAAGGGTTCGAGCACGCCGGTCTGGTGGCGGTACAGGATGCGCCGGCCTTCTGGCGCAAGCAGGGGTTCAAGCCTGCCAACACCCAGAAATCCCTGGCCGAATACGGCGAGGGCGCCACCTACATGCGACTGCCGCTGCAGGCGCGGGCCTGACGAACACCCAATAAAAAAGGCGCCTTGCGGCGCCTTTTTTGCAACTCATGGTTGACTCATCAAGCCTTGAACTTGCTGAACACCAGGGAGGCGTTGGTACCGCCAAAGCCGAAGCTGTTGGACATGACGGTGTTGAGCTCAGCCTCTTCGTACTCGCGCACGATGGGCAGACCTTCAGCCTTCTCGTCCAGGGTCTCGATGTTGATGCTGGGGGCGATGAAGCCGTGTTCCATCATCAGCAGGGAGTAGACAGCCTCATGCACGCCGGCGGCGCCCAGCGCATGGCCGGTCATCGCCTTGGTGGCAGAGATCTTGGGACCGTTGGCACCAAACAGGGTCTGGATAGCTTCCAGCTCTTTGGTATCACCGACCGGGGTGGAGGTGCCGTGGGTGTTGATGTAGTCAACCTTGCCAACACCTTGCATCGCCATCTTCATGCAGCGCACCGCGCCTTCACCGCTCGGGGCGACCATGTCGTAACCGTCGGAAGTGGCGCCGTAGCCGGTCAGCTCGGCATAGATGTGAGCACCACGAGCCAGCGCGTGCTCCAGCTCTTCGATCACCAGGATGCCGCCGCCACCGGAGATGACGAAACCATCGCGGTTCGCATCATAGGTACGGGACGCCTTTTCCGGCGTGTCGTTGTATTTGGTAGACAGCGCGCCCATGGCGTCAAACTGGATGGTAGAAGACCAGTCCAGCTCTTCACCGCCACCGGCGAAGACCACATCCTGTTTGCCAAGCTGGATCAGCTCCATGGCGTGACCGATGCAGTGAGCAGAGGTCGCACAGGCGGAGCTGATGGAGTAGTTTACGCCCTTGATCTGGAACGGGGTGGCCAGGCAGGCAGAGGTGGTGGAAGACATGGTGCGCGGCACCATGTAGGGACCCACACGCTTGACCCCTTTCTCGCGAGCGATGTCCACAGACTCGGAGGTGTTCTTGCCGGAAGCACCACCCGAACCGACCACCAGGCCGGTACGCTCGTTGGAGACCTGGTCTTCCGCCAGGCCGGCATCTTCAATGGCCTGCTGCATGGAGAGGTAGGCGTAGGCCGCGGCGTCACCCATGAAACGCATGACTTTACGGTCGATCAGTTCAGACGGATCGAGTTTGATGTTACCCCAGACACGGCTGCGCAGGTTGTGCTGCTCGAACTGCTCGGAATAGGTGATGCCAGATTTGCCTGCTTTCAGGGAGGCCAGCACTTCTTCCTTGTTGTTGCCGATACTGGAGATGACGCCGATACCGGTGATCACTGCTCTTCTCATTAATTCATCTCGTCTGGAAAAACTGGCACCGAGTCTACCCGCTTTCGGCTGCCAAACTGGTCTGCTTTCACGTAGAATGCCCGCGATTTTGTGACGCGAGCCGAGGAAAACGTGAGTCAAACATCCTTACATCATGCCCGATTGGACTGGAATGAAGCGGGAACTCCAGTCTCCAGTGAGTTCGGGGATGTGTACTTTTCCAATGATAACGGTCTAAGTGAAACCCGCTACGTCTTTTTGCAGCAAAATCGGCTGCCAGCGCGATTTTCGCACCACGATAGTGACATTTTCGTGATAGGTGAGACAGGTTTCGGCACAGGTCTTAACTTTCTGGCGACAATGGCCGCCTTTCTGGAACAGGCGCCCCAAGCCGGCAACGGTTCCCGGCTGCACTTCATCAGTTTCGAAAAGTACCCGCTCACCCAGGCCGATCTGCGCAAGGCGCTGGCGGCCTGGCCCGAGCTTGCCCACCTGAGCCAGGATCTGATTGCCCAGTGGCCGCTGCCGGTCAGCGGCTGTCATCGCCTCATCTTTGCCGGCGGCCGCATCCGGCTCGATCTCTGGCTTGGCGACATCAAGGAGATGCTGCCCCAGGTACCCCACCCGGCAACGGGGCTGGTGGATGCCTGGTATCTGGATGGCTTCTCGCCGGCCAAGAACCCCGAAATGTGGACCCAGGATCTGTTCGATGGGCTCGCCCGTCTCGCCCGCCCCCAGGCGACCATCGCCACCTTTACCTGCGCCGGTTTCGTGCGCCGCGGCCTGATTGCCGCCGGCTTTGCCATGCAGAAGGTGAAAGGGCACGGCAGCAAGCGGGAAATGCTGGCAGGCGAGCGCGCAGACAAGCTGCCGCAGCAGACCATAGCCCCCTGCTATGCCAGACCCGCCGGCCGTGAGGGGGAGGTGCTGATCATCGGCGGTGGCATCGCCTCGGCCATGACGGCGCTCTCGCTGGTGGAGCGGGGCCGCAAGGTCACCCTCTTGTGCCAGGATGACGAGCCGGCCGGCGGCGCCTCCGGCAATCGCCAGGGGGCGCTCTATCCGCTGCTCAACGGTGAGCACGATGCACTGTCGCGCTTCTATTCGCTGGCCTTCGGCTTTGCCAGAAGTCGACTGCTGGCCCTGGCCGAGCGCCATCCCGTCGCCTTTTCCCTGTGCGGCGTCACCCAGCTCGGTTATGACGACAAGTCCACCGCCAAGCTGACCAAGATGGCGCAAGGCCCCTTCCCGCCCGAGCTGATGCAGGTGCTTTCCGAGCCAGAGGTCGAGCAGGTGGTCGGCCTGCCTTGCGGCCACGGCGGCGTCAGCTATCCGCAGGGGGGCTGGCTCTGCCCGGCCGATCTCACCCGCGCCGCCATCAAGGAGGCGCAGGCCGGCGGGCTACTTGAGGTGCTCTTCAATACCCGGGTCGCTACCGTGACCGAACAGGCGGATGGCTGGCAAATCGAAAGCTGTGACGGGCGCCGCTGGCAGAGCCCCACCCTGGTGGTGGCCGCCGGACACCAGTTGCCGGCGCTCATCCCCTTTGCCGAGTTGCCGCTCTATCCGGTGCGCGGCCAGGTGAGCCATGTGCCCACCTCCGCCAGCCTGAGCCGGCTCAATACCGTGCTCTGTTATGACGGCTACCTCACCCCAGCCAACGAAGGCCAACACTGCATCGGCGCCAGCTATGGCCGCAACCAGACCGAGCTCGCGTTTCGCGCCGAGGAGCAGACCCAGAACCGGGCGCGCCTGCAGACCTGCCTGCCGCAGCAGCGCTGGCCTGCCGAGGTGGACGTGAGGGGCAACCAGGCCCGGGTCGGCGTGCGCAGTGCCAGCCGGGATCATCTGCCGGTGGCGGGGCCGGTCGCCAGACTGGCGGCGCTGGCGGATCACAATCTGAAGGCGCCCGTTGATCAGCAGAGTCCATTGCCCCTCTACCCCGGTCTCTATGTGCTGGGGGCGCTCGGCTCACGGGGTCTCTGCTCGGCCCCCCTTTGCGGCGAGCTGCTCGCCAGCGAGATCTGCGGCGATCCGCTGCCGCTGGCCGCCGATCTGCTGGAGGCGCTCCATCCGGCCCGCTACTGGGTACGCAAGCTGCTCAAGGGCAAGCCGTTGCAGTAAGCCTCAGATGCTCAGCTGAAGGCTCGGCAAGGCACAACAACAAAACGGGCTCCCTTGGGGAGCCCGTTTTTCATGGATGGTATGTGGCGTCAGATGCCCTTAGGCCAGTTGAGCCCCAGCTTGCGGCCATGGTCAGTCTGCTGCTGCAACTGGGCAAAACGCTCGCGCAAGCTGGCCAGCCCCCCCTGCCCACGCTGCCAGGCCTGATACTGCAGGGCGGCACAGTCACGCTCCACCGGCAGCTGGGCCAGCTGGATGCCGAGCTGGCTCACGCTCTCCAGCAAGATGTCCTTGTGGCGGCTCTCGTAATCGAACATGGCGGCCACCAGCTTGTCCCACTTCTGGCGTTCGGCGACGGAGGCCTTGGCCTTGTCCATCCAGTTCGGCACCATCACCTTGATGCGGGTGGTGACCTTGACCTGCTCCAGCTCGCAGCGCTGCGCCCCGGGGCTGGTCTGCAACTGCCAGGAGAGTTGATAGCTGGCCATGCCGATGTGGCCATTGGCCCGGGCTGTGCCCGCATTGGTCATCTGGCGGGCCAGGCTCGCCACATCCGGCCCGGAAACCCGATAAAACTGGAAGTCTACCTTGATGTCAGGCACCGCCTTGATGCCGGTGTAATGGGAACTCTCGGCCCCTGCGGTGGCGGCGAACAACATCAGTGCCACCATGAAAAGTCTGCTGACCATTCCCATCTCTGCTGCTTTGACCTCGTTGCTGGCGGGGTTGTTATTTTAATTAATAATCAACGCATTAATATCCAAAGCAGGAGATTAACCGCGATCCCCGCGACTGTCACCTACTCCCGTCACAAAGCCTAAGTGTCAGCTTGACAAGTCGCAACCCCGCGCCCGTATTGATTTGCAAGCGAGATCACAAGTGATGCGCTACATCATGGTGGGTTACCCCTTATTGGATAATAATCGCCGAGTTTTATGTCGATGCATTTCGGGATTGGCCAGATTAACCTCCAAGTTGACGCCAATAATGCATCCACTCCCATTCGTACTCAGGAACTCACTCTATGATGGAACTCCTTATTGGTACCCTGGTCACTCTTGCCGTGGGCCGCTACATCTTCAAGGGCTACTCGGCCACCGGGGTGCTGCTCAGCGGCGGCCTGCTGCTGCTGGCGATCACCGCCCTGATGGGCAAGGCGGTGCTGCCCACCAGCGTCACCTCCACCGGGCACGTGGCCACCGACGTGTTCGAATACGTGCGCTTCCTGCTGGTGGACCGGGGCGGCGGCCTTGGCATGCTGATCATGGTGCTGTGCGGCTTCGCCGGCTACATGAGCCACATAGGGGCCAACACCATTTTGGTGAAGCTTGCGAGCAAGCCGCTCGGCGTCATCAAGTCCCCCTATATCCTGCTGGTAGCCGCCTACCTGGTGGCCTGCGCCATGTCGCTGGCGGTAAGCTCCGCCACCGGCCTTGGCGTGCTCTTGATGGCCACCCTGTTCCCGCTGATGGTCAACATGGGGATCTCCCGCGGCGCCGCGGCGGCGGTGTGCGCCTCGCCGGCCGCCATCATCCTGGCCCCCACCTCGGGGGACGTGGTGATGGCCGCCCAAGCCGCCAACATGGAGCTCATCGAGTTTGCCTTCAAGCTGACCCTGCCTATCTCGCTGGTGGCCATCGCCGCCATGGCGGTGACCCACTTCTTCTGGCAACGCTATCTGGATCAGAAGGCCGGCGAGCACAACGCCGCCGTCGCCCCGAGCGATCTCATCACCGACGCGCCCAGCTTCTACGCCATCCTGCCCTTCACCCCCATCATCGGGGTGCTGCTGTTTGACGGCAAACTGGGGCCCAAGCTCGACATCGTCACCATCATCGTCATCTGCCTGGTGCTAGCCGCCCTGCTGGAGCTGGTACGCAAGCGCAACGGCAAAGAGCTGCTGGACGGGCTGCAGGTGTGCTGGCGCAGCATGGCCGATGCCTTCGCCGGCGTGGTAATGCTGCTGGTGGGGGCCGGGGTGTTTGCCCAGGGGCTGATGGGGCTCGGCTTCATCGCCAACCTCCTGGATCTGGCCCAGAGCTTTGGTACCGGCGGCATCGTCATCATGCTGGTGCTGGTGGTCATCACCACCTTGGCCGCCTTTACCACGGGCTCCGGCAACGCCCCCTTCTACGCCTTCGTGGAGCTTATTCCCCATCTGGCCACCAGCCTCGGCGTCAACCCGGCCTATCTGGTGATCCCCATGCTGCAGGCCTCCAACCTGGGCCGCACCATCTCGCCGGTCTCCGGCGTGGTGGTCGCCTGTGCGGGGATGGGCAATCTCTCTCCGTTCGAGGTGGTCAAACGTACCTCGCTGCCGGTGGCCGTCGGCCTGCTGGTGGTGATCCTCGCCACCCAGATCATGGTGCCTGCCTAAAGGTGCCGGGGCGCCCTGAGCGGATGCCCCGCCTCTCCCCGCTCTGCCAGCCCGGCCTGCCGCCGGGCTGGTATCTCCCCCCGCCATTGGAGTAGACTCGGTGCTCTTTTTTCTCTAAGGAGGACCGAGATGAGTATTACGGTTCAACTTGCCCATTTCAGTGACTGCCACTCCCATTTCGATGGCGCCCCCATGCGCTTCGCCCCCGCAGGCGAGTCCGAGTGGCGCACCCAGTGCGGCGGCTATGCCCGTATCCTGACCCGGCTCAACGCCCTGCGCCGGCAGGCGGACGAGGCGGGCCAGCCCTGCCTGTTTCTGCACGGTGGCGACACCTTCCAGGGCTCGCTCTATTTCAACCGCTTCAAGGGGCGGGCCAACGCCGATCTGCTGAGCCTGCTGCGACCGGACGCCATGGTGATCGGCAATCACGAGTTCGATCTGGGCAACGGTCCTCTGGTGGAGTTCCTGCGCCAGCTCGATTTTCCGGTGCTGGCCGCCAACCTCGACAGCAGCCAGGAGCCGGCCGATACCCCACTCCCCCTGCGCGGCCTGCCCAATCTGTACGATGCCAGCCGCCCCTGGCAGCGGCGCCTGCTCGGCGGCGTGCCCTTCGCCCTGCTTGGCATCACCTTGCCGCAGATGGCCGCCATCGCCAACCCGGATGGCCACACCCGCTTCCACGGCATCGAGCAGACCCTGCAAGCCGCGCTGGCAGAGATCAAGGCCGCCGGCATTCAGCACATCATCCTGCTCAGCCACCTGGGGCTCGAGCAGGACAAACGGCTGGCCGAGCGTTTCCCCGAGCTCAGCCTCATCATCGGCGGCCACACCCACAGCCTGCTGGGGGAGCTGGCGCCGCTAGGGCTCGACAGCGAAGGCAGCTACCCGCTGATGGTGAACGGGGTGGCCGTCCTGCACGCCGCCCACAGCGCCCTCTGCCTCGGGGTGTGCGAGCTGACCTTTGACCAGCGCGGCCGGGTAGAGCGCAGCCGCGGCCAGCTGGAGTGGCTGCCCTGGCAGCCCTGGCCCTTTGCCGGCAATCCGCCGGCCGGGCTCACCTTCTGCGACCCCGATCCCGAACTGGAACAGCATCTGGCCAGGCGCTACCGGCCCGAGCTGGAGACCATGACCCAGCGCATCGTGACCCGCCTTGACGAGCCGCTGCACCACCAGCGGCTGCCCGATGCCAACCTGCCGACCGGCAGCCAGGTCGCCCCCCTGGTGGCGAGCGCCATGCTGGCCAGCGCCCGCGAGCAGGTCGGTCAGGTGGACTTTGCCCTGCACAACGCCGGCGGGGTGCGCTGCTCCCTCGAACCCGGGCCGCTCAGCGAAGCGGACATCGCCGGTCGCCTGCTGCCCTTCGCCATTCCGCTCACCCTCTATCGGGTGCACGGTCATGAATTGGCCGAAGCACTGGAGGGGGCCATCGACAACGCCACCAACAACGGCGTGACGGGCAATGGCAGCGGCAGCTTCCCCTACACCGCCGGAGTGCGCTTCTGTTATCAGGCGGATCAGCCCAAGGGGCGCCGGATCACCCGGCTGGAGTGGGAGCGTGCGCCTGATGAGTGGCAAGCGGTCGACGCCGACGCCATCTATCGGGGGGTCTCCAGCGCCTACACCGCCTCCGGCAAGGAGGGCTACACAGCGCTGGCCCGCACCCTGACCCAGCACAATCAGGAGCTCGGCATCACCCTGGCGGATGCCTTCATCCGCTGGGCCCGCTATCTGCCGGCGCTCACCGCCATGCCGGCGCGGGTGGAGTATCAGGGGCCGACCGCCGGCTGATCCCCCGCCAGCCGGGGCGAAAGCCGGACTCGGCTTCGCCCTTTGTCCCCGTACGCCATAAAACGTGCCGCTTTCTTGTCGTAAAGCGGCACTTTTGCAAATTATTTCAAGCACATTCCCCTGGCCCATTGCATCGTGTGGTCAGGCTCGGCAAGATAGGCCCGCTTTCGAGACTTCCCAGCAGGAACAGGTCACCCATGAATCATGCCATCCGTTTTACTCCTCCTCGCGTCAATCCGGGCCTGCGGCCGCTGGTGATCCTGCTCACCGGTTTGCTGGCCTTGCTGTTCTCCCTGCGCAACCCGCTGTTCCACGGCATGGCGCCGGGCTTCGACGCCTCGCTGTTTGCCGTGATGGGCAAGATGTGGAGCGAGGGGGGCGTGCTCTATCGGGACATGATCGACATCAAGGGCCCCATGATCTTCGCCCTCGATGCCTTCGGCTACGGCCTCGGCGGCTTCTTCGGGATCTGGCTGCTGGAATGGGCGCTCTGCTGGCTGGGGCTGATGGCCAGCTGGCAGGCCTTCGGCCAGCTCGGCCTCTCATTGCGGGCCCGGCTCGGCAGCATGCTGGCGGTACTGGCGCTCTACGGCACCCGCTACTACTACGGCAACATGACCGAGGACTGGACCTTCCATCTCGCCCTCATCGCCCAGTGGGCCTTCATCACCATGCTGCTGGACAAGCGCTGCAGCTGGAGACCGGCGCTGGTGGCCGCGCTCACCTTTGCCATCGTCGCCTGGATGCGCACCAACAACGGCGCCTTCTGGGGTGCCTGGTATCTGGTGCTGTTCTGCCACTGGTGCCTGCGCGAGCAGTGGCGCTGCGCCCTCTCCCTGCTCTGCTCCAGCCTGCTGGGGCTGGCGCTCGTCGGCGGTCCGCTGCTGGCCTATTTCCAGCACCACAACCTGCTGGCCGAATTCAAATACTACGCCTTCGACATCTTCTTCGAGGGGAGCTATGGCAACGGCTTCTCGCCGGATGTGGGCAGCGTCGGCCTGCTGCGTACCGGCCTCATCATGCTGCTGCCCGCCTTCATCGTGCTGATGATGAGCCGGCGTCAGGAGTGGTACCTGCCGGTGCTGTGCGCCACCCTGTTTGGGGTCATCTTCACCCTGATCGCCAACTCGGTCTCCGGCCACGTGTTCGATCACTACGACGTGCTCTATCTGCAGCTGTCCCTGCTGCCGCTGGCCTGCCTGCTGGATCGCAGCGAGCAGCAAGCCGATGCCCTCGGTCTGCTCTGCATCTCGCTGGTGGTGCTGACCGCCAGCTGGCTGCTGGCCCAGCAGCTGGGCTACGGCTGGAGCACCAAGGAGTGGTCACTGGAACGGGTACGTGAAGTGCTCGGCAACAGCCTGCTGTGGGCACTGCCGGTGCTCATTCTGGTGCCCCTGTGGCGCGCCTGGGATGTGCGCAGTGCCACCCCCTGGCTCGCTTCGCTGGCCATGCTGGCCCTGCTGCTCAACAACGCCTGGGAAGGCAGCCAGAAAGGCCGGCCCTTCAACCCGCCGGCCCAGGTACGGGTCGACCGGATCCTGGCCGAGACCACCCCTGCCGACAAGATCTGGGTGGATGGCATCCAGCCGCAATATTACCTCTGGACCGATCGCCAGCCGGCCTCCGCCTACCTCTTCTTCGCCAACGTCAACCCGCCCTATGACGTGCGTGAGCGGGTGCTGGCCGACCTCAAACGCCAGAGCCCCAAGTTCATCATCGCCAAGCCGGATCGGGTGGCCGATGAGCTCAAGAAGCCGAGCTCCCCCTCCAGCCTCGCCTTCTATCAATATCTGGTGAGCCAGTATGAAGAGGTGGAGCCGGGTCTCTATCGCAGGCGCTGAGCCCCCTTGAGCGAACAGGGCCGTCATCCCGCGATGACGGCCCTTTTCATTGCGCCAACGCAGGCAAGACCCGAAACGGTAGGCAAGCGGCGACGCGCTGACTACAATGGCGCTCTTTTGATGTATTGAGTAATGCAGACATGGCGGAACTGACCTATCTCGGTGGCTACCCCGAGCCCCTCAAGGCCCAGGTGCAACAGCTGATCGCGGCGGGCAAGCTGGGGGAGGTGCTGGCCAGGCGCTATCCTGAGACCCACCTCATCCAGAGCGACAAGGCGCTGCTCGCCTACACCATGGAGCTGAAGAACCGCTACCTGAAAAGCTCGGCGCCGCTTTCCAAGGTGATCTTCGACGGCAAGATCAACGTGATCAAGGATGCCCTCGGTCTGCACACCTATGTGAGCCGGGTGCAAGGCAGCAAGCTCAAGGCAAAGAACGAGATCCGCATCGCCGCCCTGTTCAAGGAGGCCCACCCGGCCTTCCTGAAGATGATCGTGGTGCACGAGCTGGCCCACCTGAAAGAGAAGGATCACAACAAGAGCTTCTATCAGCTCTGTCAGCATATGGAGCCGGACTATCATCAACTGGAGTTTGATCTGAGGCTCTGGCTCACCTGGCGCGATCTCGAGCGTGCCGCACGCTGACCCATCGCAGGTTTCAAGGAGGAGACATGATCCCGTTGCGCCGACCACTTGCCCGCTGGTTGATGACGGCACTCTTGCTGAGCCCTTCCCTCTCGGCGGCCGAACGCTGGCAGAGCGATGCCTATCTCACCGCAAGCTTCTTTGAGATCGCCATGAAGCGGGAGTATGGCCACGAACAGAACGTGCGCTTCTCGCGCTGGGAGCAGCCCATCCGGCTCAAGCTGGTCAACGAGTTTGGCGACAAGGCGCTGCAAAGCGAGGTGGTCAGGGTGCAGAGCCAGCATCTGGCCGGCATCATAGGCCGCCCCATCGCCCTGGTCAGCGAGCGACCCAACATCACCCTGATCATGACCGAGCGCGCCAAGATGGCGAGCTGGGCCCAGCGCACCATGGGGCAGGATGCCTCCGTCAAGACGGCGCTCAAGGAGGGGCTCTGCATGGCCAACTTCACCACCAATACCCGCCGCGAGATGGCCCGCGCCACCATCATCATTCCGGTGGATTACAGCCGGGCCAAGGGGCGCTTCCTCGACTGCGTGGTGGAGGAGCTCACTCAGGTGATGGGGCTGCCCAACGATTCGGACAAGGTGTTTCCCTCCATCTTCAACGACAACAGTATCGACAGTTTTCCGACCGGGCTCGATTACGTGCTGCTCAAGCTCGCCTATCACCCGGCCCTGCAGGCCGGCATGACGGCCAGCGAAGTGCGCGCCGCCCTGCCCATCGCCCTCAAGGCGCTGCGGACCAGCGGTGACATTGCCCAGGCCGATCAGCGGGTACAGGTCAACAGCCTCAAACGCTGGGCCGGGCTCTAACACTTGCTGCCAGTTCTGAGTTTTGAGGATTAAGGGCAGAGAGCACGACAAGCACGGGCTCCATCCCGCGAAAACAAAAAACGCAGCCATGGCCGCGTTTTTTCTGTCTATCCAATTTTCATATGCTCGACGCCCGCCCCGCCTGGCTCAGGAGGCTGCACTCTCTGGCATCCAGCTGTCGGCGTTCTCCCACACCTCCTGCACCATGGCTTCCGCCAGCTCCTTCTCTTCCTTGCTGGCCCGGCTGACGGTCAACGCCATGGCACTGCCGGGGGCGACGCGAACATGCAGGTCGGGGAATTTCTCGCCCAGCTGCTTGAGCAGCTCCTGGCGCAGCGCCTCCATGGTCGAGGTGGGCACCTGATGTTTCTTGTCGATGATGATTTCCAGACGCATAGGATACTTCTCCATAATTTTTACTGTATTTTTATACAGTAAAAATCAAAAGTAAAGAGGGCGCCAGCGGCTGACCAAAAACTCTTTCCTGCAAGACCTTCTCCCCTGATACATTTGGCTGCCTAATCAAGCGGTCAACCGAGCAAACGACGCAACGCGGCAACTTCATTCTCCTCGCTCAACCCTGATGCCGTGCAAAAAGTTGTTGATATTGATTCTCAACGGAGGCATGATTTTGTTGTTATAACATAACAATCAATCACACAGAGCGAACCATCATGCGTCCAGACATTCACCCCGAGTACCGTCAGGTTCTGTTTCACGACCTGACCGCCAACACCTATTTTCTGGTGGGTTCCACCCTCAAGACCGATCGCACCAAGCTGTGGGAAGACGGCAACACCTACCCCTATGTGACGCTGGATGTCTCCAGTGCGTCACACCCCTTCTATACCGGCAAGCAGAAGCAGGTCAGCAAGGAGGGTCAGGTCGCCCGCTTCGGCCAGCGTTTCGGTCAGTTCTTCAACAAAGGAAAAGCCCAGTCATGAAAGTCCTCTCCTCCCTCAAATCAGCCAAGTCGCGCCACCCCGATTGCCAGATTGTCCGCCGACGCGGCAAGCTGTTCGTGATCTGCAAGAGCAACCCCAGATTCAAGGCCCGTCAGCGCTGATCCGCAGCCTCATAAGAACAAGGCCCTCATGCGAGGGCCTTGTCCATTTATCACTGCGGCATCACGCCGAATCTGCCACTGTTGAAGTCATCGATGGCCTGCACTATCTCCTCATGGCTGTTCATCACGAAGGGGCCGTACCCCACGATAGGCTCCTCAATGGGCTCGCCGCTCAGCAGCAACACAGTGGCGTCGCTGTTTGCCTCGATCAGCACCTGCTGCCCCGCTTTCTCTAACACCACCATCTGCGCCTCCCGGACGATGGCACTGCCGTTGACCTGCACGGTCCCTTTGAGCACGATAAGCGCGCCGGTCCAGCCTTCGGGCAACTCGAGTGTGCTGACGCTGCCCTGCACCAGGCGCAGATCCCAGACATGCAGCGGACTGAAGGTATGGGCCGGACCACGGACCCCCTCAAACTCGCCAGCGATAACCCGTACCGATCCCGCGTCGTCGGCAAGCGCCACCGTCGGAATGTCGCGCGCCAGGATGGGTTGGTAACCGGGCAGCGTCATCTTGTGCCGGCTCGGCAGATTCACCCACAGCTGCACCATCTCGAGCTCACCGCCCGACTCGCTGAACGCCGGGGCGTGAAATTCCTCGTGCAGGATACCGGCGCCGGCGGTCATCCACTGCACGTCACCCGGGCCTATCACGCCGCCCCGACCGGTCGAATCCCGGTGCGCCACTTCGCCCTTGTAGACGATGGTCACCGTCTCGAAACCGCGGTGGGGATGTTCACCCACCCCGCGTGGCCGCCTGGTCGGCATGAAGTTGGCCGGACCGGCATAGTCGAGCAGCAAGAAGGGGCTCAGCTGCTTGCCGTGGCTGCTGTAGGAGAAGAGGGAGCGGACGGGAAAGCCGTCGCCTACCCAGTGAGGACGGGGGGCGCTGTAAACACCGAGGATCTTTTTCATCTGTCGCTCCTGACATATCCGGTGGAATTGAACACTGGAGACAGCATAGTTTCGAGACGAACAGGTGGGTAGACTGCTAAATTAGGCATCAGCGTCCTATTTTTGGAACGATGAGAGCACTCTATGCAGGATCTGAACGATCTCTACTACTTCGTCCAGGTGGTGGATCACGGCGGTTTTGCCCCCGCTGGCCGCGCCATCGGCATGCCCAAATCCCGCCTCAGCCGCCGGATAGCACAGCTTGAAGCTCGGCTCGGCGTGCGGCTGCTCCAACGCTCGACCCGCCAGTTTGCGGTGACCGAGCTGGGCCGTACCTATTACGAACACTGCAAGGGGATGCTGGTGGAGGCCGAGGCGGCGCAGGCTGCCATCGAGATGACCCGAACCGAGCCCTGTGGTCTCATCCGCATGAGCTGCCCCATCGCCCTGCTGCACACCCATATCGGCCCCATGCTGGCGGATTTCATGGCCCGTCACCCGCAGATCAGAGTCGAGCTGGAAGGGACCAATCGGCGGGTCGACCCCATCGCCGAAGGAGTCGATGTGGCGATCCGGGTCAGACCGCCACCGCTGCAGGACAGCGAACTGGTGATCCGGACACTGGCGCAGCGTCGCCAGTGCCTGGTGGCCAGCCCGGCACTGATAGCACAACGGGGCTTGCCCGCCGCGCCGGCGGATCTGCACGGCTGGCCCAGCATGGGGCTGGGAGCGCCACGGCAGCACTATATCTGGTCGCTGTTCGGGCCGCAGGGGGCCCATGTCGAGCTCGCCCACCAACCCCGTTTCGTCACCACCGACATGGTGGCCCTGCGCAGTGCCGCGCTGGCCGGTATCGGCGTGGTGCAGTTGCCGCTGTTGATGGTGCGGGAGCAGCTCGATGCCGGCACCCTGATCAAGGTGGTGCCCGCCTGGGAGCCAAAGCCCGAACTCATCCACGCTGCGTTCCCCTCCCGGCGCGGCCTGCTCCCCTCTGTACGGGCGCTGATCGACTATCTGGTGGCTCGATTCGCCGCCATCGACGAGGAGTAACCTGCCGTGCCCGGCCGCGATCGCCAGGCCGGGCATCCATCCTCGATGTCCGGCACACTGGCGGGCGCGGCCAGAAGAAACCGTTGAGACATGCCTTTGTCTTAGAAGATCATGGCATTGCTCATCTCACCGGGCTGGCCAACCTGCCGCGGCCAATAAACAGCCAACCACGACGACTGCCCTTCGCTCTGCCTGCGCTATGGTTTACCATGCAGGCAACCGAGGTGCATGGCACCCCCACCCAGGCGCCAGACGCCGCCGTCATCGGATATCCCTCTCGAGCAACATGAGCAAAACAGCACACGCCGGCAGCGAGCCGACCTTCTACTTCCACGTTTTGCAATATGTCTTTTTTAATGACCTGATTTATAAAGGTTTATGGCTCTAACGCTGATGAGAGTGGTACACAATTGGGACGTGGTGAAATTTGAGGGGCATTGCTACAGATAGTAACACTCTTCGACTGAGCAACTTAACCGGCAGGATTTCATCCGTTTTTGCCATAATAAAGCCAAGCCAGACCTGTCCAGTTGTTTCATATTTGAAACACCACATGCAGAAGTTCGTGGACATAAACTGCAGAAGTTCATTTTCCTGTTATATTTAAATCACTTGCTGAAAAATTCAAACAACCTCACTCTAGCCGGAAAGGCTCCCCCATGTAGAAAGCACCCACCAGCAGACCATAAACAAGCCGCACTCGCTCATCCCTGCCCAGCAGCACACCGAGTAGCACTTCGCCGCTTGCCAAATCGTCACCATGCCAGAAACATCCAGCCAGCTGGCATGGCCCAGCTGATTGCGTGACTTGCGCCGCCAGCGCCCGCTGTTCCATCACGCTTACCGTGAGTCCATCCAGCTTGGCTGACGACGGCCCCCTCTCCCCGCAGTAACTTGTCTAGCAGTAACGCCAACAGGCGAAATACATCCTGATCTTCAAAGCGGGCAGCCTCCCCCAGCAAATCGGCTGCACCGGTCATCAGTTGCTCACGCCCCAAATAGATGGGCCGTGACGTGCGATCCATCCGATGTTGCTCGACATGGATAGCCAATGCCGTCACCACCGCCAGTGGTGAAGTCTCACCCTCTTCGTGACACGCGCCTTTGGCAAGCAGACAGGTCAGCTCCCTAGCTCGCTCGGCTGACAGCAGGTAATAGATCCCCCTGATCAGGGACATGGCCGCCTGACCTGATAACAGTCTTGAGTTCATAGCGCCTCAGTGACGATCCCGTTTGAAGTGGGTGGTTTTATGACCGACGGTGACAACCTCACCGTCTTGCAGGACCAGATAGTGACGGCGCAGACGCTGGCAACATTCCGCTGGCAATCCACATCCGGCTTGCAGCATAGTCAATCCTTTGCGGTCGAGATAAACCAGCTCGCGCCCCTGGTGATAAGCAGAACGCCCGATGCTCAGCAGCAGCTCCACCAGCTCGGGAGAATACCGCGCTGCTGCATCCGACACGCGGCGTGATGGCTGTATGCACTGTCCAGCTTACCGTTCATGACATGGTCATTTGGCGCTCATTTCGATGGACTCATTATATGTAGCCTGTACACTCATGCCGATACTGGTTACATATGTATGGAGATGGTATTCACCTGACAGTTGCCCACAAAAGGGAGTGGTCATACGGCTTCAAACCGGATAACAAAACGGTACCCCTACCGTGTTATCCGGAGTCACCGTGTAGTGGTCAACTAAATCCGGACACTTGGTTAGGCCGATCTTCGGCTTTTGCTGGCGGTATCCCGTCATTGTGTTGATGTGGACGCCGCCAGTTGTAGTAATCCATCAGGTAATAACTGATATCCCGTTTCGCTTCCCGCAGGCTCATGTATCCCGTCACAGGGAGCCACTCTGACTTCAGGCTCCTGAACAACCGCTCCATCGGGGCGTTATCCCAGCAGTTACCACGACGACTCATGCTCTGGGTCATGCGATAGCGCCACAGCCGTTGCCGAAATGCCCGGCTGCCATATTGGCTGCCCTGGTCGGAGTGAAACAGCACGCCTGATGGGCAACCTCGTTGCTGATAGGCCATCTCGAGCGCTTTTACTGCCAGCTCTGCATCGGGCTTGTCAGACATCGCCCAGCCCACGACCCGGCGGGCATGGAGGTCAAGCACAGCTGCCAGGTAATGCCAACGGCCACCGGTCCAGACGTAGGTGATATC